>JAGWNF010000005.1 GCA_028871455.1 Alphaproteobacteria bacterium
CAACGGAACCTGCCGCAGCCCGTAGACCTTCCCCGACCCATCCAGACGCTGCACCAGCACCACGTCCCCCGCCGATACCACCGCCCCCGAATCCGCCGGTACCGGACCAACCGCGTCGTCGCTCAAATGCTTCCGCGCCCAACGGAGTTCTCCATAAGGGATTTCACTGCGCGCGCCGTTAGCTAACCCGATCGTCGCACCGTCCCGACCAGTCGACAGCACGACCGCCAGTGCCCAGCCAGCATCGGCAGCTCCGGCTGGGACCGGCATGGCCGCGAGCCTTGATTGCCAGTCGTCGCCGAGCGCGATGTGCGTCACCGGACCGCGCCAGCCGTGGCGCCGGTCATAGGCCTCGAGCGCGTCGCGCAGCGCCTTGTCGGCATCCGCCTGCAGCCGGGGATCGAGGCTGGTGCGGACGAGCAGACCGCCCTCATAGACCGTGCGTTCGTCATATCGACCGATCAACTCGCGCCGCACTTCCTCACTGAAGTAATCGGCGCGCGCCATCTCGGTTGCGTCGCGTTGCCGCAGCACGATCGGCTGTGCCTTGGCCGCGCTTGCCTGTTGCGGCGTGATGAATCCTGCGTCCGCCATGCGGTCGATCACCCAGTCGCGACGGTCTTTCGCCGCTTCCGGATGGCGCTGCGGATTGTAGTTATTCGGCGCCTTGGGCAGCGCCGCCAGGAATGCCGCCTCTTGTATGTCGAGCTGATCGAGTGACTTGTTGAAATAATTGAGCGCCGCCGCCGCGACGCCGTAGCTGCCGCCGCCAAGATAGATCTCGTTGAGATACAGCTCGAGGATGCGATCCTTGCTCATCGCTTGCTCCATGCGGATGGCGATGAGGGCCTCGCGGATCTTGCGCTTGATCGAGACCTCGTTGTTCAGCAGGAAGTTCTTGGCGACCTGTTGCGTGATGGTCGACGCGCCGATTGGTCGGCGATGTTCGGCAAGTCGAAACAGATCCGTGATCGCGGCGCGGACCATCGATAGCGGATCGACGCCAGGGTGGGAGTAAAAATTGCGGTCCTCCGCGGCTAGGAAGGCGTGGATCACCAGCGGCGGCATCGCGCTCACCGGCACGAACACGCGTTTCTCGGTGGCATATTCGGCGAGCAGCCGCCCGTCGGCGGCGTAGACCCGCGTCACTACCGGCGGCTGGTAATTCGCAAGCGCCTGATAGTCCGGCAGATCGCGGCCGAAATACCACACGGCCAAGCCGGCGATGCCAGCGCCGGCAACGCCCCCAAGCAGCACCAAAACCAGCAAGATTTTCAAAAGCTTAATCATAATCCGGGCGCCACTGCCCCCTTCGGCGTCCGCGGCCAACCTTACCGGCGACGTCCAAACCCATCTTACGCCGGCTTTATGACCGCGTCGCGCCGGCTTTCCAAGGATAAAAGCGGCGGAAGTCACGGCCGCCTGCGGTTCGTTGCCAGGCGCTGGATGACGAAGCGGTTGCCGCCCGATGACACCATCTGTATCCTGTCGGCGCGAAATATCGCAGTCCCCTTCCGGCCCAAGGCCGAAGAGGGCGACGCGGCGGTTTGGGATGCGGCGACGCGCCCCGCCGGGACGCCAAAGGACCACGCGGTTTGATCAAACCCAGAAGCCTGCGCCGGCCCCGTGGCCGGCTTGCGGCAGCCAGAGAGCCTTGAAAATGACCCTCGCTCTAGCCCGGTTCGACTCGCGGACGGGCTGTGCCGCCGGCTTCGCAGCAATCAGGTTGACGCCACCGCCCGTTCTTCGCGCGGGCGCGTGCGCGCACCTCGGAGTTTCGCATGACCAAGCGCATGCTCATCGATGCCGCCCACCCGGAGGAGACCCGGGTCGTCGTGCTCGACGGCAATCGTCTCGTCGAATTCGATTACGAGACCTCGACTAAGAAGCAGATCAAAGGAAACATCTACCTCGCCAAGGTGACGCGCGTCGAGCCGTCGCTCCAGGCGGCGTTCGTCGAATACGGCGGCAACCGCCACGGCTTCCTCGCCTTCAACGAGATTCACCCGGACTACTACCGCATCCCGGTCGCCGACCGCGAGGCGGCGCTCGAGGCCGAGCGAGTCGCCGAAGCCGCCGAAAACTTGCGCGAGGAAGAGCGCGAGGAGGCTGGTCTCGATATTCCGCCGGAACCGTTCGACGTACCGGAGTCCGCGGCGCTCGAAATGCATCCGGATGAACTCTCGAGCGATACGCTTGACGTCGCCGAGGCCGCGCCAGGGCACGACGAGACCGTTGCGAATGATACGTTCGATCACGAGCATCACGACAACGCGCACGAAGACGCCGGTGCAACCGACGAATCCGCTCCGCCCGCCGATGAGGCCCGGGAGTTTGTGGAGCCGGAGCCCGAGTCGTTCGCGCCGAGCGACGGCGAAACCATGCCGATGACAGAGACCGCCGCCGCCGAAGCTGGGCCGTCGGGCGGTGCGCCGGTGCCGGTCGAGCCCGGTGTCGAGACCCTTGGCGGCGACGAGATCGAGGAAGCGCGCCGGCCGATCCGCCGCCCCTTCCGTCACTACAAGATCCAGGAAGTGATCAAGCGGCGGCAGATTATGTTGGTGCAGGTCACCAAGGAAGAGCGCGGCAACAAGGGGGCGGCGCTGACCACCTACATCTCCCTCGCCGGGCGCTATTGCGTGCTGATGCCAAACACGCCGCGCGGCGGCGGCGTCTCCCGCAAAATCACCAGCGCCAACGACCGCCGGCGCCTGAAAGATCTGATGAGCGACCTCGAAGTGCCGGAGGGTATGGGCGTGATCGTGCGCACCGCCGGCAGCGAACGCTCCAAGCCGGAAATCGAGCGCGATCTCGAATACCTCCGTCGCCTGTGGGACGATATCCGCGAGTTGACGCTCAAATCGACCGCGCCGGCGCTGATTTACGAGGAAGGCAACATCATCAAGCGCGCCATCCGCGATCTCTACAGTCGCGATATCGAGGAAATCGTCGTCGACGGCGAAGCCGGTTACCAGAACGCGCGCTCGTTCATGCAGATGCTGATGCCGGATCACACCCGGCGCGTGAAGCTCTATCGCGATCCTAACGTGCCGCTGTTCCAGCGCCATCCGATCGAAGGGCAGCTCGACGCGATCCATTCGCCGACGGTGCAACTCAAGTCCGGCGGCTACGTCGTCATCAATCCGACAGAGGCGCTGGTCTCGATCGACGTCAACTCGGGCCGCTCGACACGCGAGCGCAACATTGAGGAAACGGCGACCAAGACCAACCTCGAAGCGGCCGACGAGATCGCGCGCCAGCTGCGGCTCAGGGACCTCGCTGGCCTCATCGTCATCGATTTCATCGACATGGAGGTCTCGCGCAACCAACATGCCGTCGAGCGCCGACTCAAGGAAGCGATGCGTCAGGATCGCGCCCGCATACAGATCGGCCGCATCAGCCCGTTCGGCCTGCTCGAGATGTCGCGGCAGCGTCTGCGGCCGTCGTTGATCGAGACTTCGACCCAGCCTTGCCCGCATTGTGGCGGCACCGGTTATATCCGCTCGACGGAATCAACCGCGCTGCATGTGCTGCGGGCGATCGAGGAGGAGGGTGTGCGTCGCCGCTCGGGCGAAATCAGCGTAGCGGTGCCTGATGCCGTTGGCTTGTACATCCTGAATCAGAAGCGCGCCACTCTGCAGCAGATCGAGGCGCGTTGCGGCATGCGGGTTTACATCAAAACGGACACCGCACTCATTCCGCCGCAATACAAGCTCGAGCGGCTGCGCGCTTTGACACCATCAGAAATCGCATCGCTGCCGGTGACACCGGTTCCCGCCGCACCGATCGAAGCCGAGGACAAAGAGGCGATCGCGATCGGTAGCGAGCCGCCGATCGCGTCGGAACCGATCGGCGAATCCGAAACCGGGCCAGCCGAGGATCATGGCGCCGGCGGCGAGCATCACGAGTACGGCGCCGAAGGCGGCGGCCACCGACGCCGGCGCCGGCGGCGCGGACGTCGCGGCGGCCGCGGCCGTCATGGTGAAACGCCATTCCACGGCGACGTGACCGCCGCCGGCGAGCCACAGAAACCTCAGCCGCGTCCGGAACGCACGTTTAGGCCTTCGTTCGCTTTGTTGCCAGGCGAACCGGGCTACGTCGCCGCCGGCAGCGACGAAGAGCTCGGCGAAAACGAAGACCAGCCGCGTGAGTCGCCTGACGCGGGGAGCGATGCGCCACACGCTGGCGAGCCGCAACTTGGCCATGAGGCCATGCCGGGCCAGCAGTCCGAGGAGGGTCACCGCCGCCGTCGGCGCGGACGTCGTGGCGGACGTCGCCGGCGTGGCCGCGATCATCGCGGTGGCGAATCGGCGACAGTTGATTCGATGCCGGGCGAGTTCGCGCCAGAGACCGTGTCGAATGACCGCGAGCTAGTCGCGCCGCCGGCCGAATCCCATGCGCTGCCACTCGAACCGTCGCAGCCGCCGGCCTACGAGCCGCCGCCGCGGGCCGCCGCACCCAAGCCGACGCCAGCGCCCGAATCCACGGTGACCGAGGCTCAACGAGTGCCGGCGCAGCACAACGTGCCGCCCGCGCATGACGTCACCGGACCATCGGTAAATCCGAAGAAAGGGTGGTGGCGTCGTTGATCGCGGCGCTCAACCGCGCCAAGCTTTGAGCCGGCGGACCGCTTCGGCGACCACGGCCGGCGATCCGGCATAGCATAGCCGGAGCGTCGCGCGGCCGCGCCGCGGGTCGAAATCCATGCCCGGCGTGAGCGCGATTCCGGTGTCGCGCAACAGTTGGCGGCAGAACTCCTCGCTGTCGTTGGTGCGATGCGCGACGTCGGCATAGAGATAGAACGCGCCATCCGACGGCGCGAGGCGATCGAAGCCCGCTGCTGGCAACTCGCGCAGCAACAGGGCGCGATTTTCCGCGTAGTGCGCGACATTGGCGTCAAGCTCGGTCCGGCATTCGAATGCCGCGATTGCTGCATACTGCGACAGTGCCGGCGGCGAGATGTAGAGGTTCTGTGCCAGGCATTCGATCGCGCGCGCCAGATCGTCGGGCGCGACCATCCAGCCGATGCGCCAGCCGGTCATTGAGAAATATTTTGAGAAGCTGTTGACGACGATCGCCTGTGGATCGAAGGCCAGTGCCGTCGCGGCCGGTTCGTCGTAGGTGATGCCGTGATAGATCTCGTCCGAGATCAAGCGGATGCCGGCGGCCCGGCAATGGCGGACTATGGCCTTGAGCTCAGCCGGCGGAATCATCGTCCCCGTCGGATTGGCCGGGCTGGCGATGATCAATCCGTCGACGCCCCGCCCCTGTGTCCGCAGGCGCTCGAGAGTGATTTGATACCGTTCCTCGACGCCGGCGGTGAGCTCGATGGGCACCAGGTCGAGCGCTGTCAGAATATTGCGATAGGCCGGATAGCCGGGAAACCCGATCGCTACTTTGTCGCCTGGATCGAACGCGGCGAGACAGGCGAGGATGAAACCCGCCGATGATCCGGTGGTCGCGACGACGCGTGATGGGTCGAGCGCTACGCCATAGCGGTTGCGGTAATGGGCGGCGATCGCCGTGCGCAGCGCCGGCACGCCGAGCGCATCGGTATAGCCGAGCACTTCGCGCTCAAGCGCGGCCCGCGCCGCCACGATGACACCCTTCGGCGCCCCGGTCGATGGCTGGCCGACCTCGAGATGGAGCACGTCCTTACCGGTCGCGGCACGCGCGTTGGCGTCGCGCAGCACGTCCATCACGATGAAGGGCGGTACGCGTCCCCGCGCCGACACTTTGAGAGTCACAGCTGACTATCCCCAATTGGCTTTGTTTTGCGAATTTTAATGTTCGGCGGCACGCGCCGCCTGTTGGCTTCCGATCTTTCACCTTGTACGTTGTTTACCGGAATTATCACCTTGACATAGGTTCACGCAAGCCCTAGATTAGAGCCAGAAAACGGGGCTTTGCCATGAATCTGACTGATCCGATCTTCACCGACGAACGCAAGGCGCGTGAGTTCCTTGAGGAAACCCGCTGGCCGAAAGGGCCGGTCTGCGTGCATTGCGGCTGCGTGGACAAGGTCTATCGGCTAGCCGATGGCGGCAAGCACCGCGACGGGCTGCTCCACTGCAACAACTGCGATGGCTCTTTCACGGTTACGACCGGGACCGTGATGGAAAGCTCGCATATCCCGCTCAACAAGTGGGTGATCGCCTATCGGCTCATGGCATCGGCCAAGAAGGGGATTTCGGCGCACCAGCTTCATCGCACCATCGGCGTCAGTTACAAGACGGCGTGGTTTCTCTGCCATCGCATCCGCGAGTCCATGCGCGATGCCTCGGGCGGTCCTCTTGGCGGCTCGGGCAAGATCGTGGAAGCGGATGAAACTTACGTGGGCGGCAAGCCCCGCAAAGGACGCCCGCGCATGAGCCGCATGGACACGAAAACGCCGGTTGCGGTCCTGGTCGAGCGCAATGGCCGCGCCCGTGCCACGCCGGTCTCACATCCTCTCGCTGGCGTCCTAAAGCGCAACATCGCCGCAAACATCGCGCCCGGCACTGAGATGCACACCGACGAACACAAGGGCTATCGCGGCGTGGCCAAGATTACGGGCGGTCCGCATCGCACGGTGAAGCATTACCAAGGCGAATACGCCCGCGATGGCGTTCATATCAATACCGTGGAAGCGTGGAACGCGCTTCTCAAGCGTTCGATCGTCGGTGCCTTCCACCACGTTTCGCCGGAACACTTGAGCCGCTACTGCGACGAGGTTTCGTTCCGTTGGGATCACCGCCATGTCGGTGACAGCGAGCGCACGATTGCCGCCATCAAGGGCGGCGAAGGCAAGCGGCTGACCTATCGGCGGACTAGTGCGCAGTCGGCTCGCGCGTAACGCCGCGACGCTGCGCCGTTTGCTTAGGATTTTCGAGAGCTTTTAGCGCGCTTCAGCATCTTGGCGCGCGGCGTCTTGCCCTCGAAAGCCTCACGGGGCTTATGCGGCGTTGTCAGCGCCCGCCGGATTGCTTCTTTGAAGCGCCGATCAGCTTCGGCCGGGCTGTATTCGTCTCGTGCTTTTTCGGCCATGCTCGATCCTAATTCAAATTACGAAATGGAGGAAATGGACAATGTCTGACTCAACGGAGAGCAAAATCGGTCGCGTTATTATTGGTTATGGCTTCAAACTGGCCGTCATTTCGCTGCTGGTATTCATTGCCTATCAGCAATCCCAAATCGCAAAAGGGCTCGTTTGGGTCATGAATGATGATGTGCCGGTCAGGATCATCAGCGGGCAATGAACATGGAGCATGAGCGGCAGGGAACTGGATTCGCACTCAGTTTCCCCGCCGCTGTATCCTAGGAACTGCCAAGTAACCTAGGAGCGAAAAGCATGAAGTTTTTGCTGTTCCACGCTATTCAGCCCGATTTCGTCGTAAGGGGTCAGCATGACTGGAAGTCTTTTTTGCGCGAGGCTGCGTTGCTAAATCTGCCAGAAGGCGGCGAAGCACTTGCTCCAAATATTTGGTTGCTTCCCGATCACACCGAGACGGAACGCGAGCTTGGGCGTCTGGGCCACCGGTGGGAGATCGCGACGCGGATTCGCGCATTTTCCGGCGCATCACCTTGGCAGCCTTTAAGTCCTGCGCCGTAAATCCGCCTCCGCACCACGGGCAAGCGAGAGGGACATTCTCGGCACTGGAGTGCTGAGCTTGGTCCTTGACCTCGAATCGAGTCTCGGTCTTCAAATGTGTGGCTTCGCTCGGTTGCGGATGAACGCTCAGCATGAGCCGGTAAGCCAGTCGCGAAGCTGGCGGACCTGAGCTACCAGGGTCCAGAGGCGTGAATCCGCCACGCTTCCTTTCAATCCGACAGCATCGCAACCGACGGTGGCCACTATGGGCACCGCTTGCGTACACTTCAAGCACAAAATCGCCACCTAGAAAAGTTGTAGAAAACGCCGGCCTGTCAATGGGATACTAGCCATTGATGGACCTATGCAAAAGTGATAATTACGTTGTTTACGTTCATGTCTCTCTTAAGCGTACACGGATTGAAAGTCAAGCATTTGAGGCTTGGTCTCGGGTTGGGAGCCCTGTCGCGGAGACCGCCGCGTACGGCAGCGGGGCGCATGCCGCAACCGTATTCGAATCGGCGGTTGACGGTGGCCGTGCCGGCGTTTACGAGGGGAGCGGAGCCGTTCCGTTGCGCGCCAAGCTCGTTCTCAAGGTTGGTTGCCTGCTGCTGGCGATGGGCGTCGTGCTTGTCCGGCAGGCGGCCGCGCAAGACTCGCCGAATCTCATCCGCGACGTCGAAACCGAGACAATGCTCCGTACCTTCGAGATGCCGGTGTGGCGCGCCGCCGGTCTCGATCCCAATGCCCTGCACTTCTACATCGTCCAGGACCCGCAGCTGAACTCGTTCGTCGCCGGCGGCCAGAATATCTTCATGAATACCGGCACGATCGAACGTGCGGACCGGCCCAACGAACTAGTCGGCATCATGGCGCACGAGACCGGCCACATTGCCGGCGGTCACCTCGCGCGTTTCGCGACCGAGATGCACGACGCAACGATCAAGGCGATCATCGCCATGGTCGTGGGCGGCGCCGCGGCGCTCGCCGCGGGCCAGCCCGGCGGTGTTGGCGGCGCGATGGCGGGCGGCGAAGGCGTCGGCGAGCGCTCGTTCCTGTCCTTCTCGGTGGCGCAGGAAGGCGCCGCCGATCATGCCGCGCTCTCCTTCCTCGACGAGACCCATCAATCGTCCAAGGGACTCCTTGATTTCTTCAAGATCCTCGAGCCCGAGGAGCTGCTCTCGCCGGCGTACCAAGATCCCTATTTGCGCACTCATCCGCTGACTCAAGAACGTATCGAATACGTGCAGCAGCACGTGCTGGATTCGTCGTACACCAACAATCCCGATCCGCCGCAATGGATCGCGATGCTCGCGAACGTGAAGGCTAAGCTCCATGGCTTTCTCGACCCGCCTGCGCAGACGCTGGAGAAATATCCGGCCAACGACAAGTCGATTGCGGCGCGCTACGCCCGGGCCATCGCCTACTACCGCATTCCCGAATTGGACAAGGCGCTCGCCGAGGTCGACAGCCTGATCCACGACGAGCCCAACAATCCCTATTTCTGGGAATTGAAGGGCCAAATGCTCTTCGAGAATGGGCACGTTGCCGAGGCCGTGGCACCCTATCAACGCGCCGTCGCCCTCAACAACGCGCCCCTGATGCGCGTCGAGTTGGCGCAGGTCGAGCTCGAAACCGGCGATCCTAAACTGCTGCCCAAGGCATTGGCTCAGCTTTCCGACGCCGTCAATTTCGAGCACGATAATCCCGACGCCTGGCATTTCCTGGCGATCGCCTACGGCCGGAGCAACAACATCGGCATGGCGGCGCTCTGTCTCGCCGAGGAAGGGATGGCCAACGGCGACTACAAGACAGCAATCCAACAGGCGACGCGCGCGCGCCAGATCCTACCGGCGGGACCGCAGCGCCAGCGCGCCGAGGACATCTACAGCGAAGCCAAACGAATTCAGAACGGCTCCTAACGAACGGAAGGATTGGGGATGCGCAAGCTCGCCTGCATCGCGCTGATCGCTCTGGCGATCGGACTTAACGCCACGCCGCCAGCGGCGGCGCATTCCTTCTCGCCACAACAGAAGCAGGAGATCGACAAGCTGATCCAGGACTACCTGAGGCAGCATCCCGAGGCGGTCATGGAATCGCTGAAGGCGGCACAGCAAAAAGCGGACGCGGCCCAGGCTGCTCAGCAACAGCAGGCGATTGCGTCGAAGCGCGGCGAGTTGCTGCATGATCCGAATTCGGCGATTGGCGGCAACCCCAATGGCGACATCACGCTGGTCGAGTTCTTCGATTACCGCTGCCCCTATTGCAAGGCACTCGAGCCGTCGCTCGAAGCCTTGATCAAGGAGGACGGCAAGCTCCGTGTCGTCTACAAGGAGTTTCCGATTCTCGGTCCAACGTCTGTGTTCGCGTCGCGCGTCGCAATCGCTGCGCGCAAGCAAGGCAAATACGCCGCGTTCCACGATCGGATGATGGCGCTCCGCGGCACGATCGACGACGATGCGATCATGAACGTAGCGCGCGCCGCCGGTCTCGATCTGACGATACTCAAGAGAGACATGGCCTCGTCCGAGACCAAAGCCATCATCCAGCACAATTACGCATTGGCCGACGCACTCGGCATCGACGCGACGCCAGCACTGGTGATCGGCAATAAACTCACGATGGGCGCAGTCGACATCGACGGCTTGCGGCAGATGATCGCCGATGCGCGCAAGGCCGACAAGAAAGGGAGTTGATCCGATCAGCCGCCCGTCGGACCGCTTAGTCCGCCGTCAACCGCCGCGACTTCCGGTCCGACCGGCGTCACCAACGCCGGCTCATCGATACGCGCCGAGTTGACCTGTTTGCCCACGGCAACGTACTGCAGGTCGGCGCTCGGCGCGCCGCCCAGCACGGGCGTGAGCCGCGCCGGATCGCTTTCCGGATCGAGCCAGATATCGAGCGCGGCGCCGACGAGAATCACAGGCATGCGCGGATGCAGCCGCCGCAGCAGATCGTTCGCGGCGGTCGTGACGATGGTGAAGGTGTCGATCGGCGTTTCGCCGCCGTCGCGCCGCTCGATCCAGCGATCCCAGAGCCCGGCAAAGGCGAATGGCGCGTCGTCGCGGCGCGTCACGAGATAGGGCTGCCGGTCCGTCCCCTCCGCCGGCCAGTCATAGAAGCCATCGGCCAGCACGGCGCAACGTCGCTGGCGGAATGCGCGTGCGAAAGCCGGCCGTGAGGCCAGGCTTTCGGCGCGCGCGTTGATCAGCGACGTCGCGATCTTCGCATCCTTGGCCCAAGACGGAATCAATCCCCAACGCAGGTTCCGCACCGTGCGTTCGCCCCGCGGTTGGCGGCGCTGGCGCACGACCGGCGCGTCTTGGGTCGGTGCGATGTTGTAGCGCGCCGGCAGGTTCGGCCGCTCGACGAAACCGAATACGTCGCGCAAGATTTCGGCGGGCGTTGCCAGCTTGTAGCGTCCGCACATGCGCGCCAGGACTCCATTCGCTCATACCGACCGGGCAAAAAAGGGCATTGGTCGGCTCGCCCGTCGGTCGCTATTTTAGCGCTCTTCGCCACCACGACAGAGATTTCCCCTCCATGGGACAATTCGGCATGGGCCAGCCGGTGCGGCGTAGCGAGGATCGCCGCTTCATTACCGGTCGAGGCCGCTACACTGACGATATCGCCTTGCCGCGCGAAGTTGCCGGCTATGTCCTGCGCTCGCCGCACGCGCATGCGAAGCTCCGCACGATTGATACGGCCGTAGCCCGGGCCGCGCCGGGCGTGCTCGCGGTGTTCACCGGTGCCGATCTCGAGCGCGACGGCATCGGCCGGATTCCCTGTGTCGTGCCGCTCAAGAACCGCGACGGCAGTCGCATCAGGATGGTCGAACATCCCCTGCTCGCAGCCAGCAGTGCGCGCCACGTCGGCGACGGCATTGCTTTTGTCGTCGCCGAGAGCGCCGCGGCGGCGAAGGACGCCGCCGAGTTGATCCAGGTCGAGTACGATGTCCTGCCGGCGATCGCCGACGCGGCGGGGGCGCTCGCGCCGGGCGCGCCGTTGGTTTGGGATGATATTCCCGACAATCTCTGCTTCGACTGGGAGACCGGCGACCGCAAAGCGGTCGAAGCCGCCTTCGCGCGGGCGACGCACATCGTCGAGCTCAGCCTGGTCAACAACCGTCTGGTCGCGAATTCGATGGAGCCGCGCGGCGCATTCGGCGCCTTCGACGCCGCGGAAGAGCGCTTCACCCTCTACACTTCGACCCAGGGGTCGCACGCGATCCGCCGGTTGCTCGCGGCCAGCGTCTTCAGAATGCCCGAGAACCGCATCCGCGTCGTCACGCCCGATGTCGGCGGCGGCTTCGGTATGAAGCTGTTCCTTTATCCGGAGCAGGGCCTCGTGCTCTATGCCGCGCGCAAGCTAGGCCGGCCGGTCAAATGGATCGGTGAACGCAGCGAATCCTTTCTCAGCGACGCGCAAGGCCGCGACAACATCACGCGCGCACGGCTCGCGCTCGATGCCGATCTCAACTTTCTTGCCATCGACGTCGAAACCGTGGCCAATCTCGGCGCCTATTTGTCGAATTTCGGCACCTTCATTCCGACCATGGCTGGCACTGCGATGCTCGCCGGCGTCTATCGTACGTCCGCCGCGGTCGTGCGCGTCAAAGGCGTCTATACGAATACCGTGCCGGTCGATGCCTATCGCGGCGCCGGCCGGCCGGAGGCCAACTATGCCCTCGAGCGCCTGGTCGATCACGCGGCGCGCAAGCTTGGCATCGCGCCTGCTGAGTTGCGCCGCCGCAATTTCATTCCGCCCGACGCCATGCCCTTTAAGACGGCGCTCGGCATGACCTACGACAGCGGCGAGTTCGCGAAGAACCTCAGCGACGCGCTCAAGCACGTCGACGCCGACGGCTTCGCTATGCGCCGGGCGCAATCCGAAGCACGCGGCAAGCTGCGCGGCCTCGGTATCTCGACCTACATCGAGCAGTGCGGTGGCGGCTTCGACGAGATGGCCGAGATCCGCTTCGATTCGAGCGGCGCCGCGACCGTGATCGTCGGCTCCCAATCGACCGGTCAGGGCCATCAGACGGCTTACGCGCAGATCGTCGCCGACGGCCTCGGCCTGTCCTTCGAGCGCGTGCGCGTGCATCAGGGTGACACCGACATCGTCGGCTTCGGTCGCGGCACCGGCGGGTCGCGCTCGCTGCCGGTCGCCGGCAATGCGCTCGGCATCGCTATCCGACGGGTCATCGAGAAGGGCAAGAAGATCGCCGCGCATCGCCTCGAAGCCGCCGAGGCCGATATCGAATTCGTCGACGGCCAATATGTGATCGCGGGCACGGACCGGCGCATCGGCATCGTCGAAGTCGCGCAAGCCGCATTCAACCCCTTGCTCCTGCCTCCCGGCTTCGAGCCCGGTTTCGACGAGAAGGCGCACTACCTGCCGGCCGCTCACACGTTTCCGAACGGTTGCCACGCCTGCGAGGTCGAGATCGATCCCGAAACCGGTGTCACGACCGTGCTGCGTTATGTCGTCGTCGATGACTTCGGCAACGTCGTGAATCCGCTGCTGCTCGCCGGCCAGATTCACGGCGGCGTCGTCCAAGGCATCGGTCAGGCGCTTATCGAAGGCTGCATCTACGATGCCGGCGGCCAGCTGCTCACGGGCTCGTTCACTGACTACGCGATGCCGCACGCCGACGACGTGCCGCCGATCGAATTCAGCTACAACGTCGTGCCGTGCCGGACCAACCCCCTTGGAATCAAAGGAGCGGGCGAAGCCGGTGCGATCGGCGCACCCCCAGCGGTAATCAATGCCATAGTCGACGCGATCGCGGGCCTCGGTATCGAAACCATCGAGATGCCGGCGACGCCCTACAGCGTCTGGCGGGCAATTCAACAGGCACGGTTGTGACGGCCAACTACAGTATGCTGCTCGAAGCCGCGCGCCGCGGCGTCGCCGCCGCGGCGGTGGCCATCCTTCGTATCTATGCGACGCCCTTTGAAGTTCGGCGCAAGGCCGACCAATCGCCGGTGACGCTCGCCGACGAAGAGGCCGAGCGGCTGATCATCGCTGCGCTGGAGCAGGCCGCGCCCGATATTCCGGTGATCGCCGAGGAACAAGTCGCCGCCTCGGGCCTGCCCGCCACATTGGCGTCGCGCTATTGGCTGGTCGATCCGCTCGACGGGACGCGCGGTTTCGTCGACCACAGCGACGACTTCAGCATCAACGTTGGCCTGATCGAGAACGGGTGGCCGGTGCTCGGCGTGATCGGCGTGCCGATGCAGCATCTTATCTACGCCGCCGCCGGTCCGGGCACCGCAACCCGCCAGCGCAACGGTGGCACGCCCGAGAAAATCGCCGCGCGCCTACCGCCGACCAAGCCGGTTGTGCTATCGAGCCGCCTGCACGGCGCCTCGCGTCGCGTCGACGCCTATCTCGAGACAGTGCCCGGTGCGGTGCGTCGACAAATGGGTAGTGCCTTCAAATTTTGCCTGATTGCCGAAGGTTCCGCCGATCACTATCCGCGTTACGGCGAGACCTGCGAATGGGATACCGCCGCCGGTCAGGCGATCGTCGAAGCCGCGGGCGGCAGCGTCCACACGCTGGAAGGTACACGACTCGGTTATGGCAAGCCCGGCTACCGTAATCCGGCGTTCATCGCACGCGGCCGGACGTGACGGAACGGCTGACCGCCACCGAAATCGATCGCGCCGCATCGCTCCTGCGCCACGGTGCCCTGGTCGCCTTCCCGACCGAGACGGTCTATGGCCTGGGTGGCGACGCAACGAACGACCGCGCGGTCGCCGCGATCTTCGCCGCCAAGGACAGACCTCGGTTCAATCCATTGATCGTCCACGTCGTCGATCTCGCTACTGCCGAGACACTTGCGGTCTTCGACGAGCGCGCGCGGACACTGGTGCGGCGGTTCTGGCCGGGACCGTTGAGCGTGGTCCTGACACGCCGGAGCGACTCTCCGGTATCGGCGCTGGCCAGCGCCGGCCTCGACACCGTGGCGTTGCGCGCACCCGCGCACCCGCTGGCGCAGATGCTCCTGCGCGCGGTCGAGCGGCCGCTCGCCGCGCCGAGCGCAAACCGCTCAGGCCACGTCAGTCCGACAACCGCCGAGCACGTCCTCGCCGAGCTCGACGGACGGATTGCGGCGGTACTTGATGGCGGGGCCTGCCGCGTCGGCGTTGAATCCACGGTGCTCGATCTCACCGCAGCACGGCCGACGCTGCTGCGGCCGGGCGGCATCACGCGCGAGCAGCTCGAGGCCAAGATCGGACCGCTGACCGGTGGCGGCGAGCCGGACGCGCCCCGTTCACCCGGCATGCTGGAACGCCACTATGCGCCCGTGCGGCCGTTGCGGCTCGCGGCGACGCGTGTCGCGTCGGACGAAGCGCTGCTTGCCTTCGGCGACGCGTTGCACGGCGCGGCCATGACGATCAACCTGTCGCCGTCGCGCGATCTTGTCGAGGCAGCGGCCAACCTGTTCGCGGCTTTGCGCGCGCTCGATCAGCCGCATTTCAAAGCCATCGCGGTCATGCCCATCCCGGAAACCGATCTGGGCGCCGCGATCAATGATCGCCTCCGCCGTGCCGCCCAGGGCCGTCATGCCTAAATATTAGGCACGGCGAGAACCGGAACTGCGAAACCTAAATACTTTGTAATGTAGCGAAACGGGCGATTTCGGTGCATTCTGGGATACCAGGGCGTCCCGGCCAAACTTGCCAGGGGCGCCGAACACAAAAAAGCCAAGAATCAAGAAAGCCAGGACAAGGAGGAAGACATGGCTACTAGGGCGACCGGTACTTACCAATCCGACACGGAGATCCTCGGCTATAGCCGATGGGTCGTTTTCATATGCGCGTTTTTGGCGATGGCGGTCATCAGCCCCTACGAATACGCGTGGAGCTCGATGGCGCAACACATCGGCGGCATTTATGGCTGGTCCAGTATTCAGATCGGCTGGATGTTCACGCTGTTTGTGATTTTCGAATCGTTGGGTACGATCCCCGGCGGCATTCTGCGCGATAAATATGGTCCGCGTTGGGTGACCGCGATCGCGGGAGTGATCGCCGGCATCGGCATTTTCGCCACGTCATTGGGGCCGAGCTACAGCTTCGTGCTCGTACTGTGGTGCATCGGCAGCTTGTTTGCCGGCTTCATCTACAACACCGCGGTGACGACGGCGAACAAGTGGTTCCCAGACAAGCGCGGTATCACCGCGGGCCTGATCGCCGGTGCGTTCGGCTGGGGCTCCTTGCCGTTCATCTTCCCGATCCGGGCGATCCCGAAGACGGCGCCGGATACGACCTTCTTCCACGTCATCTACATCATGGCGGCGATCATCGGCGGCGTGGCGATTGTGACCTCGCTGTTCATGAAGGATCCGCCGCAGGGCTGGCGTCCGGAAGGCTGGGTACCATCGAAGACGACGCAGCGGGCGACCGAGCACGAGTTCACACTCGGCGAAGCCGCGGCAACTTGGCAGTTCTGGGTGCTCATGATCTCGTTCATCCTGATCTCGAGCGCCGGTCTCGCGGGGGTGAGCAAGATCGTGAAGTACTCGAACAGCTTCCACTTCGCGGCAGCGGCGGCGACCGGAGCAGCCGGCGGCATCGCCCTCTTCAACGGCCTCGGCCGTGTCGTCTTGGGCGGAGTCTCGGACAAGATCGGGCGCGAGAACGCGATGATTTGGAGCTACCTACTGTGCGGCGCGTTCCTGTTCCTGACCATCATCGCCGGCTCCTCGGGCAGCGAAACGCTGTTCGTGATCTGCGCGATTGCTGCGTTCTTCTTCTGGGGACCGATGTTCTCGCTGTTCCCGGCGACGATCGGCCAGTACTACGGCGATCTGGCAGCAGGCTCCAATTATGGCCTGCTATACGGCATCGCCAAGGGGCTGGGCGGCGTCTATGGCGGCGTGCTCTCGGCCTTCCTGATCAAGGGTCAAGGCTACCCGGTGGCAATGGGTGTGGCAGCGGTGATGGCAATCGTCGCCGGTCTGCTCATCATTCCGCTGAAGAGCAGCCCGCCGGTGAAGGTCGGCGAAGCCCGACGCGCTGGTCAGGCGGCGGAGTAACGGCGTCCAACCTGGCTTGGGTTAAGAACCGGATCGGCGTAAAGCCGATCCGGTTCCCGTTTAGTCGCGTCACTTCGCGTGGGATACCGCAGCTAAGTTTTTGTGCACGTGGGTGCGGTGACTAGTCCATCGAGTCGGACAATGTTCCTTTGGAGATCGCCAACGTCGCGTCGGTCGGCGGCTTGATGGTTTGTTTGACATTCGTTGTTGCGCTAGCGGCCGTCGACCGCACCATCGCGGACATTGCTGGCTTGTGCGTTTTCGGCGCGACGGCCGTTCTGCTCGGGTTCGGCGTCACGGTCAAACTGTTCGGAACGAGATAAGAGAACGGTAAGAGTATGCAAGATTCGAATCCGGCCGCCCACATGGCGCGCACGCCGTTTCCCGAGCGGCTGATGACGGGTTATCGCTCGTTTTTGGGCGGACATTTCGCCAGCGAGCGTTCGCGCTACGAGCGCCTGGCCAAGGCCGGACAGAAGCCCGAGATCATGATGATCGGTTGCGTCGACTCACGGGTTTCGCCGGAGGCGATCTTCGACGCCGCGCCCGGCGAGATTCTGGTCGTCCGCAATGTCGCCAATCTGGTGCCGCCGTGGCAGCCCGACCGCGATTCGCAACACAGCACCAGCGCCGCGCTCGAGTTTGGCGTCCAGGCGCTGCAGATCCGCCATATCGTCGTGCTCGGCCATGCCTTCTGCGGCGGCATTCGCGCTTACGCCGACGAGCAGGCGCCGCTTTCGCCGGGCGACTTCATCGGCCGCTGGATGTCGCACATCGCGCCGGCGGCGGCGAGCCTCGGTCCGCGCGACCCGAAAGACGGCAACAGCTATCTGCGCCGGCTCGAATTTGCGTCCATCGAGAACAGTCTCAAGAACCTGATGAGCTTCCCGTGGATTCGTGCACGGGTCGAACGCGGCGAACTTGAGCTGCACGGTGCCTATTTCGGCGTCGCCAGCGGCCGCTTGATGGTGCGCGATCCCGCGACTGGCCGGTTCGAGCCGGCCGCGTCGGAGACCCTCGACGAGCCGGTCCGCCGCGCCCGCTGACGTGCCCGGCCGCAGCCGGCCCAACTGAGGACTGGACGGCGCCTGGTCGACGGCGATAGGGCTTTAGCCATGGATAGCGTGGCTGCCGCCGACGTCGTCGGGCGGCTCAAGGCTGTTGTCGGACCGAAGGGCGTGGTCGAAGGCACCGACGCCGCCCCCTATTTCCGCGAGCAACGTGGACTCTATCGCGGCGCGGCGCTTGCCGTGTTGCGGCCGGCCTCCACCGACGAGGCCGCGCGGCTGGTCGCGATCTGCGCCGCGGCGCGCCTGCCGATCTATCCGCAAGGCGGCAACACCGGTCTTTCGGGCGGCGCCGTCGCGGCCAAGAACGGCGTGCTGATCAACCTCGGCCGCATGAACCGCATTCGCGCGCTCGACGCGCTCAATTTCACGGTCACCGCCGAGGCTGGCTGCGTGCTCGCCGAGCTGCAACGCGCCGCTGAGGCTGCTGACCGGCTGTTCCCGCTGAGCCTCGGCGCCGAGGGTTCTTGTCAGATCGGCGGCAACCTTTCAACCAACGCCGGCGGCGTCAACGTCTTGCGCTACGGCAATGCGCGCGAACTGGCACTCGGCCTCGAAGTCGTGCTGCCGGACGGCCAAGTGTGGAACGGCCTGCGCGGCCTGCGCAAGAACAACACCGGCTATGATCTGAAGCAGCTCTTCATCGGCGCCGAAGGCACGCTCGGCATCATCACCGCGGCGACCTTGAAGCTCTTTCCGCGGCCGCGCGAAGTCGAGACCGCGCTGCTCGGCCTACGGCGCATCGACGACGTGATGGAACTCTTTGCGCGCGCCCGCGCCGCCAGCGGCGACCAGCTGACCGGCTTCGAGCTCATCCCCCGCATCGGCATCGACAACGTGCTGCGCCACGGCGAGGGATTCCGCGAGCCACTGGCGACAAAACATCCGTGGTACGCGCTGATCGAAATTTCGACCAGCCGCGGCGATGCCCAATTGCGCCAGGCGTTAGAGGGGCTGCTGGCCGCGGCCATGGACGCCGACTTGGTGCAGGACGGCACCATCGCCGAGAGCGAGGCGCAGCGTCGCGAGCTATGGCGCATCCGCGCCGCCCTCGCCGAGCAGCAGGAGAAACTGGGCGGCAGCATCAAGCACGACGTCTCGGTGCCGGTCAGCAAGGTCGCCGAGTTCATCGTGCGTGCGAGCGCCGCGGTCAGCGAACGCTTGCCGGGCATCCGGCCCTATCCCTTCGGTCACGTCGGCGACGGCAACATTCACTTCAACCTGATGCAGCCCTCGGGTGCCGATAAAGCCGTCTATCTGAAGCGCTGGGCGGAATTCAATCGTATCGTTCACGACATCGTCGTGTCGCTCGGCGGCTCGATCAGCGCGGAGCACGGCATCGGCCTCCTGCGTCGCGACGAACTCGCACATTACGCCGCGCCGCTGGAGCTCGAGACCATGCGCAAGGTGAAGGCGGCGCTCGATCCGCTCGGCATCATGAACCCGGGCAAGGTGATATGACGGAATACGCCGCGCCACTCGCCGACATGCACTTCGCGCTCGACGAAATTGCGCGGCTGCCCGAAATCACCCAGCTACCGGGCTGCGAGCACGCATTACCGGATGTGGTCGATGCCGTGCTGGCTGAAGCCGCGAAGCTCGCCGGCGAGGTCGTCGCGCCGCTCAACCGCATCGGTGACATCGAGAAGAGCCGGCTCGAGAACGGTGTGGTGCGCACGCCGGCCGGCTTCAAGGAGGCCTATCGCGCCTACGTCGACGGCGGCTGGAGCGGCCTGTCGTCGTCGCCCGCCTACGGCGGCCAGGGTCTGCCACGGGTCATCGACGCCGCCGTCAACGAGATGTGGATGAGCGCCAACCTTGCCTGGTCGCTCTGCCCGATGTTGAGTGTCGGCGCCGGCGAGCTGCTCGAACTGCTCGGCACCGAGCGGCAGAAACGGCTCTATCTTGACCGGCTGGTCGCCGGTGCATGGACCGGCACGATGAATCTGACCGAGCCGCAAGCCGGTTCGGACCTCGGCGCGCTGCGCACGCGCGCCCTACGCGAAGGCGATCATTACCGCATCGTCGGCCAGAAGATCTTCATCACCTGGGGCGAGCACGACATGGCGGCGAACATCGTGCATCTGGTGCTCGCCCGGCTGCCCGACGCGCCCCCCGGCAGCAAGGGCATCTCGCTCTTCCTGGTGCCGAAGTACCTGGTCAACGATGACGGCAGCCTCGGCGCGCGCAACGACCTGCGCTGCGTCAGCCTCGAGCACAAGCTCGGCATCCACGCCAGCCCGACCTGCGTGATGTCGTACGGCGACGACGGCGGCGCGATCGGTTATCTGGTCGGCGCCGAGAACCGTGGCCTCGAGGCCATGTTCGTGATGATGAACGCCGCGCGGCTGCACGTCGGTCTGCAGGGCGTGGCGATCGGCGAACGCGCCTACCAGCAGGCGCGCGCCTATGCGCGGGAGCGCGTCCAGGGCAAGCCGGTCACCGCCAAGGATGGCCACCGGCTACCCATCGTCCACCATCCGGACGTGCGGCGCATGCTGCTGTCGATGCGCGCGGCGAGCGAGGCGGCGCGTGCCCTCGCCTACTACACGGCCGGCCAGGCCGATCGCGCCCGCTACCATCCCGACGCCGGGCGGCGCGCCAAGGCCCAGGCGCGGCTCGACCTGCTGACACCAGTGGTAAAGGCCTGGTGCACGGATCTCGGCGTCGAGATCGCCAGCACCGGCATCCAGGTCCATGGCGGCATGGGCTTCGTCGAGGAGACCGGCGCCGCCCAGCATCTGCGCGACGCGCGCATCGCGCCGATCTACGAGGGCACTAACGGCATCCAGGCCAATGATCTGGTCGGCCGCAAGCTCTTGCGCGACCAGGGCGCCGCGCTCGGCGAGTTGGTCGTCGAGATGCGCAACGCCCTCGGTTCGCTCAACGGCCACGATGCCGACGGTCATCTGGCGCATGGCATCAATGCATTGGAGCGCGCGACCCGCGCGATCCTCGACAACGCGGCCGATGATCTGGGCACGGCGCTCGCTGGCGCCGTACCCTATCTGCAGCTCCTCGGCACGGTGGCGGGCGGCTGGCTAATGGCCGAAAGCGCCGCCGCCGCGGATCGCTGGCTGCGCACGGGTGCCGGCGATCGGCGCTTTCTCGAAGCCAAGATCGCGACTGCGCGGTTCTATGCGGAGCACCGGCTGGCCCAGGCGCCGGCACTGCTACCGGCGGTCGCTGGCGGCCGCACGGTGATGGGCTTCGATCTCGATCTGCTCTAGGAGTCGGTTCCGGCGGGCGACGGCGCGCTCAAGCCGCCTTATCGTTGACGCAGCGCAGCAGTTTCCAATAGCCGAACAGATTGCTCGGTCGGATATCGCGCACCTCGAGTTTGCCGACCTCGATGAAGTCGTCGAGCGGGAAATCGGCATGGAATCCAATCTTGCCAGCAAGCGGCGCCAGCGCTTTTTCGAACCGGCTCACCAGCCAGCTGTCGCTGGTGAAATGATTGACGATGACGACGGTGCCACCCGGCCGGCAAACGCGCCGGATTTCGGCCGCAAAGCGCGCCGGATTGGGCACTACCGAGGCGACATAGAGCGCCAGCACGGCGTCGAAGCTGTTGTCGGCGAAACTCGTCTGCTCGGCATCCATCACGTGCAGACCTTTGACCTGGACGAGCCGCCTGCGCGCGACGCGTGCCTTGGCCTTGGCCAGCATCTCGGCCGAGACGTCGATGCCCGTGACCTCGGAGTCCGGGCGGAAATAGGGCAGCGACAGACCGGTACCGACGCCGACCTCGAGAATGCGCTGACCGGGCAGGTTGTTGGCGATACGTACAGCTGCCTTACGCCCGGGGTGGAAGATTGGGCCGAAGACGAAATCATAAGAGCCGGAAAACAGCCGATAGGTCTTTAGTGTATCTTGCAGATCCATGGACGATTTGCTCCGACGTCTTCTCTCAATGCAGACAATAGTTTCCTCGGCTCCTGACGATGCGCCGGCTCCGGCGCCTGCGGATCTTATAGCAGCGTGATGTGATCGGCCTCGAGGCCCTTGCGCCCTTCGACAACGTCGACGCGCACGCGTTGCCCGGGTTCAAGCGCGTTGACGCCGCTGCGCCGCAACACGGTGACGTGGACGAAGATGTCCTTGCCGCCGCCCTCGGGCGCGATGAAGCCGTAGCCCTTCTCGGCCTCGAACCATTTGACCTCGCCCTGGATCGTTTGTGCCGGACCACGCGGCGGCGCCGCACCGCGGCCGCCAGTGGAGGCGACCGCCGTGCTGTTGTCGAGGTTAAGCACGTTGAGCACCAGCGGACCCTTCGCGCCTGCCCCAATCTCGCAGACGATCGACGCGCCTTCGCGCGCTTCGCCATACCCCGCGCGACGCAGAACCGCCATCGGCAGAAATGCGTCGGGCGTACCATCGGATAGCGTGACGAACCCGAATCCCTTGGCGGTATTGAACCACTTCACCTTGGCTTCGACGCGGCGGCCGGACGGCGCGACATCGTCGGCGCGAAAATAATCAGGACGGCGATCATACATGGCGGTCAGGAAATCCTCTCCCCGGGGACAGCTAAACAAGAGTTTAGGTTAGCGCGAATCGGCTGTCGCCGCCAGCATGCGGACATCCTGCCAGCGCCGGCACATTGGACCCGTTAGCTGCGGTAGGCCACTACATTTTGCCGCTGTTCGCCGAGCCCGGTAATCGTCAGGTGCATGATGTCGCCGGGCTTCAGGAAGCGGTTGCGGCCCAGTCCGACCCCCGACGGCGTGCCCGTGGCGATAAGGTCGCCTGGCATCAGCGTCAGGAACTGACTTGTATAGCTGACAATCGTCGCGCAATCGAAGATCATGTCCTTGGTCGAGGCCTTCTGCATCACCTGACCGCTGACCTCGCACATAACCTCGAGGTTCTGCAGGTCGGCGATTTCATCCGGCGTCACCAGCCACGGGCCGGCGGGACAGAAAGTATCGCAGCCTTTGCCCTTCATCCATTGCGGGCCGCGTTCAAGCTGGAAATTGCGCTCCGAGACGTCGTTGACGATGGTATAGCCGGCCACGTGCTTCAGCGCATCGGCCTTGGAGACGTATTGCGCCTTGGTGCCAATGTAGATGCCGAGTTCGACTTCCCAGTCACCCTTGATCGAATTCTTCGGCAGGATGACGTCGTCATTGGGCCCCGAATACGACGTGATCGCTTTCATGAACAGAACCGGCTCGGTCGGAATCTTCATCGTCGCTTCGTTGGCGTGATCGATGTAATTGAGCCCAACCGCGACGATCTTTGGCACGTTGCCGACGGGCGCGCCGAGGCGCGGAGCGCCTGAAACCGCCGGCAGCTTCGCCGGATCGAGCTTGCGCAGCTTATCGAGCGCGGCGGGCGCGAGCTGTGCCGGCGTGATATCGGCGATCACGCCGGAGAGGTCGCGGAGCTGCCCATCCTTGTCGAGCAGTCCCGGCTTCTCACTGCCGACCGGCCCAAAACGAAGCAACTTCATGGTAACACGGCCCTTTCGTATTTTCGGGCGACGATTTCGTGCAGTGCGGAAGGACCGCGAACTTGCCACACGCGGTTATGGGCCGCAATCCGGCCGACGCCGGCTCAATGCGCGCCGGCTGCGAGCCGTGTCTTAAGCGCATCGAGATACGCCGTCACGCGCCGGGCGTTGGCACCGAAATCGCCACGCCCCTGACGCGAGAGCGAACGCACGTCGATGCGACTGCCGGCACCATGTGGCGATACGCGAATGCACACGTCGTCGGTGAAGCGCATCCAGAACGATTCCTCGCTCGCTTCGATGCGCCATGCCCCGGGTTCAGCGATAACGTCGATCCAGCCCGGCATCGCTTGTGCGACACCGAGCGCGACAGCGAAAGCCGCGCGCGGCGGCACTGACGTCGTTACCGGCGCGATCTGTGGATAATACGCGCGCTGCAGCTTGGCGACGGCCGGCCCGCCGTATTCGACGGAATTGGCTTCCTCTATGGCGCGCGACGGCAGCACAGCCCAGAACGTCGGCGGGTTGACCGGATCGGTGGTGACGTCGTGAATCGGCGGCGTCGCAGCGGCGATCCGCGCGTAGTGCCAAGGCACGTAAACCACCGGGACGGCGACGGCGAACGCGACGAGCGCCATGGCACGGCGCGCGAGCAACAATCGCGGCCAGCCAATCAGGGCAACGATCGCCGTCAGCGTTGCCGCCAACGCAACATATGCTGCGTAGCGCATGAGCGCGAACGATACGTCATAATACCAAAGACCGAGGCGCCAGCCTGCGGGCACCATTGCGAACACCACCAACGCGACGCCGGCGAGAGCGAGCGCCACCACGGCCGCGAGGCCACGGGCGCCGCGCGGCGCGGTTATCTGCAGGCTATTCTGCGCCATCATCCCATCCGCTTCGATCCGCCCCTAGTACGCGGCTGGATTCATCCCAGATCATTGATTCACTTGGCATTCGACGCCATGTCGTCTATTGAGATTTTTGCACACACGATGGCTGTGGCGACCGAGGGCGTCTACACCCCGATAACGCCTGAACCGGCGGACCAATTCCGCGACCGGAACGATCGCAGGCGCCTGTGGCGCAGCATTGCCGACTCGCTTGTTCTGCATGGTCTGTTGCTCATCCTGCTATTCGGGTTGTGGCACGTGCCGCCGGCGCAAGAGACCGTGTTTCCGCCTGTCAGCATCAAATTCCTGGGCACCGGCGGTGCGTCCGGCTCACCCGGCGGCAGCGGTGGCGCGGCGCGATTGCCCGGCGAGCGCAACGCCGGCACGCCTCTAGTAGAAACGAGCACGCGGCCGCCGGCACCGAGTGCAACGCCGCCGCAGGCGAACGATACTGCGCCACCTTTGCCGATGCCGAAGCCGACGTTGACGACGGTCGAGCACGCGACCGCGCCACTTAAGCCGCGGCAAGACCGCGTCGAGGCGCGTCAACGGATCACCAAGCCGGCGGCGGCTGCAGCGCCGAAACCGGCACCGCGGCCGGCGCCCACAATCACGGTCGCACCCATCCCCGCACCGCCTGCGACCACCCCCACTACCACGATGACCGCAAGCGGCAATCCAGCCGCGCTGGGCACCGGCATGACCGGCGTCGGCAGCGCTGGCAACGGCAATTTCGGCCTCAGCCAGGGCACCGGCGGTCCGGGTCGCGGCACCGGCTCGCCGGATGATTATCTCGATCGCGTCCGCCGCCACCTTGAACGCTACAAGCACTATCCCGAGGATGCATTGAAGAAGAAGGAAGAAGGCACCGTCATGGTCGCCTTCACGCTGGCGCATGACGGTACGGTCACCGGGGCTTGGATCACACGTACCTCCGGGAATCCGTTGCTCGATAAGGCCGCGCTCGCCATGCTCCACGACGGTTCGCCAGTGCCCCCGGTGCCGCAACAGTATTGGAACCGCACTGGGCCGATCACGCTACCGGTCAATTTCACCATCGGTTTCTTCGACCGCATCCTGCGTTAACCCTGGAAGCCACGGAAACGGGCATTAATGTGCTGGTGGCTAATAATAACACGATAATTTTGTTGTATGCTTTGAAACAACACTAGGATATACGGCAATGAGGCTTATTTATCGGGATCATGCCGTATTTATCCCGTGGAAGAGGTTCATCGCTGTGGATATTGATCTGCCGACGACCGAAACACTCGCCCGCTTGCGGGCTGTCGCCGAGCGTCACACACCGGCGACGCTGGCCGCGAGTTTCGGCGCCGAAGACATGGTGCTGATCGACCTGCTGGCGCGGCATCGCCTGCCGATCAGCGTCTTCACGCTCGACACCGGGCGACTGCCGGAAGAGACGCAGTCGCTGATCCACGTGACCGCGCGGCGTTATGGGCTGGCGATCACCGTCGTCGCGCCCGACGCGGGCGAAGTTGAGCGCTATGTAAGCACCCATGGCCCGAACGCGTTCTATGACAGCCGAGCCCTGCGGCTCGAATGCTGCGCCATTCGCAAGGTGCGGCCCCTCGCCCGGGCACTTGCCGGTCAGCGGGCATGGATCACCGGCCAGCGTCGCGCGCAGTCCGTCACGCGCCGTGCCCTGCCCTTACAGGAATGGGACGCGGAGCACGGCATCCACAAATTCAACCCCTTGGCCGACTGGTCCGATGACGCGGTTTGGACCTACGTTCGGACACACGACGTGCCTTACAACGCCCTGCACGACCGCGGCTATCCGAGTATTGGCTGCGCGCCCTGCACACGTGCGATTACGCCGGGCGAAGACAGCCGCGCCGGGCGGTGGTGGTGGGAATCTGACGAGCACCGCGAATGCGGCCTGCATACGCACCGGAGAGCGTCATGAGCCTGACCGCGACCGTCGCGCCGCACCGTGCCGCGGTGGCCATACCGAGCCTAGTGCCGAGCAGCCATCTCGACACGCTCGAAAGCGAAGCTATCCACATTCTGCGGGAAGTCGCGGCCGAGTTTCGCAACCCGGTCCTGCTTTTTTCGGGTGGCAAGGATTCAACCGTCCTGGTGCGCCTAGCCGAGAAAGCGTTCCGGCCAGGCCGGCTGCCGTTCCCGCTTCTGCATGTGGATACCGGCCACAATTTTCCCGAAGT
Organism: Alphaproteobacteria bacterium; assembly: GCA_028871455.1. Classification (GTDB taxonomy): domain Bacteria; phylum Pseudomonadota; class Alphaproteobacteria; order ATCC43930; family CGMCC-115725; genus REEB95. The sequence goes on from JAGWNF010000005.1 coordinate 26,221, forward strand.
CACGGCGTTTCGCGATCGGCTTGTGGCGCAGCTCGGCGAGCGCTTGATCGTTCGCACAGTGCAGGACTCGATCGACCGCGGCCGGGTGCGCCTCAAACACGCGAACCAGAGCCGCAACGCGTTCCAAACCGTGACCCTGCTTGATGCCATCGCCGAGTATGGCTTCGACGCCTGTATCGGCGGCGCCCGCCGCGACGAAGAGAAGGCGCGCGCCAAAGAGCGCGTCTTCTCGTTCCGCGACGCCTTCGGCCAATGGGATCCGCGTCGGCAGCGGCCCGAGCTGTGGAACCTCTACAATACACGGCTCGACGCCGGCGAGCACATGCGGGTGTTCCCGCTTAGCAACTGGACCGAGCTCGACGTGTGGCAGTACATCGCCCGCGAGCAGCTTGATCTGCCGCCCCTCTATTACGCGCACCCGCGCCGCGTCGCGGTCCGCGGTGACGCGCTCGTGCCGGTGGTCGACGTCCCGGAGTTGAGCGGTGGCGACCGCATCGAAACCCGGATGGTGCGATTCCGGACCGTCGGCGACATCTCGTGCACGCTGCCGGTCGAATCCGAAGCGGCGAGCGCCGCCGAGATCATCGCCGAAATCCTGACCGCACAAGTCAGCGAGCGCGGCGCCTCGCGGCTCGACGACCGCACCTCCGACGCGTCGATGGAAGAGCGCAAGCGCGCCGGATATTTTTGATGCCTGACGCACAGGGTTGGGATGCTGGCCTGCTGCGCTTCACCACGGCCGGCAGCGTCGACGACGGTAAAAGCTCGCTTATCGGCCGGCTGTTGTTCGACGCCGGCGTCGTGCCGCGCGACCAACTTGGCGCGCTCGAGCGGGTGGCGGCGCGCAATGGTGAGGAGGCGATCGACCTGTCGCTTTTGACCGACGGTCTAATCGCCGAACGCGAGCAGGGTATCACAATCGACGTCGCCTATCGCTACTTCGCGACGCCGCGCCGCAAATTCATCATCGCGGACACGCCAGGCCACGAGCAGTACACGCGCAACATGGTCACCGGCGCGAGCACCGCCGACGCAGCGGTCATCCTGGTGGACGTCCGCAAGGGCATGACTGTCCAGACACGGCGACACCTGTTCCTGGCGCACCTTCTGGGCATCCGTCACTTGGTGATCGCCGTCAACAAGATGGATCTGGTCGACTTCGCCCACGGCCCATTCGATGCCATCGCCGGCGAGATCGCCGAGGCCGCCACGACCATCGGCACCGCGCCGCCGACGCTGGTGCCGCTTTCGGCAAAGCTCGGCGATAACGTGGTCCAGCCCAGCGTACAGATGCCCTGGTACGAGGGCGAGCCGCTGCTCGCGGTTCTTGAGCGGCTGCCGGCGACGACCGACGAGCGGCTGCTGCCATTCCGCTTCCCAGTGCAGTTGGTACGCCGCGTGACCACAGCGGCGAGCACGACGCGTCTCTATCTTGGCCGCATCGAATCCGGCGAGGTTGCAGTGGGCGACGCGGTCGCCGTGTTGCCCGCCGGTATCACCACTCGTATCCGCGCAATTGGCACCCATGAGCGGTCGCTCGACCGCGCCGCGGCGCCGCAGTCGGTCGCGATCGAAGTCGAGGACGAGGTCGACATCGGCCGCGGCGATATGCTGGTCGATCCGACGGTGCCGGCGACCGTCGCGAAGCAGCTCACCGCGACAATTTGCTGGTTCGATGACGCGCCGTTTGCGACCGGCCGCCCCTATCTGATCAAGGCGGGCACGCGCACGACCGTTGCCCAAGTCATTGAACTGGTTGACCGCTTTGACCCGGCGAAGCTGTCCCGCGGACCGGCCACGGGTCTTGTCCGCAACGACATTGCCCGTATCCGTCTGGCCACTGCATTGCCCTTGACGTTCGATGCCTATCGCGTGAACCGTGCCACCGGTGCGTTCGTCTTGATCGACCAGCAGACCCACGCGACGGTCGCGGCGGGCATGATCGAGGACTGAGGATCGGTATGGTCGGCTCGCACGTGGCGGGTTTCCTCTATCCGCTATCGGGATTCATCGTCGGCATGCTCGTCGGCATGACCGGCGTCGGCGGCGGATCGCTGATGACGCCAGTCCTGATATTGCTGTTCGGCGTCTCGCCAGCCAGCGCGGTCGGCACCGATTTGCTTTACGCCGCTATCACCAAGATGGCGGGAACGACGATCCACGGCTTCACCGGCACGATCGATTGGCGGGTGGTTGGCCGACTCGCCGCCGGCAGCGTGCCGATGACGGCATTCACTCTGTTCGCGCTATCCCGACTTAATCTGGGCGGCTTTGCCGTTCACCACCTGATCACGACGGTTCTCGGCTTTGCCCTCTTTGCGTCCGCGTTCGCCCTGATTTTCCGCAGCCGTATTGTGAGCCGCTATGGCCAGCTTGTCGCAGGACTCGATCCGAAACGCATCCGCTGGCTGACGATCGCCACCGGCGGCATGTTGGGTATCGTGGTGCCGATTTCGTCGGTCGGTGCCGGCGCCCTCGGCACGACCGCCCTGCTACTGCTCTATCCGCGGTTGCCGACCGCCCGCATCGTCGGGTCGGACATAGCCCATGCGGTGCCGCTAACGCTCCTTGCGGGCCTCGGTCACTGGATGCTGGGCTCGATCCATTGGAACCTGCTGATCGCCCTGCTCATCGGCTCGCTGCCGGGTATCGTGCTCGGCAGCTATCTGGCAAGCCGCGTTCCCGAAGCGGCGCTCCGGTTCATCTTGGCGGCGACTTTGGTCGTGGCGGGCGGCCGGCTGGTTTTTTGAGGTCCCGGTGCTTTGCCGTCGAGGGCACCGCCTTCCGAGGGCCTGTGACCGGCGCGTTATGCTTCCCTTAACGTGGATTGTCTAAAATTGCGGGCGTAGAAGGAGGCGATTTTGGCCTATTCGACGCACGCCCTGCCCGATTGCAATCTCGAAGCAGCGACGACGCTCAGCCTCCGCCGCGAGCCCGCGTGCTTCGCGTTCCTGTGCAGCCGGGCGGTATCGCCGCCGCAGCCGATCGATTCTCTCAACCTCGACCTCGCCTCGGTCGATTATTTCAGCGGCCGCGCTTCGCTCTGGGCGACGCTTGAGATCCGCTCGTCGGCTTCGGACGAAAAGGCCACCGCGATCCTGGGCTTCGACGAGAGCTTCTTGTCGCCGTTCACGCGCGCGCTCATCGAATGCGCCACCAGCCGGGTGCCCTACCGCATGACGATCGCGCGCAGCGAGGACCGGCCGCAGCGGCTGGTGGAGTACGTTACCGGACCAGGCGTCGCGCTGACCGAACTCATCCTAACGCCGCAGGACAACGTCGTCGTGGTATCGGCGCGCGCCGACGGCGAGGACGAGGAGACCCTGTTCCAGTTGCCGCGCACCGATAGTTTCCTGCGCACCTTCGCCAAGATGACCTATCAGGCGGACGCGCAGCTCCAACAGACGCTGGCCCAGACCGACAAACTCGGCCGCCGCCGTACGGCCGGCGCGGTTTAACCGCCGTCAACCTCCACGCCACTCAGCAGATCAGGCGCGGTATAGCGCAACACGCCGCTTGAAAGCACGCGCGCTTCAGGCGTGAGCACCGCGGCTTCACTTTTGCCGGGGCCGAGGATGTGCCGTACGGTCTCGCCGCCGGCGACGAGATAGTCACTGATGATTCGACGATGGCAGCGCCACCACACTGCCTCGGCGCACATGATCGCAACTGACTGCTTGCGCGCGAGCGCCCGCAGCTCGTCGAGCGCCGTGGCGAAGGCAGCCGTCTCGGCATAATCGGCGAAATTCCGGAACCCCTCTTCGCGCCAGTATGTGTTGCGCGATGCCGCGTCCTTGATGCGGTCGCGGCGACCACCCAGGCCCGCCAAGTGACGATAGTCGACACCAGCGGCGCGGAGCGCCGCTCCGAGGGTGTCGCTGTTGAACCGCGGATAGCGACCCGACCGCGGGATGCTGCGCACGTCGACGACGAGGGCCACACCGTTTTCGCGCAGGAGGGCCAGGAACACGTCGAGCTCGCGCGTCGAATGGCCGATAGTATAGATCGTCACACCGTCCGATGTAGGCGCGATTCCTCGCCGTTCAAGCGCAATGGCGCGCGGCTGTGCTCATTGTTGAGATGCACCAGGCGGGCGCAGCGGATCCATGAACACCGTGCGCTCGGTCGGCTTGAGCGGCGCGAGGATCATGTCCTGGACGCCCCCGACGCGGCTAAGCGCTCGCTGTGCTTTTTTAGCGAGGAGGTGATGCCGAGGTTTTCTAGGCGCGACGCACAAACCAGTGGATTTCCGACGTGGAAACCCGGGTAACCATTTAGAAACCCCTGGGCCTTTAGCCTGTTTTTTAGCCGAGAGAGGCTAAAGGGGGTTCCGATGTCAAATACCGATACCTTGGCGACGCGGCGCAGCCGCAGCCAGCGTGCGAAATCCGTAACACTGTCGCTCGACGAACAGGTTCAGGATTTCCTCGACGCCCGCGACGGTTTGCGCATTTACGACGCGCTCTACGGCAACCTCGGCGACAAACTGCTGCCGCGTCGTCTAGCTACGGGCAAAAGCAAGCGCGCTTAATCCGCACCGTCCCGTCTGCTATCCTCGCCGCGCAGAATGCGGCGAGTCGTTCTCGTTCTCTTGTGCCTGCTGCTGCCGGCGGCCGCGCGCGCGGCCGAGCGGGTCGATGAGCTGTCCATCGGCATCAGTCAGTTTCCGGCGACGCTCAATCCGCTGATCGACCCGATGGTCGCGAAAGCGTACGTGCTCGGCATGGTCCGCCGCCCGCTCACGACCTACGACGCCAGTTGGAAGCTCGTCTGCATGCTGTGCGAAGCCGTGCCGAGCTTCGCCAACGGGCTCGCGCAGAAGGTCACCTTGCCCGATGGCAAGATCGGTGTGCGCCTCACCTACACAATCAGGCCGGACGCGTTCTGGGACGACGGCACACCGGTCACGACGGCAGACGTCGTCTTCTCATGGCACGTCGGACGCGATCCGCAAACCGGCGTCGCCGAAGCCGAGCTGTACCGCCGCATGGTCGACGTCAGGGCGGTGGACACGCACACGTTCGTTGTGACGCTTGACCGTCTTACCTTCGACTACGCCGCACTCAACGACTTCGAGATCCTGCCGGCACGGCTCGAGCGTGCGGCTTTCGCCGATCCGGCCGAATATCGTATCCGCTCGCTCTACGACGCTGATCCGACGGCCCACGGGCTTTACGACGGGCCCTATCGCATCACCGCCGTGTCGCCCGGCTCGCACATCGTACTCGAGCGCAATCCGGCCTGGGCGGGCTCTCGTCCCTACTTCCGGCGCATCGTGATCTGGGCGGTCGAGAACACCGCCTCGCTCGAAGCGAACCTGCTGGCCGGCGGCATCGACATGGTGCCGGGCGAGCTCGGCCTACCGCTCGATGAAGCGCTGGCCTTCGCCCAGCGTCACGGCCACGAATTCAACATCATCTACAAGCCTGGGCTCGAATACGAACACATCGACCTCAATCTCGATGATCCGATTCTGGCTGACGTACGCGTGCGCCGTGCCTTGCTTTACGCCATCGACCGCACGGCGATCAGCCAAGCGCTGTTTGCAGGGCGCAATCCGGTCGCCAACAGCTTCGTATCGCCGCTCGATTGGGTCTACACCACGAACGTGCCGCGCTATCCCTACACCCCGTCCAAGGCGCGGGCGCTGCTCGATGCCGCCGGCTGGCACGCAATCGGCGACGGCGTTCGACGCAACGCCGCCGGCCAGCGACTTGTCCTCACCTTGGCCACCACATCGGGCAACCGTACCCGCGAGCTGGTCGAGGAAGTGCTGCAGAGCCAGTGGCGCGACGTCGGCATCGACGTTCGGTTAAAGAACCAACCAGCCCGCGTCTTGTTCGGCGACACCATGACCAAGCGCAAATACCAAATGGCGATGTTCGCGTGGTTCGCCGCGCCCGAGGATGTGCCCCGATCCGAACTCAGCTCGGACGAGATTCCGTCAGCCGTCAACGGCTGGAGCGGCGAGAACTACCTAGGTTGGCGCGACAGCGAGGCCGATCGGCTGATGGACGCGATCGAGACCGAACTCGACCGGCCCACGCGAGCGGCGCTGTGGTACCGATTCGAGGCACTTTATGCCGAGCAACTGCCGGCGTTGCCGCTCTATTTCCGCGCCGATCCTTTCATCCTGCCGAAATGGCTGGCGGGCGTGACGCCGACCGGCAACGAATATCCGTCGACGTTATGGGTGCAGGATTGGCGTGCCGTCGGCCGCGGCGCTGAAGCGCAGGCACGATGAGCCGTTTCGTCATCCGCCGTCTGTTTGAGATCGTCCTCGTGCTCGCGGCCATGTCGCTGGTGATCTATGCGCTGATCGGCCTGATGCCGGGTGATCCGGTCAACGTGATGATCGCTTCCAATCCGCACCTGACGCCTGCCGACGCCGCACGGCTGAAGGCCCTCTACGGCCTCGACAAGCCGCTGCTGGAACGCTACGCGGCCTGGGCCAATGCCGCGTTGCACGGCAATTTCGGTTACTCGCGGCTTTACGCCCGTCCAACGCTAGCGGTCCTGCTGCCGCGCCTCGGCAACACCGCCATACTGATGGGCACGAGCTTTGCGCTGACGCTGGCATTGGCCTGGCCCCTTGGCGTGCTGGCGGCTCGGCGACCGGGCTCCTGGCTCGATGACGCCGCCAACCTCGAGAGCTTCGCCACGATTTCTATGCCGTCCTTCTGGCTGGCGCTGATGCTGATCCTGGTCTTCGCGGTCCGGCTTGGCTGGTTTCCGCCCGGCGGCGCCGCGACCATCGGTGCCGGCGGCATTGCCGATCGTGCCGACCACCTGGTGCTACCGGTGATCACGCTCGTGCTGGTCAATTTCGGGCCGCAGCTCCGTTACATGCGCGCCGCTATGGTCGAGACCCTCAACCACGACTATATCCGCACGGCACGCGCCAAGGGCGCGGGCGAGGCTCGGATCCTGACCTTTCACGCGCTCCGCAATGCGCTCATTCCGCTGATCACCGTGGTGGCGTTGTCGTTCGGCTCGCTGTTTTCCGGCGCGCTCGTGACCGAGACGATGTTCGCCTATCCGGGCATGGGCAAGCTGATCTACGACGCGGTACTGGGCAACGACTACAACCTCGCCCTCGCCGGCCTGTTGTTCGCGACACTGATGACGCTGCTGGCGAATTTCGCGGCCGACCTCGCCTATGCCGCGGCTGATCCGCGGATCGTGTATCGATGAGCGCGCTGTTGCAGCCGCGAGTGCGTTTTGGCGGCGGAATGTTGCTGGCACTGGCGATCGCGGTGCTGCTGATGCCGTTCGTCGCACAATTGCTCGGCACGCATGTCGACACCGTCGATCTCTATCATCGTCTCGCCGGCCCGTCGCTGCGTCATCCGCTCGGCACCGACGAACTCGGCCGCGACTTGTTGTTGCGACTGCTCGAGGGCGGCCAAGTTTCGCTGCTGGTTGGCATTACGGCTGCACTGGCGGCGGCGGTCCTCGGTACCGCTATCGGCCTCGTTGCGGGCTATTTCGGCGGCCGACTTGATGTGGCGCTGATGCGCATAACCGACGGCGTGATTGCGCTGCCGCTGTTGCCGCTATTGGTCGTGCTGGCGGCGGCCGACTTGCACAAGCTAGGTGTGCCGGCGACGCTGCGCGAGTCGGCGGCGATGAGCCTCTACCGGATCATCGCCCTGGTGACGCTGGTCGGCTGGACGACGGTGGCGCGTCTGGTGCGCGGTACGACGCTATCGCTGCGCCGGCAGGACTTCGTCCGCGCCGCCGAGGCGCTCGGCGCAAGCCACCGCCGCATCATGCTGGTGCACATCCTGCCCAATTTGACGACGCCGATTATCGTCGCCACCTCGCTCGCTGTCGGCGAAATCATCCTGCTCGAATCGGTGTTGAGCTTTCTGGGCCTCGGCATCACGCCGCCGCTCGCCAGCTGGGGCAACATGTTGACGGGCGCCGAGGAAACGATCGCGCTCGCGCCGATGCTAGCGGTCTATCCCGGCCTGCTGATCTTCTTGACGGTGATGGCCTGCAACCTGCTTGGTGACGGATTACAGCAGGCGCTCGATCCGCGACAGCGGCGCTAAGCTATTCTTCGTCGACCGGTGGGGGATCGTAGAACAGCGATCCCTGCCGCCGTTTTTCGGCAACGCGCGGGTCGCGGCGCAGCCGGTCGATCACGCGGCGACGGTAGTGCGGGTCCGCAACTACCCGGTCCATGTCCAGATTGTCGAAATCCTTGTTGTCGAGCGGCGGAAGCCCGGACATGCGGCAAGCCTTTAAGCAAAGGGGAACTAGTGCGACCGACGAAGCATTGAACGGCGCCACGAGAGCACGCCAGTATCAACTTGCGCAAGACTGTCACAATCTGTGGATAAGTCTGTGAGCAAGCGATTGGATAAAATTCTGGCCGGACGATATCGGCAAGCGCGGGTCATCGGTTGTCGGGTCGGCTGCGACGGGATGCCGCACATGCCTGCCGGCGAGTCGTCGCATCCTCATGCCGCGACCGGCCGATTTGACGGCGGACGGCGCCACGACCGATAGTAACAGCGACCCATCCGTCATTTCGCAAGGACCCTCCGCATGCAGCGAGGCAACTCCGCCGCTAGCCGCGACATCGCCTTTCATCTGCACCCCTATTCGAACTTCCGTCGGCTGGAGCGCCAGGGCGAACTGTTGGTGATCGAGGGCAAAGGCGTCTGGGTCAAAGACGAGACCGGCAAGGAATATCTCGAAGGTTGTGCCGGCTTGTGGTGCACCGCGCTCGGGTTCGGCGAGGAACGGCTGATCGAGGCCGCGGCGCGGCAAATGCGCAAGCTGAGCTTCTATCACTCGTTTCACCACAAATCGCACGAAGTGGTCGGCGAGCTGGCTGAGCGCCTCGTCGCGATGATGCCGGTGAAGATGTCGCATGCCTTCTTCAACAATTCGGGCTCCGAAGCCAACGACACCGCCGTCAAGCTCGTCTGGTACTACAACAACGCGCGCGGCCGCCCGCGGAAGAAGAAGATCATTGCTCGTCTCAAGGGTTACCACGGCGTCACCGTGGCAACGGCCAGCTTGTCGGGTCTGCCCAATAACCACCGCTCGTTCGACCTGCCGATTGCGAACATTCGCCATGCTGACTGCCCGCATCACTACCGCTACGCCCATTCCGGCGAGAGCGAGGAAGATTTCGCGACACGGCTCGCCGAAAATCTCGATCTGATGATCCAGCGCGAGGATCCGGACACGGTCGCCGCCTTCATCGTCGAGCCGGCGATGGGCGCGGGCGGTGTCATCGTGCCGCCGCGCACCTATTACGAGAAGATCCAGAAGGTGCTGAAGAAGTACGACGTGTTGCTGATTGCGGACGAGGTGATCACGGGCTTCGGCCGCACCGGCAAGATGTTTGGCACCGAAACCTTCGACCTAAAGCCCGATATCATTACGGTCGCCAAGGCTCTATCGTCGGCGTATTTGCCGATCTCGGCGACCGTGGTCAGCGAGCCGATCTACCAGACACTCGCCGACGAGAGTGACAAGATCGGCATCTTCGCCCATGGGTTCACCTATTCCGGTCATCCTGTGTGCTGTGCCGTGGCGATCGAGGCGCTCAAAATCTACGAAGAGCGCGACATTCTCGGACATATCCAGAAAGTGGCGCCACGGCTCCAGGACGGTCTGCGGCGGCGTTTCACCGACCATCCACTGGTGGGTGAAGTTCGCGGCGTTGGCCTGATGGCCGCCGTCGAATTGGTCAAGGACAAGGCCACCAAAGCACCATTTGATCCAAGTCAAGGCGCCGGTAACGTCCTGACGGCAGAAATCAACAAACACGGCTTGATCCTGCGGCAAATCGGCGATGCCCAGGCTTTCTCGCCGCCGCTGGTGATCACGGAATCGGAGATCGACGAGATGCTCGACCGTTTCGGCAAGGCCTTGGACGACACGGCGGCGCGCCTTTCGCCGCGACAACCGGCCTCATTGCGGGCCTGACCACGGAGCCGTAACCAGCTATAATTATTCGCATTTTGTGGAAGGACCGTTTCCCGAACATGGATTTCGAGGCGTTCTTCAAGACCCGGCTCGATGCGCTGAAGGCCGAAGGCCGGTACCGCGTATTCACCGATATCGCGCGCCGGGCCGGCGCCTTTCCACGTGCTTACGATGGCGCCCTCCGCGGCGATATCACCGTCTGGTGCTCCAATGATTATCTCGGCATGGGCCAGCATCCCGAGGTCCTGGCGGCGATGCGCGATGCGATCGACCGCAACGGCGCCGGTGCCGGCGGCACGCGCAACATTTCGGGCACTACGCATCACCACGTCACGCTCGAACGCGAGCTCGCCAGTCTGCATCGTAAGGCCTCGGCGTTGACTTTCACTTCGGGCTACGTTGCGAACGAGGCGGCACTGGCGACGCTGGGTTCGCTGCTGCCGAACTGCGTCATCTTCTCGGATGCGCTCAATCACGCGTCAATGATTCAGGGAATCCGCCACAGCGGCGCCGAGAAGCATATCTTTAAGCACAACGATCCGGCGGATCTCGAGCGTCTGCTCAAGACCGCCGATCCTACGCGCGCCAAGCTCGTGGCGTTCGAATCGGTCTACTCGATGGACGGCGACATCGCGCCGATCGGCGAGATTTGCGACGTCGCCCGCCGCTACGGCGCGATGACCTATCTCGACGAGGTGCATGCGGTCGGGCTCTATGGCGAGCATGGCGCTGGCGTCGCCGAGCGCGACGGCGTGATGGATCGCGTCGATCTGATTCAGGGTACGCTGGCCAAGGCCTTCGGCCTGATGGGTGGCTATGTCGCGGCGTCGGCGGCGCTGGTCGATTTCCTGCGCAGCTATGCGCCGGGTTTCATCTTCACCACCTCGCTGCCACCGGCGATCGCGGCCGGCGCCGTCGTCAGCGTTCGCCACGTCAAGGAAGCGACGGAACTCCGCCGGCGCCATCAGGATCGTGCAGCGCGCCTCAAGCGCCGGCTGGCCGAGGCGCGGCTGCCGGTCATGCGGAGCGAAAGCCACATCGTGCCGGTGCTGATCGGCGACGCCCGACTCTGCAAGGAAGCAGCCGACGAGCTGTTGGAGCGGCATCGCATCTATGTTCAGCCGATCAATTTCCCGACCGTGCCGCGCGGCGGCGAGCGCTTGCGGTTCACGCCGACGCCGCTCCATTCCGATCAAGACATCGAGATACTAGTCGCGGCGCTTTCAGATGTCTGGTCGCGCCTGCCGATCCGTCGCGTCGCGTAGTTCTCTCGCGCGCCGCCGCGGGAGCGTCTTGCGACGACCATTTCCCACCGCGTGCGCCGTCCTCTAAAGTCGCCGCGTGCTCCGCGATCAACCCCTTATTCCGCTCGAAGCGATCAAGCTCGCGGCGCTTGGCTTTCTTGCCGAAGGCCCGCGCCGTTACGGCGACCTTGCCGCCCAGGTGCGCCAATTCACCGCTCGGATCGCGGCGCCGTCGCTCGACTTGATGGGCAGTTCGCTCGAAGCGCTGATCATCGAAGGCTTGGCGTTGGCCAGCGAGGGCAAGGGCATGACCGACAACGCCGTGCTGTCCCTCACGCCCGCCGGCCGCGCCGCGCTCGGCTCGTTGCTGCTGGCGCCGCTCAAGGGTCCGCTTGGCGATCTCACCCGCCTGGTGCTACTGCTCAAGCTTCGCTTCCTGCACCACCTCGGCGAACGCGAGCGCCAAGCGCAAGTCGCGCATATTGGCGAAATCGTCGAGACTGAGATCGCCCGGCTTGGCGAGTTGCGCCGCAACGCCACCGGTGCGCCACAGCCTTATCTCGACTGGCTGGATGCCGATATCGCCCAGCTCCAGGGCAAACTAGCGCGGCTTGAGCGCTAAAATCCCTTCGCATCACGGGAAACCAGAGAACCAGGTTACTCCGCCAGTGCTCAGTAGAGGTGCTGGCCGCCGGTGACAAAGATTTCCGTGCCCGTGACGTAGGCCGATTCCGGCGAGCACAGGTAGAAGATCGTCGCCGCTACGTCTTCCGGCGTGCCGAGGCGATGGAGCGGAATGCGCGGCAGCAGCACTTCGGTCTCGGGCGACAACATCGCCGTCACGATCTCGCCCGGCGCCACCGCATTAACGCGAATGCCGAGCTCGGCGAACTCCACGGCCATCTCGCGCGTCAGCGCCGACAGCGCCGCCTTCGACGTCGAATAGGCCGAACCAGCGAAGGGATGGACGGCGTGACCGGCAATCGACGTGACATTGACGATCGTGCCCTTGCCTTTCGTCAACGGGCCGGCAAGACCGCGCGCCAGCATGACCGGCGTGAAGAAATTGAGCTGGAAGACGCTGCGCCAGTCGGCAAGATCGCCATTGAGGCAACCAAGCCGCTCTTTGAATGGGGTCTTGGGTGATACGCCGGCATTGTTGATCAGCGCATGCAACGAGGCATCGCCGAGCTCCTGCAGCACGGCGCCGACGAAGCCTTCGACGTCCTGGGTCTGCGACAGGTCGGCAGTGATGTGCTGTGTCCAGTTGGGATCGCGCTTGCACTCTGGCGGCACCGGATCGCGCGACGAGGTGATGACGCGCCAGCCCGCATCGCTGAATCGCTTCACCGTGGCATGGCCGATGCCGCGGCTTGCGCCAGTGAGCAGGACCGTCTTGTGCTCGATGGTCATGCGCGAAGCTTAGGGTGACGGCGGCTTAAAAGAAAGCTAGGTCAGTGCGTATAAGCCGCGCGCGGCTCCTGGATCCCGGCTGGATCCTGATGGATGATCACTTCGGAACGCGGATAAGCTGCCAGGATACTGGCCTCCACCTCGTCGGCGATGCGATGCGCCTTGACCAGCGGCAGGTTGCCGTCCATCTCCAGATGGATCTGGATGAACGAGATCGGACCGGCGGCGCGTGTCTTCATGTCGTGCACGGCCCGTACCTCGGGGTGGCTAAGCGCGATGGCGCGGATGCGTTCGCGCTCGACATCGGGCAACTCGCGGTCCATGAGCTGGACGATCGCTTGATTGGCGACCTCCCACGCGCCCCAGATGATCCATAACGCGATCGCTCCGCCGAAGATCGGATCGATCAGTACGTAGCCGAACTCGACCGTCAGCAGCAGCGCGACGATGACCGCAATGTTCAGAACCAGATCGGCGCGGTAATGGAAGGCATCGACGCTCACCACGAGCGAGCCGGTACGCCTGACGACCGCACGCTGGTAGAGCACGAGCACCAGGGTCACGACGACCGCAAAAATCATCACCGCGAGGCCGGCCCGCGTGTTGGTGATCGGCTGCGAATGGATCAGGTGCTGGATCGCCTCGATCAGCAGCAGCACGGCCGAGCCGGTGATAAACGCGGCTTGGCCGAGGCTTGCCAGCGGCTCCGCCTTGCCGTGACCGAAACGATGCTCACGATCAGGCGGCACGAGCGCCTGACGCACGGCGATCAGATTGGCGAGCGACGCGGCGCCATCCAGCAGCGAGTCGATCAAGCTGGATAGCAGGCTGACGGAATTGGTCTCGATCCACGCGCCGAGTTTGACCGTCACCAGCAGCGTGGCAACTCCGATCGAGGCATAGGTCGCGCGGCGCATCAGCGTTCCGACGCGCTCCATCGACTCGCCGTGGGAACTTGCCTCGCTCATGGATAGAGCCGCTCGCCGCGCCATCCGTCGCCGTCGCGAATATAGGCCTCGCGATCATGCAACCGATGGGGACGGAACGTCCAGAACTCGAAACAATCCGGCACCAGGCAATAGCCCGACCAAAAATCCGGCCGCGGTACCGGCTTGCCGGCAAACCGGGCCTCGGCCTCGCGGAAGCGCGCCTCAAGTGCCGCCCGGCTTTCGACCGTGCTGGACTGGCGCGAAGCCCAAGCCGCGAGCTGGCTCTCACGCGGCCGTGAGGCAAAATACGCGTCGGCCTCCGCTGGCGCGACGGCAACGATCGTTCCCTCGACGCGAACCTGACGGGCGATCGATTTCCAATGAAACAACAGTGCAGCGCGCGGATTGGCCTCAAGCTCGCGCGCCTTGCGGCTGCCGAGATTGGTATAGAACACGAAGCCGCGTTCGTCGGCCGCTTTGATGAGAACCATTCGCACCGACGGCCGGCCGTTGCGCGTCGCGGTGGCGAGCGTCGCGGCTTCAGGCTCTGACGGCTCCTTCGCACACGCCTCGGCGAAGGTGCGCTCGAACTGCCGGAATGGCTGCTGGAAAGGGATGGTCATCAGTGTGCCTCGCGGGCGACACCATATAGGGCCCGGTACGGCTTTTTCCACCTCACGCACAAAAAAGAAGGCCCGGTGGGGGCCGGGCCTTCCGTCGCGTTCCCCCTCTTCCGCGGACTACGGAATGATGATCTCGACGCGACGATTCTGAGCCTGACGCACGCCATTCGGCGTCGGCACGCGGAGATCGGCCTCACCCTTCCAGGCAACGCCAATGTCCCCCGGTGGTACGCCGAGTCGTATCAGCTCGGCGCGCACCGCTTCGGCACGCCGCCGGGACAGCGCGACGTTGTACCGCGCCGATCCGGACGTATCGGTGTAGCCGGTCAGCCTAAGCTCGGTCTTGGCGTTCTGCTGGAACGCTACCGCGGCTTGGGCCACCACATTGCGGCCCTCATGCGTCAGCGCGGCGCTGTTCAGGTTGAAGAAGACGAGATAGGTCATCGGTGCAGGCGCCGCGACGGCAGGCGGCGGTGCGGGCGGCGGTGCGGGCGGCACCACCGGCGGCCCGGCCTGCGGCGGCGGCGCCGGCGGCCCGGGCTGCATCGCCGGTGTCGGCTCGGGCACGCCGAAGTACCACGTCAAGCTGGCGAGCACGTTGTGGCTTTCGTTCTTAAGCCCGAGACGGCCGCCGGGCGTATAGGCGAACGTCGGATCGACCGTCGCGAAGTAGCGATATTCGAGACCGAGCGCGAGATTGGGCGTGATCAGATAGTTGAGGCCGACGATCGGCTCATAGGCGAAGACGGTGTCGGACGAGTTGCTGAGCGCCGTGCCATTGGCGCGGACGTTATCCAGGGTCACGTGCGACGCGCCGACGCCGATGCCGATGTAGGGAACGAAGTTCGTCCCCGTCCGCAAATCCCACAACGCGCGGACCATGGCCGACGTATTCTTGACCGAGCCGCTCACCGAGCTGGCGGTTGCGTTGTTGAGATCGATTTCCTTGATGCCGGAATTGCTGAAATCGAGACCGAGCTCGAGGCGCAGCTGATCGAGCTTCCAGCCGATCGCGCCGCCAACGGCGTAACCTTCATGTTGTTTCGACGTGTAGATGGTGCCGGTCGTTGTACGACCGGTCATGTCGTTCATATGCGACCAGCCGCCCTCGCCACGGATATAGGGACCATTCGGTCCGGTGCCGGGTGAGCCGAAGGTCTGGGCAAAAGCCGGGCCGGCTAGCGTGCAAAGCACGAGACCCACGGCCGAGGCGCGAGCGAAATTCATCGAAGTCTCCTCACCGACAACGTCCGAGACGGCTGTCGGCGGGATTATTATAGTTAATGACGGGGACAGCAAGAATTTACTTAAGTTTCTCCTGTAAAAACTTGGCTTTACTCCAAGAAATACCGAATATTACTTTTACAATTACTGAAAGAGCGTCACGGTGACTTGACAGTGGCGTTAAGCACGCCGACGCCAGCGGACCGCCGGTGTCGGTCAGCTTGCCGGCAGCAATGCGGCACAGACGGCGGGAAGCGGCGGCGGAATGCGCGGCGGCGGTACTGCCAGCTTGGGTTTGCTGAGCTCCTGCCTCCACCACGCGAAGATTGCCGGATCACAGCCGTCGCCGGCCGGCACCGGGGGCTGATCCTGGCAAAGCGGCGATCCAGCCGGGCAATGAAGCCGCACGTGGAAATGGGCCTCGTGGCCGTACCACGGCCGGATGCGGTGCAACCAGCTATGGTTGCCGGCGCCGGCGGCGCCATAGCCCTTGCACAGCGCCTGCTTGATCGCCGGATTGACGAAGATGCGATCGACTGCCGGATCGCTCGCAGCGAGGCGCAGCAGTTTGACCTGGCCAGGACCGAACCGGCTGGGATCGATCGCGCTCTGATCGGGCAGCACCATGGATGGCGGCTCAAGCGTCTGCCGCGCTGCCATCGGCAGCGTCGGATCAGTGTCGAGAATCAAATAGATGTCAACGTCGACGCCGGTCTGGTGCGACACGTGTTGACTGGGCATCGGCCCGCCACGCGGTTGCGCCATGTCGCCGACATAGAACATCGGCAGCCCTGCGGCGTGCGCCCGGAGGCCGAGCCGCTCGACGAAACGTACTGTCGCCGGATCGCCGAAATAACGATGTTCTCCGGGTCGCAAGACCTCGTAACCGGGACCGCGCCAGGGCAGCACGGCGGCGCCGGCAATGCAGCCGTCCCAAGGTCGACCGATGACCCGCGCCGGCCCTCGCGAGGGCGTCAGCATAAGATTGCTCCACGGATCGGTGGGGAGCGAATCCGCCCTGACCGCAACGCTCAGCAGCACTCCGATCAACACGGTCGCGCTTAACATCCCGGCGCGTATCATGACGTGCCAGCTTGGGCACAATCGTGCCGATCGAAGCAAGCGCAAAGGGAGAGAAGCAATTGCCTATGCCGCCAGCAAGACGCGGTCGAAACCCTGACCGTTGGCCTGTCCCGCGAAGTCGCGGCGGAAGGCAATCCGCATTGCGTCGATTGCGCGGGCTTTTCATCGTCGCCGTCCTGGCGTAGAAAACGCGCGAATGGCTGACCCCAAGAAGAGCCGCAGCTACCGCGACGCCGGAGTCGACATCGACGCGGGCGACGCACTGGTGGAGGCCATCAAGCCATTCGCCAAGGCAACGGCGCGCGCGGGCACGAGCGCCGGCCTTGGCGGCTTCGGCGCGCTGTTCGATCTCAAGGCCGCAGGCTATCGCGACCCGATCCTCGTGGCGACCACCGACGGTGTCGGCACGAAGCTCAAAATCGCGATCGCCGCGAACCGGCACGACACGATCGGCATCGATTTGGTGGCTATGTGCGTCAACGACCTCGTCGTTCAGGGCGCCGAGCCGCTGTTCTTCCTTGACTACTTCGCGACGGGCAGGCTCGCGGTCGAGCAGGCGACGACCATCGTCAAGGGCATCGCAGCCGCTTGCGGCGCCGTCGGCTGCGCGCTGATCGGTGGCGAGACTGCGGAGATGCCGGGAATGTACGCCGTCGGCGATTACGACCTTGCGGGGTTCGCTGTCGGCGCGGTCGAACGCAATCAGTTGCTCGACGGCGCCAATGTCGCGCTGGGCGACGTCATCCTCGGTCTGGAATCGGATGGACTGCATTCGAACGGATTTTCTCTGGTGCGGCGAGTGGTCGACGAAGCTGGCCTCTCCTATACGGCGGCCGCGCCGTTTGCGCCGACCCGCAGCCTCGCCGACGAGTTGTTGCGGCCGACGCGGCTCTATGTGAAGCCGTGCCTCGCCGCCCTGAAAGCCGGCGGCGTGAAGGCCTATGCCCATGTCACCGGCGGTGGGATCGAGGAGAATGTTCCACGCGTGTTACCCGACGGCCTGACCGCCGAAATCGACGTTGCGACGTGGCCTCTGCCGCCGGTCTTCGCGTGGCTCGCGCGCACCGCTGGAATCGCTCGCGCCGAGATGGCGCGGACGTTCAATTGCGGCATCGGCATGGTTGCGATCGTCGCGCCGGGCCAAGTGGATGCAGTCGCGGGTGTTCTGACTCACGCGGGCGAGCGCGTCCATCGCATCGGTCGGATCGTCAAGGGCGCCGGCGAAGCTGGCGCGCATCTCCTCAACCTGGAGCGCGCGTGGCCCGGCTGAGAACCGCGGTGCTGATCTCCGGTCGCGGCTCCAATCTTCAGGCGCTCATCGACGCCTGCGCCGCGCGGGATTTTCCCGCCGAGATTGTTCTCGTCGTCTCTAATCGCGCCAATGCCCAAGGGCTCGAGCGCGCCGCGCGGGCGCGGATTCCGACGCGCGTCTTTTCCCATGGCGATTTCGCCACGCGCGACGCCTTTGACTCAGCGATCAACCGGGCGCTCAAGGATGCGGGTATCGAACTCATCTGCCTTGCCGGATTCATGCGCGTACTCGGCGACGCCTTTGTCGTCGCCTGGCGCGATCGGCTGATCAATATTCATCCGTCGCTCTTGCCGCAGTTTCCCGGCCTCGATACGCATACGCGCGCACTGGCGGCATGCGTCGAGCGTCACGGCTGCACGGTTCATTTCGTGCGCCACGCGGTCGATAGCGGGCCGATCATCGTCCAGGGCTCTGTGCCCGTGCTGCCAAACGACACCGCCGATACGCTCGCGGCACGCGTGTTCGCGGTGGAGCACCGCGCCTATCCGCTGGCGGTCAGGCTGATCGCCGAAGGCCGTGTCCGGGTTTTGGATGACAACGTCGAGATCGATGGCCGGCCAGGCCCGGTGCGCCTCGACGCCGCATGAGGGCGACGCGCATGCTGATCGCGGCGCTGTTCTGGCTGGCCGTCGGCTTGGTGCAGATCTTCAACTGGAGCGAATCCGGACCCTGGAAGGGCTTGGTGCTGCTGGCATTGCTGGTATCGGTTCCTGCCGTCCTGCGGATGCTGCGACGTCCAGTTGCGGACGCGCCGGCGGGACGTTTGCTGTTGGCGCTCGTTATCGCGCTGGCGGCACTCGAGCTGGTCTACGGCACGGTGCGCCTGGTGCATCCACGCCTGATCGACATGGCGACGACGACGCTGGCCGCCGGGCACGCCATGCTGGCAGGCCAGAATCCGTATACGGTGCCGATCGACCCCGAGCTCGCCAGTGCCTTTGGCGGCTACAAGTATTTGCCGGTGATGCCGGCGATCTATCTACCGCTCGGCCTGGCGCTCGGCGCCCGCGGCGTGCTGGTGACCAACCTCCTGTTGCAGACTGCGACGATCGTGTTGATGCTCGGCTTAGGCCGTCGGATCGGCGCAACCCGGGCCGGCGCGATTGGCGCGGCACTCTATCTGTCGCTACCTCTCGTGGCTGAGCAACTGTTTGCCAAAGGCGCTACCGATCTCGCCGCCGTCGTCCCGCTGCTCCTTGCGTTCCTCGCCTTCGGCCGCAGCGATTTTCTGTCGGGCTTGTGCACCGGCCTGTCGATCGCGGCGAAGCTCTTCCCTGGCGTGATGTTCGCGCCTTGCCTGCTGCCGGCCGGCGGCCTAGCGCGCGTGCGTTACGCTCTGGGCATCGCCGTCGGCCTGCTGCCGGTCCTGCCCTATGCGCTCGCCGCGCCGACCGCCTTTTACGACAACATCATCCTCTTCAATACCATCCGCCCGCCAGACGCGACGAGCTGGCTCGCCTTCGCGCCGGCCGGCGCCGCGGTCGCCGCGCGCTCGATCGTTGCCACCCTGGCGGTCGCCATTGTCGTCCACGTCTGGCGCCGCCCGCCGAATATTGCCGCGCGCTGCGCGCTCGCGGCAGCCTTGACCCTCGCGGCGATCCTGGCGGCGCCGACGGCGCATCACAATTATCAGCTCTGGTGGCTGCCGTTCTACGCGCTGGCGCTCGGTACCGTGCTGGCGCGTCCGCTCGGGGGTTTGCAAAAGCCCGCGGCCGCGCTATAGGTTTGTGAGCTTTTTGACGCAGAGGTTTGCTATGACTACGTTCGACCTTCAGCCGCATCGCGAGACTTGGCTCGGCTTCGCGCGGCTCCTGCGCTGGGCCGTCGGTACCATCGTCGTCGTGCTGCTGCTGCTCGCCTACTTTCTGGTCTAGGCCTTCTGCGGCCTCAGGCACCGCAGGCGTCGAAAAACCGAATAGCAGTCCGGGCCGGTGCAAATTACGCGAGTTCAGGGAAAAAGAAGGCGATCTCGCGTCTCGCTGTCTCGGCAGAATCGGAGCCATGCACCGAGTTGGCCTCGATCGATTCAGCAAAGTCCTTGCGGATGGTCCCCGGCGCCGCTTTCGCCGGATCGGTCGCACCCATGATCTCGCGATTAAGCGCGACGGCATTCTCGCCCTCGAGGACTTGAACCACCACTGGACCCGAGGTCATGAACGTCACGAGGCCGCGGAAGAATGGCCGCTCCTTGTGCACGTCGTAAAAACTTTCGGCCTGAGCCTGCGAAAGCTGCAGGCGCTTCTGTGCGACGACCTTGAGACCGCGGGCGGTGAAACGGGCATTGATCTTGTCGGTCAAATTCCGTTGCGTCGCGTCGGGTTTGATGATCGAGAGCGTACGTTCCTTGGCCATCGGCCGGGCCTCGTTGTTGCGTAAAGTCGCGGGTTTATAGCGGGATGGGCGCGCGGCTTCAACCGGCGCCGCCCTTCTCCCAGCCCTTCTCGGTCTGTTGCCAGTAGGTCAGCGCGTGACCCGCCGCCTTGGCTTGCTGCCACCGCGCCCGCGCCGCGACGACCGCGATTTCGTCGTTACCATCAAAGACGTCGAGCACCCGCTTGTAGCGCTCGAGATGGCGCGAAGTCGCACCATCGACCAGCACCAGCATGTCGGCGCCATTGGGATTCTCGTCCTCGACCGTGAGCCAGATCGGCTGCTGCGCCGCATTGCCATCCTTGATCGAACCATGCGGCAGAAAGGCGGCATCGCTGTAGGTCCAGAACAGCGCATTGAGCTGATCGACGCGCTCCGCAGATCCGGCCATCAGCACCACGCGATAGCCGCCGGCATAGGCTTTCTCTAGCAACTGCGGCAG
Source organism: Alphaproteobacteria bacterium (assembly GCA_028871455.1). Taxonomy (GTDB): domain Bacteria; phylum Pseudomonadota; class Alphaproteobacteria; order ATCC43930; family CGMCC-115725; genus REEB95. The sequence goes on from JAGWNF010000005.1 coordinate 46,812, forward strand.
CGCACGGTCGAGCGTCAGATTCCGGAGATGATAGAAGCCGATCTCGGTCACTTGCGTTCGGCGGTCTCGTAATTGTCGCGCACGAAGCGGTTGAGCAACCGGACGCCGAAGCCGGTCGCCCCCTTCGGTACGTTCGGCTTGTCCTTCGTCGCCCAAGCGGTGCCGGCGATGTCGAGATGCGCCCACGGCACCTTGTTGACGAAGCGCTCGAGGAAGGTCGCGGCGGTGACACTGCCCGCATCGCGGCTGCCGCTGATGTTCTTCACGTCGGCCGCATCGCTGTCCATCAGCTTGTTGTAGGCCTCGCCCAGCGGCATGCGCCATAGCGTTTCGCCGGTCACCTTGCCCGACGCCATCAGCTGTTCCGCCAGCTTCTCGTCGTTGCTGTAGAGGCCGGCATGCTCATGCCCAAGCGCGATAATGATCGCGCCGGTCAATGTCGCGAGATCGATCATCAGCCGCGGCTTGAAGCGGTTTTGGCAGTACCAGAGCGCGTCGGCGAGGACGAGGCGACCCTCGGCGTCGGTGTTGAGCACCTCGATCGTCTGACCGGACATCGACTTGACGATGTCGCCGGGCCGTTGCGCGGTGCCGGAAGGCATGTTCTCGGCCAGCGCACCGATGCCGACCACATTGATTTTCGCGTTACGTCCAGCCAGCGCCAGCATCAAGCCGATCACCGCACCGGCGCCTCCCATATCCCACTTCATGTCTTCCATGCCAGCCGCCGGCTTGATCGAGATGCCGCCGGTATCGAAGGTGATGCCTTTACCGACGAAAGCGACCGGCGCCTGCTTCTTGTCGTCGGCGCCATGCCACTGCATGACGAGCAGCCGCGGTTGTCGGGCGCTGCCCTGGCCGACACCAAGCAGTGCGCCCATGCCGAGTGCCGCCATCTTCTTCTCGTCGAGGACTTCGACCTCGACGCCGAGCTTGGTCAACTCCCTGGCGCGCTCGGCGAGCGATTCAGGATAGATCACGTTTGCCGGCTCGGAGACCAGGTCGCGTGTGAAGAACACGCCGTCGGCAATCCTGTCGAGTGGCACATAGCGACGCCGCGCCGTGTTGAGATCGTCGACTAGGATCGAAAGCGTCTTGAGCGACGGCTTCTGGTCCGACTTCTCTTTGGTACGGTATTTGTCGAAGCGATACGAACGTAGCCGCGCACCGTAGGCGATATGGGCAGCGATCTCGGCGCCGCGATCCTTCGTTTCGACGAGGACCGCGGCCTCGCTCTCGCCGGCGCCGTTGAGCGCGGCCACGATCACTCCACCGCAATGTTGCCATAGCGCGCGATCGGCCGGATCGGCCTTGCCCGCACCCACGAGCAGAACCCGTCCGACGCCAAGCTTCGCCGGCGCCAGGATGGCAAGCGTCTCCTCGGCTTTGCCCTTGAAGCGCGACGCATCGAGGGCACGTGTCAATGCCTTGCCGCTGCGCTTGTCGAGTTGACCACCCTGGGGCGACAGCTTGCGCCCCTCGCCGACGAACAGCACGAGCGTTCCGGTCCTCGGCAGACGCGGTGGTACGAACTTGATTTTCATAACCGATCCTCGATCCAAACCGCGAAATAGCGATAGAGCGTTGAAACGCCGAACGTGTCAACCCGATAGGCAGAGCGGCGCGAGCGAGATGACCCGGGACCAGCGACCCTTGTCCGCCGCCGGATAGGACCAGTGCGCGACCAAGCGCCAACCGTCCGGCGTACGGCTGAACAGTGCGGCCTCGCCCGCCGGCACGCCCGGCATGTCGGCCGGCGTGCAGGAAATCAGCGCCCACCGATCGGCGGCGAGACCGCTAAAGACGTTCGGCGGCATCCTCGGAATGTCGTCGAGCACGACGTCGGGTCGACGCGGCGGCGTCATGCGCAGCAAGCCGTCGAGAACCGGAAACAGGCTGCCGCCATCGCCGGGCAGGATAAGCGCGACGCGATCGTGCGGCGCGATAGCGGCAGCGAGATGCTTCGCAAGGTCCCAGGCGCGACGTTGTGGCGTTTCGAGATCGAAGCGCAGCAACGGTAGAAACGCCACCGGGCAACCGATGAACGCAAGGATCGCCAGCGCCGACAGACTCGTTCGACCGCGCCGCGGCAATGTTTCGAACCACGCGCGCGCCGGCTCGCGCAACATGAGAACCAGCGTGACCATCAGCAACAGCGCCAGATGCGTGTTGTAGCGGAAGAACGAATGAGCGTCGGCCGCCATCTGGCCGCTGAAGTGGCCGACATAGCTCACGATCAAAGCCGCGTCGTAGAGCAGCGTGACGGTCAGCAGAACCAGTCCGGCCCGCTGGCCGACCGTTACTCTCATGCGACGCCAAGCGCGTGCGACGACAACCGCGAGGACGGCGACCAGCAGACCAAACAGTACAATCTTTTCCCCGAGGATAATGACGATCTGCCGGAAAATCGTCGGTAGCATGCCCCATTGCCATTGCGCCAATGGCATCCAGGTGAGTTCGACGTCAGGATTTTTGAAATGCGTGTGGACGTACCACGTCCAGAGCACATAGAGCGTAGCCGACGGAACCGCGACTACAACCGCGCGTAGCACGATGGCACGACGACGCTCGCCAAGCTCGCGCGGCTGCAGCACGGCGGCAAGTACGAGGCCGAGGACGAGAGCGATACTGTCCTGCTTAATCTCCACCAGCGCTGTGAGCACGGCTGCCAATAGGATCGAGGCAGCGCGATCGCGACGCAGCACCAGATAGCCGGCAAAGGCGAGCACGACCATCACGGAGGGTTCGCTGTAGCTCGACAGGTGGTAGCGCGGCACGAAGCCGGGATTCAGAGCCGTCGCCAGAAGCAGACCGAAGGCCGTGACGCTCCAGCCCGGCGCCTCGTTCCGTTCCTGGCCCGCGACCAGCCGCGCGAGCAACAAGCCGGCTGCAAGCTGAAGGACGATATTGAATCCAATCAGCGCAATGGCTGGGAATTGCGGCGTCAGCAGTCCGGCAACGAACCCCGCGAGCTGGAGATTGTAGGGTGCGGCTGGCAGCAGCGAGTGCACCGCCGGTCGCCCTGTGGCAGGAAATATGCCGTGGTCATAAAGATAGGCGGCGTTCGGCAATAGATTAAGGAAGGTATCGGGCTCGCTCGGCCGTGCCGATGCCATCACCGCCAGCAACGGTAGCGACAGCGCCAGCACGCGACCGAGCGCGCGCCAGTCGTCCGCGCCGAGCCGTGTCGTCGGCAGGAAAAGCGCGACAACGCCAAGGACAGCTAGCGCAACCGCCGGGCCGTGCAGCGACAAGGGGACTGCCACGCCCCAGGCGGTCAGCACGAGGCACATAACACCCCAGCCGGCGACCAACGCGACCTCGGGTCGCGTGCGACCGGCCGTCAACGCGCGGCCGAGGCCGATGAAGATGAGAACCGCGAACCCGACCCCTCCCCAGCTCGCGAGATCCGCGACGCTCGGCACCAGCAAGCTGCTGATCATGAGGAGGAGCCGGTCAGCCGGTAGATCTGGAATTCAGGCGCGACAAAGATCGGCGTCAATCCGCTTGTAGCGGCGATCACGAACGCGTGTCGGGCCGCGAAGGTGATGTAATCGCAGTGCGCGAGTGCTTGGGCGAGTGTCGGCGGCATCGGCTTTTTGCCGTCAACATAGAATCGCCACAGCGCATTCGATGAAAGTTGCGCGGCAAGTACGCCGTAGCCGTCCGCAAACGCGACGGGCTGTTGCATCGGATAGGCGAAAAGCGTCGGCACGAACGCGTCGCGCCGCGCCACCACCAAGACCGGAAAATGGAGGAGCGGCACCGCTCCGACATTGATCTCATCGTCGGAGAATGCCACTGCGATCCGGGCGCCGCGCGGCAAGGCATCGAGACCGGTGAGCAGCTGCGAATAGATTTGGCCACTTGCATGCCAACTCACCGCGACCACGCCGATCCGGACGGCGAACATCATCAATGTCGCGGCAAGAAACTTCTTGGCGTCACGCGCGAATGGTACCTGCCATGCGCTACCGCCGACCAGTAGCATCGCCATTGCGAGCGGCATCCGCCGGTCGGCGCCAGTGGCGCCGAAGAGCGTGCTCGGCATTGCCAGATAGAGCAGCATCAGCAGGAGCAGTGGTGCGCCGATCCCGGGCGCGAGGCGAAGCCAGCGTCGCCAATAAGCGACCGCCATGGCGATTATGGCAATTACGAAGCACGCCACGTCGAACGGACGGTTGTAGAGATCGAAGATGCTGAATAGCAGGTCGAGCTTGCGGCCGGGTTGCGAATATCGGATTCCTGAAAGCAACGATCCGCCCGCGTGCAAGGAAACCAGAGTCGCACCGAAGAGGGCGAGCGGCGGCAGAAATGGCAGCAGCGTGACCGACACCGCGCGGATCATCTGGGCGGCCGTCTCGCGGTGGTGCCGTGACCGGCCGACCTCATAGCCCAGGATCATCGCGCCATAGATGCCGAAGGCCATTAGATGGGCAAAATAGATGCTCAATGCGGCGATGAAACCGAACATCAGCCGCCAGCTGCTATTGCGCTCGCGCCAGATGATCCACCCAGCCAAAGCCCAGAAGGCGAGACCGAGGCCAAACAGGAAATTGACGAGCCCCCACAGCAGGAGACGATTGTAGACCAGAAGAAACACCGTGAGCGGCCATGCCGACCATCGTCCGTGGATCGCTCGGTGCAGTGCCGCCACGCCGCCCGCCGACAGGGCATATGCCGCCGCGAGGAACAGCTTACCGGCGGTTTGTAGCGAAACGATCCCAAGCAGCGGCGGGACGACGACATCCATCGCGAGATCGGGCAATGGCCGCCAAGCGACGACATAATATTGGCGCAGCAACGACGCGCGGCTCCAGTTCGCAAGGACGTGCATGCGCGCGAGGTGGTTTGGATAGTCGACCAGCGGCGGCAGCGGCGTCAGTAGCAGCGGTACGCACGCGAACGCTAACAGGACCGCGAAGAGTGCGGCGAAGACGTGGAATGGCAAGTCCACCACTTCGATCCCAGTTCGATCTGCCACCGCATCTCCATTCGCCGCGCGCGGGCAGAGTTCCACGCCGTAGGTTTGGTCGCAAGCCGCTTGCAGTCCCACGACTCGGTTTTTTCGCCCGTGACGCGCGGGAAATCCCACTATGGCAGAAGCCGGAGCCACACCTATAATCGCGCACCATGGACCGATTGACGTGGTACGTTTTTCGCCAGGCCCTGATGGTGACGCTTTCGGTCGGCGTCATCTTCAGTGCCGCCGTGTGGCTTCTTCAGTCGCTGCGTCTCGTCGACCTGATCGTCAATCGCGGGCTGTCGTTTGGTCTCTTTCTGTACCTGGCGGTTCTGATTTTGCCGCGGTTCGTCGATGTCGTGCTGCCGATTGCGATTTTCACGGCGATCATTTTTGTCTATGCCAAGCTGATCGCGGAAAGCGAGCTCGTTGTCATGCGGGCGTCCGGCATGAGCCAATGGGCACTGGCGAAGCCAGCCATGATACTTGGTGTGGCCGGCATGATCGTGCTCTACGCCATGGGATTCTATTTCTTGCCCGCCTCCAACCGCGCGTTCAAGGACCTTCAGTTCGAGATCCGCAACAAGTTTGCCGCCGCGCTCATTCAGGAAGGCGTCTTCAACACGCTATCGGACACGCTGATGGTCTACGTCAAACGACGCGATTCGAAGGGCGATCTTATCGGTTTGCTGATCGAGAATACCAGCGACAAGGACAAGCCAATCACTATTTCGGCGGAGCGCGGTGCGCTCGTCGAAACGTCGGACGGTCCACATATCCTTATGGTGAATGGCGTGCGCCAGCAATACGACCGTCTGAGCGACAAGCTGTCGTCGCTATCGTTCAAGAGTTACATCTTGGACCTGGCCGAAATGCGGAACGTACCGACCCTGCGCGACCGGCAGCCCGATGAACTCTATCTGAGCGAGCTTCTCGGCAACCTTGACAACCCCGCGCTGTATGTCGAGCTCAACATGCGGCTGGCGGGCCCCCTGACCGCACTGTCGATGGCTGCCATTCCGATCCTGTGCCTGCTGCCCGGTGAATTCAACCGGCGCGGCCAGGCGCGGCGTATCCTTGCGGCGATTGGTGTTGCGTTGACGATGGAGATCGTCGATGTCGGGCTGACTAACCTCTCGCGTAGCACGACGGCCGTGATGCCGTTCATCTATTTCAACGCGATCGGGCCGTTTCTGGCGGCCCTGTGGATAACCTGGCGCTCCGGCGCGCGGTTGCCCAGCGAATTCATAGCGCGGCGGGCTGTGCGATAGCCATGTCGCCCTGGAAGACGCTTTTCCGCTACATCGCACGCCAGTTCTTCATCTGGTTCTTCGGCGTCCTCTTCACAATGATGCTGATCGTCTTTCTGCTCGACTATGTCGAACTGATTCGGCGCGCCGGCACACGGGCGGATACGACACTGGCGGTTTTGTTGAAGCTCGCGCTGCTCAAGGAACCCGACATGGCGCAACAAATCTTGCCGTTTGCGGTGCTATTCGGCACCATGATGGTGTTTTGGCGCCTGACGCGGAGTCACGAGCTTGTCGTCGCGCGCGCGTCGGGAATTTCGGCCTGGCAGTTTGTCGCGCCGCCGTTGGCGGGCGCTTTCCTGATCGGCGTGGTCGCGGTAACGCTGTTCAACCCGATCGCTTCTGTCATGCAGGCGAGCTACGAAACCCTGGAAAACCGCGTTCTCCACAGCAGCAACCCACAGTTCGCGCTGTCGCCCAACGGATTGTGGCTGCGGCAGAGCGACAACCAGGGCAATCCGTCGATCATTCATGCCGATCGCTTCATCTTGCCGAAGCGGACGTTGCACGACGTGATGTTTTTGTTCCTCGCGCATGACACGCGGCTCGATCGACGTGTCGACGCCCGCGAGGCGGTGCTCGGTTCCGGCGTCTGGACGGTGCTCGACGGCAGCGACTGGTGGCCCAACCGGCAGCCAGAACCATTCAAGCGACTGGAGATTTCCACCAATCTCACGACCAACAAAATTCAGGACAGCTTTGCTCCGCCGGAGACCATGTCATTCTGGGAGCTGCCGGGATTCATCAGGCTGCTACAAGCCGCGGGTTTCTCATCGCAGCGTCATCAGCTTTATTTCGACACGCTGCTCGCGCGGCCGCTGCTGTTGGCGGCGATGGTCCTGATCGCGGCGAGCTTCAGCCTTCGGATGCAGCGCGCCGGCGGCGCGACGCTGATGATCGCCGTCGGCATCGCCAGCAGCTTTGCGCTCTATTTCCTGTCGGATATCGTGTTCGCGCTCGGTCTTTCAGCCACCATTCCCACGATGCTCGCCGCCTGGACGCCGGCCGGCGTTTCTTGGCTCGTCGGCGTCAGCCTTCTGCTGCATCTCGAAGACGGCTGAACCTGATGAGTGGGGGGAGGCTGATTTCCGGACTGATCGGGTTGTTGGCGGTGCTGGCTGCCGCGGGATCGGCGGTTGCGCAGCTGTCGACTCATGCGTCGAACAAACCGATCCTGTTTCAGGCGGATCAAGTCGAATACGACCAGGAACTCGGGCTCACCGTTGCGCGCGGCCATGTTGAGCTCGATCAGGCCGATCAGATCCTGCTTGCTGACACCGTGACCTACAATCAGCGCACCGACGTCGTCACCGCGTCCGGCCATGTCAGCTTGCTGCAGCCCGACGGTGATATTGTTTTCGCGGACTACATGGAGCTGCATGACGAACTCCGCGAGGGTTTCATCAAGGATGTCCGCATCCTGCTGTCGGATCGCTCACGACTTGCGGCCAACACCGGGCGGCGGGTCGCGGGCAACCGGACCGAGCTGCGCCGCGGCGTTTACTCGCCCTGCGAGCTCTGCGCTGACGATCCAAGCAAACCTCCGGTCTGGGAGATCAAGGCCGCGCGTATCGTGCACGACCAGCAGCAGCACATCATCGAGTATCACGATGCGACGATGGACATCGACGGTTGGCCGGTGTTCTACACGCCCTACTTCTCTCACCCCGATCCGTCCGTGAAGCGCGCGAGCGGTTTCCTGCCGCCAATCGTCGGTGCAGGCGGCACGCTCGGCTTCCATTACACGCAGCCCTATTTCTGGGCGATCGCTCCGGACAAGGACATCACCTTCCGGCCGATGATTACACAGGACGCCGGCGTGGTCCTCGACCAGGAATACCGGCAGGCTTGGGGCTTCGGCAAACTCGACCTCGACGCCAGCGTCGAGGTCGGCGGCGCCCAGGTGCAGACGGGGCCCCTCGGCGTGTCCACGTCGACGGATTCGGCGACATCGGTCCGCGGTCACGTCTTCGGCACCGGTATCTTCGACCTCAACCAAGACTGGCGGACCGGGTTCGATCTACAGCGCGTGTCCGACCAGGCCTACCTGCTCAAATACCATTTCCGGCAGCCGCCCAATTTCCTAACCAGTCACGTCTATGCCGAGGATTTTGGTCCGCGCAGCTACGGCAACATCAGCGCCTACTCGTTCCAAAGCCTCAATTCGTTGGTCGGCGACGGTATCCAACCGATCGTCGCGCCGATCGCGACGTATGATTGGACCAGCACTCCCGATCGTATCGGCGGCCGTCTGCACCTCGACGGCAACGTCCTCAACTTGGTTCGGCACAGCGGCGCCGACATTCGACGCGTGTCTCTGGGCTCCGACTGGCGATTACCCTTCAACGGTCCGCTCGGCGACCGCTACGCCTTTTCGATCGCCCTGCGCAGCGACGCCTACGATTCCAACGGCGTCCAGTTCGAACCAACCGATGTGAGTACACATTCGGGCGTAGCTGGCCGTATCTTTCCCCAGGCAGCGCTGCTATGGCGGTATCCCTGGGTGCGCCGCGATGGCGATACCAGCGAAGTCATCGAACCCAAGGCTGCGATCATCGGCGCACCCAATGGTGAAAACCCGGCTCTGATTCCGAACGAGGATAGCCAAGGCTTTGAATTCGACGAGACCGATCTGTTCCGACCCAATCGTCTGCCTGGCTACGACCGCGTCGACAGCGGCCAGCGCGTTGATTATGGCCTCCATGCTGGTCTCTATAATGCCGAATATGGCAGTTCGAGCGTGCTGATCGGTCAGAGTTATCGCTTCGAGACGCAGAGCCCCTTCCCCGTCGGCAGCGGGCTCGAGTATCAGCTGTCGGATATCGTGGGCGGGCTGCTTGTGTCGCCGTCGACTCTGCTCGATCTCTATTATCGGATGCGGCTCGATCACCATACATTGGCGATGCGCCGGCAGGAGACGGGCTTTTCGGCGGGTCCGGCGAACCTGCGGGTCTCGGGCTCGTTCATTTCCTTCAAGTCGATACCCGGCTTAACTTCGCCGCTCGAGATTGGTGATCAGATCAGTGTGGCTGTGAACGCCGCGCTGACCCAGTATTGGTCGGTCGGCGTTCATGATACCCGCAACATCAGTCAGGGTGGCAACACGATCTACTCAGGCATCGACCTGACGTACCGCGACGACTGCTTTGCTATAACCACCTCCGTCCAGCAATCCGGTGTGCGGATCGGCGATGTCACACCCGGCATTAGCGCCTTGGTGACGTTCGTCTTCAAGAACCTGGGCGAAACCGGCGTGAAATTGCTGTCAACTCAGTAATGTTTCCGATGGCAGGAGCAGTAGGAAAACCGCCCCCTGCCGGTGTATCTTCGCTCCCCGAGGGGACCCGTTCGGCTGTTTACCAGGCGAGATACTTACCCGATCATGAAGCTGTTGCTGTCCGTTGCCCTGCTGTTCTGCGTTGTCTTCGGCGCGCAGGCGCAGGAAGAAAATCGCATCGCCGCCGTCGTCAATAGCGACATCATCACTTTGGATGACTTGTCGGCGCGCGTCGCGCTGGTGCTATCGTCGTCCAATCTTCCCGACACACCGGAAAACCGTCAGCGGTTGGAGCCGCGCGTGCTGCATCAGATGATCGACGAGAAGCTCGAGATACAGGAGGCACGACGGCTCAACATCACCGCAAGCAAGGGGGAGATCGATAATGCGATCGCTACCATCGAGCAGCGCAACAACATGCCGAAAGGTGGCCTCGAAGCGTATTTCCATCGCATCGGCATTCCGGTGTCCGCGTTGACCGATCAGCTGACGGCGGAGATCGCCTGGTCGAAGGTGGTGCGCGAGCAGCTGACTCAAGACGTCGCAATCTCGGACGAGGAGGTCAACGAAGCGATGACGCAGCTCAAGGAGGACGCCGGACACCCTCAAAGCCACGTAGCGGAGATCTATCTCGCCATCGACAACCCGTCGCAGGCGCCGGACGTGGAGCGGCTCGCCAACCAGCTGATTCAGCAAATCCGGGCTGGTGCGAATTTCGCGGCAGTCGCGCAGCAGTTCTCGCAATCGCCGAGCTCGGCCGTCGGCGGCGACATTGGCTGGGTGACGCCAAGCCAGCTGCCGCCCCTGCTCGGCGAGGCGCTGGGGAAAATGAAGCCCGGCGAGATGTCTTATCCGATCAGAACGCCGGCCGGTTACTATATCCTCTACATGATCGACCGGCGCGTTCTCGGCCAGGTCAGCCCTGATGACATTCGATTGTCACTGACTGAAGTCGTGTTTCCGCTGCCGGCGACCGCGACTGCCGCGCAGCAGCAGCGGACCATGAATGAAGCGCAGCGCTTCTCAGATATGGCAAAGAGCTGTGGTGAACTTGCGAAGCTCGGCCACGATCACAATCCGCCGCTTCCCACGCAAAGCGGCGAGGTGATTGCCGGCCGGCTACCGGTCGATATCCGTTCCACCGTTCTGCAACTCAAGCTGGCGCAGGCCAGCCGGCCGGTGCGCCTCAGCAGTTCGCCCGGGATCGGCGTCTTCATGGTGTGCTCGCGGCAGGAGCCGAATACCGGCATGCCAACACGCGATCAGGTAACGGAGAACCTTGCCCGCGCGCGCCTCGACGCGTTGGCGCGTCGCTATCTTCTGGATCTGCGCCGGTCGGCATACATCGACATCCGCGCATGACGGCGCCCCTCGCGCTCACCATGGGGGAGCCGGCGGGGATCGGCGGCGAGATCACGCTCAAGGCCTGGCACAAGCGCCGCGTCTATAAGCTGCCGTCATTTTTCGTGATCGACGATCCCGAACGTCTGGCTGCGTTGGGAGCCGCGCTCGGCGTCCAAGTGCTGTCCCGCGAGATTAGCGAGCCCGGTGAAGCCGCTGGAGTGTTTCCGACAGCTTTGCCGGTGCTGCGCCAGCCGCTGGCGCGCTCGCCGACGCCCGGCAAGCCCGATCCCGCCAACGCACCGGCGGTCATCGCGGCAATCGAGCGAGCGGTGGCTCTCGTGCGCGACGGTCTGGCCGGCGCGGTCGTGACCAACCCGATCCACAAGGAGGCGCTCTATAGCACCGGCTTCGCCTATCCCGGCCACACCGAATTTCTTGGCGCGCTAGCCGGCGTTGCGCATCCGGTCATGATGCTCGCCGGCCCAGACTTGCGAGTCGTGCCGGTGACCATTCACTTATCGCTCGCCGCCGCGCTCACAGAGCTGTCGACAACAGCGATCGTGCGATGCGGCCGCGTCGCTGCCGCCGCCCTGAAGCGAGACTTCGGCATCGATCGGCCCCGGCTCGCGGTCGCGGCACTCAATCCTCATGCCAGCGAAGGCGGCGCCATGGGCAGCGAGGAACGGCAGATTATTGTACCGGCAATCGCACAGCTCACGGCTGAGGGTATTGCGGCGACCGGTCCCGCACCCGCCGACACCCTGTTTCACGCCGAGGCGCGCAAGCGTTATGACGCGGTCCTCTGCATGTATCACGACCAGGCGCTGATTCCTCTGAAGACCCTCGATTTCGACCGCGGCATCAACATCACCCTCGGCCTGCCCTTCATCCGCACCTCGCCCGACCACGGCACAGCGTTGGACATCGCCGGCAAAGGTGTCGCCAACCCCGCCAGCCTGGTCGCGGCCCTGACGACCGCGGGTGCCATGGCCACTCGGCGCGCGATGCAGCGGGCCGAGGTCTGAGAGCGGGACTTGGCCGACGCGCTCTCGCTGCCACCGCTGCGCGACGTCATTCGGCGTCATGGCCTCGCAGCGCGCAAATCGCTGGGACAGAATTTTCTCCTTGACCTCAACCTGACGCGCCGCATCGCGCGCAGCGCAGCGCCGCTCGATGGGTTCAACGTCATTGAGATCGGGCCAGGTCCCGGCGGGCTGACACGGGCACTGCTGCTCGAAGGCGCGCGACGCGTGGTGGCGATCGAGCGCGACGCGCGCTGCCTGCCGGCATTGGCCGAGCTCGCGTCAATCTTTCCGGGTCGCCTTGAGGTCGTGCCGGGCGACGCCCTGGCGATTGATCCTACGACGTTAACGCCGGCACCGCGTAAGATCGTCGCCAACCTGCCGTACAACATCGCGACGCCATTGCTAGTCGCCTGGCTGCCGCACCTCGGGGAATTCGCCGACTACACGCTTATGTTCCAGAAGGAGGTGGCCTTGCGCCTCGCGGCCAAGCCGGGCACGAGCGAATACGGTCGGCTTTCGGTATTGACGCAGTGGCTCGCCTATGTCGAGCGGCTGTTCGACGTCACGCCCAAAGCCTTTGTACCGCCGCCTAAGGTGACATCGACGCTCGTGCGGCTGACGCCACGGCCCAAACCGCAGGCGCCTTGCGACCAGGATGCACTCGAGCGCGTCACCGCGGCGGTCTTTGGACAGCGCCGCAAGATGCTGCGCCAAAGCCTCAAGCCGCTTGGCGATGCGGCGCGGCTGCTGCACGACGCCATGGTCGATCCGACCGCACGCGCCGAGGCCCTCACCGTGAGCGAGTTCTGCGCGCTGGCGCGCGCCCTGATGATCACATCGATCTAAACGCCGCGGAGTTTGTTGACAAATTCGGCCAGGCCGACCTGACGCTGTCGGCGCACGCGCTCGGCACTGAGGATGGCTTCCACGCGGCGCACGCTGTCCTCGAAGTCGTCGTTGACAAGGACATAATCGTACGCATCCCAGTGACTCATCTCCTCGGATGATTTTGCCATCCGCGACCGTACGACTTCGGCGCTGTCTTGGGCGCGCATGCGAAGCCGCGATTCCAAAGCCGCCATGCTCGGCGGCAGCACGAAGACTGAAACCAGGTCTGCGCCGATCTTCGCCTGCAACTGCTGCGTCCCCTGCCAGTCGATGTCGGTGATGATATCACGGCCCGCCTCGATCGCGCCGATGACGGGCGCGCGCGGCGTGCCGTAGCTGTGACCAAAGACCGTGGCGTGTTCGAGCAGTTCAGCCTGCTCGACCATACGCGCAAAGCGCCTCGGATCGACGAAATGATAGTCCTTGCCGTCGACTTCACCGTTCCGCCTGAGGCGTGTCGTGGCGGAGACCGACAAAGCCAGGAGCGGATCGCGCGTCACCAGCGCGCGCGTGATCGTCGTCTTGCCCGCGCCGGACGGCGATGACAGCACCAGCAGGATGCCGCGTCGTTTGATGTCGTGAGCCGCCATCGTCATTCGATATTCTGCACCTGCTCGCGCAGTTGCTCGATTGCCGCCTTGAGGTCGAGCGCGATGCGCGTCAGCGTCAGATCCGGCGACTTTGATGCCAATGTGTTGGCCTCGCGATTGAGTTCTTGGCAGAGGAAATCCAGCCGCCGGCCGATCGGCCCGCCTTCGTTCAGCAGGCCGCGGGCGGCGTCGACATGGGCCACGAGCCGGTCGAGTTCTTCGCGAATGTCGCCACGAGCGACGATGACGGCGGCTTCCTGCGCCAACCGCTCTTCGGGGATTGCGGGCACCGCGTCAATCAACACCGCGATTTGCTCCTTGAGCCGCGCCTTGGCCGCGGCCGGTTGCGCCGCCGAGGTTTGCTCCGCCGAGGCAGCTAGCGCCGCGATTTCGGCGAGACGCGCCTCAAGTACGGGCAGCAGCCGGCTGCCTTCTGCGAGCCGCATCGAGGCCAGCGCGCCCAGCGCCGCTTGGAAATCGCGCTCCATTGCCGTCCGGTGGCGCTCGTTAGTGGCCTCGTCCGCGGTTTCTTCGCTCGATTCGAGCACTCCTTTAAGCGCCAACAGCCCGTCGATGCGCGGCGGCGCAGCGCCGGTTTCGCTGGCCAGTTCCCTCGCCAGCACCATGATTTCAGCCAAGGCCGTGCGATTCACCCGTAGCGGCGCACCACTTGTCGTCTTGGTGATCATCAGATTGACGCTCACCGCACCGCGTTTCAGCCGCTCGGCGAGGCCCATGCGCAACCGCGGCTCGAGCGCGTCGTAGCCCGCAGGCAGCCGGCAGCGTAGATCGAGCGATTTGGAATTGACGCTCTTGATCTCCCACACCCAGCCGAGTCCGTCGGCATGACCTTCCGACCGTGCGAATCCGGTCATGCTGGCGACGCTCATGGTGCGGCGATTCTCCCGTGTGGCCATGAGCTTATAGCCTCGGCCCGCGGCGGCAACAACAACAGCGCACTATTGTGCCGCGCTCTGGGCCTTGGCCTGCGTGTGCTCGCGCAGCGCGGCGATGTTCTTATCCTGCGCGGCGAGCGTCTTGGCAAAACGGTGCCCGCCGTCGCCATCGGCGACGAAGTAGAACTCGCCACGCAGCTCGGGGTGGACCGCCGCGTAGAGCGCGGCTTTGCCCGGATTGCAGATCGGCGTCGGCGGCAGTCCTTTGAACTTATAAGTGTTGTATGGCGTGTCAATCAGCACGTCGTCATGGTCGAGGATATGGCCGAGTGGTTTTCGCCCGCTGTCCGTCAGCCCGTAGATCACGGTAGGATCCGCCTGAAGCGGCATGTCAATACGCAACCGATCAACGTAGACGCCGGCGATCCGCGCGCGCTCGTCGGGCCGCGCGGTCTCGCGCTCGATGATCGAGGCCAGCGTCACCATCTGCTGCGCGTTAGCGAGCGGTAGGTTGGGCGCCCGCCCAGCCCAGATTTTCTCTACCATTTTATCCATTGCTCGCGTCATGCGCGCGATCAATTCGCTGCGTTGTTCGCCGTAAATATAGAAATAGGTTTGCGGCAAGACGCTGCCCTCGGGCGGCGGAATTGTGATCGAACCTTCGAGCGCCGGCGCCGCATCGACCAATGCGACGACCTCGGCGCTGGTCAGACCCTCGGCAATCGTCAGCTTGTGGCGCACAACCCGCCCGGATAGCAGTAACTCGATGACGCCACGTGGGCTGATCGCCGCTGCGAACTCGTACTCACCGGCCTTGAGCCGGCTCGCCGCGCCGGTCACGTGTGCCGCCATGGCGAACGCCCATGGATGAGCGATGATGCCGGCATCGGCGAGGCGATCCGCGATCTGCTCGACGCTCGAACCTCTGGGAACGACGATGGTCTTCGGCTGGGCCAGTGGCCCCGTGCCAACGTAGTCTCCGATTCCCCAGCCCAGCACCGCCGCCGCCACGACCACTAGGGCGATGCCCCCCAGCGTGCCGTAACGCAGCCATTTCATGTCAGGGCGCCGGACCGAAGATCAGCGAGGCGTTGGTTCCGCCGAAGCCGAACGAGTTACTCAGCGCATAACGCACTGGCCGCTCCTTCGCCTTCAGCGGTACGAGATCGAGATCGCAACTGGGCGACGGATTCTCGAGATTGAGCGTCGGCGGAACGATGCCGTCGCGCAATGCGAGGATCGAGAAGATCGCCTCGACACTGCCCGCGGCGCCTAACAGATGCCCGATCGCCGACTTGGTCGACGACATCGAAAGCTTGTAAGCGGACTCGCCAAAGAGTCGCTTGACCGCGCCCAACTCGATCTCGTCACCCAGTGGGGTCGACGTGCCGTGGGCGTTGACGTAATCGACTTGGTCCGGCGACAGCTTGGCGCGATTGAGCGCGTTGCGCATGGCACGATAGGCGCCGCTGCCGTCTTCGGCTGGCGCGGTGATGTGGTGTGCGTCGCCCGACATGCCATAGCCGATCACTTCGGCATAGATTTTGGCACCGCGCTTCTTCGCGTGCTCAAGTTCCTCGAGCACGACGATACCCGAGCCCTCGCCCATGACGAAGCCGTCACGGTCCTTGTCCCATGGCCGCGACGCACGCTGTGGCTCATCGTTGAATTTGGTCGACAGCGCACGGGCAGCGGCGAAGCCGGCGATGCCGATGCGGCAGATCGCGGCCTCGGTGCCGCCCGCCACCATCACGTCGGCGTCATCCCACATAATGATTCGTGCCGCATCGCCGATCGCATGCGCACCGGTCGAACAGGCGGTGACGACAGCGTGATTCGGACCGCTGAATCCGTAGCGTATCGAAACATGGCCCGAGGCCAGATTGATCAGGTTCGCCGGGATGAAGAACGGCGACAATCGGCGCGGACCTTTTTCATGAACGATCAGCGCTCCTTCGGTGATGCCGGGCAAGCCGCCGATGCCCGAACCGATCATTACGCCGGTGCGCTCGCGCTCGACCGGGTCGATCGGCTTCCAACCGGAATCGTCCACCGCCTGCGCCGCTGCGGCGAGCGCAAAGACGATGAACTCGTCCATCTTGCGCTGCTCTTTCGGCGGCACCCAGTCATCGGCGTTGAATGAGCCCGAAGCCGTCTCACCGCGCGGAACTTGGCCGGCGATCTTCGCCGGCAGGTCCGAAACGTCGAAGCTCTGGATCGCGCGAATGCCGGACTGGCCGTCGAGCAACCGCTTCCAGACAGTCTCGGTCCCCACGCCCAGAGGCGTGACGACACCACATCCGGTGACGACAACGCGTCTCATCGACGAAACGCTATGATTTGTGCTGCTCGATGAAGTTCACCGCGTCCTTCACGGTCACGATCTTCTCGGCCGCGTCGTCGGGAATTTCGCAGCCGAATTCCTCCTCGAACGCCATGACGAGCTCGACCGTGTCGAGGCTGTCAGCACCGAGGTCGTCGATGAAACTGGCGTTCTCGGTCACTTTGGACTCGTCGACGCCCAGATGCTCGACGACGATCTTCTTAACCCGGTCGGCGATATCGCTCATGAGACCTTACCTCGGAAAGATTGACGCGCTGTTGGCTACAAATGTCGTTTGATCAAGGTGTTAGACAACCGCCCGACCGCCCGGGAACCGCCGTCGGACGAGGCGGGGGGTGACATAACATAGATGGCGGGCCCATGGCCACACTCGAACGAATTCCGCCTCAGACCATCGCCAGTCCGCCGTTGACGTGCAACGTGTGTCCGGTGACGTAACGCGATTCATCGCTCGCGAGAAATAGGACGCAGGCTGCGACCTCGTCGGGCGTGCCCTGGCGGCCGAGCGGGATCGCCGCTTCGAGTTTCGCCTTCTGCTCCGCCGACAACACCTCGGTCATCGCGGTGGTGATGAATCCCGGCGCGACGCAGTTGACGGTGATGCCGCGCGATGCGACTTCGGCGGCGAGCGCCTTGGTCATGCCGACCATGCCCGCCTTGGCGGCGGCATAATTCGCCTGGCCCGGATTGCCGGTCGTGCCGACGACGGAGCCGATGCCAATGATGCGGCCCCAGCGACGCTTCATCATGCCGCGCAGTGCCGCACGCGCCAAGCGGAAGCCGGCGGTCAAATCGACCTCGATCACCTTCGCCCAGTCCTCATCCTTCATGCGCATCGCCAGCCCGTCCTTCGTCAGCCCGGCATTGTTGACGAGAATGTCGACCTGGCCGAATTGCTCCTCCGCGGCCCTCACCAGCGCGTCACCCGCCGCAGGATCTGCCAGATCGGCCGTGGCGACGGCAGCGCGCCCGCCGAGCGCGTCCTTGAGCGCGCCGAGCGTATCGGCCTTGGTACCGGCGAGCAGAACCTGGGCGCCGGCATCGTGCAGGGCGCGCGCGATGGCGCCGCCGATGCCACCCGATGCGCCGGTGACCAGCGCCGCCTTACCGCTCAAATCGAACATGTGAAAAGTCCTTCCGCCGCCTACAGCGCCTTGAGAAACGCCTCGATATCGGCCGGAGTGCCGATCGACTGACCGGTCAAGTCGCGATCGATGCGCTTGGCGAGTCCGCTCAGAACACGGCCGGCACCAACCTCGATGAGCGCAGTGACGCCGTGCGTCTTCATATACAGGATGCTCTCGCGCCAGCGCACCAACCCTGTCACCTGCTTCACCAGCAATTCCTTGATCTCGCCCGGATCGCGCACCGCCTGCGCCGTGACGTTGGCGACGAGCGGCACCAGTGGTTCGCCCAGTGCCACGTCGGCGAGCGCCTCGGCCATCTCGCGCGCCGCCGGCTCCATCAGCGCACAATGGAACGGTGCACTGACCGGCAGCATGATCGCACGCTTGGCGCCACGGCTCGCAGCATGGACGACGGCGCGTTCGACCGCAGCCCGGTGACCGCTCACCACCACTTGGCCGGCGCCGTTGTCGTTCGCCGCCTCGACCACTTCGCCCTGCGCCACCTCGCTGGCAACCGTGCGGGCGGCGTCGAGTTCGAGACCGAGAAGCGCCGCCATGGCGCCGATACCGACCGGCACGGCGCGCTGCATGGCGCGGCCGCGGCGCTTCAATAGGCGCGCGGCATCGGCGATCGCAAGCGCATGCGCCGCGGCCAGCGCCGAGTATTCGCCCAGCGAATGGCCCGCGACGAACGCGGCGTGTCGCTTCAGGTCGAGGCCGCCCTCCTTCTCCATGACGCGCATCGCTGCGAGGCTCATGGCCATTAGCGCCGGCTGCGCGTTTTCGGTCAGGATGAGATCGGCCTCGGGTCCCTCGAACATCAGGCGCGACAGATTCTGTTTCAGCGCCTCGTCGATCTCACCGAAGACCTCGCGCGCCGTTGCGAAAGCGGTATGCAATTCGCGGCCCATGCCGACAGCCTGCGAGCCCTGGCCAGGAAATACGAAAGCGCGACTCATCGGCTGGCCGTCATCGGAAACGAACCGGTGTCATCGCTGTATATGGCTGGCACCGCAGCTGCCAATCGACGATTTGCTGATGATTTTCAGCCGGCTCGACATCCTGGTTCCGCAAATCGTAGCCCGGAACGGTGCAAATCTGGCTCGCCTTCCATGTCAACAAATCACGTGCCGCGACGTCGTGAATTGCATCGGTTCGCGCGCCGGTCGCAGATGAAACGCCGATGATGTCGCGTGCCGGATCGCGTTCGACGGGCACGCAGCCGGCAACAACGGCCGCCACGGCCAAAACCAACCACGCCTTCATGAGTCCTCCCGGGCACCGGATACACCGGCACCCGCAGCCTGTAAAGCGACAGTAAATCAAAAGCAGCTCGGCGCTATTCAAAACCGCTGATTGCGGCGCGCGACGCGTTGCGATACATGCGAAAGGAACACGGTAAGTCGCTATGACCGAACGCCACGCCATCGAAGACCACACCCAAAACACCTTCTCGCTGTCGCGCGAGACTCTGGTATCGCCCGGCGTATTCGAGAAAGAGCGGCGCGCCATCCTCGACGGCGAAGAGCTCGGCGCGCTCGGTGCGATAAGTTCATTCTCTAGCATTTTCCGGGCTTAACTGCCTGCTCTGGTGGCGGTTTTGCCGCTTGCGCCGCGGCAAGCTTGCTGTATAGTCCGCCGCCTCCTTGCCGGCCTAGCCGGCTAGGCCCGGGCGGCTGATGCTCGATCTTCGACCAGCGCCGGGCCGCGAACAGCCATAAGGAGCTTGAATGCCGTTCTACGAAAACGTCTTTATTGCGCGCCAGGATGTCTCCTCCGCCCAGGTCGAGGCGCTGACCGAAGCCTTTGCCAATCTCGTCACTGAGCACGGCGGCAAGGTCACCAAGCGCGAATACTGGGGCCTGCGCAATCTCACCTATCGCATCAAGAAAAACCGCAAGGGTCATTATGTGCTCCTCAATCTCGATGCGCCGCCGGCGGCGGTGAACGAGCTCGAGCGCAACATGCGCATCAACGAGGACGTGCTGCGCTACCTGACGGTGCACGTCGACGCGCTCGAAGAAGGTCCGTCGGCGATGATGCAGGCGCGCTCGCGGGGTGAAGAGCGTGAACGCGAACGCAACCGCCGGTTCGACCGCGAGGGCGCGCCGGCCGAGGCCGAAGGAGGCGAAGCATGAGCGACGAAACCCGTGGCGCAGATCGCGGCGATCGCGGCGGCGGCCGTCAACAGGCGCGCCGGCCGTTTTTCCGCCGGCGCAAGTCGTGTCCCTTCTCGGGCCCGCATGCGCCCAAGATCGATTACAAGGACATCAAGCTGCTGCAGCGCTTCGTGTCGGAGCGCGGCAAGATTGTACCGTCGCGCATCAGCGCGGTCTCGACGCTGAAGCAGCGCGAGCTGGCGCAGGCCATCAAGCGGGCACGCTTCCTCGGCCTGCTGCCCTATAGCCTACGCTGAGGGAGGGGCTACCATGATGGAAGTCATCCTGCTTGAGCGGGTCGAGAAGCTCGGCCAGATGGGCCAGGTGGTGAAGGTGCGACCCGGCTTCGCGCGCAATTATCTGCTGCCACAGAAGAAAGCGCTGCGCGCCACCAAGGAAAACCTGGCGATCTTCGACAAGCAGCGGGCTCAGCTCGAAGCGGCTAACCTTGCGCGGCGTTCCGATGCCGAGCAAGTGGCGCAGAAGCTCAGCGGCCTTTCGGTGGTGGTCATCCGCCAAGCCGGCGAAAGCGGCCAGCTCTACGGCTCGGTGACGGCGCGCGACATCGCCCAGGCGGTGACCGAGGCCGGCTTCACCATCAGCAAGGCACAGGTCACGCTCGACAAGGCGATCAAGACGCTCGGCCTTTATCCGATGCGCGTTCGCCTCCACCCCGAGGTCGCCGTGCAGGTCACGGTCAACGTCGCGCAATCGCCAGAAGAGGCCGAGATGCAGGCGAAAGGCATCGACGTCACCAAGCGCGCCGATGAGACCCGGGCCACATCGGACGAGGGAGCCACGCCGGAACCAGCGGCCGCGCCTGCGCCGACCGCAGAAGCCGAGGCCAAACCCAAGAAAACCAAAGCCAAGTCGAAGGCCGACGACGCGGAAGCCAAGGCCGAGGCGAAGCCGGCCAAGGCGGCGAAGGGCGAGAAGGCCGGCAAGACAGAGACAGCGCCGAAGGCTGAAAAGCCGAAGCGGGAGAAGAAAAAGGGCGCGAAGGAATAACGCTCGGCGAGGCGTCAGCCCGAGGGAGACGGCGTGTTCGAGGGCTTCGACCGCAAGCGTATCGAGCTCGGCGATATCGTCGTCAGCTGCGTCGTCGGCGGCCAGGATCCGCCGGTCCTGTTGTTGCACGGCGGCCACTTCTTCGTCGACCAGTTTCCCGTCGAATCCGCAAAAATCTTGGGCGACTTCATCGCCGCCAACGGAACCAGCACGTGAAGACCGTGGCGCTGCCGGGCGGCGAACGCGTGCCGGGGCTCGGCCTCGGCACCTGGATAATGGGCGAGCACGGCGCCCACGATCCTGCCGCGGTCGCGGCACTGGCGCGTGGCATCGAACTCGGCATGACTCTGATCGACACCGCCGAGATGTACGGCAATGGTGGCGCCGAGGAACTGGTGGGTCAGGCGATCGCCGGCTGCCGCAACCGTGTCTTCGTCGTGAGCAAAGTATTGCCATCGAACGCGTCGCGCGCCGGCGTCGCGGCAGCTTGCGAACGCAGCCTCAAACGCCTCCGCATCGATCGTATCGATCTCTATCTCCTCCATTGGAGCGGTAGCGTGAAACTGGCGGAGACGGTCGCCGGCTTCACCGCGCTGCAGCGCGCCGGCAAGATCCGTTACTGGGGCGTTTCCAATCTCGATCTCGACGAAATGGAAGAGATTTGGGCCTTGCCGGATGGCAACGGCTGCGCCGCCAACCAAGTCCTCTATAACCTCGGCCGCCGCGGCATCGAATGGGATCTCCTGCCGGCGTTGGCCAAGCGCGGCATCCCTGTGATGGCCTATTCGCCGCTCGAACAGGGTGGGCTCCTGAGCAGGCGGGCGCTGCGGGACGTGGCGGCCGCACATGGCGCCACGCCGGCCCAGGTCGCCATCGCCTGGCTGCTGCAGCGGCCCGGCGTCATCGTCATTCCCAAGGCCGCCGAACTCGCCCACGTCGCGGAGAACCGTGCCGCCCTCGACCTCGTCCTGACGCCTTCGGACCTTGCGGCCCTCGATCGGGCCTTTCCGCCGCCGCAACGGAAGGTGCCGCTGGCCATGCTCTAAACGGGCTTGTCTAGAACCCGGGGATTGCAGGAAAATCGTCCCAAGGAAACGCTCCGGGGACGGCGATGACTGTCGCACTATTGCTGCGCCACCTCGTACGCCGAGGCACTCTCCGCGTCATCGACGCGGCGGGGCACACGCGTGTATTCGCTGGAGCCCCGGGCAAGATCATTACCATCCGGCTACGCGACAAGAAGCTTGAGCGCGAACTCCTCTTCATGCCTCGCTTGATGCTGGGCGAAGCCTATATGGACGGCCGCCTGACGATCGAGGATGCAAGCCTTTACGATCTCCTCGATTTCCTGGCCGCCAATATCAACCTGGCACCGAAGGGACTGCTGACGCCGCTTTACAACGGCTTCGGCCGTGCGTTCCGCACAATCCAGCAGTGGAATTCGGTGCGACGTTCGCGCCGGAACGTCGCGCACCATTACGACCTGTCCGATGCGCTCTACGATATCTTCCTCGACCGTGACCGGCAATATTCGTGCGCTTATTTCACCGCGCCGGATCAGACGATCGACCAGGCCCAAGCGAACAAGAAGCGCCACATCGCGGCGAAGCTGCTCCTGAAGCCGGGACAGCGCGTGCTCGACATCGGTAGCGGCTGGGGCGGGCTGGCACTCTATCTGGCAAAGGAATGCGAGGTCGAAGTCACCGGCCTGACCTTGTCGATGGAGCAGCATCGCGCCGCCGAGCGCCGTGCCGCTGCCGCCGGACTGAGCTCGAAAGTACGCTTCAAGCTGCTGGATTACCGCCAGGAACGCGATCAGTACGACCGCATCGTCTCCGTCGGCATGTTCGAACACGTCGGGGTGCCGCAGTATCCCGGATTTTTCGGCAAGGTGAGGTCGCTGCTGAAGGATGACGGCGTCGCCCTGCTCCACGCCATCGGTCGCTCCGACGGAGCCGGTAGCACCAACCCCTGGATTCGCAAGTATATTTTCCCCGGCGGCTACTCCCCGGCCCTGTCTGAGGTGCTGCCAGTCGTCGAGCGCACCGGCCTTTGGGTCACCGACATCGAGATTCTCCGGCTGCACTATGCTGAGACCCTGCGCGCTTGGCGCACCCGTTTCCTTGCCGAGCGCGAGCGCGTCAAGGCGCTTTACGACGAGCGCTTCTGCCGGATGTGGGAATTCTATCTGGCCGGATCCGAGGTCGCTTTCCGCTATCAGGGCCACATGGTCTGGCAGATGCAGATGGCACGCCGTGTCGACGCGGTCCCGCTCACCCGCGATTACATGTTCGACTGGGAACGCAGCCATCAGGCACCTGCCGCCGCCGGAGCCGGACGCGCCGCGTAAGAAAATTCTGCCCGGCGCCCCGAGTCGCGGAACGTTAACACCGTCATTCATCTGACTCACAGGCGACGCAATTCGTTTCCCGCATGCCGCCAGTCGGATGCAGTGCTACAGTTCCGTGATGGAAAATGTCCTGTCGAAGGTGACGCCGCTGCACGACGGCGATGCGGGCTATCGCCTCCCGCCGCAGAACCTCGCGGCGGAGCAAGCATTGCTGGGTGCAGTCCTTCAGAACAACAACGTCTTCAATAAGGTCGCAGACTTTCTGCGGTCCGAGCATTTCTCGGAAACCGTCCACGGCCGGATCTTCACGGCGATCGCCCGCCTCATCGAGCGCGGCCAGCTTGCCAATGCCGTCACGCTTAAGAACCAGTTCGACCAGGATCCAGCGCTAGCTGAGCGCGGCGGCGGCCAGTATCTCGCCAAGCTCCAGGGTTCGGTCGTGACCATCCTGAACGCCGCGGATTACGGCCGGACGATCCACGACCTCTATCTCCGTCGTCAGCTTATCGAAGTCGGCACCGACGTCGTCAACGAGGCCTATGCCCATGACGTCGAACTGACTGCGCCGCAACAGATCGAGGCAGCGGAGCAGCGGCTGTTCAATCTGGCGACCGTGGGCCAATCCGAAGGTGGCTTCCAGCCCTTCACGGCGGCGATGACCGATGCGGTGCGCATGGCCGAGGCCGCGTTCAAGCGCAGCGGCAAGACCACAGGCGTGGCGACCGGTTTTACCGACCTCGACAAGCTGCTAGGCGGCCTGCACCCCTCGGACCTGATCGTCCTGGCCGGCCGGCCGTCGATGGGCAAGACTGCGCTTGCCACTAATATCGGTTTCAGCGCCGCGCGAGCTTACCGGCCCAAGGCGGACGAACCAACTAAGGCCGAAGATGGGGCGATTGTCGGTTTTTTCTCGCTCGAGATGTCGTCGGAACAGCTCGCGACCCGCATCCTGGCCGAGGAATCCGGCGTTCCCTCGCACGAAATCCGCCAGGGCAAGATATCGAACGACGATTTCGACAAGTTCGTCCAGGCGAGCCAGCGGCTGGCGTCGGTGCCGTTCTTCGTCGATGATACGCCGGCCTTGACGATCGCCGGCCTGCGCACCCGCGCTCGCCGCCTGAAGCGCACGCATAATCTTGGGCTCGTCATCGTCGATTATCTCCAGCTCATTCGCGGCGCAAGCGAGAGCGGCGGCTTCGAGAACCGGGTTCAGGAGATTTCGGAGATCACCCGTGGTCTCAAGGCACTGGCCAAGGAACTTGACGTGCCGGTGCTGGCCCTGTCGCAGCTGTCACGCGCCGTTGAACAGCGTGAGGACAAGCGGCCGATGCTGTCTGACCTGCGTGAATCAGGATCGATCGAGCAAGACGCGGATGTCGTGATGTTCGTTTTTCGCGAGGAATACTATCTGATGCGTTCGCCGCCGACGCAGCGGCCCGAGGAAAGTCAGGAAAAGTTCAACGACCGCATCGAGAAGCACCGGCAGCGGTGCGAGGAAGTCTACGGCTTGGCGGAGATCCACGTCGCCAAGCAGCGCCATGGGCCCATTGGCAAGGTGACGCTGCGCTTCGACGGCAATACCACGAAATTCGAGAATTACATCAGCGGCGATCACTTGCCCGATGCCTTCTGAGCGGAGGGCTGCGGTCGCTCGAGCGGGCGCCATCCTCGAGATCGATCTACACGCCGTCGTCGCCAACTGGCGGCGATTGAAACGCGAGGTCGCGCGCACCGTGCGCATGGCCGCAGTCATCAAGGCCGACGCCTATGGTCTCGGTGTGGCGCAGGTGGCCCCGGCCCTGGCGCGTGCAGGCTGCGACCTCTTCTTCGTCGCCTCGCTGGACGAAGGCCTGGCCCTGCGCAAGGTGCTACCCAAGGCGTCAATCGCCATTCTCGACGGCCTGCTGGCCGGTGGAGACGGCGACTTCGTGCGCGCACGGCTTGTCCCGGTGCTCAACGAGCTCGGCCAAGTGATGCGTTGGGGCAAGACCCATCCGTATCGACCGGCGATCCTACACATCGATACCGGCATGGAGCGTCTCGGTCTCTCGCGCGCCGAGGTCGATCGCCTCACCGCCCATCCGACGCTGCTCGCGCGCATCAGGCTGGCCGCGATCATGAGTCATCTCGCCTGCGCCGACGAGCCCGGTCATCCTAAGAACCCCGAGCAGCTCGCGCGCTTTCGCGCCTCACTCGCACAGCTGCCACATGCGCCGGCATCGCTCGCATCGTCGTCGGCGATTTTTCTGGGACGGGACTACCACTTCAAGATCGTGCGACCGGGCGCGGCGCTCTTCGGTATTAATCCGTTGCCGGGAAAACCGAATCCGATGCGCGCGACGGTGGCGCTGCGCGCCAAGATTCTACAGGTCCGTGACGTTGACGCAGGTGCGACCGTTGGATATGGTGCGACGCACCGCATGGAGCGGCCAAGTCGCATCGCGACCGTGGCCGTCGGTTACGCCGATGGTTGGCTGCGCTCCGCAAGCGATCGCGGCAGCGCGGCGATCGCCGGCCAAAGGGTTCCCGTCGTTGGACGCATCTCAATGGATTTGCTGACACTCGACGTGACGGCAATTACGGCGAACCGGGCGAAGCCTGGTGCCTATGTCGATCTACTCGACGACGCTTACGGCATCGACGACGCCGCCGAAGCCGCCGGCACCATCGGCTACGAAATGCTCACGCTGCTCGGCCGCCGTTACGCGCGGATCTATCGCGGAGCGCGTTGAATGGCGTTCCTTGCGCGGGTCGGCCGCGTCGTCCTGGCCTTCTTCTCAGCGGCGGGCCGCCTGACGATCTTCACACTCACCGCGCTCAGTCACTGTTTCCGGCCGCCGATCTACGTCAACCTGATCCTGCGTCAGTTTGTCGACATCGGCTACTACTCGCTGCCAGTCGTCGGACTGACCGCGATTTTCATCGGCATGGTGTTAGCTCTGCAGCTCCATACCGGCTTTAACCGCATCACCGGTGGTGAAAGCGCGATCGCGCAGGTGGTGGTTCTCGGCATGACGCGCGAACTCGGTCCGGTCATCGCCGGCCTGATGGTCGCGGGACGGATCGGCGCCGCCATCGCCGCCGAGGTTGGAACGATGCGCGTTACCGACCAGATCGACGCACTGTCGACGTTGTCGACCAATCCCTATAAGTATCTCGTCGTCCCGCGCCTGCTCGCCGGCATCGTCGCCCTGCCGGTGCTCGTCCTCGTGGCGGACAACATCGGTGTCTTCGGCGGCTTTCTGGTTGCGACCTACAAGTTCGGCTTCAATCCGGCCGCTTATCTGCAGAACACCGCGGATTTCTTGCGCAGCAGCGATGTGATCTCGGGTCTCGTTAAGTCGGCAGTTTTCGGTTTCTTGATCTCGTTGATGGGTTGCTATACCGGCTATCATTCCAAGGGCGGCGCGCAGGGCGTGGGCGCCGCAACGACTTACGCGGTGGTTTCGGCTTCGGTGCTGATCCTGATGTTCGACTATATCCTCTCCGCGCTGCTGTTCTCGTCATGACCGGCGCGCCGAAAATTTCCGTCCGTGGCCTGAAGAAATCCTTCGGCCCCAAGGTCGTACTCGATGGCCTCGATCTCGATGTCGGCGTCGGCGAGAGCGTCGTCGTCATCGGCGGCTCGGGCACCGGCAAGTCGGTGATGGTGAAATGCATCATCGGCCTGATGGAGCCCGACGCGGGCTCGATCAAGATCGACGGCCAGGAAGTCACCGGCCTGAAGCGCAGTGAGCGCGAAAAGCTCATGCGGAAGTTCGGCATGTTGTTCCAGGGTGCAGCCCTGTTCGACAGCCTGCGCGTCTGGCAGAATGTGGCGTTCGGCCTGATCCAGGGCCACGGCGTCGGCAAGGAGGAGGCCAGGGCCATTGCGATCAAGACGCTGGGCGCGGTCGGCCTCGGCCCCGAAGTGGCCGAGTTATGGCCGGCCGAGCTGTCGGGCGGCATGCAGAAGCGGGTTGGTCTGGCGCGCGCCATCGCCGCTAAGCCCGAGGTCATCGTCTTCGACGAGCCCACCACCGGTCTCGATCCGATCATGGGCGATGTCATCAACGACTTGATTATCAAATGCGTGCGCGATCTCGGTGCCACGGCGATCTCGATCACACACGACATGGCCTCGGCGCACAAAATCGCTGACCGCATCGCCATGATCTACAAGGGCAAGATCATCTGGCAGGGCCCCGCCAACACCATCGACAAATCGGGCAACGAATACGTCGAGCAATTCATTCACGGCCGCGCTGAGGGCCCGATCAAGATGGAGGTGCGCGCGCTGTGATTGCCCGAGACCTTCAAAAGGCCTGAGCATGGCCCGCGCCGAAAGCCGCTACGTCTGCCAGAGCTGCGGCGCCGTGCACCCGAAATGGGCGGGCAAGTGCGACGAGTGCGGTGCGTGGAACACGCTGGTCGAAGAAGCCTCGCGGCCCAGCGCGCCGAAGGGCCTGGGAGGCAAAGGCGGACGGCCACTCGCCTTCGTCGGTCTCCAGGGTGATGCCAGCGCCGTCGCCCGGCGCGCCTCGGCCATCGCCGAATTCGATCGCGTCTGTGGTGGTGGCCTGGTGCCGGGCTCGGCGCTGCTCATCGGCGGCGATCCCGGCATCGGCAAATCGACGCTGATCCTGCAGGCGATGGCCGCGCTCGCCACCGGCAAAAACGGCCAGCAACTCGACTGCGCGTACGTCTCCGGCGAGGAATCGCTCGACCAGGTTCGACTCCGGGCACGGCGCCTCGGCGTCGTTGACTCGCCGGTACGCCTCGCCGCCGCAACCTCGATCCGCGACATCGCCGCCAGCCTCGATCGGCCGGACGCGCCGCAGATCGTGGCAATCGATTCGATCCAGACGATGTATCTCGACAATCTCGACAGCGCGCCCGGTACTGTCAGCCAAGTTCGCGCCGCAGCGCAGGAGCTGATCCGGCTCGCCAAGATGCGTGGCTTCACACTGTTGCTCGTCGGCCATGTCACCAAGGAAGGCATGATCGCGGGTCCGCGTGTGCTCGAGCACATGGTCGATACCGTGCTCTATTTCGAGGGCGAGCGCGGCCACCAGTTCCGCATCCTGCGCGCGGTGAAGAACCGGTTCGGCCCGACCGACGAGATCGGCGTCTTTGAGATGACCGATGCCGGCCTTGCCGAGGTGTCGAACCCATCGGCGCTCTTCCTCGGCGACCGCCAGCGGGAGGTTGCGGGCTCCGCGGTGTTTGCGGGAATCGAGGGCACCCGACCGATGTTGGTTGAGATTCAAGCATTGGTGGCACCGTCGGCCCTCGGCACGCCGCGACGCGCGGTTGTCGGTTGGGACGGTAATCGCCTCGCCATGGTGTTGGCCGTACTCGAAGCGCGCTGCGGCGTCGCCATCGGCGCCAACGACATCTATCTCAACGTCGCCGGCGGCCTGCGCATCGGCGAGCCGGCAGCGGATCTCGCGGTGGCGGCGGCGTTAATCTCGGCGCTGGTACACGAGCCGGTGCCCGCCGATATGGTGGTTTTCGGCGAGATCGGCCTGTCCGGCGAGGTGCGGCCGGTCAGTCAAGCGGAGGCGCGGCTCAAGGAAGCCGAGAAACTCGGCTTCGCGTCGGCGCTGATGCCGCCGCGCCGCGGCCGTAGCAAGGAACGGCCGACATCGGCGAACGCGTTCCGTACCCGCGAGATCGCCCATCTGAGACTGCTATTCAACCTTTTCGAGAACGCACCGCAACCGCTCCGTCGTGCCGGAGCCGCTGGAGGACGCGTGTGACCGGTTTCGACATCGCCATCATTGTTTTCATCGTCGCGTCGGGCTTGTTTGCCTTCGTGCGCGGCTTCATCAAGGAAGTACTCTCGATCATCGCTTGGTTCGGCGCGTCGGTCGCCGCGCTCTATGCGGTTCCGTATCTCCGACCCATCGCCCTGCGGTTCACCCCGAGCGAGGAACTGGCGGGCGCGGCTTCGGCCTTCGCCGCCTTCATCGTCGCGCTGATCGTCCTTTCGCTAATCACCGCCGCGATCGCCAATCGGGTCAAGGACAGCCCGGCAGGCGGCATCGATCGCACGTTCGGCTTTGTCTTCGGGCTGGTGCGTGGCGCCCTTCTCGCCTGCCTCGTCTATGCGGCCATGCTGGTGGTTATGCCGGCCCTCGATGCCGCGCCGCAGTGGTGGACCCAGTCGCGCACGCGGCCACTGCTTCAGGCCGGGCTGGCAGCGCTGACGCAGCTTGCCCCCCATTCGGGTCACGGCCACCAAAGCACCGACTCGGTGGCGCGCGAATTCCAGGATGCGCTGCACAGCCTAACCAATCCCAAGGCCGCGCCGGAACCGCAGGGCGTCCCCAACTACTCGCCGCAAGAACAGCGCGACCTCGATCGCCTTTTCCAACAGAACCAGGGCACCCATTGACGGTGCCAGCGCAAGGCGCACAGCCGCGCGTTGCGGAACCTGAGAACCCGGCTCTGGCGGTCTTGGGCCTTTCCGTGTAGAAGGCTCTGGGCCTCGACGGCGGCGGCCGGCGATACCATCTATGGCTTGCGGCGGGCCGGCCGGGCACAGGCCGCGACGCAGGTAAAGGCAGAAGCATGTTAACCACCCGACCCTGGGACGACGACCATTTCCGGGAGGAATGCGGCGTTTTCGGGGTATACGGCCACCCTGAATCCGCGGCGCTGACGGCGCTGGGCCTCCATGCACTCCAGCACCGCGGCCAGGAAGCGGCGGGAATCGTCGTCTATGATGGCGAGCAGTTCCACGCGCATCGTGGCCTGGGCCTCGTCGGCGAGAATTTCAGTTCGAAGGACGTCATCGCTCGGCTGACGGGCCATTCGGCCATCGGCCACGTGCGCTATGCGACCACTGGCGAAGTCGCGCTCCGCAACGTCCAGCCACTATTCGCCGATTTCACTTTCGGCGGCTTGGCAATCTGCCACAACGGCAACCTCACCAATTCCTACCATCTGCGCAACCGACTGGTGCGCCGCGGCAGCATCTTCCAATCGACGTCGGATACCGAGGTGATCGTTCATCTCATCGCGACCTCGCTCAAGGACACGGTGGAGGAGCGCATGGCCGAGGCCCTGCGCCAAGTGGAAGGTGCCTACTCGCTCGTGGCGCTGACCCAGCATGGCCTGATCGGCGTGCGCGATCCGCTGGGCATCCGGCCGCTGGTGCTGGGCCAGCTCGGCGACGCTCATATCCTGGCGTCGGAGACCTGCGCGCTCGACATCATCGGCGCCACTTTTGTCCGCGATATCGAGGCCGGCGAGATGGTCTCGATCGGTCCTGGCGGCATTAAGACCAGCAAGCCCTTCGAGAATCCGCATCGGCGCTTTTGCGTCTTCGAGTACATCTATTTCGCGCGGCCCGACAGCGTCGTCGATGGCGTCAGCGTCTATGAGGCGCGCAAGCGCATCGGCATGGAACTCGCACGAGAGAGCACGGTGCCGGCCGATATCGTCATTCCGGTGCCGGATTCCGGCGTACCCGCGGCGATCGGTTACGCCGCCGAATGCGGCCTGCCGTTTGAGCTCGGCATCGTGCGCAACCACTATATCGGCCGCACCTTCATCGAGCCGACCGATCAAATCCGACACCTGGGCGTCAAGCTCAAGCATAACGCCAATCGCGTCAGCATCGCCGACAAACGGGTCATCCTCGTCGACGACTCGATAGTCCGCGGCACGACTTCAACCAAGATCGTCGCGATGATCCGCCAAGCCGGCGCACGCGAAGTGCACATGCGCATTTCGAGCCCGCCGACGACCCATTCGTGCTTCTATGGCATCGCGACGCCGGAGCGCACCCAGCTTCTTGCTTCGGCCATGGATGTGCAAGCCATGGCCAAGCACATCGGCGCCGATTCTCTTGCCTTCGTTTCGATCGACGGGCTTTATCGTGCACTCGGCCAAGCCAAGCGCGACAAAGTCGCGCCACAGTTCTGCGACGCTTGTTTCACTGGTGACTACCCGGTGCCGCTCGTCGACCATGCCGCGGGCAAGGTTTCGACCCAGCTTTCGCTGCTCGCCGAGTCCGTCTAGGTGCCATCCCTGCAAGGTCGTCTCGCGCTGGTCACCGGCGCCTCACGCGGCATCGGCGCGGCCGTGGCCCGACGCTTTGCCACCGAAGGCGCTCATGTCATCGCAATCGCTCGCACTCAAGGCGCGCTCGAGGAGTTGGACGATGCGGTGCGTGCGTCGGGCGGCGCGGCGACGCTGGTGCCGCTCGATCTGCGCGAGTTCGACGCCATCGACCACATGGGTGCCGCGCTCTATGAGCGTTTCGGCAAGCTCGACGTTGTCGTCGGCTGCGCGGGGGTGCTCGGCAATCTTTCGCCCGTCGGCCACATCGATCCGAAACTGTGGCGCGAGGTTTTCGATATCAACGTGACGGCGAACTACCGGCTGATCCGTTCGCTCGATCCACTGCTGCGGCAGTCCGGCAGCGGCCGTGCGATCTTCGTCACCTGCGCCGCCGTGCGCGAAATGGCCCCATTCTGGGGCGCCTACGGTGCAAGCAAGGCGGCGCTTGAGACGCTGGTGCGGATCTATGCCGCCGAGGTGGCGCGCACCCCGCTCCGCGTGAATCTCGTTGATCCGGGCCCGGTGCGGACGCGGCTTCGGGCCGAGGCGTTCCCCGCTGAGGATCGTGATGTGCTCAAGGCGCCCGAAGAGGTGACGGAAGTTTTCGTCCGGTTGGCCGCGGCGGATTGCCCGCATCACGGCGAGATCGTCGACGCTCAGTCCAGCTAGGCCGCTGCTTCGGTCGGCGGTTTCCGGCTGATAACGCGGTTGGCGGGCAGGATCACGCGTACAAGCGTGCCCTGATTCGGAACGCTCTCGATCACGAAAATGCCGCCGTGCGCCTCGACAAGCTTCTTGGTCAGCGGCAGGCCCAGGCCGGTACCGCCGCCGCTCCGGTTGAAGGCGTTGTCGACTTGGCCGAAGGGCTCGAGCACGACCGGCAGATCGGCCTCGGAGATGCCGACGCCGGTATCGCGCACCTCGAAGACGAGGCGTCCATGCTCGATCGAGGCGCGCACGGCAACGGAGCCACCGGACGGCGTGAATTTGACGCTGTTGGTCAGCAGATTGAGCAAGATCTGCCGCAGCCGTCGTTCATCACCGCGTACGCAATTGACCTCGGGCTCGACGACGCGGACCAGATTGAGGTTCTGCGCGGTGGCGCGCCGCGCGATCATTCGGAAACAGGATTCGACGAGCACGCCGACGTCGACCACTTCGTCGGCAAGATCGAGCCGTTCGGCCGTAATCTTGGTCAAATCGAGAATGTCGTTGATGAGCTCGAGCAAATGCCGGCCGCTGGCGTTCAGATCGCGCGCATATTCGAGATACTTCTCGTTGCCGATCGGGCCGAGCACTTCGCCGCTGATGATCTCCGAGAAGCCGATCACGGCATTGAGCGGCGTGCGCAACTCATGGCTCATATTGGCGAGGAATTCCGATTTAGCGCGTAGCGCCGTCTCGGCGCGGCGATTGGCCTCGAAGAGACGACTGACCAGTTTCTCCTTCTCCGCCTTGTTGCGGATGAGGGCGATGAGCGATGAAAAGGAGCGACGCGCCATCAGGCTCAAGTTGAACGCGAAGGCAAGATAGAGGACGCCCAGCGCGATATGCCCCGGATCGCCGGCCGCGAAGGTGACGACGATGAGCGGAGCCACGACCGGCCAAACGAACGCGTCGACGACCGGAACATGCGCCGTGTAGCCCGAGGCAATGCCGCCGGCGAGACCGGCGATAATGATCGGCACGAAACTGTCGGTCGGTGCATGGGCGTACATGCCGACGGCCATGGCGAGACTGCCCCATTGGCATCCGGTCGCACCGGCGAAATAGGTGAAGCGGCGGAGCCAGACCTGCGGGTCGAAGTCATCGTCCTGGCGATGACCGTGATAGAGCCGCCAAAGCACGATACGGATGACGCAAATGCCGACGATGGACACGCCCCAACCCAGGAACACTGGCGTGTTGAAGGCGATCGACAGCAGCACCACCGCAGCCAGCGTGACTAGCAGGTTGGTCGCAACCGGCCACGGCGACGAATAGAGCATATCCGCCAGTTCGCACTGGACGGCTCGCTCATCCGACGGCGCAACGGCGGTCCGCGGCTCGACGGCGGCCGCAGTCTCGCGGGTCAGTGCAGCAGGGATCATCGCCGTAAAGTCTAGGAATCAACATCCTAAGACTTTGCTAGACTTAGCTGGCAACTAGCTCAAATGCGAGCGATCGCAACTCGCCTCAAATGCGCAGCAACCGGACGGCGGCGGTGGCTCAGCCGGCCGGGCGGAAAATGCCGGGAGCGAAGGCGATCCGCTGCTGCGCCTGTTTCATGCGGTCGGTCGGACCGATAGCGATGCCCCATTGATCCATTCGGCCCGGCGGCCAAGTCCAATCCTCGGGACCGCGCGGCTTGTAGTTCTTGCCGACGTGCTCGACTTCTGCGGTGTACTCGATCACCACATCGTCCGGCCCGACGAAATATGCAAATACGTTGTTGCCCGGGCCATGCCGGCCGACGCCCCATTCGATGGCAAATCCGCTTTCGCGGAGCCGTCCCGCACCGCGCATGACCGCGTCAATATTTGGCATATCGAAGGCGATATGATTGAGCGTCGGCGCCGTGCCACGGGAGAACGCCAGGACGTGGTGCTGTTCATTGCAGCAGAGGAACGTCATCATCCGGGTCTGGTCGATGATCCGAAAACCAAGATGTTCGACGTAGAACGCGCTGATCGCATCGACATCGGCCGAATTGAGCACGACGTGAGTGACGCCGATCGGGCGGTCGGCGCGACCGCCGGAATTGGCGTAGCGCTTGTCACCGGCAATGACGCGCATCGTGCGGCCCTCGGGATCCTTGAAGGCGAAGCCATAGCCACCGCCGGGCTCGTTGATTGGCGCCGGCTTTTCGAGCTCGGCGAGACCGGCCTTCTTGAGGCCAGCGTGAAGAGCATTCACCTCGGCCTTGCCAGGTGCGGTAAGATCGATGCGCAGCAATTCAGCACGCGGACGGGCGTGGAGCCCTAGAACGTGATGGTACGGCCCGGCGCCGCGCAGGTAGACCGCGCCTGGGTGTTCGACCACTGGCGTCAAGCGCCAGACGTCGGTGTAGAACCGCGCCCGCGACTTGAGGTCGGTGACGCCGAGATCGACACCACGCAGACCATCGACGCGTGCGCCACTTTTGGTGCTCGAGCGCCCCTTCGGCCCGGTTTTGCCGGGCGATTTCAGTGACTTGGGCATGCTCCTCCGATAACCGCTCCCACCCCCGGCAGCGCGCGACAAAATCGCATAGGAGGCGCTGCCGTGTCGAGACATGCCGTCAAAAACCAGGATTTATTCATTCGGAATCAAATGATTACGTTGGATTGTTCAAAAACGCACCTACGGCGCAACCTTGGCCGATGCATAAGGGTTCGTCCCCTTGCGCAGCATCAAACGCAGGGGGACGCCAGGCAGATCGAATTGCTCGCGCAGCCGATTCGCG
Source organism: Alphaproteobacteria bacterium (assembly GCA_028871455.1). Lineage (GTDB taxonomy): Bacteria > Pseudomonadota > Alphaproteobacteria > ATCC43930 > CGMCC-115725 > REEB95. The sequence continues at coordinate 81,569 of JAGWNF010000005.1, forward strand.
AGATACCGCCGCCAGCTATCCGGCAGTTTGCCCGGCCTTGAAGCGAAGAGCGCAAAGGTCGGCGGCCGGATGTTGACTTGAGTCATATACCGGAGCTTGAGCCGGCGACCGCCGACCAGTGGTGGCGGATGCTGCTCCTGCGCGCGTGCCAGAAGACGATTGAGCGCGCCGGTCGGCACTCGCTGGTTCCATGCCGTATAAGCCTTCGCCGTCATCGGCAGCAAGCGTCCGATATCGGCGCCCGTGGCGGCCGACAGTGTCAGCGGCCTCAGCCCGGCAAGCTGCGGCAGCGACTTTTCGACCCGTTCGACGACCGCATCCAGGGTCGACTTGGGACGGGCGACGAGGTCCCACTTATTGATAACGAGCACGATAGCGCGGCCTTCCTCGGCGATCAGCCGCGCGATCGCCAGGTCCTGCCGTTCCATGCCTCGACTTGCGTCAATCACTAGCGCGACGACCTCCGCAAACCGGATGGCCTTTAGGGTGTCGCCGGTCGCGAGCGTCTCGGCACCTGCGGCGGTTTTGGCCTTGCGGCGCAGACCCGCCGTGTCGATCAACCGCACCGGCTGACCGCGCCATTGCCATTCGATCGCGATGGCGTCACGCGTGACGCCGGGCTCTGGACCCGTCAGCAGCCGCTCCTCGCCGAGCAGCCGATTGATCAGCGTCGATTTGCCGACGTTCGGGCGACCGACGATGGCCAGCCGTAGCGGATGCGCTGTTGATGCTGGAGCGACATCCGGCTCCTTGCCGCCCCGCGTCGCCAGCTGCCGCAATGCGTCATACAGCTCCGAAATGCCTTCGCCGTGCTCCGCCGAGATCGGAATCGGATCGCCAAAGCCGAGGGCAAAAGCCTCGGCAAAGCCGGGGGGCGTGCGTCCCTCCGTCTTGTTGGCGACCAAGATCACCGGCTTGGCTTGACGGCGCAGCCAGCGCGCAACATCGCGGTCGAGGGCGGTCACGCCCTCGCGCGCGTCGATCATGAATAGCGCTGCGTCGGCCTCGCGCAGTGCCTTCTCCGTCTGAGTTCGCAGCTGCGCGGTCAACTCGTCGCGCCTGCCAGTTATCAAACCGGCGGTGTCGATCAGTTTGATGCTCAGTCCCGCGAAATCGACGACGAGTTCGCGCCGGTCGCGCGTCAAACCAGCCTCGCCAGCGACCAAGGCTATCCTACGGCCGGCCAGTCGGTTGAATAGCGTCGACTTACCGACGTTGGGCCGGCCGATGATGGCGACAGAGAGCGGCATCACACGCCACCGTTACCGCAGCGCGGTCAGATCGGCCTCGTCGGTGATCACATAAAGCGAGCGACCGGCCACCACGGGGTCGAGATACACGCCATCCGAGAACTTGACCCGTCCAAGGAACCGGCCGGTATAGGGTGAAACGGAAAGCGCCTCGCCATCGGACGAGATGACGATCAGTCGGTCGCCGGCGAGCACCGGACCCGACCAGCGCAGCGGATTGGTCTTATCCGCTTCGTCGGCATAGCGTGGCAACGGCCGCACCCACCGCACGTGACCGTCGGCCCGCAACAGGCAAGCCAGATCGCGATCGTTCGCCAGCACATAGATGTAATCGCCCGCGACCCACGGCATGTGCGTGCCGCCAATATCCTGTTCCCACACGCGATCGCCGGTACGGAGGTCGATCGACACCAGAATGCCCGAATGACTGATGGCGAATACGCGGTCACGGTCGATCACTGGCTGGCCGCGAATATCGGCCAGGGACGACAGGGCGCCCAACGGCCGAGAGGTAGCCAAATTGTCGGACCACACTGCGCGGCCGTTTTCGATACGGAGCGCGTAGAGTTCGCCCGACGAGTACGGCACAATCACCGTATCGCCCTGAACCGCCGGGCTTGTACCAATCAGCAGATCGGCGGGCTCGGGAATACCGTTCTGCGTCCACAGGCGATGACCGTCCGCAGCGGCGAGGACTTCGAGCTCGTTGTCGACGGTGATCACAAACACCCGGCCAGCGGCGACGGTCGGCGGCCCATGGGCCGGACTGGCAAGATTCTGCCGCCAGATTTCCTTGCCGTTGGTCGCGTCGACCGCCACCACCTGAGCGTAGCCGGTTGCGATGAAAATGCGGCCGTTGGCATAGGCGATGCCGCCGCCAAACATCGGATTGTCGTCATTCTTCGGTTGGGGATCGAAGTGCCAGATTCGATCACCGTTTTTCGCATTGAACGCCGAGACAACGTCGTTGGCATCGGCCGCGAAGACGCGGCCGTCCGCGACCACCGGCTGCGCCGTCACGCGGCCGTAGCGCCACTCGCCTTCACCAACATTGGCGGTCCATGCCCGATGGATATCGGGCGCCAACGCCAAGTGATACATGGCGTGGTTCGGATAACCGCCCGCACCCGGCCACTCCAGATTAGCGAATGGCTCCGGCAGCGTGATCGGCGTAGCTCCGAGCGCGGGATCCGGCGTGAGTGTCTTTTCGAGTTCGAGCACCGAAATACGCTTGCCCGGCAGAGGTGTCTTCTTGCTTCCGCCGCAGCCAGCCAGCGCAAGACACGCGGCGAGCGCGACACAGGTCGCGACGCGAAAACTCATGGAGTCAGGGCCGCGATCATCTGTGCAGCGCGCTGCCGTGCGCCCGCCGGCGCGTTCGGATCATCGGCGAGCGCTTGGAAACTCTTCCGCGCGGCGCCGCGGTCGCCGGCCTTAAGGTCGGCAAAGCCCGTAAGCTCCACGGCGAAGGGTCGCCATGGGCTCGAACCGACGGTCAGCGGCTTCAGGCGTCGGATCGCGCCGGCGGCATCGCCGTTGTCGAGTGCCGCGCGCGCTGCCAGCACCGTCGCTGCATCACGAAGGACCGCATCCACCGAGGCATCGCTCGCCAGCCGATCGTAGATCGCCAGAGCGCCGGCGACGTCGCCCGTGCGCGCCTTGAGCGCTGCCTCTTCCATGCGCGCCAGGATGGCATGGCCACTTCCGGCGTGCTGCGCCAAAGCGGCGAAAGCATCGGCCGCGTCCTTGTCTTTGCCGGCACGCACGAGATCGAGCGCCGCGGCAAATTGTGTTCCTTGCGCCGCGCTCTGCTGCTGGCGGTATTGTCGCCAGCCGACGCCGACCGCCGTGGCGACAACGACGAGTACCGCTGCAACGATCACCCACCGGCCGTAGCGCGCCCACAGCTTCGCGAGGTTCTCCTTGCGGAGGTCCTCGTCAATTTCCCGGAAGATGTCGCTCAAACCCTCGCCCCGACCCACGAAAACGCCCGGTACCATAACCTCTTGGCTGCCGTCCTGCAAACGCTGGACCGAGGCGTTTGCCCCGGATTCCCAGCCGGTGTGACCGCTGGATTTCATGCGTGAAATAGGAAAGACTGAAGGGACCAGCCATGCACCGCCTCGGCGCCTCCCGTCGCGCAATCCGATGACCACCGTTACTTGCCTCAGCGACCACCGCCGACGGCGGCGCCCCTTCTTCAGCCGGGTCGAACTTGACCTGCTGCTACAGCTTTACAGCCGCCAGGTCATGCGCGGCCTGTGGCGCGATTACGCGATCGATCAGCGCGACGGTGCCGCCAGCTTCTCGGTATTCCGGCACAGCCTGGAAAGCCCGCTCTACACCGTCGTCAAAACCGCGCCCGATGCATCGCGGCATTGCTATGCCCTGGTGCATCGCCGCGTGCGGCTTGCCACTGGCAGCACGCTGCAAGACGTTCTGACCCGGCTCGAGCGCGAAATCCGTCGCGGCGGTGGGCTTGCGGCTGCGGTCGGAGTCCTGGCATCGCCCTGACCAAGCCCGCTCAAGAGCCAGAATTGCTTGGCAACCGCATCGTTTTTGGCCAAAGTAACGCGCCAATTGCGCGCATGGGAGCGAGAGGTCGAGATGCGGGCGAGGACGGCTGCATCGCAGCCACGGCGCCGATGCTCCCGTTGCTCACAGCTCCGACCGGTGGCGGCATTATCGACGAAATAAATCTGGATGTGCTGGATCATGACGTTCCGATCGGCGGCGACCACCGGGAATGCTGCGCCGACGTCAGCGCTGAGATTCTGCTCGCTTCACCGAGATTCCTCGCTTGGTTCTTGGCACCGTGACCGAATCCAAGCGTCGCGGTCAATATGCAAGACACACTCAGCGACCGCGTTTCAGAAGCCGATATCACGATGGGCAATCTGGGCTTTGCAAGCATGGGCCTTCGCTTTTAGGCGCGCCAGCGCGAGCATTGCACCGTAGGGCGCTGATGCCACCGTTGCTGCCGTGCCAGTTGCCAGCCGTTCCGTTGGATACGATCCCATGATGGGCCGCGTCATCGCCACGGTCGTTGGGTGGTCGCGCCTCCATGCAGTGGCGGTCCTTGCGGTGGCGTTGGTTCTGGCGCTCACGGCCGGTTTCTACGCCGCAAACCGAATCACCGTCGACACCAACCTCGACAAGCTGATCTCACCCAACCTGTCCTGGCGAAAACGCGCCAACGAGATGGACAAGGCATTCCCGCAGAAAGTGGATCTCCTGGTTATCGTCGTTGACGGTGCGACGCCCGATCAAGCGGAGGATGCCGCGTTGGCGCTCGCGGCCAAATTGCGCGCCCAGCCGGCAATGTTTCGCGACGTCCGCGTACCGGACCTCAACAATTTTTTCCGGCGGAATGGACTGTTGTTCCTGCCGAAAACCGAGGTGCAAGATTACGCCAATCAGATGATCGCGGCGCAGCCATTCCTCGGCTCACTCGCGGCCGATCCCAGCCTACGAGGCGTATTCGGCGTCATCCAACTGATGGCTCAAGGCGTCCAGCAGGGCGCTGTGCCGCCCCGCGACATCGCCACCGCCCTCAACGCGGTCCACCGCGCGGCAGCCAGCGCGCTTGCCGGCAAATACGATCCGTTGTCCTGGCAGACCCTGTTAAGCGGCACGGCGCCCACGCCGGACGACTTGCGCCGTATCATCCTTACCCAGCCTACCTTGGACTACAGCGCGCTGATGCCCGGCAAGAAAGCCGTCGACGCGGTCCGCTCAGCGGCGCGCGCCCTGGGCCTGACGCCGGATCGGGGCGTTTCCGTCCATGTCACGGGGTCGGTCGCGCTCGATGATGCGCAGCTCGCGACTCTCGCCAAAGGCGCCGGCTTCTCGACCGCGCTGTCGCTGAGCCTGTTGTGTCTTTGGTTGCTGCTCGCGCTCCGTTCGCTGCGGATTTTCACCGCCATCATCGTGACCCTGACCGTCGGGCTGTTGGCGACGACCGCGTTCGCCGTGTTCGCGATCGGCCCTTTCAATCCCATCTCGGTTGCGTTCGCGGTTCTGTTCATCGGCATCTCGGTCGATCTCAGCATCCAATTCAGCGTGCGATACCGCGACGAGCGCTATCGTGCCGGTGACTTCACTGAGGCGCTGGCGCGCGCTGCCCAGGGCATCGGGCGACCGATGGCGGTTGCCGCCTTATCGGCGGGAGTCGGCTTTTTCTCCTTCGTGCCGACGGATTATAACGGCGTTTCCGATCTCGGCTGGATCGCCGGCGTCGGCATGTTGATTGCGCTGGTCCTGAATTTGACTCTGTTGCCGGCGCTTTTATCGCTCTTGCGGCCGCGCGGCGAGCCGCGACCAGTCGGATTCGCGTGGGCCAAAGCGGTCGACAGCCTGCTCATCCGACGCCGCCGCGCCGTGCTGACCGGCGCGGCTGTTGTCGCCATCGCTTGTCTGGTCACCCTGCCTCGCATCAGTTTCGATTTCAACCCGCTGGACCTGCAGAATCAAAAATCCGAAGCGGTCGCGACCCTCAATGCCCTGATGTCGGACCCGATGAATACCCCGTATACGATCGACATCCTCACGCCATCGCCGACGGCCGCCGCGGTACTGGCGAAGCGACTCGACTCCCTGCCCGAAGTCGACCAGACGATCACCGTCTCGAGCTTCGTTCCCGACGACCAGGATGCAAAGCTAGCGATCATCGCCGATGCCCGGACTCTGTTGGCGCCGACGGTCTCGCCGGCAACCGTCAAGCCGCCGCCGACGGATCAACAGATCCTCGACAGCATCCGCCCGGCCAACGCCGAGTTGAAGAAAATCACCAACGGCTATGCCGAGGCCGAGCGCCTATCCCACACCCTCGACGGCATCCTGGCCAAAGGTACGAGGGCGCTACCCCTTCTCAAGACCAACCTCGCCGACGAGATCCCAGATCGGCTCGAGGACGTGCGCCTCGCACTCGCCGCCCAGAAAATAACGCTCGACAGCATCCCGCCCGAAGTGAAGCGCGACTGGATGACGCCCGACGGGCGCACGCTGGTCGAGGTCTACCCAAAGGGCGACGCGCGCGACAATGCTGTACTCCGGCGTTTCGCGACCGCCGTCCAAGCGGTCGCGCCGAATGCCACGGGCTCGCCAATCACCATCCTTGAATCGGCGCACACCGTAACCCGTGCCTTCGTCACCGCGGGCCTGATCGCCGTCGTGGCGATCGCGTTGCTGCTCGTCGTCGTGCTTCGCCGGACCCGCGACGTCGGCCTAGTGTTGCTGCCGCTACTGCTGGCCGGCGTGCTGACCCTCGCGACCACGGTAGGCTTCGGGCTGCCGCTCAATTACGCCAACATCATCGCCCTGCCGCTCTTGCTCGGCATCGGCGTCTCGTTCGATATCTATTTCGTGATGCGGTGGCGCGCCGGCCATTCCGACCTGCTGCAGTCGAGCACCGCGCGCGCCATCCTGTTCAGCGCCCTCACCACCGGTACGGCGTTCGGCAGCTTGGCGCTATCGAACCACCCCGGCACGGCCTCGATGGGCGCGCTGCTGACGATCTCGCTGGCCTACACGCTTTTGTGCACGTTCATCGTGCTGCCGGCGCTGCTGGGACCCGCGCCGCCACCGCCGGAGTGACGGCAGCGCCTAATGAGCGAGTTCCCGTTCGCGCAAGAAGTGGAAGAATTCCACGCCCTCGCGCAGGCGGCGCGTCATCATTTCGGGGCTCCGCACCATTTCACCAACGATCGACGCGATCTTTCCGGCGCGGAAGTAGAAGCGCTTGTAGAACGTCTCTACCGAGTCGAATATCTCCTGGTGCGACAGGTGCGGATAGTGCAGCGGCGCGATTTGGATACCATGATCGTCGATCAGTTCGGCGTGTGCGGCGTCGAGCCAGCCGTTCTCGACCGCCTGCTGGTGTAGGAACGTACCCGGATAGGGCGCCGCGAGCGAAACCTGGATCGTATGCGGGTTGATCTCGGTCGCAAACCTAATCGTCTCCTCGATCGTCTCCTTGGTTTCGCCCGGCAAACCGAGAATGAAGGTGCCGTGAATGACGACGCCGAGTTCGTGACAATCCTTGGTAAACCGCTTGGCGACGTCGATCAGCATGCCCTTCTTGATGTTATGCAGAATCTTTTGGTTGCCGGACTCGTACCCGACCAGCAAGAGACGCAACCCATTGTCCTTGAGGACCTTGAGCGTTTCGCGCGGCACGTTCGCCTTGGCGTTGCACGACCACATGACGCCGAGCTTGCCGAGCTCCTTTGCGATTGCCTCGGCGCGCGGCAGATTGTCGGTGAAAGTGTCGTCGTCGAAGAAAAACTCGCGCACTTGCGGGAAATACTGCTTGGCGAGCCGGATCTCATCAACCACATGACCTACGCTGCGCACCCGATAGCGATGGCCGCCAACGGTCTGTGGCCAGAGGCAGAATGTGCAGCGCGACTTGCAGCCGCGTCCTGTGTAGAGCGAGACATACGGGTGCTTCAGATAGCCGATGAAATAATCTTCGATGCGCAAGTCGCGCTTGTAGACCTCGGTGACGAACGGCAGCGCATCCATGTTCTCGAGCGTGGCGCGCTCCGGATTGTGGACGACCACGCCAGCATCGTTGCGATAACTTAGCCCATCGATGCCGCTCCAGGCCCGCCCCTCGGCAACCTCTTTGATCGTGAAGTCGAACTCGTTGCGGCCGACGAAGTCGATGGCCGTCGACGCCTTCAGGCTTTCCTCGGGCTCGACTGCGACCTTGGCGCCGACGAATCCGACCTTGAGCGCCGGGTTCTCATCTCTCATCGCTTGCGCCACCTTGACATCGTTCGCGAAGGATGGCGTCGAGGTGTGGATTACCACCAGGTCGTACCGCTTCGCCAACGGCAACACCTCGTCAAGCCGAATTCCCGCAGGCGGCGCGTCGATCAACCGGCTGTCGGGAACGAGCGCCGCAGGCTGGGCAAGCCAAGTCGGATACCAGAACGAACGGATTTCGCGCCGCGCCTGATAGCGGGAGCCGGCGCCGCCATCGAAGCCCTCGAACGAAGGCGGCTGTAGGAACAACGTTTTCATCATACCGGATTGTCTCCGTCGAGGGTCAGGCGCCCGCCCCGGGTGATACGATAACGGCGATCCCGCCAAGCCACGCTTCGGGCGAAGAAACTAGCGATAAACACGGCAAACGACAACCCGTCGCGCAACGGAATGAGGTAAATCGGGGTCCGCGCTAGGCCGAGGGCCCGATCGCCAAGCCAGATCGTGCCCACCCGCACAATAAAAGCCGCGATCACGCCACAAATCGACCACAGCGCCGGGTGGAGCAGCGCGGCGAGCACGGCGAGAGCCAGCGGATGGGTAATGATCGAGCCGGCGTATCCGACCGGCGCGACCAGATGGACGGTGCGCGCCCAGCGCAGCTCATGCCGAAAAAGCGCCGTGAGGGTCGGCTCAAACATGACGTTGTCGACGATCACCGGGCCAAGCACGACCGAACGGCCGATCCGCCGCACCGCCGCGCCGAGCGCATGATCGTCCGCCAGCCGGTCGGCGATCGCTGCGAAACCGCCAATCGCGTCCAGCGTCGTGCGCGATAGCGCGAGCGTCGCACCGAAGGCACCGTCACCGGCGTGCACGAGTTCGCCGACCGCGGCTTCCGGCAGGAAGCCATGGTTGACGTGCAGGCACGCAAGGCGCGACCACAGCCCCGATCCGGCGGGCATGCCGCGATAGAGGCAGGTCACTAAGCCGACATCCGGCACCACCAGCGACGGCGCGATGCCCGCAATGTAATCAGGTGCCACGCGCATATCGCTGTCACTAATGACGAGATACGGATGACGCGCTGCCGGCAGCATGTTCATCAGGTTGGCTACCTTACGATTCGGCGCGCGCGCGCCGCCGCCGACCACCAGTGTCAGGTCATGCTGCGGAAATTCGGCAATCAGTTGCCGCACCACCGGGATCGCCGGATCGTCGGCGTCCGCAACGCCGAAAACCACCTGGAATCGCGGATAATCCTGGGCGCAGAACGAGCGCAGGTTGTCGTAGAGTTCCGCGTCCGTCCCTCTAAGCGGCTTCAGCAGTGTGACTGCAATCGAATCGCCATCGCGGCGAGGCTGTTTGACAAGGATTCGCACCGCGATTGCGGAAAATGCGAGGTATAGCAAGCCGGCAACACTCGCCGCCGAGCAGGCCCACGCCGGAAAAGCAAGCCATTCCAACTGCATCCACCCACCAGCACATCTCGCATCGGAGAGCCAAGGTTTTAGCGACGGCGCCGCGTAAAAAATGCTGTTGCATTCGAGTGGACCGCTTGTCAACCATTCGAGTTGACCTACCGGTGGCCTAAAAACGAATCGTCAACGCCACCACAACAGGACGAAACCGGTCTCCACCTTGCGCGCCCCCACCCGATTGATCCGTGCACTCCTCGTCGCGGGCTTGCTGCTGCCGCTAGTCGGTTGCGCGACCCCGCCGAAAAATCCGGCTGCGCGCGCTGAATTCGAAGCGACGAACGATCCGTTCGAGCCGACGAATCGCGTGATCTTCCGGGGAAATGACCTATTTTACACATACATCGTGCGGCCGGTGGCCAAAGCCTATGTATGGGCGATGCCCGAATTCGGGCGCAACCGCATCCATGATTTCCTGCAGAATCTCGGGGAGCCTATAATTTGGGCCAACGATATGTTGCAGGGTGACTGGCACGCGGCCGACGTGACGACTGGGCGGTTCCTCGCGAATACGTCGTTCGGGGTCGGCGGTCTCTTCGACATCGCGGGCCAGACCGGCCTGCCGAAACAGTCGGGCGATTTCGGTCAGACGCTCTATCATTACGGCGTGCCGGATGGGCCCTATCTCGTGCTGCCGATCCTCGGCCCCTCGGATCCACGCGATGCGATCGGCATGGGGGTCGACAGCGTAGCCGATCCATTCGATTGGCTGGCGCAGCACTTTGGCCACGGTGGCGCGACTTGGTACCGGTTCGGCGCCGAAGGCATTGATGAATACGCACGCCACATGGACGAGCTCGACGAACTCAAGAAGAACTCGATCGATTATTACGCCGCAATTCGTAGCCTGTGGCGGCAGCATCGCGCTTCCGAGCTGCGGCATGGCGCGCCCGCGCCCTCACCTGTCGATCTCGACAGCTTGTATGACGGCTCGACGCCCACGCATTTGCAGACCGAAGCCCTCAAGTCCGGCACCACCCGCGAAACCGAATAGGGCGAAATCAGCTCGCGAGCTGGGCCGCTTTGTCGCGTAAGCTCTGGATCAGCGCCGTGGCGCCGCCGCGGCTCATCACCGACGTAAACTCCGAACGCTGCGCGGCGAGTTGGCTGATCGTGCCGCTGAGATAGACGTCGATGATCTTCCAGCCGTCGCTGCCAACGTGATGCAGCAGGTAGTCGAGCTCAACCGGCTGGCCGTTGCTCTGCACCAACTTGGAATGGACGATGACGTCGCCGCCGGCCGAAGGAGTCGCTTTGGGATCGACCTCGAACTTCTCGCCCGAATAACCGTCGAACCGATTGGCGTAGGTCGCGACGCTGTAGTCGCTAAAGGCGCGGATCAGCGTCTGCTGCTGATCGGTCGGTATGCTCGCCCATTGGGGACCGACCGTGATGCGCGTCATTGCCGGTAAGTCGAACGCCTTGCTCACCGCCGGCGTGAGCAGATCGCGACGCCCGGCGAAGCCGAGTTGCGGTCCATTTTTCATCGCTCGCAGCAGTGAATCGTAGAATTCGTTGACGGTCGCAACTGGTCCGGGGCCCGCGTGTGCGGCGAGCGGCAAGAGAGCCACGAAGGCGGCGGCGGCAGCGAATAGAGTCCGGCGCGAAATCACAGATGTAAGCCTCAAATTTGGGAGACGACTTTGCTACGGTTTGTTTGCGGCCGTTTTAGGGCAGCCTATGTTCGCCGGTCTACGACGAAATGCGCCGCATCCCGTAGAAGGTCGGCTCTTTCCTTGAATAAATCAAGGTGCGCGACGGCCTGCCGCACCAAAAGTGCCGCCTGGGACTGGGCTCGATCGGCCCCGAGAATCGAGACGAAGGTCGCCTTGCCGGCAGCGGCATCGCGCCCCACCGGCTTGCCGGTCTCGCCGGCCGAGCCATGGACGTCGAGTAGATCATCGGCGATCTGAAAGGCGAGCCCCAGATCGTGCGCATAACCCCGCAGCGCCATGCGCAGATCAGCCGGTGCCTTGCCGAGCACCGCACCGGCCTCGCAGGAGAACGCGATCAAAGCACCCGTCTTGAGGCGCTGGAGCCGTGTGATTGCGCCGATATCGAGTTCAGGATGTTCCTCGGCGATCAGGTCGAACATCTGGCCACCGACCATACCAGCCGCGCCAGCGGCCTGTGCCAGCGACGCGACTAATTCACAGCGGACGGCGGGATCACCGTGCGTATCGGCATGCGACAATACCTCGAAAGCCAGCGTCAGCAGGCCGTCGCCGGCAAGGATCGCGGTTGCCTCGTCAAAGGCCTTATGAACAGTCGGTCGGCCGCGGCGCAAATCGCTGTCGTCCATGGCAGGCAGATCGTCGTGGACCAATGAGTACGCGTGCACGAGCTCGACCGCGACTGCGGCCTGCAGCGCACTGCGGCGTCCGACGGAGAATAGTTGCGCGCTCGCGAGCACCAGGAACGGCCGCAAGCGCTTGCCCGGTGCCAAGGCGGCATAACGCATGGCTTCGACGACGCGTGCCTCGAAACCGCCAGGGACGACAAGTAGCCGGTCGATCGCCGCATCGGTAAGCTTGGCCGCTTCGTTTAATGCTCCGGTGAAGCTCGCGCCGGTCGCCCACGTCGCTTCAGTCAAGGGCCATCGGCTCCGTCGCCGGCTTGCCGTCGGAGCCGAGCACGATCTTGTCGACCCGTGCCTGCGCCTCGCGCAGCTTGCTTTCGCAATGCTGCTTGAGCACCGCACCACGCTCATAGGCGGCCAGCGCCTCGTCCAGCTTGGCGTTGCCAGCCTCAAGGCGCCGAACAATATCCTCGAGTTCCTTGAGCGCTTCCTCGAAGCTCAGCTTGGCGATTTCGGACGGCGTCGTCTTTTGCGCCATCTCCCCAGCATCCCCTTCCCTGCAGCCGCCACTCTAGGTGTCGCGCCAGCGCCGAGCAACCTTTACGCCGCGACTAGCGCCGCCACATGCGCCGACGCCGAACCCGACAGCGCCTCAAGGTCGTAGCCGCCTTCGAGCGTCGATACCAAGCGGCCCTTGGCGTGCTTCGCGGCCAGTTCGAGGAGCCGCTCCGTGATCCATGCGTAATCGGCTTCTTCGAGTAGGAGCTGAGCCAACGGATCGGCCCGATGGGCGTCGAAGCCGGCCGAAATCAGAATCAGTTCCGGTCGGAAGGCGTCGAGCGCCGGCAGGATGACCTCGCTCATCGCCGTACGAAACTCATTCGAGCCCGACATCGGCGCCAGCGGCACGTTAAAGACGTTGCCGACGCCGCGCTCGCTACGGGCACCGGTACCGGGATAAAGTGGCGACTGGTGAGTCGATGCGAAGAAAACGCCACTGTCGCGTTCGAATATGGCCTGGGTGCCATTGCCGTGATGGACATCGAAATCAACAATGGCGACTCGGCCAAGGCCATGTACTTTACGCGCGCGCTCAGCGCCGATCGCGACGTTATTGAAGATGCAGAAGCCCATCGGATGCTGCGGCTCGGCGTGATGACCAGGCGGACGCACCGCGCAGAATGCATTGGTCGCCGTGCCCTCGAGCACCGCGTCGACCGCTGCGACGATCGCGCTGGCGGCACGCAGAGCGGCCTCGCCCGAACCCGGCGATAGCACCGTGTCGGCATCGATCGCCGCGTGACCGTTCTTCGGCACCGCGGCGAGCACCGCTTCGACAAAGGCGCGGGGATGCGCCCGGGCGATGTCGCCGAGATCGGCGTCGGGAGCCTTGCGGTGCTGGAGCTTGCCGAAGGGCGCGCCCGACAGGCCGTCGAGCACCGCTTTGAGCCGGGCCGGCGATTCCGGGTGATAGGCACCTGGATCATGGCGCAAACAGGCTTCGTGCGTGACAAGAAGAGTGGTCATCTCGCCTCTGGTTGCGAATGTCGTGTGCGGTACTTCGCTCGCATTGAGTGTCGCACAGGCATCACTAGCCCGACAACCGTTCGGACCTTTTCGGCGTGCCGCCCGCAGTATAGGCTCGCGCTCTTCGGCCAACGATACGACACCCCACGCTTGTTCGGGACGATGACGATGCGCTTGCAGATGATGACCGTGCTGTTCGCGGCAATGCTGCTTGCCGCACCCGCGTCTGCCAAAGAAAAGACGATCGTCGTGCACGCGGGCAAACCGGACAGCCCGAATTACGTGCTGGCGCGACAATTTGCGGGAGCGCTGGCGCTGGCTGGAAACGGCGCCTTCACGCTGGTCGTTGCCGAAAGCCAAGGTTCGGTCGAGAACGTCGCCGACATCGAGAAGATGGGTGGCGATTACATCTTCACCGCCGGGCCGAGTGTCATCCTGCAGGCGCAACGCGGCGACAAGCCGTTTACGAAGAACCCCCGTTTCGCTGGCATCCGCGCCCTATTCCCGATCCCAGCGCAAACCATCCATTTCGTGGTGCGTCGTGACGGTAAGATCAAGAACTTGGCCGAGCTTGTAGGTCAATCGTTCATTCCCGGCACGCGCGGCACGCTCGGCGAGCGGATCACCGAAGAGACCTTCCAGGTGCTGGGCCTAGCCAACCGTGTCCAGGTCATCGATAGCGACGCAGCCGGCGCACCGGCGGCGCTTAAGGCAAGACAGGTTGGCGGGTTCGCGATTGCCGGCAGCTTTCCGCTACCCAGTCTGGTCAAACTCGCAAAGACAACCCCCATCCGGCTGCTTGGGCTGACGCCGGCCGCAATTAAGAGAATTCGCGCGGCCGACGACAGTGTGAGGGCGATCATCATCCCGCGCGGTACTTACGCCGGTCTCACCAAGGACGTGACCACGTTGGCGTTACCGGCGGGTGCCTATACGACGCTGCGGATGACGAACGCGACGGCCTACGCACTTACCAAGGCATTCTGGTCGCAGCGTGTCGCGCTTGCCAAAAAAAATCCGGCCTGGACCGCGATCCGGCTGTCGCAGCTTGTGTCCCTCGGCGTCCGGCTCCATCCCGGCGCCTTGCGCTATTACCGCGAGGTCGGCGTCCGAATTCCGGCCGGTTTACGGTGATCTAGCGCGCGGACCGCGGTGCCAGCGCCGCGACAAGGATCGCCAGCCAGCCGACGATGAAGAGCGTGCCGCCGACCGGGATGCCGGGCGCCCAAATACCCGACGGGACGAGCGTCAGCAACCACAGCCCACCACAAAACAGGACGAAGCCAGCCATGAAACACGCGGCCGCGGCCCCGAGGCAATAGCGCGTGGCCCTGCCAATGCCTTCACGCAGCATCGCCGCCATCGCCAGCAGGGCGACGGCGTGCACCACGGCAAAGCGCGCAGCGATCCGCGCGAATCTGACGTGTTCGGCGTCGACGGTCCCCACAAGCCCGTGCTGCGCCCAAGCGGCCGCGGCAATGCCCGTGGCACCCATCACGCCCGCAGCGGCGAGCATCACCCGTTGCACACGGTACTCCCCTGTCGGTCTGGCCGGCTTTTCTCTGGCGCGCTATAAGTCGCGCGCAAGTCCACCGTCAAGGCCGTCATGCCGACCAGCGACACAAAGTTCCCCAAGGGCATCATTTTGGCGGGTGGCTCGGGTAGCCGGCTGGCGCCGATGACTGCCGTCGTCAACAAGCACCTGCTACCGATCTACGACAAACCGGTTATCTACTATTCGCTGACCACGCTGATGATCGCGGGTGTCCGCGACGTGCTGCTGATCAGCGCGCCGGAGCAACTCAGCCAGTTCGAGCAGTTGATCGGCGACGGCGGCCAATGGGGGCTAAAAGTATCCTACGCCAAGCAACTTTCGCCCGAAGGTCTGGCCCAGGCGCTAACGATCGGGGCCTCGTTCATCGACGGCGATTCGGTGGCGCTGATCCTCGGCGACAACGTGTTCTATGCCAACGACCTGTCGACCCTGCTGCCGGCCGAGCGCATCGCAACGGTCGGCGCCACCATTTTCTCCTATCACGTGCGCAATCCCGAGCGATATGGCGTGTTGGCGTTCGACGATGCCGGGAACCCGGTCGATATCGAGGAGAAGCCACGGGCGCCGAAATCGCGCGAAGCGGTCACCGGACTTTATTTCTACGACAATCGCGCCGTCGATTTCGCGCGGCGGTTGACCAAGTCGGAACGTGGCGAATTCGAAATCACCGATCTGAACCGGCTTTATCTCAGGGACCGCACGTTGCGCGTCTGTCGGCTCGGACGAGGCACCGTCTGGTTCGATGCCGGCGCGCCGGACTCCCTGCATCAAGCGTCGTCCTTCGTTGAGCTAACGCAGACGCGCTCCAATCTCGGCATCGCCTTTCCGGAAGAGATCGCCTATCGCCTCGGCTACATCGATCGGCACGCCTTCCGGGCTCTGGCAGCCAAGTCGCAGCACACCGAGTACGGTCGCTATCTCGCTATGGTAGCGAACGACGATTTCGGCTGAGCCCGTGCCGCATGCGCTCGCGCCGGTGCAGCGCGTTGGCCTCCGCCGTCGAGCCACGGTAAGATCGGGCGAACCATTCGATCGACCGAGGATCCATGCCGAGCTTCGACATCGTCTCGCGTCTCGACCTCGCCGAAGTCGACAACGCGCTCGCCGGCCTGGCGCGCGAATTGGCGACACGCTTCGATTTCAAAGGCAGCAAGTCGACCGTCTCACGTGAAGAGATGGCGCTCACGATCGTCGCCGACGACGACATGAAGCTCCGGCAGATGCAGGAACTGCTCAAGGGGCATATGGCGCGGCGCAAAGTCGATCCCGCGGCGCTCGACTTCAAGCCGTCAGAGCCGGCGTCCGGCCAGACGTTGCGCCAAGTCGTGGCGCTGAAGCAGGGCATCGCCACTGACGTTGCCAAGAGCATCGTCCGCACGATCAAGGATTCGAAGCTCAAAGTGCAGGCGGCGATCCAGGGCGAGGAGTTGCGCGTCAGCGGCAAGAAGCGCGATGATCTGCAAGCGGCGATCCAGCTCGTTCGCGGCCTCAAGATCGAGCAGCCGCTGCAATACGTGAATTTCCGGGACTGAGGTGGCGCCGCCGACCGGAATTCCCTGCTAACAGGGAAAAGAACAGGGAATTCGACAAGAGATGCGGGCGCGTCGCTGGCCTTGAGCGCCGCCGATTGGCGGCAGGACCGCGACCGGGTCCGGGGAACGCCCGCACTTATATCCTCGCTGCCTACTCGTCCAGATGCAACCGGAGGTAAGCCATTTCCAGCACCCTCGCGGCGTCGTCAATCTCCTTCCTTTCTTCCGGCGTGAACAATGAGAAGTCAATAGAATCGGGGTGTTTGGGGCCTGAATTTTTGTCGGATTCACGGTTGCCAGCCGGTTTGCGCGCCGCCAGTGCCAGGGTTTCAGCGATGCGGATGAACCGTGCATCACCCTGAGCGGCACGGTTGACGACCTGTTTGACCATCGCCTCCATTTTCGTGATCTTTTTGCGACGGCCGTTCTCCAGGGTGATGGGAATACGCTGGGCGAATTCGGCCTCGAAAGCCTCAGCCAGACTGGGCATCTGTCGGCCGCGCGGCCGACCGCTGGGATTGCCGGACTGGCCCTTCTTGAACCGGGTCTCGGCCGGCGGCTTGCCATAGCCGACTTCGTAATCGCTTCCATCAAGCGGCATGGCTCGCCTCCGCTTCGGCCTCGATTGCGGCAAAGGTCCGGCCCGTGCCCGCATGGATCGCCGTCTGGCCGGTGAAGTCCTGCCAGCGCCGAACGACCGTATCGATGTTGCGCGGATCGAGATCGAGACCGTAGCCGCGCCGTCCCATACGTTCGGCGGCGATCACCGTCGCGCCCGAGCCCAGGAACGGGTCGAGGACGATGGCATCCTGGGCGATGCTATCCGTGATGGCGTCAGCCACGAGGCTGACCGGTTTGCGGGTGGGATCGTGGATCGCGGCAGCGCTTTTGCGTTTGGTCCTTTTTCGGGTCGGGGCACAGTCGCGGTAGCGCCAAAGATTGCTGCGCTGGCGGTCCGGTTGTGGGGTCTGGGCAGGCGGGCGTTGGGGTGCGGTGGAATGTCTGAAGACGCAGACGAGCTCGTGCTGACTCGCATAGAGCTCACCCTCCTCAGCCTTGTCCTTCGCCCAGACGCAGAGATCCGCGAGCGTGTGGTAGGCCGATTGACCGGCCGCCAGGACCGCCCGCAGGTCACGCCAGTCGGCGCATATATAATGAAGGGCACCCTCGGCGCTTTCGACGGCCAGGAACTGGCAGGCTTGCGTCAACAAGGCCGTGAACTGGCCCTCGTCGACGGCACCCGCCGCGCCGATCAGCGGCGGCATGCGGGATACCGTCGTGAACACCATGGCAGCGGGTTCGGCCTGCATCAGCATGTGGTAGTCCATGGGCTGAAGCGGATCGCCGCAGAGCACGCGGTGGTGGCCCAGGATCCAGAGATCGCCGAGGCGCGATACCGCCGGTCCGGGCGGCGGCAGGCGGTCGGCCGGGTCCCGGCCCGAGCCCGAGGCGCCGAGGCTCTCGATCCGGCAGTCGATTTCACCAACGGTGAAACCTGTGGCTTCGAGGCTGAAGTTGAGCTCGCCCGTTGCCAAGTCCTCAAGTTGCTCGGCGAGCCGGTCGTCATCCCAGGTCGAGAGCTCGGCCAGCCGGTTGTCGGCAATCTGAAAGGCGCGGGCTTGGGCGTCCGTCAGATGGTCGACCTGGATCGTCGGCACTTCGGTAAGCCCGAGTTCCTTGGCTGCGGCGATGCGGCCATGTCCGGCGATCACCTTGTGATCGCGATCGACCAGGACTGGAACATTGAAGCCGAAGGTCGCGATGCTCTTGGCGAGCTTGCCGACCTGGTTGCGGCTATGGCGTCGCGGGTTACGTGGGTCGAGCTTCAGGTTATCGAGGGGAACGTACGTGACATTAAGTTTGGCAGCAGAAGCTGCGTTGAAACCATTCATAGAACTTGCTTCTAAAAATAGGAGCGGCGGTATATCGACGGATCATAAAATCTAAAGTCACCATCAAACCAATCACTCACCTTGTTAATCGCGCCGCGACTATAGGCGACGCTTAGCGAGAACAATTCCCGCGTGATTATGTCTATCACAGGCCCCCAAGAAAATCAAGAAAAATCTTTATGCACCAATTGGTTAGCGACTCTACGACTCTGGAAACGACTCTACGACTCTGTCTTTTTGCGCCGCGAATGGGATGAATCCACAGTCGGAGCTCGGGTCCGTTTCCGATCGATTGCATCCGGCCTTTGCTGATGTCGCGCCGATTACGTTGCGCAAGCCGTGCTGGCCATGCCCAGAGTGCGCCGATCGAGCGATCCAATCGCCGGCACTTTTTTCGGTCCGCGTCACGTCGTGATCGAGTTTCGGTCCGCGTCCCTGAACGTCGGATGACTGTAGGCACGGCGACTCCAGCCGACCGCATACGGCCGCTGCCGAGCGCGGAGTTTGAATGCCGGTGCCCGGGTGTTAGGCACCCGAATCTCGCAGGGGCGCAGCCCGTGGCGACCGCGAGACTGTTGGTGCGGATGGACCGTTTCGCTGCGGCAGGTGCCTGGGGGAAAACCACAGGGTATTGGCTCTCCGATATGGGCCCTGGAACGTGCCGTCCCTAGGCCTCGAATGCGCCGCTTGTTGGCCGCGAGGTTATTATTGTGGTTTGTCCTTTCTATAAATGGATATATTGTGGAATACATCAATTAATACTTGACATTATTCGGATGGCATACTATATTTACTGACGAGGATGGCCAAAATCCGCCCTTAAATCCCCTCCCATAAGGAGTCTCGCCATGGACGGCTACCAAGCCGTGCTGGCGGCCTACCGTGCCCAGGCGCGTCGGCTTTTAGCCGCCGCGCCGACGGGGCAGCAACGCGCCCGGCTCGAGCGCCAGTTCGCCGAATGCGTCCTGCGCAACCGGGCCAAGCTGCTCATCGCGCGGCTGCAACAGACCGGCGATGACACGGTCCGCCGCCGCATCCTCCGAGAAGTCTTCCCAGACCTTTAGCGCCTCTCACCCTGCGGCATTGCGGTGCCGCGGGGTCGAGGCGTTGGAGCAATCCCGCTCCATTCATAAGGAGACTTTCCATGAAACTTGGACGTTCTCTGACCGATCTCGCAACCGAGATCGACCGTCAGGCCAAGGCGAAGCAGGACTACGTTGCATCGACCACCAAGCTCAAGGCCGTCCCCGGGCTCGACCCGAAGGCGACCGACTTGGTGATCGAGGATATCGGCTGGTTCCCCTTGCGGGACCTGGCGCTCACCCAGATCGGCGAGCGCACCGGCATCCCGACGAAGTACCTGCGGCGCATGCAGGACGAGGCTCCGGAACTGCTCGCGGACAACATCAATCACTGGTTCCACGAGACCCCGGAGCGCCGCATGGTTCGCACCCTCGACGGGACGGTGCGCGCGTTCTTGTCCGACAAGTACCAGCGCATCGATAACTTCGACGTGGCGAACGTCGTGCTGCCGGTCCTGCATGACATCCCGGGCCTGCGGATCCTCTCGACCGAGGTCACGGAACACCGCCTTTATATCAAGGCGGCGACTAGCGCCCTCACCCGCGAATTGAAATCGCGGCGCGTCGGCGACCTGGTCGAGGCCGGAGTCATGATCTCGAATTCCGAGGTCGGGCTCGGTGCCGTGACGGTCTCGCCGTTCGCCCTCTTCCTCACCTGCCTCAACGGCGCGGTGCGGGAAGGCGGCAAGCGGTGGAACCACATCGGCCGCCACGCGGCGGTGACGGAGAATCCCTATCTCCTCATCTCCGACGAGACCAAGGCGGCCGACGACCGGGCGCAACTGCTCATGGTCCGCGACACGCTCAAATCCGCGCTCAATGCGGAGATGTTCGACCGCTGGCTCGACAAGGTCCAAGGGACCACCGGGCGGCGGCTCGAGGGCGATGTCGGCAAGGCAGTGGAGGTTCTCGCGAACAGCCTCAGCCTGACCAAGGACGAGCAAAGCTCGGTCTTGCGGCATCTCATCGAAGGCGGCGATCTGAGCCAGTACGGGCTCTTCAACGCCGTCACGCGGACGGCCGAGGACAGTGCGAGCTACGACCGTGCGACCGAGCTCGAGACGCTCGGCGGACGGGTGATCGAGCTCAATCCGTCCGAATGGCGTGAACTCGCCATCGCGGCTTAAGGCGAACCTCAACCCTGCGGCGCTGCGGCACCGCGGGGTTGAGGCGTTGGAGCATGCCGCTCCAAGGGAGATATCCCATGTGGCTTTGGTTGCTGTTGCATCTCCTCGTGCCCGCCTGGCTTTTCCTCGTGCTGCTGGTCTTCTCGATCCTCGGATGGATCGACTGGCTCTGCGAAGCGATTGGCTAGGGTGCCGGAAGAGACAACATTCAAACGAAAAGGGCACCCCTACCCAGGGGTGCCCTTTTTTGTGCGTACGGATCATCGGCGGTAGAGGGACTGCGGCTCGCCTCAGTCGGCGAGACCCATGACAAACGCCAGTGCGATGTCGAGGCGTCCGACATCGTCAGAACTCAGTCGACCGATTATGCGACTGATCCGATTGCGTCGGACGGTGACCGGCTTGTCGGCCATCACTTGCGAGCGCACGCGGAGCCCATTGGACGAACTCGGTTCGATAGTCACCCGGAAGTCAGGTGCATCGACCAGCTCGGACGTCATCTGACAGATCACGACGGAAGCGTGGCTTTCGGGAAATGCGTCGGTCTGGACGATCACCGCCGGACGTGGCTTGCCATAGTCGCCGCTCGCGGCGACGGCGACCACGTCACCGCGCCGCATCGGCGTCGAACGTGGAAACCGCCTCGATCCACTTCAAGGCTTCGTCCTCGCCGCGCCGATCGAGCCTGGCGACCGAGGCAGCCACGCGGCGCCGGACGGATCGCGAGCGCGCATCGGGCACGACGAGGCGCAATTCACGGAGGCCGCGCGCACGGCGCCGCACCCGCATGATTTTCATCCGTTCAGCCGCCGTCATCGTATCCTCCACCAGCCGTAACGCGTGACAGTGTAACGCGTTACGCCATGCCGTGCAATGAGGGCGGAAACCCCGCACGTAATTTCTCATATCAATTTCTCTGCCTGCCGGTCAGCCTTTCTTCCGCAGCCGGACCCCAGGCCCCTCGCCGTTGCCGTCGAGGAAGATGACGCCGGCGCGCTCGAGCACGCGTTTGAATTTGGCAAGCGTTGCACCATAGGCATCCGAGCCGTTCTCGAACCGGCTGACGGTATTGGCGGCGACGCCGGCTTTCTCGGCGAGGTCGCGCACACTCCAGTTCACGGCGGCCCGCGCCATCCGCAGCTGTTCGCGGGTGATCACCTGGCCCTCACGATCGTTCGCGTTGACACGCCAGCATTGTATGTGTACAGATAACACATATCAGTGTACATTAGACCATCCGTTTTGGGAGGTGCCCGATGGATCCAACTCTATCCCATAGCCTGAGCGAGCATGAATACCTGCGGAAATGTCTCGAGGAGGGGTTTCCAGAGGCTGACGACGAGACTCTCCGGGACACGCTCGAAGGCCTGAGCAGCTTGCCGGAGGTGCTGTCGGCGGTGATCCGGGCCTATCTCGAGGATCTGAGCCTGGCCGCGGCTCTGGGCATGCGGATCGCGGACATGCAGGAGCGGCTCGCTAGGTTCGAGGCTCGGGCCGAAAGGAAGCGGGCGCTGGTGACGCAAGTGATGGAGCGGGCCGAGCTCAAGAAGCTGCAGGAGCCCGAGTTCACGGTGTCGCTCCGGACGGTACCGCCGGGGCTGGTGGTGAGCGACGAAGCGCAGATCCCAACCGATTACTGGAAACCGCAGCCCGCCAAGCTCGACAAGAAAGGGCTCTTGGCAAGCCTCAACGCCGGCCAGGCAATCCCGGGGGCTGGTCTCGGGAACGGCGGCACCACCATCTCGGTGAGGACACGCTAATGGCCTTCACCCAGACCCAAGTCCGGAAACTCGCCGGCAAGCTCCCCGAGCGCTTCGTCAAGACGCGGACCGAGCGGGGCATGACGCTCTCCTACGTCGAGGGCTGGCATGTGATCGACGAAGCCAACCGGGTCTTCGGATTCGACGGCTGGGACCGCGAGACGGTCTCGGCCGAGTGTGTTTGGCAGGACGCACGCGTGGCGCCGAAGGCCTGCAGCTATGCCGTGCGGGTCCGTATCAAGGTGCGGGCCGGCAAAACCATCGTGTCACGGGAGGGCACTGGCATCGGACATGGAACGGGCACCACCCTAGGTGACGCCCATGAAAGTGCCCTCAAGGAAGCCGAGACCGATGCCACCAAGCGGGCGCTCATCACCTTCGGCAACCTGTTCGGGCTTGCCCTCTACGATAAGGCGCAGACCGGCGTGCAGCGCGCCAAAGGTCATGAAGCGGCGCTGGTGGCCTGGACGCTGGCGCGGAGCGGTCAGCCGCCGCAACCCTTCGAAAGCCCGGAGCAGTTCTGCTCCGCAGCCAAGGAAGCATTGCGCCTGGCGCAGTCGGCCGCGGACCTCGAGGCGCTCTGGACCGCCAATGCGCCGACAGTCGCCCAACTCCGGGCCATCCAGCCGGAACTGCGGACGCGCAGCGGCAGCCATTATGCTGACCTCCTCGAAAGCCTCTATCGCGAACAACGGAAAGCGCTCGAGCAGCAAGGTCCACAGTCCGCAGCCGTGGCGGACGTTGTGGCGCCGGCTGCAAGTCCCCAACCATCGTCGGAAGCGCCGATGACGGAAGGCCCGAGCCCAGCGGTAGTGCCAATGACCGAGGCGCCGGCGGACAAGTCCGCACTGACCATCACGATGCCACGGCGGATCCGTGACGCCGCCCACCTCAAATACGTCGCCGCCCTGCCCTGCCTGGTCTGTGGCCGCACGCCGAGCCACGCCCACCACCTGCGCTTCGCGCAGCCGCGATCGCTTGGCAGCAAAGTGAGCGATGAATGGACGGTGCCGCTCTGCCCAATTCATCACCGCACGCTGCACGACACGGGGCGCGAAGAGGCGTGGTGGCAGGTAAAGGGCATCGACGCGAAGGCCGAGGCCGAACGGCTGTGGGGCAAAACCCATGCGGCCGGAGTTTCGGCGATGTTGCCGGCGTCTGGCGTGGCCAGCCGCGATCGATCGGAACGGTCGACGCCCCGATTGGAGCCGGCGAGTGCAACCGGAACCGGCCATCAACCTGCTGACGTTCTCCGCGACACCCCTGCACCCCAGTCGCCACCGACCGATGACCGGGGCTTGCCCTTGCCCCTCAACCTAAAGGTCGAAACATCGTGATCACGGCGCTCGCTTATTAGGGGCTACCACCGGGCAGGTGTCCGACCTCCGCAACCGTTTCTGTCCCTAGGTCGCCCGCCGGCTTTGCGACCTTGGTCGCGGCTAAGTCGAGGTCATTGCGATGATCAGCCCATTGCAATTCGAGGCTCATCGTCAACCCGCTTGAAAATATGCTTGAACAGGCATAGGTTAATTACGGATTTGGGACATGGTGAAGCCGCCCAGTGAATACCAGCCCAAGCCGGTGCACTGGGTCGGCAATAGCAAAGAGGCCCTGAGCGGCTTCCCTGAGGAAGTGCGGCGTCGTGTCGGCGGCGCGTTGTGGGAGGCGCAGATCGGCCGCAAGGTGCCCTATGCCAATCCGCTCAAAGGGTTCGGCGATGCGGGTGTGTTGGAGATCGTGGACGACTTCGAAGGCGACACGTTCCGTGCCGTCTATTCCGTGCGGTTTGCCGAAGCGATCTATGTGCTGCATGCCTTCCAGAAGAAATCCAAGCGAGGCGTTGCTACACCCAAGGCCGATTTAAAGTTGATCAATCAGCGTCTCAAACGAGCGAGAAGGGATTACGAGCAATGGTCAAGAAGCGAAAAGTCACCATCCCGGTAACAGCGAGTACCGGCAACGTCTTTGCCGACATGGGATTGCCCGAAGCCGAGGAGGAGCTGACCAAGGCGCAACTTGCGAGCCACATCCGGCAGATAATCAAGCGCGCGCGTTTGACCCAGGTTGCCGCAGCGGCGCTCATGGGAATCGATCAACCGAAGGTGTCAGCGCTTCTTAATGGACGGCTCACGAATTTCTCTGGCGACCGTTTGATGCGTCTGCTGACCGCACTGGGCCACGACGTGGAGATCATGGTCAAGACCAAGCCACGCAGTCGCTCGCATGGGCGTGTCCGCGTCGTTGGCGAGGCACACGTATGACAAGGTGGCGCTAAGCGAGACGACCTCTCCTAAATCTCCGCCAGCGGACGGTCAGGGCCAGCCACTACCCGTCAATCTGCACGCCGACGCACCGCGGCTCGGCTGACCCATGACCAGCCAATTGCAGATCGAAGCCAATCGACGCAATGCCCGGCTCAGCACCGGGCCCAAGACAGCCGAGGGCCGCGCCACCAGCCGGATGAATGCGTTGAAGCACGGCCTTACGGCTCGCCAGATCGTGCTCTTCGATGAAACGACGGAGGACTTCGAGGCCTTTTTCAGCGAGATCATTGCCGCGCTCAAGCCCGGGGATCCGGTCGAGACACAGCTTGCCGAGCGCATCGCCGTCTGCGCCTGGCGGCTGCGGCGCTCCTACTGCATCGAAGCGGCCATGTTCGAGAACGTCCGGCGCAGTTGGACCAACGGCGCCCCCACCATCACGTCACGGATCGAGCACTTGTTCGTCCGAGTGACCGCGCACGAGGATCATCTCGCTAAGCTCAACCGCTACGAGGTCACGCTTGAGCGATCGCTTCAGCGGGCGTTGGTCGCGCTGGAGCACAGGCAAATGCGACGCCTCAATCGGAGCTAGCGATTAGCTATCAAGCCAACTTGATCGGAGCCGTACCGGCATGTTTGGTTTCTGTTCGGGGTTCGCTGCAAGCCTTGCGCGATACGCGGCGAACGTCTAATTAGGCGGCTCTGAGTCCCCATCGTCTAGAGGCCTAGGACGGGGCCCTCTCACGGCCCAAACCGGGGTTCGAATCCCCGTGGGGACGCCAGTTCTGCTACGTTGCTGAAGTAACCTCAACCTCTGCATTGCCATTCAGCGCGTTGAGGCTATCAACCACGCCGTAGAGATCGCTCGTATTGCCACGTCCCAGTGATTAACTTCCGCCGTTGCCGCCGTGGCAAGGTCCATGGTCTCGACGAGGACCCCCGTAACTTGAAATCACTTCGTGAACCCGTTCGACACGCTAGCCTGACCGTTGGGTGCCGGCAAATTGTGCGCGCGCAAGCACGCACGGCGATAATTCTCACGGGCCGCGTTACCCTCCGGCGTGTAATCAGGAAAAAGCTGCGCCGCAGCTTGCGCGCACCGATCCGCGGTACTCCAGATGCTTTGCTCCTCTCTATATGGTGGGGCCTGAGCACACACCGGAGCGACAGTCGACGCGACCAGGATTAAAGCGAAGAAAACAATGCTCAAGCGATTCATGGCCCGAACTCCGCAAGGAGGTTAAGAGGCACAACTCTCTCAGGATCGATCTGCCGCCCCGTCATTATGGATCGCTGTGGGCATCACACATCCTTAGCGTACAGCCCCAGTCTGACAGACTATCCTAATGGCTCGCCGTAGACCACGCCGCATGGATGGCTCGCGTCGTTGTCTCTAGGGCGGTCGGCCAGTTTGTTTAGGTCTGGCGACAGCACGCGCCGCAGAAGTCGGAAATCATCGTGCCACCTTTCTTACGCCTCAAAGGCGAAAGCTCTCGCCGGAGCGGCGGTGGGGTTGGCGCTGGCCTTCGGCGTGCCGGCGGCGCACGCAGCGCCGCTCACCGTCGTCGTCGACAATGTCTGTAGCGCCAAGGGCGAGATCGACTTGACGGTCTTTGTTGCCAGCAACTGGCTTTCGGACCGGACCGACGTCAGCGACCGCCAGCTGCCGGCGCGGGTCGGGTCGGTGACCTTCCATTTCGATTTGCCGCCCGGCACTTATGCCGCCGCCGCGTTTCACGACGCCAACGACAACGGCAAATTCGACAAGAACTTCGTCGGCTGGCCGCTTGAAGGCTTCGGCTTCTCGAACGACGCGCATGTCAAATTCTTCCATCCGCCGAGCTTCGCCGCCGCGCGCTTCACGCTGCCGCCCGAAGGCGCGACCGAGACGCTCCGTCTCGATTACTGGAGCAAATGTTGAAGCGGCGCGGCTGTTCGCGGAGATTGCGTCGCGGATCAGCTTGCCGGCCAAATTGACGAGGCGCTTATCAGTACAATTGATCTGCCGCGCCATGCTATGGTGTCGCGTCAACACCCTGGCGATACAAAGGATTTCGGTCATTTGAGTCACGAAACTATGTCGCGCGCCGCCGCGAAGAAGGAACGGCTGGCGACGGTGCCTTTGTTGCGCCGAATAATCGGCGAATTCGTGCGGCCGTATTTCGGCCGCGCGCTGATCGCCCTCGGCTGCATGGGCGTCATGGCCGCCGCCACGGCGACCAATGCCTGGCTGATGCAGCCGATTCTCGACCGTGTCTTCGTCGCCCATGACGCCAAGCTGCTGCTGGTCATCCCGGCGGCCGTGATTGTATTGGCAGTTCTCAAAGGCTTCGCCAACTACGGTCAGACCGTGCTGATGACCGGCATCGGCCAGCGCATCGTCGCCGACGTTCAGGCGGCGCTGTTCGCACGCATCATGCGCTCCGATCTCGCTTTTTTTCACGACAATCCGACTGGCACGCTGATATCGCGCTTTACCATCGATGCGGGCATGCTCCG
Source organism: Alphaproteobacteria bacterium (assembly GCA_028871455.1). GTDB lineage: Bacteria > Pseudomonadota > Alphaproteobacteria > ATCC43930 > CGMCC-115725 > REEB95. Next base: position 108,542 of record JAGWNF010000005.1, read on the forward strand.
CAATGCCGCCACGGAATTGCTCGCCCGCATCGGCCGCGAGGCTCTCACGGCAGTGTTCCTCATTCTACTCATGTTCTACCAGGACTGGGTCCTGGCGCTGCTGGCGGCGATGGTATTTCCAATCGCGTTTCGCCCGATCGTTAGAATTGGGCGCCGGATGCGGCGCGTTTCGACGAGCGCGCAAACCGAGATCGGCCTGTTCATGACGCTTCTCAATCAGTCTTTCCAGGGCGCGCGTCATGTGAAGGCATACGGCATGGAGAGCTACGAGATTTCGCGCGCTCGCGTCTATGCCGATAAGATCTACAAGATCTTTCAGCGCGCGGTACGGACCCGCGCGATTGCCTCGCCGCTAATGGAAACGCTCGGCGGCATCGCCGTGGCGCTGGTCATTCTCTACGGCGGCCATCAGGTGTTGATCGGCGCGCGCACGCCGGGCGCGTTTTTCTCGTTCATCACCGCGCTGCTGCTGGCCTATCAGCCGCTGAAGAACCTCGCTGGTCTCAACGCCAGCTTGCAGGAAGGCTTAGCCGCGGCGAAGCGAATCTTCGATATCCTAGATCTTGAACCGAACATCAAGGACGCTCCGCAAGCGCGGCCGCTCGCCATCAAGGGTGGCGAAATCCGGTTCCAGGATGTGCATTTCACCTATGCCAACGGCGCCGAGGCGCTGAACGGCGTTTCCTTGACGGTGCCGGCGGGCAAGCGCGTTGCGCTCGTGGGATCGTCGGGTGCCGGCAAGTCTACCATCCTGAACCTGATCCCGCGCTTCTACGACACAACCGGGGGTGCGATTACGGTTGATGGCCAAAACGTGCGGGATGTGACGCTGGCGAGCTTGCGCGGCGCGATCGCGCTCGTCAGCCAGGAGATCATGCTGTTTGACGACACCATCAAGGCGAATGTCGCCTATAGCCGCGTGGGCGCGTCCGATGCAGAAATCGTCGCTGCTGCCCGAGCCGCGGCAGCCGATGATTTCATTCGCGGTCTACCGCAGGGCTACGACACCATGGTGGGCGAACACGGCATCAAGCTCTCGGGTGGTCAGCGCCAGCGCATCGCCATCGCCCGGGCCATGCTCAAGAACGCGCCGATTTTGCTGCTCGACGAAGCGACGTCCTCGCTCGACTCCGAGTCCGAGCGGCACGTTCAGTCAGCGCTCGATGCCCTGATGCAAGGGCGCACCACAGTCGTCATCGCGCATCGCCTTTCGACGATAACCAGCGCCGATCTAATCTATGTGATCGACAAGGGCCGCGTCGTCGAGCAGGGAACGCATGCCGAATTGATGCGGGAACGCGGCGTCTACGCGCGCCTTTACGCGCTGCAGTTTGCGGACCAAGTTCAGGACGAACCCTCGTTGCGCGCCATCCGGCCGGCTTATCCAAAGGCTGTAAGCTAAGCGCCCGTTTGCCGGTAAAGCGTCGGCCGGCCCGTCTTTTAGAGGTGCCCGCCTGGGGCAGATTCAACGTCGCGGCTGAGTCGCCTTGATAAGGCGATCAGCGCCGGAGCGACCCCTAGTCAGAAGAACTCGCGCATCCTGTTGACGCGCTTTTTTACGCTGCGGCGCCAGCGCGCGAAATGCCGGTGCCGCCAATCCCAGGCGGCCTGACGCACGATCCGGATAGCGGTCTCCGGCGGTGCAAAAGCAGCCACCGCGCGGGCTAAAGCGGGATGAGCCTGCTCGTCGAATAGGATGGCCATGCCGGAGGGTGTCCCAAGTAAAAGTCTCGGCATGCGACCAGCTAGCTTGCCGATCTCGGACATGCCGGAACGCAACCCGAAGAGCACGACGTCGTGAAATAGATAGACCGCATCGGGCGTGGCCTTAGCACGAACCGCAATGTAATCGCGGACGACTTGTTCGTTGGTATGAAGGCCATCAATGAACGCGAAATCAACCAAGCCCCCGAGCTCGGCATCAACGATGTTCGCAACGTCCTGTGGCGACGTGCCCTGGACAGCGCGCACCGGCAAGTTATGCCGCGTGGCGATCCGGTTGGTCAGCGCCAATCCCTCGCGCATCGCGGGATCCGGGGCCGTATCCATGGCGACGACCATGCCCTTGGGCATAAGTAAGCCGAGAGCGAGTGTGCTCCAGCCCATGGAATTGCCGATAATCAACGCGCGCGTGGGCGCGTAAGCTGCCAAAACGTGCTCAAGAAAATAGACCTCTTGCACCGCGATGCCGAGATTATCGGTAACGCTCTTGCCTTCACGGAAGAACCACGTGAATGGCGCCTTCGGCAGTCCGCCGACGTGAATCGGCGCAAGGCCGGCGCAGAGCTCAATGCCCTCCTGGCGGTAGAATTCGGTGAGCTCACCGATGATCGGCATGCGCGGACCCTAGAGCACGCTCAAAAGGCGGCAAAGCCTTTTCTGGCTTCAAACCGGAACGCATTTTTCGCGTGAAGCCAGCGGCAACTATTGCGCCGGCGGCGGCAACGTCACCGAACGACAGGTCTGTGCGATCGCTTTCGTTTTCGCCTCGAAGCTCGGCGGAATCGCATGATTCGCCCGGATATATTGAACCTCGTCCGGCGTGATGACCTCGGCCGCTTTCTCGGCGGCGCATTGGCAGTAGAGCGCCACTTGCGCTTGGGTGTAACCGGCTTGCCGAGTTGCCGGGTCATTCATCTCGCGCTGAATGCAGGACTGCTTCGCACTGGCGATGAAGGCATCCTTGTCTTGTTCGGAAGTGAGGCCCGAGAGCGGCGGCGGCGTCTGCATCCGCCAATAGATTGTCGCGGCGGCGACTACAACAGCGCCGACTATCACAGCCGAGATGACGGTGGACCGTTTCATGGCGGCCGATCATAGGGGAGAGATTCCCACTGACGCCAGGAATTTGCCGTTTGGGGGCCCAATCGCAAAACCTAGAACGGAAAATGCCGATGATGCGCATGGCTGACACTGTTTGAGCGGCAAGATATACCTTTGCCATGACCGGGGTTTCCTTCGTCGTCACCGTCTACAACAAGGCGGCGTATCTGCCCGCAGTGCTGAGCGCGATCTTCGCCCAGGAGGGTGATTTCGCCCGCGAGGTCATTGTCGTCGATGATGGATCGACCGACGACTCACCTGGATTGCTTGACCGGCTTTGCGCCAATCGCCGTGAGGCACGGGTCATTCATCAGCCGAACCAGGGACTGGTCGGTGCGACCAATATTGGTGTCAGGGCTGCCACACAGCCATGGCTCAAGATCGTCGACGGCGACGATGTGCTTGCGCCGTGGGCAACGCGTATCCTCCTGGACGCCGCGAATGCATTCGGCACCAGGATCGCCCTCGGGTCCGCGGGCGAATACCGAGTGGGTGAGCCGATCTCATGGGGTGCCCTTGACCCGGCACAGGCGGAACCCTACCGGCGCGATCTCTTTGTTGAATGCCTCCGCAACGTCCCGGGCAATTTATCGCCGACCCTGATCGACCGGGCGCTCTATTGGGAGGTCGGTGGCGCCGATCCACGGCTCTACAATGCCGATCTGCCGCTGCTCCTGAAGCTGTCACAGGGCCGCATGGCCGCCTGCGTCAAAGCCGTCGTCACCGTAAGCCCGCTTGTCGCAGCCGGACGGATGAGCGGCGATGAACGCCGCATGCTGGAGGAAACCAACCGCGCCATCGTCTATTTTCTGGCCGATCATCCGCAGCTGTCCTGGCGTCAACGCCGCGTCGCGCTCGAGCGTGCCTTCGGCCGCGCCTGGAAATGGCAGCACCGCCGGTTGGGTGCAACGCTGGTCTCGCGCTGGTTTTGGCTCTATGCGCTGGCGAAGCTTGGTCCCCCGAGTTTCGCGCTACCATTCCTGGCGTCGACGCTCGAAGCCTTTACCGTGCCGCGCAGGAATCGCTCATGACGGGCGTATCTTTCGTCATCACCGTCTACAACAAGGCGGCGTATCTGCCCGCCGTTCTCGAAGCAGTCTTTGGCCAACAAGGCGATTTTGCTCGTGAGTTTGTGATTGTCGACGACGGTTCGACTGACGACTCGCCGGCTATTCTCGATCGAATCTGTGCCGGCCGGGCCGATACGCACATCATCCACCAGAAGAACCAGGGTCAGGTCGCGGCGACGAATGCCGGCGTCCACGCTGCAACAATGCCATGGCTTAAGATCGTCGACGGCGACGACGTTCTCGCGCCTTATGCGACGCGCGTGCTGCTGGACGCGGCTATCAGCATCGGAGCCGGGCTCGCCGTCGGCGCGACGACATCGTATGAGTTCGGCAAGCCGGTGGTCTTCGGGCCGCTCGATCCTGCAGAAGGCACACCGTACCGCCGCGACCTCTTCCACGAAGTCATGAGAAATTGCCCCAGCAACCTTTCGGGAACCTTGATCGACCGCGCACTCTTTTGGGAAGTCGGGGGCGGTGATTTGCGCTTGCGCTACGTCATCGATACGGCGTTGATGATGCGGATGTCTCGCAACCGGTCCGTCGCTGGCGTCCGCGCCGTGGTGGCGGTAGGCCCGAGCACGGCGTCCAACCGCATGAGTGCCGATCAAGCCCGCATGCTGCGAGAACATAATCGCGCCATGCTCTACCTCCTCGCCGAAAATCCTGATCTGTCGTGGCCGGATCGGCATCTGTTGCTCGAGCGCGCCTTTGGCCGGGCGTGGAAATGGCAGCGACGGCGGTGCGGCGCGTCGGTCTGGTCGCGCTGGTTCTGGCTTTACGCCTTGGCGAAGCTCGGCCCGCCGGCGCTTGTCGAACCGTACCTTGGCTCGACGCTCGAGGCGTTCACGCCAGCGCTCATGTAAAGTCCCCTAGAATGCCTTAACGCACGAGCGTGGCGAGGAATCTCTGACTGTGTCGCGTCACTATGGAGCGCCGCTGAGACACAGATTGGCCAAAATCCGAGAGACCGTGTCCGTGAAAAAACATCGAGGTTAAACGGAGGAATCCGCATCACATGAGCTTGAGATTGTTTCGTCGCAAAAGGCAAAAGCCAGTCGTCCTAGACGCCGACCTGAAAGAGCCGGCGTTTGAGAGCGCATTGCGCGCCTGTCGCGCCGCCACCATGACCTCGACCGAGCGGCTTTATGCGCTCCACAGCGCGGTGCGGTACGTCGTCGAGGCCGGGATTCCCGGCGACTTTGTCGAATGCGGCGTATGGCGTGGCGGCTCGGTCATGATGATCGCCCTCACCCTCCAAAGCCTCGGTATCACGGACCGCGACATCTATCTCTACGATACGTTCGCTGGCCCGCCGCCGCCGACCGAGATCGATGTGGACGTCCACGGAGTCAGCATGGTTGACCTGACCAACCGCGGCGTCAAATGGCCGCAGGCGAGCGCCGACGAAGTAAGGGCTAACCTCGCGGCTACCAAATACCCCGCGGGGCGCTTTCACATCGTCGCCGGTGATGTGCTGGACACCATTCCACGAATGGCACCCGAACGCATCGCCCTGCTGCGGCTCGACACGGATTGGTACGAATCGACGCGTCACGAGCTCGAACAACTCTTCCCGCGCATCGCACCCCGCGGCGTCTTGATCATCGACGATTACGGATATTTTCGCGGTGCGCGCCGCGCGACTGACGAGTATCTTGCAAAGCAGCCGGCACCTTACCTGCTGCACCGGATCGATCACACGGGACGAATGCTGGTAAAGGCGTAGACACGGGTTACACCGGCCTGCGCCCGAGAATCGATCGTGCGCCGGAAGGTTGCCCGTGCTCACAGCGCGAATCAGCAAACTCAGCGCACGATGCGTTCAGATATCAGCGCTCTTTCACATAGCCGCGTGTATCTCACCGACGGTTACGGCTACCGAGCCACTGCGGATAGTGCGCGGCTGGCGCGGTGGATGAAATCCGGCAGACCCTGCCCCATCGAGTGCTCGTAGCGCAGCGCCGCCGCACCGGGATTGAACGGGATGTGCAGAGCCGCACGCACTTCATTCTCGACCTGGTCACGCAAAGCGACAATGCGCTCAGCTGCGAGATGATCGGTGAATACGAACGAGCGATAGCCGCCGTTGGGATCACCTTTGTAGTAGTCCGCCGAGACCGTGTAGTCGACCTCATAGGCATGCAGCCGATCACCGGTCTTCGGGTGGGTGTAAGTCCATACGCCCGGCTGCGATGTGTGCGGTACCGCCAAGTCGTAATAAGGCGTGCCAGGATAGGTCGTGATGACGGTGCAATCAAACTCGTCGACTTCACTGCGAATTAACCAGTCGCGGATATCGCCGATACTGTCCTCGCTCTCGCCGGGATGGCCGACTGACATCAGGGCCTTGATCTTCAAATCGTGAGCCTTGGCGATTGCAATACAGCGGTCGTTGTCGTCAAGCGTGGCGCGTTTCTCGATGTTGGTCAGGATGCGGGGATTAGCCGCTTCGAAGCCGCACAGCAGCCAACGGAAGCCAGCGCGGCGCATGGCGATCGCCTGCTGCTCGGTGAAAAGCTCCGCCTTGACGAAGCCGCGCAACCGGAACTCGACCCCAAGGTGCGATTGTAGATCTGCGAGGCCATTCATCAGATCGACCATGCTCTTACTGACGTTGAGTTCGTCGTCATAGAACATGAAACCGGTATAGCCGTGGGTGCAGTGAAGATATTCGACCTCGGCAAGGATAGACGCGACTGTGCGGTTGCGGATGAGGCGCAAGCTTTTGCTGTTGCGCCCGCCACAGAAACCACAGCCGAACGGACAGCCGAGCTGGGCGATCAAGCTCGTCGCCCGTTGCCCCTCAATCGCATATCGATACGAAGCGAGATCGACGAGATGCCGCGCCGGCATTGGTCCGGCTGTGAACGTTGCATCGTCGAGAAACAAGCCACCCTTCGGATCGTCCCCATCAATGAATTTCGCCGCATTGGCCTTGAGCGCCTCGAAGATCGCCAGTTCGCCGTCGCCGCTGCAAACGACGTCGAACATCTGTTCGAGCTTTTCAGCAGCCTTCGCCGCGCGGCCATGCACGACGCCGCGTTTACGCTCGAGCTTTAGCGCGGAATAAACGAGCGTTACGTGTGGTCCGCCGAGAATGAGGCGAAGATCGGGCCGCGCTGCGCGGATGGTCGCCGCAATTTTCATAACTGCCGGCAGTTGCGGCGTCGTCGCGGTGATGCCAACGGCACCGTCCTCGCATGTCGTGATATAATCCGCCAACGCGCTGAGATAATTATCGATGCCCGACAGGTCGAGGCAGTTGACGATGTAGCCCCGCGCTTCGAGGCTCGCCGCAACCTTGAGGACCCCGAGGCTGACGAACACGCGCTCATCGAGCAAAAACGCCGAAGGCGGAATGATCAGGCAGACCGACGGCTTCGCATTGGCCGCGTGCGCCATGCGTTCACACGCCTCAACGTTGGGCTGGGCTACAACCGCCAACAAGTTCCCCCATTAAAACGACCCCCTTGGTCCGGCGGACAGAGGTCGACCCAAACTTACACGAGGGATTCGATGGGTCAACGAAATCCTGGAAAATCAGCGGATTAAGAGGCTAAACGACGACGCCCGTGAGGACCTCGATCCGCGTGCGCGGCGCAATCGATAACAGGAACCCAAGGAGACCCGGTAGCGCGGGAACTATCACCGCCAAACCGAAATCCATTGGGTGCCACAAGACCGCAAGCGCGACGAACCCGCATCGTCTTCAGCGTCGCATCATTGTGTCGTAAGCGGCCTTGATGCGTGCCCCCAACGCCGAGAAGCAGACGGCTGCGCCAATCGCAAACGACGCTGTCAAATCGATGTTGTATCGAATCGTATCAATCGAGACCATTGACTGGAAGAAAAGCATAAAGAGCGGCGGTAGCGACAAAAGGAGCAGCGATGGCGCGCGTCGACGCAGCGTCGGGACCGCGAGGCAGGCGACAAACAAGGGAAAGGCCACGACACTGAAATATTTGCCGATCCACAGTCCGCGCCACGCCAACAGTAAGGTCACCAGTGAGAACTTCGGCAGATCAGGGATCACGTATGCCCTCACGATGTAGAGGACCTGGTGGTTGACGCCGCCTGCCGCCTGTACGGTCGTTACAGTCAGGGTGTGCAGCCCGTATTCATAAAGCGAATTGGGATCCCACCCCAGCCGGGTGTACCAGGCCAGCGGAAACAGCGCTCTCGCCAACGACTTTCCAAAATCCGGCAGATAAAAGAACCACCCGGCAAAATATTCGTGCCAGGTCATCGCATCATAGGCCACCCGTTGTGCAAGGTTGTTGCCCGCATAACTGCGCGTCAGATCCAGCGTGCCAAAATCCATCAGGTTGCGCAGCATCCATGGCAATACTGCGAGCGACGCACCGAGCACGATTGCGCCGCCGAGCTTGGACCAACCGTAAAAGCGCGCGCGGCAGGCCGGAATTAATACGCAGAAAAGGCTGAGCAGCGCGATCATGTAACCAACGTAGAGGAAGGCCGGCCGTGCGAGCGCCGTTAACCCGAGCAAAATACCGGCGATGACCGCCACATCGAGTGCGTTGCGTCGTACCGCCACAACAAGGGCGAGCTGAAAGGCGGTAAATAGGCAAAGTGATAAATTCTCTGTCATCGCCGAAAGCGCCGCGGCCGCCAATTCATAAGTGCCGAACGCCGCGAGCACCAGCGAGACCCAGGCTATGGCCTCCGACTCCGTAGCGACTGCTGCCAAGCGCCACAACAGCAATAGGTTGATCGCAGCAATCACAAACTGGAGCGGTACGAGAATGCCCAAGTCGTTGGGGCATGGCCCGCTCCCGTGTGAATAACATTCAGCCGTCGACGCGAGACGTGGATCGATGCGGACAACGGCGGCGAGCAAGGCAGGATAAAGCGGCGGCATGTACATGCCCGATGGCCTTGGCGTTTGACTGGAGCCGCTACTGCCATCGGTGTAATTGCCGGTCGTTGCGAGATCGCTCGCTATGCTGAGATACCGGGGTCCATCGGTTTCGCTCACTGGAATTCGCTTCATCAGGTGACCCTGAAACGCGAGTCCGCCAGCGGTGATCAATACGGCAACCAATAGTTGCCGCAGCCGCGTTGGGGTTACAGAAAGCATTCCGAATTGCCGCCCGATCGGCCAGGACAGTAATTGAGGCTCGCCGCCTGGTAAAGCTGAACAGATGTTGCTGGCTTCGGTGTCATGTCTTGCAGATTCCGGGAATCGACACTTAAAGTATGTGCCATGACATCGGGCTCCAGTATTCGAGCGCCTGATCATGAGGCCGTATCCGATCCGTTGAACCCGCGGATCGCCGTTCTGATTCCATGTCGCAATGAGGGAAGCACCGTCGGTACGGTCGTGACTGATTTCGCGCGAGCGTTGCCACTCGCCACTGTCTATGTCTATGACAACGACTCGATCGACGAGACTGCGGCGGAGGCGCGCGCCGCTGGCGCCATTGTGCAGCACGAGCCGCACCTCGGCAAAGGCAATGTGGTGCGCCGGATGTTTGCGGATATCGATGCCGACGTTTACGTGCTGGTCGATGGCGATGCGACCTACGAGGCAAGCGCAGCGCCGACAATGGTCACGCAGCTGGTGACCCAAGAGCTGGATATGGTCAGCGGCATCCGCGTGGGCACTGGCGCGGCCTTTCGGAAGGGCCACCGCTTCGGCAACCGCATCCTTTCCGCTCTCGTTCGCGCCATGTTTGGTACGGGAATTGACGACATGCTCTCGGGCTACAAGGTTCTATCCAGGCGTTTCGTCAAATCGCTGCCGTTGCTGAGCGCTGGCTTCGAAGTCGAAACCGAAATTGTTGTTCACGCGTTATCGATGCGCTTGCGCGTAGCAGAAATGCCGACGGCTTACGTGGAGCGTCCCGCAGGCTCCACGAGCAAACTCAGAACCTGGCGCGACGGTGGGCGTATCCTGCGCATCATTGTCATGCTCCTCAAAGATGAACGCCCCTTGTGGTTCTTTGGCACGGTCGCAGGGCTTCTCGCTTTGCTGTCGCTTGCCCTGGCCGTGCCGATCATCGCCACATTTGCCGAAACCGGCCTCGTGCCGCGGCTCCCGACGGCCGTCCTATCCGCGTCGATCATGTTGTTGGCTTTCCTTGCCCTGACCTGCGGACTGATACTCGATACGGTTAGTCGGGGACGGCGCGAGCAGAAACTGATCGCCTATCTTGCCTGCGGACGTGACCACAAAGCTTAAACATCACCCCGAACCTCAGGCTGATCGTTTTGCACCGCCGCTGATGCAACCGAAATAAAGCGGCGGCGTTCGACTTTGGCACGGAAAAATACCGGCACAGAGGCCGTGCTCGACGCATTCTGCGCTTGTTCAACGCCGTGGTGGCATAAGCCGGGCCGTCAGGGTCTTTTCAATCGCAGTCACAATGGCCGCAACGGCCGGCAGCATCGCTTCGGCGACGGCTGCGTTTCCCGCTTCGGTTAAATGCGCGAAGTCGATGTAGACCGGATCTTCGCGTTTATCGAATAACGCCGACAGGTCGAGAATATCCGCTGCACCGGTCAGTCCTTCCCATTGGCGGTATTCCTCGATCACCGCAGAGTAGAATCGACGCCGAATCTCGAGGCTCAGAGCCCCGTCGCTCTCCATGCGGCGCTCTTGATCGGATTTGGCGCGTTTCGTTGCCAGCGATGGCTCCCACACAAAAAGAACCTGAATACCGTATTCCCGTGCCAGAGCGCGCGCGATCCGGACATTCGCAGCATAAGCAGCTACCACTTCGCGGGCCAGAGTCGGAACCGCGCTGTCCGCGAGCGGACGGTGCCGTTCCCGTATCAGCGGCGTGCGCCATTCGAATCCGGTCCAGTCCCGAAGCCGGCGGAGCGTCCGGGGCAAGGCGGCCGCTACGGCGGCCCGCAGCAAGGCGAACCGGCGCACGCGGGTCAGCAACAAGAACTCGGCGCGGCGGGTCTCTTCGCCACGAATGCCATCCGCCCGGCCGGTCCATTCGGCCGTAAACATATCGTTGAAGCCGTTGTAGAAGATTGCGAGATCCGGTACGTCGCCGCGCTTCAATAATGCTTGCAGGTTAAGCACGTCCTGGCTGCTGTTGTAGCCGAGTTGCGCGTGGTTGGTGACAGCAGTGCGAATCCCCGTCTCGTTCAGCCGACGTTGTAAGACGGATGGTATGGTGGCGGCATCGCGGGCGCCGAGGCAAAACAGCGTCGAGCCGCCAAAGCAGTAAACCCGGATCGCCTTGGCATCGTCGCGATCGCATCCCAGTGTCACCCGCAATCCGCGAGCATCGACCGTCGTGTAGGGACCGTGATAAGGCCGCTGACGCCAATGTGTGTAGGGTGCCCAATCGAGGGCTTGGCTGCCGATGTCGTCGTGGTAACCCAGAAGATCGTCGAGCGACGCCATCTGGTTGGACGGACCGGTCGATTGCCTTCCGCGTAGCCATCGGCCCATGCGGCGTACGGGCTCAATGCCAAATTCAACTATCACGACGATCAGAAGGATGACGCCAATCGCCTGCCAGAAGTCGATTACGGCCCTCCAAAGCCACGGAATCATGCCGCCGTTCGCGCCCCGCGCACCCTCTCAGCCTCCGCGCCAATCCGTAGTATTGAGCGGGTCTGCGGTCAGCAGAGCCACGATTTCTGCGAATCGCTCGATCCGGCTACGGAAGCGCCGTCCGTCGACGCTGGCCGCGGAGCATCGATCGAGCAGCCAGGTCGACCTGCCGGCAGACATAGCCGTCCAGCGCAGATGAACTGGCATTAGGCGCTCCAAGAACGCCCACGAGCGCCCAGGCCGTGTCCACATCATTTCGCGCAAGCTCTTCACGTAACCGCTTGCCATCGATTTATGCTGGGTTGCATTGGGACGGTTTCAGCGCTTGCATCACGGCCATGCGAAACACATCTGCATCGCGGGCGAAAGCCCGTTCATCGAAATAGCGGATGCCGCGAAACATCGTCGTTGTTCGGCTTGCCATGCCGTGCTTGAAGTGAGCGACAGCGAGTGCCTTGATCTCGGCGTAATCACCAAATCCTTCGACCGGTGTGAATCCGGCGGGCGGTGAAAGACGCAGCAGACCAAAGCCTTTCGCGCCAAAGTGCCTTACGGCGGCCCAGATTAACACGTGTGAGATTGGTAGTCGTCGCGTGGCCAGTGCCGGGTCGTCAGCCATACTGAAATAATCGACGCTGCGGCCGTGGTGCAGGAAATATGCGCAACCGAGCAGTCCTTCAGGTCCGTGCAAATTGAGCAAGGTCGCGTGCCCCTCGCGCAGCATGCGGAATTGGGCATCGAAAGAAGCCTTGTCGCGCGTCACACGCCCAGCCGCCTTAGCATGCAATTGACGATAATGCTCATGTGCGGCTTCGTCGGGATTGCCGGCATCGATCACTGAGGTCCGGTAACCATTTGCGTTGCTAAACTTATTGATCAGCGCCTTGTAACTCTTGCGCAATTCCTGCCAGAGCAACCTCTCATCTGTCGACAGCTTGATCACCGCGTCGAGCGTCGAAGTGTCGATGAATCCGTAGGCGCGCAGCCGATTCCAAGACCAGTCATGAGTTGCGCCGCACGCGTGAAAGGCGAGCTTCGCCGCGCCCGCATTTCGCGCGAGCGTCCAGATTTCGCCGAAGGCAGCCCGCTCCGCTGGCGTGTCGTCAGTGACGGGCGCAGGAACATAGCCGCCGCCAATTGTCACTGAAAGCAATCCGTCGCGCTCCTCGAGCGGTAGATATACAAGCGCGACCGCCGCACTGCCGCGGCGGACGAGGAAGCTCAGGTCGCGCCTGACAGTGGCCGAATAGGCACCCTGGTATTGGCGAAACGTGGCGAGGAATCGATAGTCGCAACTACGCTGCGCACAGAAATCGGCTGCGACTTGCTCGAAGCGTTCAGCGTCGTCATCGCGACGAATGAATTCGTGCTCCACGGCAAATTTTCCTGGTCGACGGCGATTCAGATCCGGCCATCGCGCTGCGCCGCTAGCAGCGCTTCGACCGCGATTAGACCGGCAAGATCGTCAATCTCTAGTGATTTATACCAGCTCACAATCCAGGGCGCGGTGTGCGCGTGATAAAAGCTGCGCTGAGTGCGCAAACTCGCCACATACGAGGCGTAGACTGATCCTTCCAAGAAATATAGCTCATCGAGCTCTTGACGGCGAAGACCGGTCGGCTGCACGCCTTGATACGGAGATAGCAATCCGCTTGCAATCCGGAACAGATACGACGGATGGCTGCTTTCAACGCGAGCCACGCCTACTACGCTTTCGATCCCACGCATGTTGACCAGCTTTTCGAGCGCCCCCGTGACATCGGAGAGGTCGCGCAACGGCGAGGTTGGCTCCAGCAGCACTACAATGTCGAAAAGTCGATCTGCCTTCTCCAACTCGTCTAGAGAATGGAGCAGGACATCCATGGTCGACGCCGTATCGCTGGCAAGCTCGGTTGGCCGCATGAACGGCACGTCAGCACCCAGACGCGCTGCTTCGCGCGCGATGTTGGGATCATCCGTGCTCACAACCACCGCATCGGTATATTTGCACGAAAGCCCTAATTCGATCGACCAGGCAATCAGCGGCTTGCCAAGCAGAGGCCGAAGATTTTTTCCCGGGAGCCCCTTGCTTCCCCCGCGCGCGGGAATGAGCGCGAGAACCCGCTTATTATCGATCATGGGACCCCATTGCCGCACTCGAGCGTGGCGCGATCGAGATCAGCCATCTGACCGATATCCAGCCAATATTCATGCAGCGGAAAAAGCGCAACCTTGTCACCGCGATCTATCAGATGTTGCAATAGATCAGGCATGTCCAGGGAATGCCCCTTTGGGACAAGGCGCACAACGTTAGGCGAAACGACGTAGATGCCGGCATTTACGAAAAACGTCTGGACGGGCTTTTCGATGATGCGCCGGACCACATGTTCGTGCGCTTCGATCACGCCGTAGGGCACCTGATAGTCGTATCCACGCGCGCACATAGTCGCGGCTGCACCTTCGTGATCGTGGAAGCGAATCAGATCGACAAAATTCATGCGCGTCAGGATGTCAGCGTTCATCACGACGAGCGGTAACTTCCGGTCGCCTTTGAACAAAGACAGTCCGCCGGCGGTGCCAAGAGGCTTTTCCTCCTCAACATAGCGGATCGTCGCATTCCACTTCGAGCCGTCGCCAAAATGATTCTTAATCACGTCCGCCATGTAATGGACGGCGATCTGAAACCGGTGGAAGCCATGGGATAGAAAGTTCTCGAGAATCGTTTCGAGCACGGGTTTGCCCGCGACCCTCAGCATCGGCTTCGGACATGTGTCAGTTAGCGGCCGCAGTCGTGTGCCGTATCCACCCGCCATGATCAAAACCCAGTTATCAACCCGCGGATGCTCGCCAACCCCTTGCAGTGTCTCGACTGCAACGACGCGAAAGGCATCGTCCACTATCGGAATCTGTAGAAGTCGATGCGCATACATGACCGCCAGAATCTCGTCGCGTGTCGCGCCGACATGCACCACGCGCGGCGCCGAGTTCATGATCCGGCTGACCGGCTCGCTCATGTTGACCTTTCGGATGATCGCGCGGCGCACGTCGCCGTCGGTGACGGTGCCGAGAAGCTTGCCCGAGCCGTTGGTGACTAGAACGATGCCGATCGCGCCCGCATTAATCCCGCGGATCGCGTCCTCAATCGAGGCATTCGGCGCTACGAGCAGGTCTTGCAAATCGGACATACGGGAGGTGCCGCTAAAGCCAGCTGCAATTTAGTCGGGAGAGGCTGGGATCCGCGTGTAAAATACCGAATTCTAGCGATTCGGCAATTGAAACTCGGATCACAGCCTGCGGGCCGGGCGTGACCGAGACGTTGCGCCGGGCCTCCACCAAGCGTCACTTAAACTCAACGGAAATCGTCGCCATTATGTAGCGCTCGCGGACTGCTGCGAGGTTCCATGCCCGTCTGGCAGATCGTGCCGGCCACTCCGTGCCGGGCGCGTGCGGTTATCCTGCGGCGACCGCCTCCGAATCGTGCGGATCGGCGACCACTACGGCCGGGCCTGGCGATTAGCGGTGCCACGGCGCCCGGCAGCGAGATGCCCATGATTGGGACCTCCAGGTACGGAATTACTCGACCAGCCTTCTTCGCAGAAATGTGCTCGGCTCGTCGGGTGCGTTGATCGCTAGCAGCAGGTCGGATTCGGCCATCAGCGCCAACGACCGCGTATTAAGACGCGGTTGGTACTGCGTTCACGGGTCCGACCAGCCGGCGGCCATAGGCCAGATCCTACCGGTGGCGCTGCGTGACGCGTCCAACCTCGATCCGCCAGTCATCGAGTACCGAGGGATCGGATAATCCGGCGCGATGGTAGTGCGGCGCACCGGCCGGGCCAATGGCGATCTTCGGGCGATTCCGCCGCAGGAGCGACGGGCCGCGTGGTTCCGATTGTCGGCCGCACCGGCCCTAGAGTATGACAGGGTGGGGTTTCCACCGGGAATCAAGCCGCATCGGCGCATGAAAATCTGCTGCTATGCCTTCGCGGGCACTGCCCTCTTTTTCCGGGCATTGGTGAAACTGTGCCGCACGTCCGGCGACGACGTCGAGTGGAGCGTGATCTTTCCGCAAGCGCCGTTCCGCGATTCCTTCGACGACGTAATTCCGGCCACGCGGCGGCTTTACCTCTACGAAGATTTCGACCGCGTTTATCGCCAAACCCTGCCGCCCTACGACTGGCGGAATAGCGTTGGCGTCGAGAATATCTACCGGACGATGGCGCGCGACAAAGGTGGCTACCGTCATCTCGACAAGGACGAGCAATTCCACCGCGCGGCGACCATCGCTAAAATCTACCGCGAGTTTCTCGAGCTAACGCGGCCCGATTACGTGCTGCTGCCCGACGTCGAGGCGGTCAACGGCTACATCCTGATGAATCTGTGCAATGAGCTCAGCATTCCGATGCTCTATTATGTCGACCTGCGGCTTCTCGGACGCGGTTTTTTCAGCACACAACTCGACAACGCTCTGCCGCCCTATTTTGGCGAATACACCGATGACGATCTGGCCGCCGCGAGGGACGTTCTGGCCGCATTTCGGGCGGGTAAGCCGCGCGCCGCCGGCAACCGCTATCCTCCGATGCGGCTACCCAAGCCGCCGCTGCTTCGCCGCGTTGTGCGCAACACTTGGCTGCGCTGGCGCTACGAGCGCCGCCACGCGACTGACGAAACCATATGGATGCGCGCGCGCGTCAACATGCAGCGGTTTGTCTACGCCTATCGGCACTGGTGGTTCGACGCGGTCTCGACCGCGTATTTCGACCTGATCAAGCCGGATGCTCCGCTGCCGAAGCATTATATCTTTTACCCGCTGCATATCTCGCCCGAGTCCTCGATCAATGGCACCGAACCGTTCTTCATCGATCAGCTGCGTGCGATCGATCTTCTGCTCTACAACATGCCAGGCAGCCACAGCCTCGTGGTGAAGGAGCATCCGGCGAGCATCGGTATCCGGCCACACGGCTTCTACCGCGCCCTGCGTGCTCGGCCGGGCGTCATCCTTGCCCATCCGGATTTCCCGACAGCGCGGCTGATCGAACACGCCGCACTGGTGACCACGATCACCGGCACGGTCGGACTCGAATGCTATTTCCTCGACAAACCGTGCCTTCTGATGGGACCGGTATTCTTTTCTCACCTCTGTTACCGGCTCGACTCGATCAAAGCCTTCGGCCACCAACTGCGCGAGATCATCGCCAATTACCGGCCACCGACCGAGCAGGAGAAGACAATTGAGATCGCCAAGCTGCTCAACGTCAGCGGCGACTTCGTGATCAACGACCCGTGGTTCGTTCCGGCCGTCTGCGCGCCAGCCAACATCGCCGCGGCGCGCGAACATATACTGCAGACGATCAAGCGGCGGGGGCGGTCGACGGGGTTAAGCAAACAAGACGTTTCCTTGTACCAAGCGGATAGCACCGCAAGACTGTCGGCCCACTCATAGGCGTGCCCATGAACATACTGATTTGGGGCGGTAAAGGGCAGGCGAAGGTCCTGCGCCCGATTTTGGAGGAGCGCGGGCATAGGGTTTCATTCGTTTTTGATCGCGACCCTTCGGTGTCGGCACCATTTCAAGACGTGCCTTTCACAACGTCCGACAGTGACCTTCAATCCTGGATCGCGAATCAAAATCCAAAGTCATTAGGGTTCGTCCTCGCCATGGGTGGCGAAAATGGAGAGGAGCGGTGTCGGCTGACTCAGAAACTCGAGAACCTGGGCATGTCGCCCGTAACGGCAATTCATAGCCGCTCATGGGTGGCCGACTCCGCGCAGTTGTCGGCAGGATGTCAGGTGCTTGCGCTCGCTGCGATCTGTGTGGAGGCCCGCTTGGGGCGGCAGACGATCATTAACACTGGGGCTTCGGTCGACCACGAATGTGTCTTGGGCGATGGCGTTCATATCATGCCCGGCGCGACGCTTTGCGGGTGCGTTACTGTCGAGGATTTTGCCACGATCGGAAGCAACGCGACTATTCTGCCACGTGTCCGGATCGGCTCTCGCGCAATGATCGGTGCTGGCGCCGTCGTTATAAGCGACGTGCCGCCTGACACGCGCGTCGTTGGCGTTCCGGCGCGCCCGCTAAAGGGCTCGCTCTAGCGGATTGCTGTTATCTACGTGTCGCCAGAGTCGAAACCGATTCGCGCAGTGAGGTAATTACCCGTGCGACATCGCTTTCAGTTAGCGAAAGCGCCGACGGAAGGTTCACGGCGAACGGCGAGATGGCATAGGCTTGTCGGTTTTCCTGGCGGGCGCGCTTGGCCTCGGGCGTATCGCGGAATGCCGGAATATCGCTAAGCGGCGAAAAGAAGGGACGCACGTCGACTCCGCGTTCCCGGAGATCAAGCACCAGCCGCTCCTTGCCAACACGTAGCTCGGGATCGACGACCGCCGTGGTCATCCAATAAGAATTATAAAGACCGTTGACGTCCGGGTTAAGCTTGATCCCGTTCCAGTCTTCGAGCGCGGCGCGGTACCAGGAAAAAATCTGCCGTTTCTTTGCCACCAGCTCTGGCAGCCGCTCGAGTTGTGCCAAGCCGAGCGCCGCCTGAAGCGCCGACATCTTGTATTTCCAGCCGACGCTGTCGGGCGTGAACATGAAGTCGCCGGGATCGCGGCCGTGGTCGCGCAGCTTGAGAATGCGGGCGTGCAGCACATCGTCGTCAAGAACAACCATGCCGCCTTCGCCGGTCGTCAAGGTCTTAGAGCCGTGGAACGAAAATGCCGCCACGGCACCGAACGCGCCGGCCGGCCGGTCGCGCCAGCGCGAGCCTGTCGCTTCGGCAGCGTCTTCGATCAGCGCGACGCCGCGATGCGCGGCAATTGTCATCAGCGCATCCCAGTCTGGCATCGAGCCATAGAGATCGACCACAATCGCGGCTTTGGTGCGCGGCGTTATCGAGCGCTCGAAGG
The DNA here is from genome assembly GCA_028871455.1 of Alphaproteobacteria bacterium. GTDB lineage: Bacteria > Pseudomonadota > Alphaproteobacteria > ATCC43930 > CGMCC-115725 > REEB95. Next base: position 126,860 of record JAGWNF010000005.1, read on the forward strand.
CCTCGGCCGACAAGCACCAGCTGGCGGGATCGATGTCGGCGAAGACCGGCGTCGCGCCGACATAGCGGATCGGAGCCGCCGACGCGATCCAGGTGCAGTCCGGCACGATGACGTCGTCGCCAGGGCTGACGCCGAACGCCATCAGCGCTAGATGCAGACCCGCGGTGCAGGACGGCAGCGAGACTGCGTGCCGCCGCCCGCAATGCGCGGCGAAGGCCCGCTCGAAGCGCTGGTTAAAGACGCCGGCATTTTCGTACCAGGCGCCTTTCATGGCCTGGATGACGTAGTCGATCTCCTTCTCGGTGATCGACGGTCCGGCCACCGGAATGCGTTTCATGAGCAGGAGATCATGGCGCGTAACATTTGGTGCTCGACTATAGAGCCGGCCGGAGCCCGTTCAACGAGAATGGGCGTCACTCGGTGAAATCGGGCCACGCTGCGTCCTGGTCGGTGATGACCGCCGGTGCAAACGGCCAGTTGACGGCGAAGGCCGGATCGTTCCAGCGTGCACCACGTCCGAGTTCCGGCACATACACCTCCGCCATCATGTAGAAGACTTCTGAATCATCTTCGAGTGTTAGAAACCCGTGCGCACAACCCGCAGGAATATAGATTGCATTGCGCCGTGCGGCGGAAAGCTCGACACCAACCCAGCGGCGGAATGTCCGCGACTCCCGCCGTAAATCAACCGCCACGTCGAAGATGCGGCCGGCGGTGCAGCGCACCAGCTTGGAATCCGGCCGCGGCGCTGCCTGGTAGTGCAGGCCGCGTAGCGTGCCGCGCTTCGTGTTCCAGGACGTGTTGCATTGAGGCCAGCGCGTCGGCAGGCCAGCTGCCGCGAAGGCCGCCTCGTCGTAGGTCCGACCAAAGCCGCCACGCTCGTCCGACTGCGCGGCGGTATCGACCAACATCACGCCTGGAATTTCGGTCGGTGTGATCTGCATCGCGATCCTTGCCTTACGGCAGAACCACAGTCGAGGGAATAGCGATCACGAAGCGGCCTCCCCAGCCGCGCACTCCGGACAATTGCGCCGTAATTTCGGTCTGAAGGTTCCACGGTAGAATCAGCACGTAGTCGGGCTTGCGGGCGTAGATCGCCTCGGGCGCCAGGATTGGCAGATGGCTGCCGGGCAGAAACCTGCCTTGCTTGTGCGGGCTGCGGTCGACGACATAGCCGACGAGATCGGCACCGACGCCGCAGTAATTCAGCAGCGTGTTGCCCTTGGCTGCCGCGCCGTAAGCCGCCACAGTCTTCGCCTCGCCGCGCGCCCGACGCAGGAATGCGAGCAGCGCGTCGCGCGTCGCCGCCACTTTCGGCGCGAATCCCCGATACGCGTCGTCGTCGTCAAGCCGGGCCATGCGTTCGTCGCCGCGGACCTTCGCCAAGCCGGCCCCTTCCGGAAACGTCTGCGCTTCCTTCCGGCAGGCGAGCACGCGCAGGCTGCCACCATGCGTCGGCAATTTCTCGATGTCGAAGACCCTCAGCCCGTGCATCGCCAGAATGCGCTCGACCGCGAGCAGCGAGAGATACGAAAAATGCTCGTGATAGATCGTATCAAATTGCATGCCCGCAAGAAGGTTCAGCAGATGCGGAAACTCGAGGCTCACGACCCCATCGGGCTTGAGCAGAAGCGCGAGCCCGGCGACGAAATCATTGATGTCGGGCACGTGCGCCAGCACATTGTTGCCGACAATCAGATCGGCTTCGTGTCCAGCCGCCCGCAAGCGTTGGGCGGTTTCACGGCCGAAGAAAGCGACTTCGGTCGGAATGCCGTTCGCGACAGCAACCGCCGCAACGTTCGCGGCGGGCTCGACGCCTAGCACCGGCACCTCCGCCTCGACGAAATGGCGCAGCAGATAGCCATCGTTGCTGGCGACTTCGATCACTTTGCTGCCTCTGCTGAGATTCCATCGTGTGCGCGCCATGGCGGCGAAGCGTCGCGCTTGCTCGACCCAGCTTATGGCCACCGACGAGAAATAGGCGTAGTCACTGAAAATCTCCCGCGGCGGCACCGCGACGTCGACCTGCACGAGCCGGCATGACTGACAGACGCGCGCGTGGAGGGGATAGCACGGCTCGGGTTTGGCGAGCTGTTCAGCCGTGAGATAGGAATTGGCGAGCGGCATCGCGCCGAGGTCGACGAGCGACAAGCGCAGCGGCGCGTTGCAGAATCGGCAGTTTGGCACCGCCATCAGCTGTCGAGCGCTTCGAAGCGCGCGATTTGATCGAGGCTGAACGGCCGCATACTGCCGCCATCGCGCCAGTAACGATACCACGCCGCCGTCCAGACGATGGTGGCGTCGGCATCGAGGCGCGGTCGCCAGCCGAGACTCCGGCGCGCCAAACTGGAATCGAGAACGAGTGTTCGCGCCTCTTCGGGATGATCGCCGGGCTCCCGCTCCCAGCCAGTTCCGGCGCCGAATGCCGCGTCGAAACGCTCCGCCAACTGCGCGACCGACAGCGTGGCGGCGGCAGTGGGTCCGAAGTTGAGCACCAGCGGACAGCCCGCGGTGTGGGTTGCCAGCCGCTCCGCCAGCATCAGGTAACCACGCAGCGGATCGAGCACGTGCTGCCACGGCCGGATCGAATCCGAATAGCGCAGCCGCACCTTGCGCTTGGCCTTAGCGGCGCGAACTAGATCAGGCACCAGCCGTTCGGCGGCCCAGTCGCCACCGCCCAGCACATTGCCAGCGCGTGCACAGGCAATCGCCGCGCTGCCACGGCCCGCAAAGAACGCCGAACGGAACGCCGTCACCGCCAGTTCGACGCACGCCTTGGAGTTGCTATAGGGATCACCGCTGCCGATGCGATCGTTTTCGGTGAACGGCCGTCCGGATTCAAGATTTTCATAGACCTTGTCGGTGGTGGCGACGATCACTACCCGAACGCCTGGCGTGCGGCGCACGGCATCGAGCAGATTGAGCGTGCCCATCAGATTGGTCGCATAGGTGTCGAGCGGATCGCGGTAGGCCGCGCGCACCAGCGACTGCGCCGCCAGATGGAAGACGATTTCAGGCGACGCGGCTTCAAGCGCCGCTGCCGTCGCTGCCGCATCGCGCAAATCGACAATGCAATGGTCTTGGCCGGGCCAGGGCCCGGCGATCTGATAGAGGCTCGGATCGGTCGCCGGCGGCAGCGCCAAGGCGCTCACCTTCGCGCCCAGACGACCGAGCCAGAGGCAGAGCCACGCGCCCTTGAAGCCGGTATGGCCCGTTACCAGGACGCGCCGACCGCGCCAGAAGTTGGTCATCGGGTCATGCCGGCCGGTACAGCGAGATATGCGGGTGACAGGTATAACTCCTTGCTAAAAGACCTAGATTCTCATTACATCGCGCCAGAGCTTTTTAACCTATCCGGCTTTACACCGCACGGATTTCGCTATCTTCCTATCATCCAAACAGCCGACGAGGCGATTGCATACGATGGATCCGCTCGAGGAATTTGAACGGCTAAAGCGGCAGAACATAACCGCCTTAAGCGCCGACGCGGAAGCGCAACGGCTGTCGCGAGAGTGGCTGAAGCGCGTCTCGCGCCATCGCTATACCTATCATTTCACCTGGCTCGGCGTGCCGATTATCCAAATTCCACAGGACATCGTCGCGATGCAGGAAATCATTTGGCGGATCAAGCCGGACCTGATCATCGAGACCGGCGTGGCGCATGGCGGCTCGGTCGTGTTCTACGCTTCTATGATGGAATTGCTCGGCGCCGATGGGCACGTGCTCGGTATCGATATCGATATCCGCGCCCATAATCGACGGGTACTCGAAAGCCATCCCATGCGCCGACGCTACACGCTCGTGGAAGCGCCGTCGACGAGCGACGCGGCACTTGCGGAAGTCCGCCGGTATGCATCGGGTCGCAAGACGGTCATGGTCTGCTTGGATTCGAACCATACACACGAGCACGTCCTGAACGAGCTTCGCTTGTATTCGCCTTTCGTGACGCTTGGCAGCTACCTCGTCGTCTTCGATACGGTGATCGAGCATTTTGACGCGGGCAGCTTTCCCGATCGACCATGGGACAAAGGCAACAATGCATTCACCGCCGTGCGGACATTCCTCGGCGAAACCGATCGATTTGAATTGGACCGCGAGATCGACGCCCGTCTGATGGTGTCAGTTGCGCCGGAGGGCTATCTGAAGCGCGTCAACTAGCGCGCCTGAATTACCAGACCTTCCAAGGCGCCTTACCACTCGCCCACAACTCCTCGAGGTGATTGCGGTCGCGCAGTGTGTCCATCGCCTGCCAGAAGCCTCGGTGTTTGAAGGCTACCAGTTCACGACGCTGCGCAAGTCGTGCGAGTGACTCATTTTCCCAACTCGTCGCGTCACCGTCTATGAGGGTTAGCACGCGGGGCGACAGCACAAAAAAACCACCGTTGACCGAACCGCCATCGCCCGCTGGCTTCTCGACGAAGCTTTTGACGCACTCGCCTTCTGTTTCTAGTGCACCATAGCGGCCAGGGGGCACCACCGAAGCGACCGTAGCCAGTTTCCCGTGCTTTCGATGGAATGCGAGCTCCTCCGTAACGTCTATATCGGCTAAGCCATCGCCGTAGGTAAAGAAGAAAGCCGCCTCACCCTCGACGTACTGGCCAATGCGTTTCAGCCGCCCCGCTGTCAGCGTCGCCTCGCCCGTATCGACCAGCGTGACACGCCAGGGCTCGGCGTTGCGCTGGTGCACGTCCATACGGTTGTTGGCCATATCGATCGTGACGTCGGACATGTGCAGAAAGTAATTCGCGAAATACTCCTTGATCATGTAACCGCGATAGCCGCAGCAGATGATGAAGTCATTCACGCTGTGCGCCGAATAGATCTTCATGATGTGCCAGAGAATCGGCTTACCGCCAATCTCAACCATCGGTTTCGGTTTCAGGCCGGTCTCCTCGGAAATCCGGGTTCCGAGCCCGCCCGCCAGAATGACTGCCTTCATCGTCCCTCCACCGGCAGCACGAATTGTTTCAGGCGCCGATACTCCGGGTGCCAGAAAAGCATTACCGCCGGTGCATACGCCAGAGAGGCATAGATGCGCGCCGCCGCGTACACGCGATAGAGGAACTCGATCCGACGGGCAAGCGCTGCACCGAACCATGTCACGAAGCGCTTTTTGCTTCGACTGCCTGCGAGATCGAACATGACGGCGCCCGCATAATCCCGACTGAACACACGCAAGAGACGGTTTCGCACCACTTCGGAATCCTCGCCCGCCATCATCCAGATCAATAGGCTGCCGTAAAAGTCCGGGACATTACGCGAGATGATGGTTGCCGGCCGAGTTCCGGCTGACTGAAGATAGGGCGAGTATTCACGCAGGCCGAAGGGAACATTTACCCGCTTGAGTTTTCCACGCCTAGCCGCGTTAGTCGTCAGACACAGATCAATGAAGCCGGGGATCGCATCCAGGATTTCGCTGAAATCCTGGCGCATGAGAAAATCGATGGCGCCACGAAGTACCTCTGTTCTGTGAACTCCGTAGTATACGGTGCTTTTGGCGCGCTCGACCCGATCGATCCACTCAGGACATGCAATTTCGTGGCCTCCATAGGTCAACGGCCAGGCGACCACATGTGCATCGAGAACTTCAAAGAGATAAGCATAGCCTTGGCAAAACGAGTAATCCGGATGGGAGTCAAGGAAGCCGATGCTCTGCGCCAAGCCGGCGGCGGTAATGAAGTCATCGTCAGCGCACATGGCAACGTAGGGTGTCTCCACCGCGGCCACACCTTTCTGCAGCTTGGACCGATAGACCTCGAGGCCGCCCGGCATGTGGATGTAACGGATGCGCTCATCAGCGCGAAATTCGGACCGCCATTCCATCTCCGAACTGTCCGCAATGACAACGGGATACGGGAGGTCGAGGAACCAGCGCACGCACCGCTCGAGGTAACGGGATCGATTGTGCGTCGGAATCAGGATCGTGCAGGCGGCTGTCATGCTCGCCGCTCGCGCTTCGGGGCGTCGCCGGTAAACGTGCGGAACTCGGCGATCTTGGCGGCCAGCTCGTCGTAGGTACCGACCGCGACGACGCGGCCGCGATCGAGATAGACGATGCGGTCAAAGAGCTGCAGATGCTCGATGTCGTGGGTGATCACCAGCACGGTGGCGTCGATGGTCGGTCCACAGAGCAACTCGAAGAGCTTCTGCGAGGTCGGCGGATCGAGCGCGCTGCCAGGCTCGTCAAGCACCAAGAGCGACGGCTTGGCGTAGAGCGCGCGGGCGATCGCTAGCCGCTGCCGCTCGCCGCCCGAGAAGTTCAGCTTGTCGACTCCAATCACCGCTTCAAACCCGGTTTTTTGTGCGGCAATGACATCGTAAATGCCGGCCGCGCGCGCCGCCTTCGTGCAGCGCTCCCGATCGATCTCGCCTTCGCCGTAACCGAAGGCGATGTTGCGGGCGATCGAATCGTTGAGCACCAGCGGCGTTTGCGGCACATAGCCCACGGCGCCTACCGCCCACGCCAAAGCCGTGGTCCGCGGCGCGCTATCGATCAGGATTGTGCCGGCGGTCGGCGTCAGCAGGCCAAGGACTAGATCGACCAGCGTACTCTTCCCCGCGCCCGATGCGCCAACGATCGCGACGCGCTCGCCGCGCGCCAAGCTGAACGAAGCCTGCGACAGCGCCCGGCCGGCGGCGCCGGCATAAGTGTAATCCACCTCACGGAATTCGAGCTGCGCGGGCATGCAATCAAGCTTGGACAGCGTGACCATCGTGTCGGGCTGAATTTCGAGCATATTAGCCAAATGGCGCGCAGCCGGCTCGTAATAACGCAATAAACTGAAACTGCCGTAGACCTGCTGCACCATCGGCAGCATGCGAAACCCTGCATAGGCGAAGGTCGCCAGAAACGGCAGCTTCGACCGGACGTCGTCGCCGATGTACGAATGATAGATCGGTGACGCCAGTAGCGCGGCAACCGCCGTCACCTCGAGCGCGTATTTCGGCACCATCTGGTAAACGCGCGACAGTTCGTCGGCACGGTAATAACTTACCAAGGCGTCGCGCACGCGGCCAATGAGATAGGCGCCTTCGCCTCGCAGAAGGACTTCACGCGCCAAGCCGAACATCTCGGTGGCGCGATGCATTGCCATACTGGTCGACTCATGTGCCATCTTGCCGGCAGCGCTGACATGGCGCGTACTGAGCCGGTAGATCAGCACATAGATCGCGGCAGTCACGGCGAAGAAGAGCGACGTGAATAGTGGCGCGATGATCAACAACAGAACCAGAACGACCAATAAGCTGAAGGCGCGCGACATCAGCAGGCAGAATTGCAGGATTCCGCCGACGGTGACGCGCGCGACCTCGCTACACATTTGATTCGCCAATTCGGCCGCTGGATGGGCCATGAAAAATGTGAATGGGCGACGGAACAGCCCCTCACCAACGCGCTCCGATACGGCAATGCCGAGTTGGTTCGCGAAATGGATCGACCACCAGTTGAGAAACAGAGACGTAAGATTCGCAAGGATAAGCAACGCGATAACGACAACACCTACTACGTAGACGGGCGGCAGCGGCTGGTGCATTCCAACCATTGCCAGCAGGCTGACGGCCATGCGGCTGTGTGTCAGGGTCTCAGGATCGATCACAATAGCGACAAGAGGCAGGACCGACGCGACTCCGACCACTTCAAGCAGCGCAACCACGATCGATACTGCGAAAACGCCATAGAACCGCAGCCGGAATCCGGGCAGGATCAACCGGTATACCGCGACAATTGAACTGATCACGATCGGGAAACCCCTGGACCGACATGGGCGCCGGCGCCCACACACCCCGCGCTCGCTCGCCGCGTCGAGCGAGTATGGTTCATGCAATACATGGGGTTCAAGATGCTAGAGCAGCCTACAAAGCGATGGTTGGCGGCCCGTTAGCCCTGAAGCGAGCCCCGTTCAGCGTGCGTCGCGCACGTCAGATGCAGAAGATCGGCAAATTTGTCAGCAACACAATCGATGCGATAGAGATCACGCACGGACGCATCGCCCCAAGGTTTGTCCGAGGCGCGCCAACGCGTGGCCATTTCCAAAGCCTGCACCAATCCAGCAGCCACCGCGTTGATATCGCGAGGATCGGCAACGATGCCTCCGAGACTCTTGATCAGCCGTGCCGAGGCGCCTGATGGCACGATCCCCATGACCGGCACCCCAGCACCCAAGTATTCGACGAGTTTGCTTGGCAAGAAGACGCTTAAGTCGCTCGGCGCGTCTATCACCAAGAGCAGGTCGGACTCCGCCATCAACGCAAGCGCGTGATGATGATGGACGGTCGGCACTCGTGCGACCAGCCCCTGTGGCAGGCCGTTCCACGCCGAGTTAAGCTCGAGGCGAGGCGAGAGTCCTCCAACCAGTTCGAAGCGAGTCTCGGTGAGAATTTCTTGGTTCGTCGAGAGGATGCGCTTCAGCGCTGCCAAAAGCGGAAAAGGCGTCCGGTGGCCATAGAAATTGCCGAGGTAGCGGACCATGAGCGGCCCTCGGCGTGCGGCCGCACGTGGATAAAGTGCGGGATCAAAGGAGTGCGGCACAACCGAGGCTTTGCCACGACAGTTCGGATATTTACGGATCATAAGATCAAGCGTCTCAGACGACGTGAAAACGAGGCGATCTGCCGAAGCAATCACCCGCCGCTCGAGGCGGCGATTGACGAGATTGGCAAGCGGCTGAAAGCGACGGAATGGGTTATCGGCCCACGGGTCACTGAAATGTGCAAGCCACGGCAAGCCCAGACGGCGCTTGAGCCTCAACCCAAGCAGATGATCCGACATTGGCTCACCGAACGTCGCTAGTACATCTGGACGAAAGCCGGTGGCGTTGAGCTTCATTAAGAGCGCGCGTTCAGCGCGCGGAACCCAGCGGCGAAACTCGTCGGGTACACGCGCATAGAACGGCACGACGCGGCGCGCCAATTCGAGCCAGACCCCGGATAATCCTGGCCGAAACGGGATAGTAAGACGGAAAGCGAGCCGTCGCTCAATCGCCTCGCTTGCTGCCATTGCGCTTGATGCATTCGGCGCACCGGAGACCGTGGCGATCTCCGCCGGAAGGTGCTCAAGAAGTTGGCCAATCTGAATTGCCTGCGGATAAAGCGCCGGCGGCAACATGTAAGAAACGGCAAGGACGCGCATTGGCCTCAGGTACGTGACACTGCAGCGAGCGCCGCAACAATGCGCTCGGCGGCGCGGCCATCACCATAGACGTCACTACCTTCCGGCTTCGGTGGCCAGCGCCCCTCGAACGCCGCCGCGGCGTCGGCGACGATCCGCGCACGGTCGGTGCCTGCGAGCCGGATCAGGCCGGTCTCGACACCTTCGGTGCGCTCGGTGATCTGGCGCAGCACGATGACACGCTTGCCGATGCTCGGTGCCTCCTCCTGTATGCCGCCGGAATCGGTGAGAATCAGCTCCGCCCGGGTCATCAGCAACACGAACGGAAGATAGTCGAGCGGCTCAATGAGATGGAGATTGGCCAGCATGCCGCCGAGCTCACGTTGCACCGTGTCGCGCACTTCGGGATTGGGGTGGACCGGGTAGATGAAATGCCGCTCGGGGAAGCGCCGGGCAAGCTCAGCCAATGCCGCACAGATGTTGCGAAACCCCTCGCCGAAACTCTCGCGGCGGTGGCCCGTAATCAGCACAATTTGCGCGCCAGCACCGGCGCGCAGGGCGTCCACCTTGGTCGCGTCGAGTGCCCTCTGGGCGCTTTCCGCAAGACGTTTGTCGGCAGCAAGCCGTCCGATGATCCACTTCAATGCATCGATGCCGGTATTGCCGGTAACCACGATGCGTGCCGGCGGCACGCCCTCGCGTTGCAAATTGGCGGCGTTGGACTCCAACGGAGCAAAATGCAGGCGCGCGATATCGGTGATCAGCAGCCGGTTCATTTCCTCGGGCCACGGGGCGTGAATATCCCCCGTGCGCAGCCCGGCCTCGACGTGCGCAACTGGAGTCCGCGCATAGAATGCAGCCAAGGCTGCGGCAAAAGCGCTGGTTGTATCGCCTTGGACGATGAGCCAGTCGGGCCGCCGCTCGCCTAGTACTGGTTCGAGCGTGCGCAGCACCGCGCCGGTGATGTCGGTCAGGCTCTGGTTCGGCTTCATCACCGCGAGATCGATGTCGGGCACGATCCCGAACAGACTGAGAATGCCAGCGGTCATGTCGGCGTGTTGGCCGGTGTTGCATACTGTGACCGCCATACTCGGAGACGCGCGCGCCGCCAGGATAACCGGCGCCAGCTTGATGGCCTCGGGCCGGGTTCCGAGAACGACGGTGACGGAAGGCATCAGCTGCTGATCGCCTGCAGCGAGCCACCCCGCACATCGAACCGCGAAACATGCCGATGGAGATTTTTTTGTGCTTCGGCGACATTCGCGTTCTGCGTTTGGCCGAGTTTGACCGGCGCGCAGAAAAAATGGGCGATGGTCAAAATCGCGTATACCCAAACCTTAAGCCGCAACGGCTGATCTCCCGGGGGAAATTTGCGATTTCTATAACATTCGCGCCCGCAGCAACAAAGTAGTTTACGACCGTGCTGCACCATAAATAGATTGTCCCACCATGCGGGACTTGCCATTCGCCAGCCGCGACCACCTTGTCCTATACGGCTATTACGGCTGTGGCAATTTCGGTGACGATCTGCTTTTGTTGGCCACTATCGCCGGCTTGCGGCCGATATTTCCGGGATATGGCTTTATCATCCGCGACCACGGCCTCGCGCCAGCCATCGCCGCGGCAGGCACCGGCATCACGTTCACCGGAATCGAAACGATTCTTGTCGGTCGAGGCCGTTCCCGCGCTGGGCGTTGGCTGAGATACTTCGCTGCGTGGTGGCGCATCTTGGGCCAGGCGCGTTGGCTGATTTTTGGCGGCGGCACCGTGTTCCATGCGCGGCCATCGCTGAATTCGTTGCTGCTGCAATGGGTGATCTGCGCGATGGCGCGGCGACGCGGCGTGCACATCGCTGCGCTCGGCATCGGCGTGTCGGAGTTGCAGCCCGCGGCACGCGGAATCCTGCGGCGCATCGTTGCCATGAGCGACCTTTTTTTGGTGCGCGACGCCGCGGCCCTCGCGCAATGTGCCGGTACGAGGGCACAGCTTGGCGGCGAGCTGGCATTTGGGCTCACTGCGCTGCGGAAGCCCCAGCCTGGCGACCGCAACAACACGGTTGGCCTCACAGTCTACCCACCAGCATGTACCCAGCCCGCCGTGATTGAGACTCTGAGGCAGACCGTACGCCTGTTGCGCGAGCGCGGGAGTTGCGTGATCTTTCTTGTTTCGCAGCGCCCCGGCGTTGCAGCCGATGACGCGCCGGTGTTTGCAGAAATCGCCGACAAGGTCGAAGTCCGAACGCTTGAGCCGAATCCCGCAGCGCTTGCCCGCGCGCTTGATGGACTGGGTGTCGTTTGCGGTATGCGGTATCACGCAATGGCAATCGGTGCGATGGCCGGCATCCCCTTTGCGGGGATTGCGCACGACAACAAGATCGCGGAGTTGTGTCGTCAGTTCGCAATGCCGTGCGTGGAGTTACCAGGACTTACGGCCGAGCGGTTAGTCGCTGCGATTGTCGCTGCCAGGGGGCGCACCCCTGACGCGCGTGTTCTCGACGTCGCCGCCGCGACGGCAGCCGTGAACTTCAGCCTGCTGGCCAAATACACCGCCTCGGCGAATGCAAAATCCCTATGAAACTGCGCGCGGTCGCTGCAAAAGCGCATCTATGAAGAACTTCACACCCCAATTGGGTATGGCGAACCGCATGTAACGGCCGTGCGGCGGCACGCTTCCAAAGAGTCCACCGTGCAGCGGTTTGGCGGTGCAGGACAGCTGCTCCCGGGCGACGAACTCGAGAGTCTTGGTGCCTTCGCGCTGCCAGCCTGCATCGTCTTGCAGCCTAGCTAGGCGGAACGCAACGCCGGCCCATTGCGCGAGGCCGGTCACGCATTTCTGGTGATTGGCCACACCAAAATCCTCGCGATACTGCGAGCGAAGAACTCGATCGCGCGTGTCAGAGACTTCACGCAGGCGCGTCGCGAATCCCAGCGCGCTGGCGAGAAATGTCGCGTCACCGGTCTCGGCATGGCCGTCGAGAAGCCCCTCCAGCACATAGACCATAGTGTGCAGGAACGGGGGCTCATCGGCGAAACTAAGGTGGCGAAAAAATCCGTTTGGCTGCTGCTGCGTCAGAGTCCAGCGCAGATTTTTCAATCCCGCATCGCGCAGCGCTACATCGCCTGTGATCCGCGCCGCGACCAGCAACGCCGCGCCGACACGCGCGTAATAGGCATGCGGCCGCCGGTTATAGGCGTGAGCGATGAAGCTGCCATCCGCCTCTTGAACGCTGACAAGCCACGCGGCCGCTCGGCGCAACGCGGCATCGCCGCCGAGCTCGGGGGTGTGCTCCGCGAGGTAATTCAGCCCGATTAGGACTTGGCCCGTATCAAACACCTGAGCGCGGCCTGCGAGGTCGCGAAAGCTGCCGTCCGGCTCCTGCACCTCAATTAGCCAGCGGGCCGCCGTGGTGACCGAGCTCAGCAGCTCCTTGTCGCCAAGCATTTGGCCGAGGTGGTGCAACGTCGGTACAATATAGCCGGTGGTCTCGGCGTATGGCGGTCGCCAGCCGTGAACGAGATGGAACGAATGCGCGTAACCGCCGCCGCCCGCAGCGCACTGCGCGGCAATCAACCACATCGCGGCGGCACGCAATCGCGCCTCATCGGACGCGAACCTGCCGCGGTCGCGATACGCCTGATAGGCCTGATAGGCCGCCGCCAAGACGCGAAGCGATCTCATGGTCGCAAGTCGGCCATCGCCGCGGCGCCATGCTTGTTCTTGCGCTCTCGAAGCCGCGCCCGACACGGCATCACGCCGGGGTCGAAATTCGTACCAAAGGCGAAGGCAATCATCGTGGCCGTAACATCGGCGGTCATATACCTGTCAAGCTCGCGGAAAACGCCGAAATAGCCGGTAACGGCGAATTGCCGCGGAAACGCCAGCGCATGGCCGATAGCCGAACTGCCCATGACGGAGTTGGCCATAACAGCGGACTGCTTGTGGAACGATAATGTGCCATTCCGCATAACTTCCGGTGCGGGTGGAAAGTCAAGCGTACTCACCATCGGACGAATTGTGCCATGGTGGCGCAATCCCCCGGAAGGAAAGTGGGCGGCGCACCGGCTCAACGCACAGAGCCCAAATCGCGCTCATCCCCTTCGAAAAAAGCAACGCTGAGCACTGGCGCCATCCATCGTTTTGATGGGGATAATCCCGACTTCAATTGCTACGGCAAAAAACGTAGGTGTTCATTGAGCCGGGAATATCGATTGATAACACAAGTTCCAACTTAGCCCGCTGAATCATTCGCTTAAAGCGCGTCTCACGAATCACCACAGTGCGCCTCGGAAAAAGAATCGCTTTAAGAAACTGAAACACCGTGCGTGGCCTGACGAACGCAAACGACGCCATTCCGCCCGGGCGAAGGATGATCCTAACTTTTTCTAGAGCCGCCTCATTACCGGGCCACGGCGTATATCGCCCGATAGACCCGACCAAATTTACGGCATCGAACTGTTCCGTTGGTAGATAGCCCTCAAATGTTCCACAGATCATCTCGGTGCTTTTCAGCCCTAGTTCGCTCAAAAGCACTCGGCCTCTCTCGATCATCGTCTTGGAATAATCCAGCCCCACAATTCTTTTGCAGTTTCGGGCGAGACGATGATAGCCGGCAGTCCCACATCCCACGTCGAGCAAGACGTAATCCTTTAGCAGCGAGTCGATCACCAACAGCCAGATATAACCAAGCCTATACTCGAAAGTTTGTGGGATAATGTGGGTGCGAGCGTAGCCCTCGGCATATTCCGGAGATGCGTCGACGCCTCGAACCGGGTCTGGTTTAGTAGCGGTGTCCATTATCTGCGCGTTCTGCGATTCCGGCATGGTGCAGTGGTCGTTCGGTAGTGCGTCAGTTTGAAATTGGTTTTATTAAATACGGAACTCCTCTGAACTGATATATGCGGTCGCCCGTTTTATGTCGCGAAAGATAATCATGGACTGCACGCGAACACCCTTCATAAGTGAAATAGTCATCTAAAATAATGATTCCCCCGGACATCACCTGTGGGTAAAAAGTATTTAGACATTCCATTGTGGATTCATACCAATCACCATCCAACCTAAGCACCGCTATCGGCTCGGATATTTTTAGTCCCGGCAAGGTTTCATTAAACCAACCTTTGATGAGTTGAAATTTTCCCGCCTTCGATTTCCGCATTGCTCCTTCCGCAAACGATTGATCGGCCCGGAGAAAAGATCGCAAATTTTCATCACGATGAAAGTCGAGTGCCGCTTGGCCATCGATTTCTTCTGGTGGTGGCAATCCTTCAAAACTATCAAAGAGGAAATGTGTACGTCCTGGCAGCGCGTCGGCCATTGCGGCGCTCATTCCACCTCTCCAGACACCACATTCGACAATGCACCCGGTTGCTGGAGCACGTTCCGATATTAACAGCAAATTGGTGACCTGCCTCCCTGTTCTTGGACCGATCTTTGCTGGAAAATTCCAGTTTAGCGGTGTGTGTTTTGAGGGCCGTTGGACGGGGAAGGACGATGAAGGCATCGAAGTTTTCGGAAGCGCAGATCGCGTTCGTGTTGCGGCAGGCTGAG
>JAGWNF010000021.1 GCA_028871455.1 Alphaproteobacteria bacterium
CGCGCCGGCCGACGACGACAAGCCCGCGCCGCCGCCGGCGCCGACGCTGCTGCGCCGCGCCGAGGTCCAGGCGCCGGTCGAGGTCGCGCCGCTGGCGCCGCCGCCGCCGCGCGACCGCGTGACGCGCGGCGTCGTGCGCTGGTTCGATCCGCAGAGCCGGCGCGGCGCGCTCCGCCTCCAGGGCGTCAGCGGCGATTTGCCGTTCGAGCCGCCGGTGATCGAGAAAGCGAACATCACCCGGCTCTTCAAGGGCCAGGAAGTCGAGGCCGAGCTCAGCGGACCGGTCGAGACGCCGACGCTGGTGAGCTTCCGGCTGCTGGCGGCGGGACCGGCGGCGCACATCAACCCCGGCATGGTGCGCGCCCGGCAGCAGAAGCCGGTGATGGTCGAGCTCAAGCGCGAGGCGCTGAAGCGCGCCGCCGCGCGCGACGCCGCCGAGGCGCTACTGCCCGACCGCCGCGACTGAACCGCCGGGCCGCGAGGGGCCGTGGCCGAGATCGCGCTCATCGTCGGCGCCGGCAGCGGCCTCAGCGCCGCCCTCGCCCGGCTGTTCGCGAAAGAAGGCATGCGCGTGGCGCTGGCGGCGCGCGATACCCAGAAGCTCGAAGGACTCTGCGCCGAGACCGGCGCCCGTGCTTTTGCCTGCGACGCCAGCCGGCCGGACGCGGTCGCGGCGCTGTTCCAGGCGGTCGAGCGCGAGCTCGGCCCGCCCGACCTCGTGGTCTACAACGCCGGACAGCGGGTGCCCGGCAGTATCACCGAGGTCGACGCGTTAGCCGTACAGCAGTCGCTCCTCAATACCGCCTATGGCGGCTTCCTGGTGGCGCAGCAGGCGGCGCGGCGGATGCTGGAAAAGGGCCGCGGCACCCTGCTCTTCACCGGCGCCTCGGCCAGCGTCAAGGGCTACCCGAGGTCGGCCGCCTTCGCCATGGGCAAATTCGGCCTGCGCGGCCTCGCCCAGGCCCTCGCCCGCGAGCTGCAACCCATGAACATCCATGTCGGCCACGTCGTCATTGACGGCGGCGTCCGCCGCGCCGGCGACCCGCGCGCAGCCGCGCGCGGCGACGACGGAATGCTCGAGCCCGATGCCGTCGCCCGCGCCTATCTCGAGCTCCACCGCCAGCACCGCAGCGCGTGGAGCTGGGAAATCGAGCTCCGACCGTGGCGCGAGACCTTCTGACGCGCGCGGCGCGCGGCTCGGCGATGGGCCGCAGATTCCGCAGCTACTGGATTCCCGCGCTGCTCGCCAAGGAGCTGCCGGAGAACGACGCGCCGCCGGTGCACGTCGACCAGGCTCCACCGTGCGGCAATCGAATTTGAGACAATCGCGCCCGTCTTGGGCTAAATATCGGGAACCGAGCTACGGCTCGACCGAAATAGCTGACGATGGCAGCCTGGTATAAACTACGAAAGCAGGTGAACGTGCTCCCGCTCTTACCGTTGACGATGCGGGCCAGAAAAATCTGACCATGCTGGAACGTGTACCGCACACCGACACCGACATGCCCGCCGCGGCCGATGTGCCCGACAAGGACCTGCCGTTGCGCGACGACATTCGCCTCCTTGGGCGCATCTTGGGTGAGACCTTGCGCGGCCAGGAGGGCGACGACATCTATGAGATCGTCGAGCGCGTGCGGCGTTGCTCGATTCGTTTTCATCGCAGCGCCGACACAGCGGCGCGTCAGGAACTCGAAAGCCTATTGAACCGCCCTGACCGCAAAGAGACGACGCAGGTCATTCGATCATTCACCTATTTCTCGCACCTGGCCAACCTTGCGGAGGATCAGCACCACATCCGTCGAACCCGCGCGCATGCCATGGTTGCTGCCGTCCCGCGCGAAGGCACGATCGCCCGCGCGATCGCCGCCGTGCGTGCGACAGGCGTATCGCCGAGCGCGCTGCGCGCATTTTTCGAGCGCGCCCTGATCTGTCCCGTGCTCACGGCTCATCCGACCGAGGTACGCCGCCGCAGCACGCTCGACCATGAACGGGAGATCGCGCTGCTGCTCGCCGAGCGTGATCGAACGGTGATGATCCCCGAAGAGAAGGCCGCCAATGAAGAGGCGCTGCGGCGCGCCGTCTTGACGTTGTGGCAGACGGCGCTGTTGCGCCGAACGCGGCTCGCCGTGATCGACGAGATTGCCAACGGGTTGGCGTACTACGACTACACCTTTTTGCGTGAGCTGCCGCGCCTTTACGCAACGCTCGAGGACCAACTCGGCGAAACGGCATCGGCGTCATTGCCCTCGTTTCTACGGATGGGCAGTTGGATCGGTGGCGATCGTGACGGTAACCCCTACGTGACCGCCGAGGTGTTGTGCCAGGCGATCGCGATGCAGAGCGACCACGCGTTGCGGTTTTATTTGGACGAGTTGCATGAGTTGGGCCACGAGCTGTCGCTCAATGCGCTGCTGGTGAACACAACGTCAGCGCTCGGCGAACTGGCCGAAAGATCTCCCGACCGATCACCACACCGCGCACATGAGCCATATCGACGCGCAATATCGGGAATTTATGCGCGCGTTGCGGCAACCGCCGGTGCGCTGAACGGCACTCATGTCCTGCGGACACCGGTCGGCGAAGCGTCGCCTTATGGCAAAGCCGCGGAGTTGGCCGCCGACCTTACCATCATCCATGAGTCGCTCGTCGCCAACGGCTCTGCGATGCTGGCGCGCGGACGGCTCCGCAATTTGCGGCGAGCCGTCGACGTATTTGGATTTCACCTTGCTGCCCTGGACCTGCGCCAAAATGCGGACGTGCATGAGCGCGTAGTTGCGGAACTGCTCGAAACCATTGCGCCCGGCACCAATTATCGCGGCCTCGGCGAGGATGACCGCGTTGCCGCTCTGCTCACGGAGATCGCGACAGCGCGACCGCTGATTTCGCCTGCGGTAACCTATTCGGACGAGACTGGCGCCGAACTCGCCGTCCTGCAAGCCGCCGCTGATACGCAGCGGCGTTATGGCAAGAGCGCGATCTCGAATTACGTGATCTCCAAGGCAAGCGGCGCTTCCGACGTGCTCGAAGTCATCCTGCTGCTCAAGGAAGTCGGGCTCTATCGCCCGCATTCGCACGAGATCGACGTCGACGTCGTGCCGCTCTTCGAGACGATCGACGACCTGCGGCGATGTGGCGCGATCGTCGAGCGCCTGCTGGCATTGCCGATTTATCGACAGCTCGTCGGCCATCGCGGCGCCGTGCAGGAGGTGATGCTCGGCTATTCGGACAGCAACAAGGACGGCGGCTATCTCACGTCCGGCTGGGAGTTGTGGAAGGCCGAGACGGCGCTTGTCGAAGCCTGCCACCACCACGGCGTTCGTCTGCGCCTGTTCCATGGCCGCGGTGGATCGGTGGGACGCGGCGGCGGCCCCAGCTACCAGGCAATCCTGGCGCAGCCGGCCGGCGCTGTAGACGGTGCCATTCGCATCACCGAGCAAGGCGAGGTGATTGCCGCAAAATATTCCAATCCTGAGGTTGGCCGCCGCAACCTCGAAGCGCTTGTCGCCGCGACGATCGAGACGACGCTGCTGACCGACGCATCGGCCTCACCGCCAACCGAATACGTCGCCGCGATGGAAGCACTCTCTGAGCGAGCCTACCGTGCCTATCGTGACCTAGTTTATGAGACTCCCGGTTTCGAGCGCTATTTCTGGGAGGCGACGGTCATCGGCGAGATCGTCAATCTCAATCTCGGCAGCCGGCCGGCGTCGCGCCGCCCCTCGCGTCGCATCGCCGATCTGCGTGCGATTCCTTGGGTATTCAGCTGGTCGCAATGTCGCCTAATGCTGCCAGGCTGGTACGGGTTCGGGTCGGCGGTGCGGGCTTGGCTTGCCGAGCATTCGACCGAAAGGATGGCGACGCTGCGACGGATGTACCGCGAATGGCCATTCTTCGCGGCACTATTATCAAACATGGACATGGTACTAGCAAAGAGCGACATCGCGATCGCCGAGCGCTATGCCGATTTGGTGACGGACGCGGCGTTGCGCGTCACTATCTTTGAACGGCTGCGCGCCGAGTGGCAGACCACGATCGACGTACTGCTCGAAATCATGGAGCAGAACTCGTTGCTCGAAAGCAACCCGCTGCTCAGCCGTTCGATCCGCAACCGGTTCCCGTATCTCGACCCGCTTAATCATGTTCAGGTCGAGTTGCTGAAACGTCACCGAGCGGGTGCGTCCGACGACCGAACAGTCCGTGATATCCACCGCACCATAAACGGTATCGCGGCCGGCCTACGCAACAGCGGCTGAGACGAGCGAACGCGGGACGGTTACACGCGGCGGATCAGCCTGATGACGGCGACGAGAATCACCGCGCCGATCGTCGCGCTGATGATCGCGCCGATGAGTCCCAGGCCGACGAAGATGCCAAGCGCTGTAAAGATCCAGCTTCCGACGAATGCGCCGATGACACCGACGACCAGATCGCCGATCAGGCCGAAACCGCGGCCACGCACGATTTGGCCGGCGAGCCAGCCGGCGATCAGCCCGACAAGCAACAGAACGAGAATGCCACCACCATGCATCATGTCGTAATCCCCCCATAAAGCCCTGGTGCCCCTGGCCGGACTCGAACCAGCACACCCTTGCGGGCAACAGATTTTGAGATGCCCGCGTAGGCTTTATACCTCAAAGGCTTAGCACGACTAAGTGCAAATTAGGTGCACGCGATTCGAGGCGCACTCAACTTAGGAATGTGGTTGCGCGAGAGCGCAGCCTCCTTTACCGAACTATCTTGCGGCACGTCCGATAGGTCGGTTCTCTAGTTCGTATTGGCTGAGATCGACATAAACAGAAAACACGCGTAGCCGCTCAGGAAATCATGGCCTGATTCGAATCAAGGTACGCAACGTCGGGACACAACCCTCATCATCTCCCCCTCTAAGCGATTTAGAATTTGCGCGGCGGCAGCTTGGGATCGGCCACCTTGCGCGCGCTTTCGCCGCCGCAGACCGGCAGACCCTTGGGATCGAGCAGCCCGACCTGCACCAGAACACCTGCCTGATCCCAATAGATGTGCTCGTGCGAGACCTTGCCGTCCTTGAAGCCCACCACGACGCAGAACGCGACCTCAATCTTCTTGCCGGTGGGCGTCACACCGGGCAGGAACCAGTCCATGGCGATGGTATGAGTGAAGCTCATCACCAGCTCTTCGACGACATGCGTCTCGCCCACCGTGCGCGACACGCTGGTCATCTTGACGTCAGGCGGGAAGAACCGGCCCACGAGATGGTCGCGATAGAAGGCGCGCACACCTTCGCGCCCGATACCGCCGGCCATGGTCGGTACGTGGTTGAGGTGTGGATCGTCGCCCATCGTCGCCATGGTGGTGTCGAGATCGCCGGCGAGCTCGGCGGCGACGTGCTTCTGGAACAGGTCGATCATCACTTGCGGTGTCATGCTTTCCCCCGACATTGGACGATAGCGCCGCACCGATTTAATACCGGGGCTCGAACTCTGCCGATAGAGATTCACGGCCGGTTTCAATGCCACCTTTGCTCCGGGCGTTTCTGCGGTCTTTCAATACGAGCACAAAAAAACATCGCAACCGCGATTTAGCGCGATATGGGTAGCAATTCCCCGGGATAAATCATCGTGCCCTCCAATTTTCTCGGTCTTCAACCGCAATGCGGCAATGGGATGTACTTCAACGTTTCGCTGCAACCATTTCTCATCCAGTGGTGCCCCTGGCCGGACTCGAACCAGCACACCCTTGCGGGCAACAGATTTTGAGACACCCGCGTAGCCATTATACGTCAATGGCTTAGCGCAACTAGGTGCAGTGCTCCCGATGCGCCAATCACATCCGCTCGGTTCGAGCCGTGGCTGAATTAAAGGCTGCCGACATCCCCAGGACCCGCCATTGACTTAGATCATCGGCCTTAATCGCCGCCTGATGCGAGGCGCTGTTCGCGCGACGCCGACATTCGACGGCACGCCGCCTCAACGCTCCTTCGATCGCCGCTGCCGCGCGCCTAACTTCTGGTAGGGTGGATTGCCGGTAATGACCGGCGGTGACAGTGCCGCAGAGAGTTCGGCTTCAGCCCGAAGCCAATGGTTGAAGTCCTGGCCCTCAGGCCGACCTTCTGATTCCCAGATCTGATAGGCTCGCGCTGCGATATTGATCTTGTTCAATCCGATCGCCATTGCCATTGCCTCTCTCTGCTTCGGTTAGGTGACCACCGGCACGTCGACCCGACTTGATCTCAATCCGATCAGCATGCAGCTGCCAGACGTTGATACCGTGGTGGTGCTCGAACGCCAATTTGGCGACATTGACCGCTTCATCCGGGCTATTTGCGTCCACGGCTACGACATCCTGGATGCACTTGCACGGCTTCCCGTTGGAACTCAGCAAATTTTTGACGAAGCTCACGTCGTAATGCTGCATTGTCCTTGGGTCCTTGGCCAAAACCGTCGCTTTTTTAATTGATCAGCGAAATGCGGGACAGGACATTGATCTAAGTCAAAGTACGGCCAAGCCGGCACCCGTCGATCAAAACGCCGCTGTCGATCACGCTATTGCTCATGAAAGTCTTGCCGACGGCGGCTTCTGCCGGCCAACTAGATCGGTTGTGAGCAAATAATGGATGGCAACTGCCAGACATTAATTCGCGTTCATAAACCCAACCGACGGAGTCACGATGCCATGCCGATCCGTGTCTGATCGTTGCCAAATCGGCGCATCGGCCGCCACCAGCGAATTGACTTTGTCGGGAAACCACACCGCCACCGTCTTGTCGCCACCCAGCCGCCGCCGATGAAATTGATGCATATGCAGAGGTCGTCGGTGGATTGTTGCCCTCCCAATCCCGCCGGGACTCGTCTTGCTCGGCTTGTGCCTCTGGTGGTTGGAGTTGTCGGACAAGCCGCAGCGAGAAAACGGAGACTCGCAGGATGCACAACGCTTAATCCTCATGACCTAGATCAAAGCCACTGAATCGTCTTTAGGCCACGGTGACGACGCAGACAGGCTGCCTGCAGAGGGAGAAATGTATCGCAACATTTTGATTGCTACGGATGGATCGGACCTCGCGACTGAAGCGGCACAGCACGGCATCGCGCTGGCCAAGCGCCTCGGCAGCAAGGTGACGATTGTCAACGTCACTGAGCCATTCTATGGGCCCGCCGATGCACAGCCCTATATTGTGCAAGCCGCGCGCCAGCAAGCCTATGTCATTCTGGCCGGTCTTGCCGATGCGGCAAAGACGGCTGG
The DNA here is from genome assembly GCA_028871455.1 of Alphaproteobacteria bacterium. GTDB lineage: Bacteria > Pseudomonadota > Alphaproteobacteria > ATCC43930 > CGMCC-115725 > REEB95. The sequence goes on from JAGWNF010000021.1 coordinate 7,219, forward strand.
CGTACCCTGCGAGACGGCCCATGTCGAGAAAACGCCAGCCTACCTGGCGATTATCGAAACCGCCCAAGCAACGAATAGCGAATTGATCGTCATGGGCTCGCACGGACGGAGTGGGGTTGAGTCGCTGTTTCTCGGCAGCCATACCCTGAAGGTGCTCTCGCACTCCAAAGTTCCGGTGCTGGTGTACCGCTGAGCCCCGCGCGGGCCGTGCAACGACCATACCTGGCAAAAAGACGTCGGCTGTTCTCGAAAAGGCGCCGCATTGACGATGCCGGTTCTCGTCGCAGTCAAACGTTGGAGAACGCCGGTCAAACTCGAAACTTACAGCTACTCGGCAGCGAGCCCTGCCGACGAAAACTTGCCTCTGACGACAGCGTATTCATCGAATCTCTGTCCCACGGTACCGGAGGGACCCGAGCACTGCGCGCCGAGATGCGAACCATAGTTCCGCAACAGGCTTTCGCGCGACATCCATACCTCGCGGCGCCGGCGTAGGAAGTGGTTGTATCTGATACTTGCCGGATTATAGGTCCAGAGAATCATCCAGAAGAGAATGTTTTCCCCGATGTCGTGCATCCGATCGTCAAGAGTCGTTGGTCGATGATCGTTGAACACGTCGAAGCCATAACGGTTGCCGAGGCGATCGAGCTGGCGCAGACCCTGGCGCAGTGAAAACGCGAACCGGCCATGGATTGCCTTAACATCTGCTGCATCCGGATTGGCGCTAACATACGCGGCAAGTTCTGCGAGCGAAAGCTGCATGCCGCGCGAAACCCGGCGCGCCCATGCTACGGTGCAGCCGTGGCGCCCCATATGCGGCAGGTGTTCATTCCAGAGATGCAGCTCAAGAACCGGATCGTCCGGCTTGATTATTATTCCGTCGGATAACTTTGCGCGGGAATTTGACCGCACGAATTCAGCGCGAAGGATGCATTCTGGGTTCCGGCTGAACTCGAAAATGCCCAACCGATGACGGAGCGTTTGATCGAGCCGACCGATGGTGGATTTTGCAACGCGCACCAGCATCCGCGGCATGGTGCGATCCGCGTAGATCTGAGGGAATGTGACGTCTGGGCTTGCTATGGCCATCCGCAATCTCCCGATATCGTCCAATAAACCCTCCCGACGACATCCAAATCCTCGATGCCCGCCTTTCAAGTCACTGTGGTGGCTGGTAGTAGAACTAATGCGCAGTTGTAGGGCGTTGATCTAGGTCAAGTGCACAGCGCATTTTAGGCTGCAGCCGAATACTGCTATGTGCCCCTGGGCGTTTGGAGGCTGTGCTTGCCACAGCGGTTTCCGCCGCCCAGCGTCGGCTATCGATCAGCCTTGGCCACGAATCGGATCCGAGTTTTGCATCGCGGCCTGCGCCAGCGAATGGGCATCATAAGAAGTAAAGGGCCATCGAGCGCTCCGAGCGAGACGCGTGGTTTTACACAGTCGTAGTCGAAGTGATAGTCGAACCTGATCCTGAGCTCCGCCGCGGCTGGTGAAACTTCAGGCTCGACCAATTGATTTGAGTCAATGCACCATTCCGGTATCCGCCACAAATTTCTTGTGCAAGATATTGCCGGGTAACGCTTTCCAAACCGGAACAGAGGTCTTTGGCGGACCCCACTTGAGTGAAAGGGAACTCGGTATGGGTGATCAGACATCCGGACGATCGGCTCGCCGATCCATCGACGTTCAGGAGGTGGCGGCGCGGTTGGACCCGCTAATCGCCAGACTTCGACAGCGCGCAAACCATTGTCAGGAGATAGCCCAGCGTACGAATCTGAACGAGGTCTCTAAGGAATTGCTCGGTCTTGCCCGAGAATGCGAGGTCGATGCGGATCAGCTTGAGGCGATGCTGCTATTCGTCATTGAGTAGAAACTATCTCGGCGACGAAGCAGACCGAAGCACCCGAGAACGCATGCTGCGGTGGGCCGCAGTACGCCTTGGCACGGCGAGGATTTTCCGGATTACGAATATCTTGCCTCGCGACATGTTTGGCCGGGATGGGGCGTGCTTGATCTGTGTCAAGGCGGGAAGGCCATGTAGCCCCAATAGTTTCATAGCAACTTCGGATAACGCCATCTGAAGATCGATCAGGGAGCGAAAGCTATGTCTCGGCAACCCATGCGGCGCCACAAAATGCCGGGGGAACTCAGGGCATCGGACATCATGACCTCGCCCGCCGTCTACGTGATGCTCGAAACGCCTGTGGGCGAAATCGCAAGGGTTCTCCTTAAGCACCGCATAAAGGCGGTGCCGGTCGTCGGCAGCGGCGGTCGAATGGTCGGAATTGTCAGCGAAGGCGATTTGGTGCGCCACGCACCGTCAACCGGTAGGGCGCGGCGGTCGTGGTGGCTCGATATGATCGAGACAAACCCAGCCGTCGGCGGCGAGCTGCGCAATTACCTGGAATATCATGGACTGCGCGCGAAGGACGTCATGAGCGAGAATGTCGTGTTTGTCGAGGAGGACATGCCCGTCACAGTGATCGCCGAGCTCTTGCAGCAAAAAGGGGTCAATCGTGTCCCAGTGCTGCGGGATGGACGACCCGTCGGCATACTCAGTCAAAGCGATCTGCTCGCTGCCCTTGTCCACTCGCATTGATTAGGGTCCGCTTTAGATTCTCGGCGGCACGCCTTCAGTGTCGTTGCATCGTGCTGTGCGTCAGGTCAAGTTTTTGCACCCGTTCCAAGCCTGTTCTAGCCTGCCGCGATTTCGTGTGCCGTATTGGTCTTGACAGCGTCGTCCGCCGCCATGGCATCGGAAACCAAGCCGCGATAGAGCGCGAGGTATCGGAGCGCTGAGTCCGCCCAGCCGAAATTCTGCGCCATGGCTTTCCGCTGGATTCTCCGCCAAACCAACGGCTGTCGATACAGAGCTAGAGCGTGCTTCAAGCAATCGAGCATCTCTGCCGCCGTTGGCTGCTCGAATGCGAAGCCGGTTGCCGTACCTTCGTTGAGGTTGGTCGCGCTGGCATCCACCACGGTATCGGAGAGTCCGCCCGTGCTTCGCACGATTGGCAAGGTGCCATAGCGCATCGCGTAAAGCTGCGTCAGGCCGCAGGGCTCGAACCGTGCCGGATGGAGCAAAATATCGCCGCCGCCCAACAGGCGATGCGCCACCGGCTCTTCGTAGTTGTTGCGGGCAACGACCCAGCCGGCATGACCGTGCGCTGCCGAGTGGATTTCCCCTTCGAGATGCCGATCTCCGTCTCCCAGCAGAACGCACTGAGCCCCGCTCGCGACGATTTCCGGCAGCGCCGCCGCCACGACGTCTGCCATTTTTTGATCGGTAATTCGACTCATGAAGACGACAAGTGGGATCCGCGGGTCAACCTCGAGGCCGAATTCCTCCTGGAGTGCTGCCTTGCAATCCTGTTTGCCGATAAGATTATGCGGATTGAAATTCGCCGGGAGATGGGCGTCTGTCGCCGGGTTCCAAACCCGATAGTCCGCGCCGTTCAGGATTCCGACGAGATCCGATGCTCGCGTTTGCAACAGCCCTTCCAGCCCGCAGCCGTATTCGGCGGTCAGAATCTGTTGGGCGTAGGTCGGGCTGACGGTCGTCAGCCGGTCGCTATAGCGTATGCCCGCTTTGAGGAACGAGATTTTGCCATAGAACTCCAGCTCATCTGGGCCGACTCTATGGTCGGATAGGCCGAGTTCGGGATAAGCGGCGGCCGGAAACAGGCCTTGAAACGCAAGGTTGTGCATCGTGAAGACGGTCGCTGGTCTTGGACCGCCCGCTCCGGCCAGCAGCGCCGGCGCCAGACCGGCGTGCCAATCATTGGCATGGACGATATCGGCGCGCCACTCCGGTACCAGCTGGCCGAGCGACAGGCGAGCCACGACATGGTTGAACAGCGCGAAACGCTGCGCGTTATCGGGCCATTCTCTGCCAGCCTCGTTCTGATAAAGGCCCCCGGGGCGTCGAAATAATGCGGGACAGTCGACGAGCCAAATTGGCAGGCCCGAGTCAGGCGTACGTCCGGAGATCAGCCGCACCGCGCCGGTGCCGATGAGATTCGGGAATTCGGCCGCTACGACTTTGTTCGCGGCTGATTGCATCGCCTTCGGATAGCCCGGAAGCACCAAGTGGACCTCGACGCCAAGCGCCGCCAGGGCCCGCGGCAGCGCTGCGCTCACATCCGCCAGCCCCCCGGTCTTCGCGAGAGGATAGATTTCGGAAGATACGAAGAGGACACGCATCGGCGGCTCCTACCTTTTTTGCTTTCGGCACCGGACGGAGCGATGGGGTTTCACCGCCCTTGCAGACGCAGAGTCCATTGGTCAGACCAACGTCGCATTGATCCAGATCATCGTTAGTTCGGAACCGAACACATCCGAAGCCGCGCATCTTGTCCACGCGCTCGCCAAGGGCCTGCTCGAATTCGAGACGCTGACGGCCGACGAGATCCGCCGCGTCATCCACAGTGAGAAGATCGTGCGCGACACGGGGCTACGGCAGCCAGCTGGACTGCGTTAGCGGCTTATTCGATTGGGCAGTATCCTGAAAAAAACGCCGAGTCGAAGCCTTCGCGACCTTTTCGAACGCACGGCTAGTACATATTGTCTACCCGTTCGCCGAGCTTCGCGATTTCCTTTCGATATCTGAATCCGCGGAGATCGAGTTCAGCTGCGACCGCTCTCGCTAACCCCTGGATAAACAAAGGCTCCTGCAATTTTTTGACCACGCTCGCGGCAATGCGCTCGACTTCGGCCTCGTCCATGGCGCCCTCCTCAGGGAACAATAGGGCCGATATGGTCGATGCCACTGCCGCGCAACGCATTGATCTAGCGCAATACGCCCCCGGTCATCGCGTTCCATTGTGATTTCGACTATTGGCGGAAGGCTCGTCATCGGGGTGAGGCAGCTGCCGGCGAATGCAGTTAGGTGGAGACGATGAGTTGTTGGAGTCTTTGAGGGCTCCCCACACGATATGGGATGAGTGCGTCATCGTCGTTTAGCGAAGCATTTCGGCGACCCTTGTCGCTCCGACCCCTGAACTCCTGATGGACCGAACGTGACAAGTGCACGCCCAACTTGTGTTTGGCCAGGGGACCCTTTTCCACTTGGCGCTAAATGGAACGGCAGGGGCGTCAATTTCGCGCTCTTCTCGCAGAATGCCGAGCGGGTCGAGCTTTGTCTTTTCGATCTATCCGGCGAACGCGAGGTCAACCGGATCGAATTACCGGAATACACAGACGATGTATGGCACGGATACGTGCCGGAAATCGCGCCAGGCCAGCTTTATGGGTACCGCGTCTACGGACGGTATGCGCCAGACCGCGGCCATCGGTTCAATCACCACAAGCTGCTGATCGATCCCTATGCCCGAATGCTCAGCGGGCGGTTTCAGTGGAACGACGCCATATTCGGTTATGAGGTCGGAAAAGACCCGCTGTCGTTCGACACACGCGACAGCGCTCCGTTCGTTCCAAAATGTCGCGTGATCGATCCCACCTTCGACTGGCTAGGCGACCAGCGACCGCGTCGTTCTTGGTACGAGACCGTAATCTATGAGCTCAATGTACGAGGCTTTACGATGCGACACCCGGAGGTTTCCGAGACGCTCCGCGGTCGCTTTGCCGGACTCGCGGAGCCGGCGGTTATCCGCTATCTGCGCGGACTCGGCGTCACGACTGTCGAGATCATGCCCGTACAGGCCTTCATCGACGAGTTGCCGCTTGTCGAGCGCGGCCTGCGAAACTTCTGGGGCTATAACCCGCTCACCTTCTTCGCGCCCGAAACCCGCTACCTGGCCGCACCGAACCTGGACGAGCTGAGGACCATGGTTCGTCGGTTTCACGATGCCGGCATCGAAGTGCTGCTCGATATGGTCTTCAATCACACGGCGGAAGGTGGCGCACTCGGGCCGACTCTAAGTTTCCGTGGGATCGACAACGCCAGCTACTATCGCCTCGATCCCGACGATCTGCGCCACTATCGCGACCTGACCGGCTGCGAAAACACTGTCGACCTACATCACCCGCGCGTCACGCAGTTGGTCTTGGACGCGATGCGGTATTGGGTTGAGGAAATCCACATCGATGGTCTCCGCATCGATCTCGCCGCCGCTCTCGCCCGCGGGGCCGACGAGACATTCGATCGGCATTCGGGCTTTCTTGACGCCATTCTGCAAGATCCGGTGCTCGCCAAAGTCAAGCTTATCGCCGAGCCGTGGGACATGGGCGACCGGGGCTACCGTCTCGGACAGTTTCCACCAGGCTGGGCCGAGTGGAATGATCGCTATCGCGATGTCGTGCGACGATTCTGGCGCGGCGATGATGGCATGGTTGCCGAGCTTGCGTCGCGATTGAGCGGGTCACGCGATATTTTCGAGGAACGCGGCCGGCGGCCATGGGCCAGCGTCAATTACATCACCTCACATGACGGTTTTACGCTCGAAGACCTCGTCAGCTTTCGCGAAAAGCATAACGACGCGAACGGACAGGGCAATCATGACGGCCGCGCCGAAAATTATAGCGCCAACTACGGCATCGAAGGCCCGACGGTCGATGCCGGAATATGCAAGCTACGCCGCCGGCAAAAGCGCAATATGTTGGCGACCCTGCTTCTGTCGGTGGGGACGCCGATGCTCCTCGCGGGCGATGAAATCGGCCGTAGCCAGAAGGGCAACAACAACGCCTATTGTCAGGACACCGAGATCAGCTGGATCGACTGGTCACTTTTCGACAAAGAAGAGGAGCGCGAGCTTCGGGACTTCGTGCGCGCGCTTATTCGACTGCGCTCGGGACACGTCGTCTTCCGGCGCCGTCATTTCTTTCATGGCCAAGCGATTCCTGGCGCCGCGGTCAAAGATATCGTCTGGCTGGGACCCAGCGGCGTCGAGAAAAACGACCAGGATTGGCGTGATCCGCATAGCCGATTTTTGAGCTATGTCGTGAGCGGTCAGGCCGGCACCAAGCACCGCTCGGTTTCCGGCGAACCGGAGCATGACGGTACTTTCCTCGTAATCCTCAACGCGGACGACAAAACGGTGCGTTATCCGCTGCCAAGCCCCTCGCCTGCCGGTCCATGGATGCGCCTCATCGATACCGCGAACGAACCGAGCACCGGAGACGAGGGTTCTTTCGCGGCGGACTCTTTCTACGCCGTGGCGCCGATGTCTTTCGTCATGTTCTGCTGTCGCCTCCGCGCAAGCTCAGTGCAGCCAGGCTCTGGAGCGTGAGAACGCCGGTGCCGGCGAAGCAGGTGCCGAGACTCCCGCGGTGGTGACGTTTTCGGAAATGTGCGACTCTGGTTCCAAATCAAAGCCGCTGGGGGCAAGACGTTGCCCGCGCGTGACATTAATTCTGCCAAAGGATGAGGGATACTTCGGTCGGCACCAGCACACCAGGGTGTGTGGGAACGATACGAGCGGTGAAATCATCCGCAGGGCGGTCGCTCTCCACCAACCCTGAATAGATGTAGCCATTTGCGGCGCCAGCGATGCCCTCGCCGCGCGCAAGCGCGATGACCTCTGGCTCCCTGTCTTCGCGCGGGTCGGCATAAAGCTCGACTCGGATGTCTTCGGCATTCATTTCGCCGAGATAGACCGGAACTGCGAAGCGCCAGGTGTTGCCGGCCTGCATGACGCTCGACGGACCGAGATGTAGACCGTTCCAGTTCCTGCGGACGCGTCTCTCCCATGAGGCCATTCGTTTCGCCATATTGACGTGATCAGTCAGTCGTTCCCGTAACGTCCGCGCGGCCGGTAAATAGGCTTTGGTCAGATACTCCTGAACGACTCTCGTGCTGCTGTAAGCCGGCGTCAGAGTCGCCATGCTGGCGCGCATGCGGGCAACCCACCTGCGTGGAATGCCGGTGCGGTCCCGAGAATAGAATTCTGGAATGACCTGGCGTTCGAGGACGGTATAGAGCTCGTCGGCTTCCCTCTCATCGGCGTCCTTTGCGCCAGCGACGTCCGACCGATCACCGATCGCCCAGCCTAGTTTCGGTTCGTAAGCCTCCTCCCACCAACCATCGAGCTCGGACAAATTGAGGCCGCCATTGACCAGGACTTTCATACCGCTCGTGCCGCAGGCTTCCCACGGCCGACGCGGCGTGTTGATCCACACGTCGACACCCTGCACCATTTCTTGCGCGAGCGATATATCGTAATCCTCCAGAAAGACCACGTGGCGCCGGAATTCAGGGCGGCGCGCGCACTCAATCCATTCTTTTATCATTTCTATGCCTTGCCGATCGTCGGGATGCGCCTTGCCAGCAACGAGGAGCTGTGCGGGTTGCGACGGATTGGTGAGAAGCCGTTTCAGCCGGTCGACGTCGCGCAGCAACAAGTTCGGCCGTTTATAGCCCGTGAATCGTCGCGCGAAGCCGAGCGTGAGGATATTGGGATCGAGCACGCCCTCGGCCTGTCTCACGATTTCGGGCGCGAGACCCCTCCAACTCAGATGACCTTTTAGCCGTTCGCGCACGCTGCTCACCAGCGCCTGACGCGTCACGCCGCGCAATGCCCAGAGAGCTTCGTCCGAGAGCGCTGTAATTGATGCGCCTAGATTGTCAGGCATACGGCGCCAGCGATCCTTGCCGCAGCATCCGGTCCAGATTTCATCGGCCTGCTGCGAATCCCACGACGGCACATGCACGCCATTGGTAACGTGATCCACTGGCACCTGCGGCTCAGGCCAGCGCGGATATAATTGTTGAAAAATTCGCCGGCTGACGGCGCAGTGTCGCCGGCTGACGCCAAAAGCAAGCAGGGAACCTCGTAACGCGAGATACGCCACGTTGACGGGTTCGTCTACATCATCGGCGTTGGCGCGCCCAAACCGCAATAGTTCGGGCAATGTAATCCCCATTCCGTGGAGCAGATCGGCGATTGGCGTAAGATACTTGGTGATTAGTTTGGGAGGATAGCGGTCGAAGCCTGCCGGTACTGCCGTGTGGGTGGTGAAGATGTTGCCGGCGCGGGTCGCCCACAGACCCTCCCAGAAGCTAACACCCGACCGCTGGGCAAACGATCGCGCCCGTTCAAATACCGCAAGAGCAGCATGCCCCTCGTTAAGATGGCAGACCTCGACGTTCGGCTCCAAGCGCTCAATCAGTCGCCAACCGCCGATTCCGAGAACGACCTCTTGGAGAAAGCGCATCTCGGCGCCGCCTCCATAGAGCTTGCCGGTGATGCCCCGATCGACGGGGCTATTGAAAGGATCGTTGCTGTCGAGGAGATAGAGCGCGGTGCGTCCGACGAGCGCACGCCAGACGCGCAACCAAAGCATACGTCCCGGTAACTCTATGCCGATGCGAACCCAAGTCCCGTCTTTGCCTAGGACAGGTTCGACTGGCATCGTAGTTGGTTCATTATAGGGGTAGGCTTCTTGTTGCCATCCCGCAGCGTCGATCATCTGCCGGAAATAGCCTTCCTGGTAAAGGAGACCGATCCCGATGATGGGGACGCCGAGATCGCTTGCCGTCTTGAGCAGATCCCCGGCCAGGATTCCGAGTCCGCCCGCGTAAAGCGGTAGCGCTTCCGTCAGGCCGAATTCCATGCTGAACAGTGCAACACCGCCGAGCGTCGCGCCGCTTTCCGATTTAAACCAACATGGACTATTGAGATAAGCGCGCCGCGCTTCGACAACCCGCCTCAGTTCGCCGACAAAATTGACGTTAGCGGCAAGTTCACGCAAGCGACCTTCCGACAGATTCTGAAGAATGACCCACGGATTGCGGCTTTGCTTCCATTGGGTTGCGTCAACGTTCTGCCAGAGGGAATCTGCCTCGTGACACCAAGACCATCGAAGATCGAGCGCCAAGTCCCACAGCGGCGATAGCTCGACCGGAATGTTGCGCGCCAAATAGGGCGGCATGATCGCTATTCACGAGTGTGCGAGATGACGTTCTCGCGGCGACGGCTCACCGTTTTCGTGCTCGGCATCGTACACCACGCCCATAGTCCGCAGGAGGCTTCCCGGATTGACGCTGATCGAATCGATGCCAAGCTCCGCGAGGAAGCGAGCGATCTCCGGGTAATTGGCGGGCGCCTCTCCGCAAATGCCGATATGCCGACGGTTGCGTTTGGCGCCAGTAACGGCGAGCCGGAACATCTCCAACATGCCGGGATCGCGCTCGTCAAAGTCGAACGCGACAATTTGTGAATCGCGATCCACGCCTAGCGTGAGCTGGGTCAAATCGTTCGAGCCGATCGAGAAGCCGTCGAACAGCTTCGCAAAGGCGTCGACCTGGATGACGTTGTTGGGTATCTCACACATGACGTAAATCTCGAGGCCGTTCGCGCCGCGCACCAAGCCATTCGCAGCCATGGCCTTGATCACGCGCTCGCCCTCTTCGACCCGGCGGCAGAACGGGACCATGATACGCAGATTGGTCAAGCCCATTGTCTCGCGCACGCGTCGCAACGCCGCGCATTCGAGCGCAAAGCCCGCGGCGTAGGCCGGATGCGCATAACGCGACGCCCCGCGAAAGCCTAACATCGGATTCGCTTCCTTCGGTTCGAAATCGCTGCCGCCGATCAGGCTGGCATATTCGTTGGTCTTGAAATCGGAGAGCCGCACGATCACCGGCCTCGGGTAAAAAGCTGCGGCGATGGTGCCGACACCCTCGGCGAGACGTTCAACGAAGAAATCCGTGGAATGTTCGTAGCCGCGTACGAGTTTGGCAATCTTCGCTTTTGCCTCATTGGAGGAGACCTTGTCAGGCTCAATCAACGCCATCGGATGCACGCCGATATGCTCATTGATGATGAACTCCATGCGCGCCAGGCCAACACCATTGTTCGGCATCATCGCGGCGTGGAAAGCTAGATCCGGATTGCCGAGGTTCACCATGATCTCGGTGCGTGGATGCTTGATCGCGCTGACAGGAATCCGTGTCGCCTTGAAGGGAACCAGCCCGTCGTAAACATGGCCGATGTCGCCTTCCGCGCAAGACACCGTGACTGTGCCGCCGTTGCGAAGCTTTCGCGTCGCGTCTTCGGTGCCGACCACTGCGGGCACGCCCAATTCCCGTGCGACAATCGCGGCATGGCATGTGCGGCCACCGCTGTTGGTGATGATTGCTTGAGCCGTTTTCATCACCGGCTCCCAGTCGGGGCTCGTCGCATTGGCGACCAGAACTTCGCCGGGCTTGAATGCTGCGAGGTCGTGGACATCTCCGACAATCCGCACTTTGCCGGACGCGATTTTTTCGCCCACGGCGCGGCCAGTCGCCAACACGGTCCCGGTTCCTGAAAGCGTATAGGTTTCGAAGAAGTCCGCGGAACGCCGCGATGCGACGGTCTCCGGTCGCGCTTGAATGATATAAATCTGGCCGTCGTCGGCATCCTTGGCCCATTCGATATCCATCGGCATCGGATGACCGGCTCGGGTCGAATAGTGATCTTCGACGGCGATCGCGTCAGTGGCGAGCTTCAGGACCTCTGCATCGCTGAGACAATAACGCTGGCGCTCGGCCTCCGGCGTCTTGATGGTCTGAGTCGTGTGCCCGGTATGGCCTTCGGCATAGATCATCCGAAGCTGCTTGCCGCCGAGCGAGCGACGCAACACGGCCCGAAAGCCTTGCTTGAAGGTTGGCTTGTGAACGTAGAACTCGTCGGGATCGGCGCAGCCCTGCACGATGATTTCACCGAGGCCATAGACGCCGGTGATGAACACGACATCGCGGAATCCTGACTCGGTATCGAGCGTGAAAACGACGCCGCTCGATGCGCGGTCGGACCGGACCATTTTCATCACGCCCACCGACAACGCGACTTTGAAATGGTCGAAGTTGTTGTCCATGCGGTAGACAATGGCCCGATCCGTAAAAATCGACGCGAAGCAGCGCCGACACGCTTCGAACACATCGGCCTCGCCGCGGATATTGAGAAAACTCTCGTGCTGACCGGCAAAGCTGGCGTTTGGAAGATCTTCCGCAGTCGCCGAGCTGCGGACAGCCACAGCGACGCTGGCACCATACTCTTCCTCCAATGCGTGATAAGATTCCGCGATCTGGCGGCGCAATGCATCAGTCGCCGTCGCCTCATAAACGATCTGCCGGGCTTCGGCGGCCCGCTGGGCGAGCCGATTGACATCGGATTTGTCGAGCCCGTCCAAGAGCCGATGAAGCTTGGTGCTGGCGCCAGCGGCGGCCAGTGCCTCGCGATAGGCCGCGGCCGTGAGTGCAAAGCCGTTCGGAACCCGGACACCCGCGCCTGTCAGGTTGGAATAAAGCTCGCCAAGCGAAGCATTCTTGCCACCGACTAGCGGAACGTCGTTGAGCCGAATATCGCGAAACCATCGGATGTAGGTTTGAACTGGCATCGGCTTCATCCTCCGCGGTACTGGCCAGAGAAGCAGTCTGTCGCACCCCGCTGCCCGCGCCTTGATCTTGATCAATATCAATGCTGATGCCGTCAAACGGTGGCGCCATTGAGGCGGTGAAACGGGTGTCAGCGTGCTAAAGGACTTGCCGTGCCGTCGATCGCGACACTGACGATGAACCCGGCTTTAGACATCGCCTCGACGACAGCGCGCATCATTCCGGGCGAGAAGCTGCGATGCACGGTGCCACGCTATGACCCCGGCGGTGGCGGCATCAATGTTGCGCGCGCAATCCACAAGCTTGGCGGCGAAGCGATCGCGATGTTTCCCGCGGGCGGCCCGATGGGCGAATTGATTAAACAGCTCCTGCATGCGGAAAATGTCATCTGCCGTCCCGTACCGATCGCCGGCTTGACCCGCGAGAGCTTCACCATCGACGAACAGCAAACCGGTCGCCAGTTTCGCTTCGTCATGCCGGGGCCAAGTTTGAGTGCCGATGACGCCGACCGTTGTCTCGATGAACTGGCGTCGTTGTCATCCCGGCCCGAATACGTCGTGATGAGTGGCAGTCTGGCGCCAGGGATGACAAGCGCCTTCAGCGGACGCGTCGCGGAGCGGACGCGGCGGCTCGGGGCCCGGCTCATTCTCGATAGCTCGGGGGCGGCGCTGCGAAACATTGCTCGTGGCGATGTCTACCTGCTCAAGCCCAATCTGAAGGAACTCCGCGAGTTGCTCGGACGGGAAATCGTCGGCCCCCTTCGGGAAGAGGAGGCTGCGCGCGAACTCATCGCGCGGCGCATCGCCGAAATTGTGGTGATTTCTCTCGGGCGAGCCGGCGCGATCCTGTCCACTGAAGAGGGCTGTTGGCGGTTCAATGCTCCAATAGTGCCGGTCGCGAGCACGGTCGGCGCCGGCGATAGCATGGTCGCGGGAATTGTCTTCGGCCTGACGCGGGGCGAAACGATCGTGGACGCTGTCCGCTACGGCATGGCGGCCGGCGCTGCCGCGCTAATGTTGCCGGGAACCGAGCTGTGCCAGCGCAATGACACGGAACGGCTATTTGCCAAGATCGCGCCGCCCGCGCCATGCGGCTAGCATCTTGGCTATCGGCTGGGACCGCAAGGACATGTCGGAGATTCAGAACTTGCGCTGGCCCTCGGCGAAACAGGGCGAGCCCGAAATTGGAGAGGGGCGTGCGGAAAGTGGATCATAGTCCCCGGATTGCCGTAGTTTTTGGACGAGCGAACTTCTTGAACGATCTTGGCCATTTGCGACCATCCCTGCCGCCTCGCCACGAACCCCGTGCGAGCCGCCGCACACGCGCCCAGTAACACCCAGTAACACATTGCGCAGGGCCGCCACTTTCAGGGCCAAGTCGCGCTAGAGGTGGTGATTGGAGGGGCCGCCGTTGTCTTTGTTGGCGTTCACAACATTTTCCCAGACTCACCGTCGAGATAGTGGCGGCAAATCGCGATCTCCTGGCACAGAGCCTCGGCTCGCTCGTTCATGCGACTTCCCGACCCCGACCGACGACTTCGATCCGGGCCTTTCGGTCAGTAGGGCCATCACACATAACCAACATGTTGGCCGGCTTCCCGGCGTTGATTCAAGTCAATGCTGTGCGACCCGGCCTCGCTATCGTCAGCCGGTACAGCGGCGATCCAGGCACATGAACACAATCGCCCTTGGCGAGCGAGGCAACTGACGGGATGCCTGAAACAATCCGCGAAGTGGTTGCTCTGTTTGACGATGCCGAGGCGCTTGAGGAGGCGGTCTTCGCGCTAGAGACGCTTGGCTTCGACCGCGCGGCGTTCAGCCTGTTGGCTGACGAAGCGACCGTGGAACGCAAGCTCGGCCATCGTTACCAGCGGGTCACGGAGATGGAAGACGAGCCGCGGGCGCCGCGCGCGACTTTCTTCTCGCGGATTTCACGGCTCGAAGCCGAATACGGCCCAGCAGCCGGACTTGCGGCTCTCGGAGCCCTTGCCCTAACCGGAGTCGGAGGAATCCTTCCGGTGCTGGTGGCCGCGGGCGGCGGAGCCGTGCTCGGTGGAGCGCTAGGCAGCCTCATGCATCGACACTACGCCCGGCTGGTCGAGGAGCAACTCGCGCGGGGCGGACTGCTCTTATGGGTGAATGTGCGTGACGCTGCACAAGAAAACACCGCCCTCGAAATCCTCAGGGCGCATACCGCACAAGACGTTCACACCCACGAGATCGAAGCGTGACGCTGCCGTTCTCCGGCTTCTCGACTGAATCCAACCGGTGTCTCGCCGACGTGCGCATTTCGCATGAACCTGTCTCTGCTGCTCGGCAAATATCACCCAACGGCAATGGCGGTATCGGTTCGGCCCTCAGCGTCGCCGACGCTATCTGACGCTGGTCAACGGTAGGCCACCACAAATCAACGATCGGACCGGCGCGGGTTTTCCTGAACCGCGACCCATATGACATTCTACGCGCCAGCGGCGCTTGCCATCTCCCGCGAGATCTGATCGATTTTTACCGCCATGATGAAGTCGTTCTCGTGGAGGCCTTTGATCTTCTTTGTCCGCAGCGACACGGTCGCGTAGCCCCACCCGAAATTGATATCGGGGTGGCGGCCCTCGGCTTCGGCAAGTTCCCCGACCTGCTCCACGAAGGTCAGTGCCTCACGGAAATTCTTGAAGCGGAAGGTCCGCTCGACACGGTGCGCGTCATCCACGAGCGCCCACTCGGGCGCCTGGGCAACGAACCCTTCAGCCTCAGCTCGCGTGAGCGGCGGCACGCCGCCGCGGCATGGTGTGCAAGTCTTCTGGATGAGCGGTTCGGCCATGGGTGGACCTCCAGCTTAATTAGAACGGGGCAACATCGGACACCGACACTTCATAGTCGCGCCCCTCCCAAGTCTGCGTATCACACCACAGGAATGTGAACTGAATCGTTTCGCCAGCCGTCAGTGCCGTGACCGGCAGATCCACGACGTGAACGCCGAGGCCGGTATCGTGCGTATCGACATTCTTGACGTCTTTCCAGCCATTGATACCCCAATGCACGCGCGCTGCCGCCTTGAGCGCGATACAGAGGGAATGTCCTTTAGAAAGTCGCCGCGGCTGCGCGTTCGGTCCCCAAATCTCGTAATCGACTTGGGGCCGGATTCCGTGATAGCGGGTCCAAGCGGCGGTTGGACGATCGACGGGTCGACCCAGCGCGCTGCTGTAGCACAGCTTGATGAACTCGCTGTGTGCCCAGACGAGAGGCATCGCGGAGCCACTTGGCTTCCCGGGCTGGAGATTAAGTTCAGCGATCGGCGCGCTGTCCCAAACCTGCTCTGGAATCAATCCGAGTGGGTTGCTCATCGCCATCATCGCTTCGAGGTACGGCAACGGGTCTTCGCCTGCAGCCACGGCATAATGCCCGCGCTCGCCGGCGAGCAACGGCCAGCCGCGGCCCCGTCCCGTCCCGTCGAAGGCCCGGCCATCCACGTGCTCACCATACCCATCATCATCGTAACGACGCCAGACGGGGCCGCTTGGAGTATTGACCTTGAGCAGGCCGTCGATAACTTTAATGCTGTCGAGGATGAACAGATCGTCGGGCCGCCGCAGACCATAGCGGACAAGTTGCAGGAAATCCGTCGAAACCTGGGCGCTTGCGGGCAGATTCGGATCACGCGCAAGATTTTTGATGCGGACGATCTCGGATGGCGAGCGACCGAGCGTCAGAGCGTCACTGGGCAACGTGCGGATAAAGTAGCCCACCACTCCAAACCGCTGCGCGAGCGGCGTGTCCTGGACGATGGTCCAATCTTCGAGGCGCGCGTTCCAGTAGTCTGCCAGCCGCAGGGTGAATTTCCGCGCCTCGCCGTCAAGAAAAGAGCTGGCCTCGACCAGGGCAGCGATCGCGACGGCAAGAGTGAATATATTGACCCCTGCGTCTTCTTCCCAACGGTCCTGCCCGGTTGAGGGACCTTCGCGGGCGATAAAGCGCGCGGCGCGTTCGATCATGTCCTTGACTGGAATGCCGTTCAGTACATCCCGTTCATGCAAGGCCGCCGCTAGCAGAATTGGGAACGCCACCTCGTCGAGTTGAATCCCCTGCCAGAATGCTCTGCCACCCAGCCACTGGTTTTGGAACCAGTGACCATCCGCCTGCTGGGTAGCGATGAGGTAGCGCAGGACGTCCCGCGCATCGTCGTAGGCTTCCATCGCGACCAAGGCGCCCGCGGTTTCCACCAAATCCCGTGACCAGACGAGATGATAACCACCGCGGCTCTGGCTGCTGTCACCCCATGGGACCGACAGGCTCGCCACCGTTGCGCCGCTGTAGGTCCGGTCCTGATGGGTTTTCAACACGCTGGCTGATACCGCCAACGCATGATTGATGTCGGGGCGCAGTTTTGGTGGATGCCGGCATGCCGCCAGCCACGACTCCCAGGCGCAGCATTGCGCATCCCAGATCGTCGAAAAATCCTCTAGTAGGCTCGATGCCGCGAGGGTAGCCGCTGCCACCTTGCTGGTCCCAAGACCAAGCGCCAGTGTTGCTTGCGGCGGAAGCTCTCCCATCAAGGTGACCGCTCCGGGACCGGCGGTGTCGTACTCCCAGGTCATCCGGCCGTGCCGGTTAAAATCCTGCCAGCCGTCGCTCACCTCAAGGCAGCCGACCGAGCATCGTCGCCACGCAACAGCACCGTCCGTAGTGGCGGCTCCCAGAGCTAAGCCGAAAGGTCCTTGCTCCGCCCACAGCATGGCGCGACCGCCATGCGATCCGACCCAGGCGTAATTGTTCTGGGCGTCAGCACCGAGGCGCGCCGCCAAAAGAGCATAAGGTCGCAGACCCTGATCGCCCTCCAGATGATACCAAAGCAAAAGGACGTCCCGTCGTTGCGACGGGCACACCCGCAGCGTGAAGACAAACCGCGGATGGCGATGAACGATCTCGACTGCAGGCACGCCCGGACTTGGGAGGGAAATGCGGTAGTTTCCAAGGCGCCGTAGCTCGACCCAGAATCCACGATCATCGCCGATAATGAAGCCCAGATCCTTGATCTGGGGAATGTCGATCCGAGGATAGTAAAGTTCCGTGATGATCCCCTCGGCGATGGTAAACCACAGCCGCGACGATCCGAGGCTCGTCCCCACCATGTCCTTCCGCGCTGGGGCCCAAGTCGGATGTGGTAACGCGCCAGTTGGTGCTTTCATGGACGCCCGCTATCTAAACGTCGTCTGACTCTTGGAGATGAGCACAATGGGCAACTTTCAGGCCATTTCACCCTTTTCAATCAATCGATAGGTCGTGGTCCTGACACAGATACAATTTGATGTCATTCAGTTAAATCACGGCTTCGCATTGCTAATGTGATCGGTGTCCGTTCCGAGGTTGATGGCGCCGGCCATATCCGGCGCCATTTTTATGATCCGACCCAACATCGGATCGTTATGGGTCACCCGAAGTCGCCGCGATGAACGGGAAAAGCTTCGCTGGTATCACTGACCATCGTCCTTTGACATCTTTAGCGACGAACGGATCGCAGAGAAATCCGTCACGCCGTGCCGAATACGTCGGCGGGTCGCTTCTCTACGCGTGGGCCTTTACCCATGCGACTTTTCCCATTTACCAGACGCGGACCTCACCCACGTCTCGATAACGCCGGTATCGTCACATTCGATTTCCACCGCGTACGGCTCTCTGGTGAACTTAGGTGCATCTCGAAATCCGGTTTCTCTTGCCTCTTCGAATGACGCGAAAACGCCGGTTGGGGATGTTGGGCAATAAGGTTCCGCCCCCGGTCGTGAGGGTTTTTCGAAATAGTAGATGGTATATGTTCCCATGCTGCCGCTACCAACCGTGCCGGCCACCCCATCGTGCGAACGCTGCGGTCACGTCAACCAGCCGCAAAATCACCGAGCCAAGCCTTTTCACCACCGCCTTCACTGACGTCCGTCCAACGAGAAACGATAGGTCATCCGCATCGTTCATCGTTGATCCAGATCAATATTGTGATCAAGCGCCGACGGTCGTGGCCTGGATTGAGACGATTTCGAACGTGGTGGTGCGGATGCCAACATCATGGCCCCCTGCTCACGTATTTAAACAAGTCCTCGGGCGGTCGGGCGTCACTGATTCGGTGCGCGATGTTGCCGATTTCGACACTCCTCGAAATGCGCCCGCGCCAGATCATCGGTGCGCTCGCGGATCGATATGGATCTACTAGGCGACATAACACCGGATTCCGCCGCCGGCCGAACTCGTCGATTGCCCGGCGGCTAATCCGAATGGGGGCCTTCGATTGAGTTCTCGAGTAGCTTACCGGTCTTGGCGTCGACACCGACCTCGTGTGTCGGACCGTCCGTCTTGATGTCGAAGGAATAGCGCAGACCGCTGCCGCCGCCCTCTTTCTCGAGCTCCTCGTCCGTGATCTTGCCGGGAACGGCCTTGAGCGCGATGGCTCGTGCTTGCACGAGGGTCACATTCGCCTCTTTGGCGTACTCTTGGCCTTTGAACGCAAAGGCGGTCGTGGCACCGCCGGCGAGCGCAAGAGCGAGTATGCCCACGGCAGTCAGGGTTGCAAGTTTGGTCACGTGGACTCCTGGATTGGCTGTTCGTAGGGACGTATTCGAAATCTATACGTTCAACGTGACACGAGCCATTCGGCGAGATTGATTCCTTGCAATGTTGTTGGTTGGATTGGGCATACCCTCGAGAAGGACAACCAGACTTTGAGAATTTGCATTTTTGGCGCGGGCGCAATCGGCGGCTATCTCGCGGCGCTGCTCTGGAAAGCTGGCCAGGATGTCTGCGCCATCGCGCGCGGACCGCATTTACAGGCTATTCGCCATACGGGGCTCAAGCTCATCGCTGGCGGGACGGAATTCACTGCCTTCATTCGCGCGAGCGATGATCCATCCGAGTTCGGACCACAGGACGTTGTCTTCTGCGCGCTGAAGGCGCACCAAGCGTATGAGAGCGCGGCCCAGATCGTGCCTTTACTTGGGCCGGATACGGCAGTGGTGACCGCGATGAACGGCATCCCATGGTGGTATTTCTACAAGGACAAAAGCACGATCGGGGAATACCACCTGAGATCCGTTGATCCAGATGCCCGGCAGTGGAAGTTGATCGGACCACATCGCGCGATCGGGTGTGTCGTGGATCCGGCGTGCGAGGTGGTGGCGCCGGGCGTCGTCGAGCATCACGAGTTCAATCGATTCATCTTGGGTGAGCCAAACGGTCAGCGTTCGACCCGCGTCGTGGCGCTCGCCAAAGCGATGACAGATGCAGGACTGGAGGCGCCGATCCGTGACGATATTCGCTGGAGCGTTTGGCTCAAGCTCTGGGGTAACGTGTGCTTCAATCCGATCAGTGTCCTGACACGCACGACACTCGATCGCATTGTGACGGAACCAGCCCTACGGGCGACTTGCCGCGCCATGATGTACGAGGCGAAGACCGTCGCCGACGCGCTCAACGTTACGATTCCGGAGAACATGATCGATCGTCGGCTGGCAGCAGTGGCATCGTTGCCTCACAAGATGTCAATGCTTCAGGATCTCGAGCGACATCGCTCTCTTGAAATCGACGCATTGGTGACAGCGGTGCAGGAGCTCGGACAGCTCTGCAGCGTGCCGACGCCGACCATCGATTTGGTGCTGGGCCTTACGCAGGAACTCGGGCGGCGGACCGGCTTATATGTCCCGCTCGCCGGTCTTGGTGAAACCGAGTGGCGACCAGGCGGCGGCGAAAACTCTTTGATGCGTTGAAACCTGAGGCTTGTTGAGCAACCGAGCGCGTAGATCAATGGCGCAGATCGCACGCAACAAGGGCTGCGGGGGCGGCGCAATCGTTCCTCATGCTCTGGTGCCCCTGGCCGGACTCGAACCAGCACGAGATTGCTCTCAACAGATTTTGAGACACCCGCGCAGCCATTATACGTCAATGGCTTAGCGCACCTAGGTGCAAATTAGGTGCATGTTCAGTAATAAGATTTTCGCTTTATTTTTCGCATCACATCTTCCTACGGGATCAATTGTTGAGACCGGCGGATCGGTTGGTCAGTATCGCGGCCCAGTGAAGTTCCAAGAAAAGGCGTCCAAGCGGGCATATTTGCCAGTGCGCTCGGCCCACGTTCGGGTGCCGGTGCGCACAGTTGAGGGTTGACGATGCCCTGTGCGATCGCCCGTATTTTTGCTAGATTTAACTCGGTTGGGCCGACGAACACGGGGGGACGATATGATCCACAGTGGCCCGCAAGCTTCGAATCAGTCGATCGACCAGATTGGTTATCTAGCGAAATCCGCGCTGGGAGCCGGACTTACAGCCGATGAGCTGTGCGCGCTTGCCAGCAAGGTTGAATTGCGCAAGCTCGTGAAAAACGAGGTTCTGATATCCGAAGGGCAGGAAGACGATCATTTGTACGCTGTCGCAAAAGGGACATTGGGGATTTCGCGAGACGACATGCGTGGCGGAGCAAGCTTTGGCACGCTGAAGGCGGGGATGATTTTCGGCGAGCTTGCCTTTCTCGCTGGCTTGAAACGGACGGCTACCGTCAAAGCTGAGGCCGACGATTGCTGGGTCATTGCGCTGCGACGCAAACAGCTGGAATCCCTTCTCATGGAGTACCCGCAACTAGTTTACAAAGTCATGTGCTCGGTCATCCGCTCAGCATGCACGACCGTCAATAACATGGACGGTACCTATGTCGATTTGCTCCATTACATTCACGGTTAGAACGTCGATAAGCTGCTCGCACATGCCCGCACGATCGACACAGCGCTCGCATGAACAGAAGATCGCCAACAAATCCCTGAAGCTGACTCCACACCTGCGGGACGACGCCAACCGGCGTGGCACCACCGGTTGAGCAGGGTTATTTCGTCATCGCCACGTAGACACCGTCCCAATCCTGAGGTGGGGGTTCCGCCTCGAAGCCGGTAATGCGCGTTTCATAGAGCGCGTAGAAATCCTGCATCAACTGGGGCGCAACCGCCTGGCAAGCGATCCATCGCGTCCGCGCTTCCCGCCAATTCCGTGCCCGATAGGCTATCAGCATGGCGTCATGGTCGGCCTTGAGTGCGATAAAAGCCGGGTTCCTCGCCACAGTCTCGTCGCCGATGAGGGCAAAAATGCGGAGCGGGCGCGTTCTGCCCTTCACACGGATAAGATCGATTTCGAGGCCTGCCAGTCCTGGGGCGCCGGCAGCAGTCACCTCCCCGAGGATGATGTCCACGCCATAGGTCTTGGTCTGGCCCTCGAGGCGCGAGCACAGATTGACATTGTCGCCGATGACCGAATAGTCGAAACGGTGGTCGGAGCCCATGTTGCCGACGCAGCACAATCCGGTATTGAGGCCGATGCCGATGCGCAGCCTCTCAAAGTTTCGCCCCTCAGCTGCGGCCTCTGCGCGGCGGTTTTCATTCATCTGCGCCAGCGCTGCGCGCATCGACAGGGCAGCACGGCACGCATCTTCAGCGTGCGCCGGATTCTCCACCGGCGCGTTCCAGAACGCCATAATGCCGTCGCCCATATATTTGTCGATGGTGCCTCCACAATTCAGAATGGCCGTGGTCATTGGTGTCATGAAGCGATTGATGAACTGGGTAAGTTCCTGCGCCTCCATGCTCTCGGCGATACTGGTAAAATTGCGGATGTCACCGAACATCAGCGTCATGTTGCGCATCTCGCCTCCCAATCGCAGGCTGGCGGGATCGTTGGCGAGTTGACGCACCAGCTGCGGGTTGACATAGCGCGAAAACGCCGACTGGATGAAGACCCGCTGGCGCTTGGCCTCGCGGCCTGTGGTGGCGGTCGTGGTCCAGGTTGCCAGTAGGAATGCGGCGCTGGGCTCGACCAGCGGTGTCATCAAGCCGCTAAAATGGAAGAGCGCGAAACTGCCAATCCACAGCACTGCCAGCACGGCGGCTCCCCCCGCAAGGTAAAACGCCATCCGATGGTTATAGGCGCCGAAGGCAGTACCGAGTGCCGCGAACAGGCCGACGAACAAAACCTCGCCGGGCCAGCTCAACCGGCCGATATGACGGTGGTTGATGAGCTGCGATACCTCGTTGGCGAGAATCTCGACTCCGGCCATGCTGCCCATTGAGCGGGGATAGACGATGGTAAAGGGCGTACGCGCACGATCGGTAAGGGTGACGATTTCGCCGATGAGGACGATTTTGTCTTTGAACCAGGCGGGCGGCAGTAGCGCTAGAGTCTGTGCAGGAAATATGCGGAAGGGCGGCGTCGCCGCATCGGGCCGGCCGTGCCAAACGATCTCTTCGGCCGCACGGGGCGTTGTGACCCCGGCTCGGGCAGCAATCGCACGCGCGAAGCCGGGCACGTAGCCACCATCGGGCGTCGGTGCGCCGGGATAAATCCAGCGCACCACGCCGTCGACCGGATCAACCATCAATTCGACATGGGCACGCAAAGGCGCCGGCACGAAGCGTTCGAGATATGCGCGCTGCGTTGGATCGACGATGCGCGGATTATTGGTGTAGGCGACGACCAGGGGTACATCGGACTTCGCAATCGCGTCCTTCAGGCGCTGGTCCTTTGCGGACTCGGTTGGCTGGTCGAAGAGAATATCAAGCCCGACGACACGCGGCTGGAGACGTTCGAGCGAGGTCAGCAAATTGGCCAGGAACCCGCGATCGACCGGCGAGCGATAAGGAAATAGGCTCAGCGTGCCCTCGTTGATGGCGAGAATGATGACGTTTTTATCCTGCGGCTCAGCCGGCAGCATCGTCGCCGTGCGCACGTCTTCAACCACCCGTTTTGCCTGAGTCAAAAAGGCGACGTTATGCATGGCGAGCACCGCGACAGCGGTCGATGCCACCGTGATCGTCGGGAGGAGAAACCTCCGCAGGATTTTCTTCGATATCTTGGGCATCCACGATGACAATGACGGACCGCCCCTTAGTGCGCCCTCTTCAGCAAGGCCTCGGCCTGGACCTCGCATCCCTCGTCTATCATCCAGGCGGCGCGCATCGCGTCATTGTTCACCGTCCGGGGAAGGACGAGGAAGGTGAAGACGGTATCCTTGCCCGCCATCCGAATCTCGTAGCTGGTCTGGTCGCGTAACGGCACCGAAGACGACAACGCGAGCCGACTTTGGCCGCCGGGCCAATCGGCGCGTGCTTCCCAGCTGTGATCATAGGGCGTGATGACGATCTCAGCAGGTCCGCTACGTCCTGGTCGCCACAGCACGACCGGTCGGGCTTGCAGGGCGCAACGCGTGCCGCCATGAGTCACATTGATAAGCCAGGGCTCGGGGGGCACAGGGTCGGTCGAAGCGCCGCGCACTGTCGCGACCTGCTCGCTGCTTGCTTGCTCTCGTGTTACCAGCGCCTTCAACGCGCCGACTACGTCTGCTGTCGAGCCAGTGGTCTTGTGCGCAGGCGGCTCATCGTCGGGCCCCCGAAGCTTCACGGTGACGCCGGTCTGAGAAATCAGCACGACCTGTTGCCCGTCGGCGAGCGCGATCGGCTTGTCGCCGTCGACGATCTGCCCGGGGCTGAGGTTGACGCCGCGCGCCGCCACGACGACGAAATCAGCGGCATCGGCAGGCCACGCCATCGCGGTTAGGACGACCAGGGTTGCGAAGGTCATACCGCGAATCATGGGTGCTTCGCCCGATTAGGATTTCTGCGCCGAATGGCGCCGGTCGGCGCGCACCTGATCGGTGTGCGATCCGCCATCGCCGATGACCGTGAATGCCGCCCAGAAGAAGGGATGTGCGGTTGCCGGCTGCGCGATCAGCGCGAGTTGCGATTGCCGTAACGCCTCGGCGGCCCCACCGCTCATGTTTGGACCCATATGCCGGAACATGCCAACCATCAGGGCTACCGTCGCCGCCGATGGCACTTGCCAATGGCTGGCGACCACGCCGCGCGCACCGGCATAGAAGAACGCCCCCGCTAGGCCGGACAGCGCCTGGCCGCCGAAACGCTGGTCTTCCTGCGCGGTATTGCATGCCGATAACACCACCAGATCGGCGTTCAAGCGCAAGCCGGCGATCTCGCTGGCGTCGAGCAGGCCGTCCTCCGCGCGGGTCTTCGCCGGCTTGGCCGGCGGCGACAGCGCCAGTGCCGGCTCGGACTGGCAAGACAACTCGCCCGGCAGCAGGCCGTGGGTCGCGAAATAGAGCACCCGGAACTGATCGAGCGGTTCGGCGCGCAACGCGGTTTCGGTGGCGTGGGCGCCTAATAGCTCATCGCCCGGCCCGGCGCCGAACAGGTGCGCTACTTGTTCGATCTCACTCGCGGTATCGGGCAGAGGCGCGAGCGCACGCAGCATTTGGCGGGGGATCGGGGCCCTGTTGCGGCATTGGGTCGATAACGCGGCGAGGGCAGAGACATTCTCCTTATGCAGCATGCCGCCCCCCGTCGTGTGGCCCTCGAAGGCCGGATCGCCAATACCAAGGAAGGGCCTGGGGGCCTGAGCAACATGTTCCTCATCGCGCAGCGTTAGGAAGGCGCGGATCGACGGCGCCACGCTGATGCTGAAGCGCCGTACCAGCCATGCCGCATTGACATAATCTCGGGGCTGCGTCGGCGGCCGCGTAACCAGCAGCGAGACCGGCAGACTGGCCAGCGCACCGCTTGGAATTACGATCAGATGATCGATATCGGCAAGCTGGCTTTTGACTGGGCCGAAAATCGTCTTGTAGAGACGGTAGGCGTCGCGCAGGTCGAAATCGCCGATACGGCCACCATGCACCTTGAGCGCGCGGCGCAGGCTGCGTACGGCCTCATCGGCTCTAACGCGGTCGAGATCGATCGGGCGCGCCACGAAGTCTCCGGCGCGCACCAGGATCACCACTGCATGGAAGCGGCCGATTTCGATCAGCAACAGCCCTTCGCGCGGCTTCAGCCGACGTTGCAGCTTCGCAAGCGCAACCGGGCCCGGGTTGGCCAGTCTGGCATAGGCGGGAAACTTGCTTTCGATCTCGGCGTTTAGCTTGATGCTGAGCGCATTCATCCCATTGATCTGCCTGAGCAGCGCTGATTCTTGGGCGGCACCGCGTTGATCGTCGGGCTCCGAAGTCTCGTTCGCGAGCTCGATGCGCGCTTCGTCCTGCTTGCGTTCGGCGTCCTGGAGCCGGTCGACCAGATTCCCGATGCCGGCATTTCGTGCGGCGACGCGGGCTGATGCGAGGCTGATGGTCTGATCGGTGACGCTGGTGCCCATTAATTGCAGCGCGCGCAGCACCGTGGCGTCGAAAGCGGCGCGATCGTTTGGCTTCTTCTTTGCCAGCGCGTTGATCGCGGTGATCAGCGGCGCGATCTGGTCGAATGCGACCTCGGAACGCGCAGTCGCGTCCTTTTCGAGAATGCCGATGGCGAAATTGTAGGAGCGGATGGCATTTTCGTAGAGCTCTTCCTTCACGTAAATCCGGCCCAGCGCCAGCAGCGTTGCGGCGGTAGGTGCGGTATTGCCGAACAGCCGTTCTTGGTAGATCAAGGCGCCGCGCAGGCTCTTTTCGGCGTCGCCGAGCCGGCCGGCGGCAGCGTAGACCTCGCCCAACGTGGTCAGGATCTCGGGTCGCCACCACGGTGGCAGCCCATGTTCCTCGCCGACGATTTCCAGCGCTTCGCTCGCGGTTGACAGCGCATAGGGCAGATTGCCGAGGCGCAGCGCCATCGCCGCCTCGGTATTGAGGCTGTGCGCCAGCTCGCCGCGCATGGCGACACGGTTTTCGTTACTCGCGGCACGCAAAGGTCCCGTGGCCGGCGTATCTGCTCCCGCGAGATCGCGCCAGATCGATGTGGCCTGGCGCGCATAGGCCAGCGCGTCGGCGAAACGGCCGGCGTTCGCCGCGTCAAACGCCATGTAGTTGAAGAAACGGGCGCGGTCGACTGGTTGCCCCAGCTTTTCGATGATCGGATCGGCGCGCCGGAATAGCGCTGCCGACTCCGCGAAGCGCTCCTGGTTGCTGACCTCGAGGGCGAGATCGATCAACGTCATGCCGACGCCGAGCGCGTTCGGACCGAAGGCACGGGTTTGGATATCGAGCGCCTCGCGGTAGGCGTCCTCGGCGGCGGGGAAGTCCTTGCGGCTGTCGTCGAGCCGCGCTCTTTCGACCAGCTCGCTGAAACGCGCGACATCATCGGCAGCGATCAGCCGGAGCCGGCCCCCGAACGCCGCCTTGAGGCGCACGAGGCTCTCCGCCGCGTTGCCGAAGGCCGGTTTCCCTTCGGCAGAGCGGAAGCCCGCCTGTTGGAGCATGACCGCTTGCAGGGCTGGCAGTAAGGCGGGCAAGCCATCGGCTTGGAACAAGTAATTGCCGATCGGCGCCACAACCAGAATTTCCGGCCAGCCACCGTCGTCGAGCGTGCACGGCTTGATCGTCATCTCGATGCCGCCGCTGGTCGTGGTCCACTGGCCGGCACGACAGCTCATGCGCGCCGCCGCGTCGCGACCGGCTGGTGCGAAGGCGGCAGCTTTTTCGAGAACCGCATGCCGCGCTTCCGCATTCTTCGGCAGTGCCAGCGGCATGGCGATGGCGGCGACGGCACCGCTCGGCCGTTTGCTGGCGCCGCAATCGACATAGACCGGGGCGGGGGTGCCGGGATCGCGCGCGATGTCGTCGCGGGGCACGGTCTTGCAGGTCGCTCCGTTCAGGTCGGTCATTGTGGCGGATTGAGGCGGGCTCTCCGCCACCGCCGCACCGGCAGCGACAATGATCGATACTGCCAAGCCGGCGCCAACGGTCCGCAATCGGCGTGCGGTCACCATAGCGCGGTATTTCCCGAAGAAGAGAATTCATACTGGATGCCGGGCACGCCGGGCTTGGGCACCGTCGGGAACAAGACCTTGCTGACGCGACCGGGGACAAGGGGCTCCGTGAACGGAGGCGACTTTGGCTGTTTGTGCGAGGCCGGACGGACCGGTGGCGGATTCGATAGAGTGTTAAGCGTCAGCTGGTTGCTGTTTCCGGAGTTCGAGGATCCCTGGCCCGAGCCGCCGCCCCCGCCCGACGAGGAACCCGGGCTGATCTCGTTGAAGAGCTTGCCGCCGGCATCGATGCCGCCGATCGATTGCAGCGGGCCGTACAACGGCGACGCATTGGTGAGGTCGACCGAGCCAGGATTGCCTGTGCCGCCGCCCGGCGGGCCTGACGTCGGATTGATGCCGGCTAGATGCTCGGCAAGCTGTGTCAAGCCATTCGCACCCGGAGACGACGGGGATGCATTGTTCTGATTATTGCCGGTGTTTTGATTATTCGCGTTGTTGCCGGTGTTGCCACCTGCCAAACCACCAAAATTGTTGGTCGTTTCGGGCTGGTTGTTGGTATTCGTCAAAAGATCGATGCTCGCGACGCTGGAATCGATCCGCGATGTATTGTTGTTGCTGGCGACCGTCGCCGGAATCGGTTGCCAAATGAGAGACGGGCGGCCGCCGTTGAGGGCGGTGACGTTCTGCCAAATCGTATTGCTGAAACCAGTCGGCAGGGTTTGAAGCTGCGCGGTCGTGAGCCCTATGGCGCCGCCGGCGTCGGGGGACGTCAAGCCGGAATTGACAGTCGAGTCCCAATAGACGTCGGTGGCGCTGCTGCCGGCGTACGCGCCCCCGATCGCCCCTTGCGCGTTCGGACCCGAGACCGCGCCGTAGCCGTAGGACGTCGCGGCCGCGCCAACATTACCGCCGATCAACCCGCCAGTGTCGGTACTGCCGGAGCCGCTGGCGACCGCGCCCGCGGCGTAGCTATCGTTAATCGTCGAGCCAGTATTATTGTAGCCGGTCAGCCCGCCGATTTCCTCGGTGGTCGTCCCGCCGGTCACTGCGCCGGTGGCGTAGCTTTCGCTGATCGAGCTGGAGGCATTCCCGCCGACCAGCCCGCCGATGGCATAGACGTTGGCGCCGGCGGTCACCGCCCCGGTGGCGTAGCTTTCGCTGATAGAGCCGGAGCTATTCGCGCCGACTAGCCCACCGATTGCGGTGATGTGCGAGCCGGCGGTCACTGCCCCGGTGGCGTAGCTGCTGATTGTGGAGCCAGTATTAATCCCGATCAGCCCGCCGATTGAGGTGATGTAAGAGCCGGCGGTCACCACGCCGGTCGCGTAGCTGATGCTGACGACGTTGTCGTTCTCTCCAATCAGGCCGCCAATTACGGAGGCGTAATCGCCGCCGGTCACCGCGCCGGTGGCATAGCTGTTGCTGACGGTGGAAGCGCTGTCGTTAGTTCCGAGCAGCCCGCCGACGGCGTAGCTGGTTTGGCCACCGGTCACCGTGCCGGTCGCGTAGCTATTGCTGATGGAGGCGGTATAATTATATCCGACCAGCCCGCCAACAGAGCTGCTTTGGTCGGCGCCGTTCACCACGCCAGTCGCGTGGCTATTGCTAATAGAACCGGCCCAATTATATCCGACCAGTCCGCCGATACCGAAGCTGTTAGTGTCGCCCGACACCGTACCGGTCGCGTAGCTGTTGTTGACGACGTCGTCGTTCTCTCCAACCAGGCCGCCGATTTCAAGGTCGCCGCTCACTGCACCGGTGGCGTAGCTGTTGTTGATGGGGTGGTCGCTGAGCCCGACCAGCCCACCACAAAGGGCGCAGTTAATACCGATGACTGCGCCGGTGGCATAGCTGTTGCTGAGGGGACCGCCATTATAGCCTATCAGTCCGCCGACATTACTGCTGTTGTCGGCGTTCACCGCGCCAGTGGCATAGCTGTAGCTTACGGTGGAAGAGTTGTTCGATCCAACCAATCCACCGACATTGACGCTGTAAGGGCCGGCGGTCACCACACCGGTCGCGTGGACATAGCTGACGGTGCCGCTGTTATATCCGACCAGCCCACCGATTTCAGTGCTGGAATCGCCAGCGGTCACCGCGCCAGTGGCTCGGCTGTTGCTCACAGCGCCCGCGTTCGTCCCGACCAGTCCGCCAACACCATAGCTGCTAGTGCCAACGGTCACCGCGCCGAGGGCGCCAGTGTTATCGAGTGTTGAACCACTGTCATTGGATCCGACGAGGCCGCCGATGTCAGTGCTGCCAGACCCGCCGCTCACCGCAACGTTGGTACCACTGGCGCTGATTGTCCCTCCAGAGTTGAAACCAACCAGCCCGCCGATATCGGATCCGCCGCCGGCGACCGTCCCAGCAGTCGTGCTATTGCTCACGGTGCCAGCGTTTGCACCGACCAGTCCACCGACCCAATCATATCCTGTGATATTGATCCCGGTCAGGTGCAGATCATTGATCGTGCCCCTGGGCATGAGCGCGTGGAACAATCCGACTTCAGCGGAGGCCGGCAGATTGATGCTAACGTCCGCGATTGTATGACCAAGACCCTCGAAGGTTCCGGAGAAGTTCGCGATCGGGGTGAAGCTCCCAAAGCTGCTGAGATCAAGATCGTTGGCTAGGGCGTGATTACCGCTCGACCCGACGGCCTGTAATTGAGCGGCGCTACCGATCAGAGCGTAGTTGGAGCCGTTGATTTTCAGTGTGTCGATAACGGGTCCCGCCAGCAGGGTTACTGCCGCGCTGGCGCCGGTGTTGATATCGTGTGGGGTGGCGAGCGCGCCCGAACTGCTGCCGATGGCGGTGCCCGTCGTGTCGCCATAGATGAGCGTCACGGTAGCCGCCGTGCCCCCGCTATGTGTGACGTTCGCGTCGATGGTAATGTTGCGGTAGGCGTCAAGCGTCAGTCCGGCGCTGCCGCTCCAGGCGAGCGGAGCGTCGATGGTGATATCGCCGTTGCCGGCAGCATTAGCATTCCCGGGGCCGCTGGTTCCGGTACTGGTGGTTTGGAGCGTGACCGAGGTGCTGGCGTTCAAGCTGTTGTCGATGGTCGTCGCGGCGGCGGTATCGACCGTGAGATCATAGGGATCGAGCAGCCACTGGCCGTCTCGGCCGTATGGCGCACCCGCGTCGACCGAAGCGCCGGCGATGTCGAGCACATTGCCCGAAGTCTCGATATACCCGCCGTTGCCACCCTGCACACCACCGCGCGCGGTGATGGTGCCGGCAACCGTCGTGGCGCCATTCGACCACACCGCGACATTACCGCCGCTGCCGACGTCGGTGGCGTCGGCGTTTATGGTTGCACCCGATTGGATCGTCGTGGTTTGTGCGTTCGGCTGCGGACCGGCGCCGCGGAAATTGCCGCCGATCAGCGCGCGGCCGCCGCCCGCCTGGCCCGAGACGTCAATCGTGGCGCCACTCGCAACCGTGACCTTGCTGCCCAGCGCCTGCACGCTTCCGCCCATTTCGCCCGGATTGCGGCCGGCGGCACTCACCGCACCGCCAACGCTAAGGGATGCATTGCCGGCATCGAAGACCACGGTGCCGTTCCGGATCGCCACGCTGTTGGCCTGGACGATGCCGGTCGTGTTGATGAGGTTGTCCAGGATCGTGCCGGCCGCGCGTGCGGTAATGAGGACCTCGCCACCGTCGGCGGCGATCGTGCCGCTGTTGCTGACGAGCGCGGGGACCGGCTGACCGGCCTTGTCTACCGGCGCCTGGTCGACGGGATCTTTGATCGCAAAGCTCAATAAATTGTCGCCGTTGAAATCGACGGCGAAAGTCTTGACGCCGGCGATCTCGACGGTGCCGAGCTTCGCCTCGATGACGCCTTGGTTATTGACGAAGGGCGCCGCGAGCACCAGTGCGCCTCCGGACGCAATGTCGATAGTGCCGAGGTTGACGATGCCGGCATTGGGATTGGGCGAGGCGGCGGCGAAGTTGTAGTTACCGGCGAGGAAGTCGCCATTGGCGATGTCGGCTGTGGTGAGCAGCAATCCCGCGACGTTGATCTGGGCGCCGCTGCCGATCAGGACGCCGTTGGGATTAACGAGCCAAATATGGCCGTTCGCGCTGAGCGCGCCGTTGAGGAAGGACGCACTCGAGCCGGTGACGCGGTTGAGCGCAATCGCGGCACTGCCCGGTTGCTGGAAGAGGACAGATTCGCCATGCGCGATCGAAAACGAATTCCAATTGATGATTGCCTTGCTGGTCGATTGCTGGATGAGCAGGCTCTTGACGCTGGAACTGGTGATCGCCGCCGCGCCGCCGACCACGGTGCCGCCCGCCGGGAGTCCCCAGCAAACCGGGATCGTCGTCGCGACCAGGGCCGCGGCGACGCCAACCACAGCGAATGACCGTCGCGCAAAAGTGCGCGGCCCGAAATACCGTGTCATCGCGGGCTTCCCCCGCTCCCCGGTTGGTTCGGCGACCGCGGCCTCTTTTTTGTTTGGGCCGGTCGACGTAATCTTTTTATGGACTAGTTAAAAGCGTACCGCTGCATTAACAAACACGCGCCAATCGCGCGCACCGTTCTCATTGGTCGGCAAGGGGATGAAAGCGTGTGCGCCTTCCAGCCCGACCGACATTGTCTTTGCTACAACTGTGCGAACGCCAAAGCCGGCCGATTCCAGCCGATTTTCTTGAATAGAACCGAGCTTACTCCAAACCGCAGCAACATCATAGAATAGATAGGGCTGTATCAAATCCAGATGCCAGCGCTCGACGTGAAAGTCGTAGCGCAGTTCGATATCGCCGCCCATGCCGCTGTCGCCGGTAAGCGAAGCCGGATCGTAGCCGCGACCGACCTGCGCGCCGCCGTAGCTTATCTGCTCGCCGAGCAAGAGGGGGGAGAAGGCATATTGGCCGATGCCGAGCACCGCCAGGTTCAGGGCGCCATAGACCTGTTGGGTGCGGCGCAGGATCGTGCTCAACTTGACGAAGTCCGGCCTGCCTCCCGACCGTGACAGGTTCGAGCTTCCTGGCTTCGAGGCGCCAAAAATCTCGAGCCCTTTCGCAACATCGAGGCTGAGACTGGAAACCCCGTCGAGAAATCCGGTCTGCTGGTAGGTGACCGCAACATCGGCAACGCGCCACTCGTCGTGGCTGAAAGGCTGGCCGAGCGCGGCGATGTCGGAAGATTCGACGGTGAAGCCGCCGTCGATCGCCAATTTATTCTCGCGTGAGACGATCAGCGGATAATTGATGCGCGGTCCGGCGGTGAGTGTATTCGTGATCAGGCCCAGCGTTGCGACAGCGCCGCCGGGCTGACCGTGCGCGTACTGAATGGCGAAGCTCGTCGTTGCGCCCCGTAAGCCAAGCGGTTCGACATATTTTCCCAGTATGGAATAGCGGCGATGCAAGTCCGAGACGTCCGGATCAATCGTGCCGACGAGAAAGATCTCGCCATTGTCGCCGAGCGGCGAGCGGATGGCGGTGTCGGCCTCGATGGTCCAGCGACCGGTGCTCTCTGAGCCACGATTGTCGATCGACAGCATATCCCCTGCCACCGTGCCTGCTGCCGCCAGCGTGACAACGAGATCGGAGGCGCCCGGCTTGACCGGCGACGGCCGGATCAGGCCGGACGCAGAGATGCCCGGCATGTCGTTGGCGCGCAACAGTGCGGATTGGATGACTGCCAGCTTGAGCGGGCGCGAAGCCAACACTGGCGCCATGGATTTGTCGACCTCGGCGCGTTCATCCGCGTTGCCGCCCTCGACCGACACTGCGTCGATGTATCCTTCGACGACGTCGATCTGAAAGACGCCATTGCTCACGCGCTGGGGCGGCACATAGGCCCGCGTCAGCACATAGCCGTTGGCGCGGTATTTGGCCTCAATGGCGTCGGCGATGCCGATGATGTCGGAAAGGTGGACGGTCTTGCCAATCACCGGCTCGATCAGTGGCCGCAGTTCCGCCTTGGAATAGACCGTCGCGCCGTTGATCTTGATATCCCTGACTTTGAAGGTCAGAACGTCGACCGCGCGCGGCACCGGCGAGCGCCGCGGTGCCGGAATGCTGAATTGGAACTGCGGTGTCGGCCCAGGCTCGGGTATAGGCCGGGCAAGGCCGGGCGCTGGCGGTGGCGGAAAAGCCGACGCGCTCTGCGCCGCGACTGGCGTGCCGTTGAGCGTGAGGACGACAACGATCACGCTGCCGAACGCAAAAATGGGAGCGCGCGGCAGTATCATGCTGCGTAACGGTTCGGTAATTTAGGGAGCGACGGCGACACTCCGCCTCGCGGCAACGGGCCCATCGGGCCCCCTCCCCCAAAAAACTATTTTTCACTAAACCACTTTGCAACGAAGCCTATCAGCGCATGCTACTTTGGCAAAGCAGCATTTTTTTATTTGTATTGTTCTTATTGGAAAGCATTACGGCGGCGCGCAAATTCCCGTTATGGGTCATGATCGGTATCAAGTTCGGCGACGGTCCGTAAAGGATCGCGACAGCGCGGACGGCAGTTATGGGCGACTTGTGCGCCTGCGATGAGCTCGAACAGATTCCAAATCGTTGCGGCCGCACACGCCGATGCTATGCCCGCTCAGGAAACCCGGTCGATCCGGGAGTTCCTAAAGATTGTCGTGTGGCCAGTTGCCATCGGCCGGATCATGGCGGGCATTGCGCGCGGCGCCGCACATTCGTTGCCCGATCCCCGAGTTGCAGTATCG
Source organism: Alphaproteobacteria bacterium (assembly GCA_028871455.1). Taxonomy (GTDB): domain Bacteria; phylum Pseudomonadota; class Alphaproteobacteria; order ATCC43930; family CGMCC-115725; genus REEB95. The sequence continues at coordinate 40,893 of JAGWNF010000021.1, forward strand.
AGGTGACACCTAAACGGCAGACTGAGCGGCCAACCGGGCCTCAAGGCCGGCGACGTTTTCAAATAGCCGCCGGCTGGTCAATTGCAGTAGGTAGAATCCAAATTTCGGATTCTGGAAACAAAGCTCTTTCACTTTATCGTAGGTGATATAGAGCACCCGACCACCTTCGACGCATTCAAGCGTCTGCGTACGCGCTCGGTTGGGGGTGAGTAGTCCGAACTCGCCGACGATGTGGCCTGGCCCGATCTGGATGCCGGTGTCGGCAAGGACTAAGCGACCAGACACCACGAAGAACATTTCATCGGCGCGATCGCCTTTGCGAAACAGCGTTTCTCCGCTTTGAATCTGACGCGACGACATAAACGGCTTCAGCCATTCCATGTCGAGGTCGCCCTGCCCCGCCTTGCGTACGCTCTTCACTAATTGCAGCATTTGATAGAGCCGAACAACGTTGAGCGGAACAAGAATTCCATGAAGGACCAGGGATGGATAGTCGACGATCAAATAGCTATAGGCCAGGGCTAGGATCTCGGCGGCAATGCCGAACACACGAAGAGGGATCATGGTTTTCATCGAATAGGTCGCCAAAGTAACGACCCCCGCGACGTAGCCGATAATCGCCGCAACGGACATCTGAATTCCTCCCCCGGACAACTCCTATTAGGTCGGATATGCTCCCCAGCACTTTACATTCACTCTGAGGTTCGCCTTCCGATGCAGGATCGCATCGCGCTCCTCCATACTCACATTCCAGTCAGAGTGACAGGACTAGGCTCTCACGCGCCACGAGCGTACCGGCATAAGCGCGGCTCGCCTCGGCCGCGATCGCGTCCAGCATCGCGTCGGTTCGCGCCGGATCGTGGTGAAACAGAACAAGGGTCTTGATTGATGCTTGCCGGGCAATTTTTACGGCTTCCTGCCACGTCGAGTGGCCCCACCCGGCATGGGATGGATAGTCTTCATCAGTATAGTTCGCATCGTAAATTGCGATGTCGGCGTGGTCGACCAACGCCAGTACGTTGGAATCCAACTCGCCGGCACGATGCTCGGTGTCGGTGATATAGGCGACCGACTTGCCACGCCATTCGATGCGGTAGCCGCTTGCGCCGCCCGGATGATTGAGCCCCCCGGTTTTGACCAAAAGTCCCGGCCGCAGAAAAAAGGCTTCGCCGCGGACGAAATACTTGAATTCGATTGCCGCCTTCAAGGAGGTCATCATGATCGGAGATAGAGGCGGTGTCAGTATCATCCGAAATACTGCCCCGATGTTGTCCTTGACGGCGGCACGCGCTGCCCAGACGCGAATGCGATTGTCGGCAGAGTAACACGGCGCAAAAAAGGGGAAGCCGCAAATATGATCGAGATGGGTGTGGCTGCAGAGGAGATCGACATCGACTGGTCCGCCGGCGACAACGAGATTGTCACCGAGTTCCCGCAATCCGGTTCCAGCATCGAGAATCAATAGATGGTCACCACAGCGCAACTCGACGCAGGATGTGTTGCCCCCGTATCGTACCGAGTGGGGGCCGGGGCCCGCGATGCTACCGCGAACTCCCCAGAATCGAACTGTTATATCCGTTGGTATTCCCACGCTAGGCGTCCCCGTCCATGCTCTTGCCCTGAGTTAACTGATCCTCGAACGCTGCGTTTATCGAATCGGTTCTGTCAAGCAGCACAAATGGCATTTCCATTCGGCGAGCGGCTTCGGATCCAACCGATCTGCTGACCGACGAACGCGCTTCAAAGCTGACCCGAGCCGACCTGTTCCCCAAATTGTCTTCGGTCATTAGTGCGCTCGCGTTGCTCGGGCGTAAGCGGAATTGATAGACTTTCGACCGAATGCATCACCGGCAGCGGTTTGCCATCACGCAATAATGGTAGTGGGCGAGCGGAACCATTCCTTATGCGATGGTGCCCCTGGAGGGATTTGAACCCCCACATCCTTGCGGATAGCAAATTTTGAGACACCCGCGTAGCCATTATACGTCAAAGGCTTAGCGCAACTAGGTGCAAATTAGGTGCATACGATTCGAGTTGCACCCGAACCAGGACATGCACTGCAGATTATGCGTACGCCATGGTGCAGCAGGAGAACAATGCCAAGCCCCGCCCGTCAAAACACAGCTAGTGAAGGGGACTTGCAGAAAGAACCGTAAAAAGGGAACCGACGCTCCTGGTCGTAACGCTTCTGCTGACATGCGCCGCCACCAAAGCCGCAAACCTTCTAGGCAGGGGCTTGTAATCGGTACCCAACGCCGGGCTCTGTCAGGATCAGCGCTGGCCGTGCCGGATCGCATTCCAGCTTCTGCCGCAGGTTGCGCACGAACACGCGGAGATACTGCGCGTCCTCGACATGCGCTGGCCCCCAGACCTCGTTGAGGATCTGTCGGTGAGTCAGGACCTTGCCGGCGTTCAGCACCAGCATCCGCAGCAACTCGTATTCCTTGGGCGACAGCTTGACATCCTCGTCGCCGCGCCTCACCACGCGGCGCACCAGATCGACCGAGATGCCGCCCGACGCGAACACCGGCGGCGTGCCCTGGGCCTGGAAGCGGTGGCGCATGGCGGTACGGACGCGCGCGACCAGCTCGTCCATGCCGAAGGGCTTGGTGACGTAATCATCGGCGCCGAGATCGAGCGCCGCCACCTTGCCCTGCTCGTCGCCACGCGCCGACAGCACGATCACCGGCACGTCCGATTTCGCGCGCAGCGCGCGGATGACATCGAGGCCGTTCATGTCGGGCAATCCGAGGTCGAGCACCACCAAATCGGGCTTCTCGTGCCCAGCCGCTTCGAGCGTGCCGCGTCCGTCGGCCGCCTCGACGATACGGAACCCCTGCGCCGCCAGGCTGGTGCGCAAGAAACGGCGGATCGGCGGCTCGTCGTCCGCGATCAGGACGCAGGGCGCGTTAGCCATGGGCGCGCGCGGGCGCGATCGCTTCGGCTTCGGCCGCCGGCAAGTGCACGGTGAACCTGGCGCCCTCGCGGTCGCTGCGGTTACCGGCGACGATCGTGCCGCCCATCGCCTCGACGAATCCGCGGCAGATGGCAAGGCCGAGGCCGGTGCCGGCGCGCTGCCGATCCTGGGCGTGGATGCGATAGAACTTGTCAAAGATGCGCTCGCGCTCGGCTTCCGGAACGCCGGGGCCTTCATCCTCCACGTTTAGCGCGACGAAATCGCCGTCGCGCCGACCGATGACGCGGATCGTGGTACCAGCCGGCGCGAACTTCGCCGCGTTGTCGAGCAGATTGAACAGCACTTGCTCGAGCAACAGGTAATCGGCCTTGAGCAGCGGCAAGCCCGGGGCGAAATCGAGCTCGACGCGATGATCGGCGACGATGCGGCCGGCGCGCCGGAGCGCGGTGCCGACGATCTCGGCCGCCTCGACCGGCTCGGGCTTGAGCGCGATCGCACCTGATTCGAGCCGCGTCATGTCGAGCAGGTTGCCGATGAAGCGGTTCAACCGTTCGGCCTCCGACTGGATCGTCGCCATCAGCTCGTCGCGCGTCTTGGCGTCGTAGATCTCGCCGTAGCTGCGTAGGCTGGTGAGCGAGCCGAGGATGGACGCGAGCGGCGTCCGCAGGTCGTGCGAGATCGAGGTCAGCAGCGCCGCGCGCAGCCGCTCGGTCTCGGCGGTGACGCGGGCGCGGTCGACGTCCTCGGCGAAGGCAATGCGCTCGATCGCCACCGCCACCTGGTCGGCGAGCGCGTCGAGCAGACGCCGTCCATCGGGCGTCAGTAGCGGTCCCGGCCGGTCGCGGTCGATGCCGAGCACGCCGACGAGGCCGCGGCCGGTCCCGAGCGGCAGGAACAGGCGGCGGGCGCCGGGCAGCGTGTCGGCGCCGCGGCCGGCCGGCCGGTTGTGTTCCCACGCCCAGCGCGCGGCAGCGAGGTCGGCTTCGTCGAGCTCGTCCTCGGGCGGATAGCCCGCGCGCACCTGAATGCCTTCGCCGTCGGGCAGCAGCACCACGACGCGCACCGACAGCATCAGCGCGACCTGATAGACCGTGGCCCACAGGAGGTCGTCGAGCGTGCCGATGCCGGCGAGCTTGCGGCTGAAGGCGAAGAGCTCCTCGGTCGTACGCGCGCGGGCGCGCGCCGCCACCATCTGGCTGCGCGTGCGCGCCGTCAGATTGCTCGCGATGATCGCGACGACGAGGAAGAAGAACAGCGCGACGACGTTCTCGGGATCGGCGATGGTGAAGGTGTAGAGCGGCGGCAGGAAGAAGAAATTATAGGCCAGCACGCTGGCGAGACAGGCGTAGAGCGACGGCCACAGGCCGAAGCGGACGGCAACGATCAGAATGGCCGTCAAGAACACCAGCGGGATCAGGTGGACGTTGAGATACTGCTGCAAGAAGAAACCGAAGCCGAGCGCAAGCGCGACGATGCCGGTCGTCCAGCCATAGGGCGGGAGATCGACCTCGGCCGGCGCCGGCGCGGTAGTGACCGTCCCGGCGGGCACCGGCTCGCCGGTCTCGCCGGCGATGACGTGCACGCTGATGCTGCCGGCGCGGCGGACGAGGTCGTGCACCACCGAGCCGTGGAGCAGCTCGAACCAGCGTGAACGCGTCGACTTGCCGATGACGATGTGGGTGATGTTGTTTGCGCGAGCATAATTCGCGACCTCGTCGGCGATGCGCGCTCCCAGGCTCGTCAGTGTGTTGCCGCCGAGCCGCTCGGCCAGCCGCAGCGTGTCGGCGATGCGGTCGCGTGCGGCCTCGTCGAGCCGCTGGTGACGCGATGTCTCGATGTAAAGTGCGGTCCACGGCCCATGCAGCCGGTCGGCGAGGCGCTTGGCATAGCGGATGAGGCCCGGACCGGCCGCCTCATCGTTGATGCAGACCAGCACCCGCTCGCCCGCCGCCCAGGGGCCGCTGATCGCCTGCGCCTGCATGTAGGTGACCATCTGCTCGTCTACGCGCTGGGCTGTGCGGCGCAGCGCGAGCTCGCGCAGAGCAGTGAGATTGCCGGGTTTGAAATAGTGGCGGATCGCTCGTTCGGCCTGGTGCGGGACGTAGACCTTGCCCTCCTTCAGGCGCTGGATCAGGTCGTCCGGCGAGAGGTCGACGACCTCGATGTCGTCGGCGCGGTCAAGCACGCTGTCGGGCACCGTCTCGCGCACGCGGATGCGCGTGATCTGCGCGACGATGTCGTTGAGGCTTTCGACGTGCTGGATGTTGAGTGTGGTGTAGACGTCGATGCCGGCGGCGAGCAGCTCATCGACGTCGAGATAGCGCTTGGGATGACGCGCGCCGGGCACATTGGTGTGCGCCAGCTCGTCGACCAGCACCACCTTCGGCCGGCGCTGGAGAATGGCGTCGAGGTCCATCTCCTCCAGAGCCCGGCCGCGGTAGTCGATGCGGCGGCGCGGAATCACTTCGAGGCCCTGGAGCAGCGCCTCGGTCTCGACGCGGCCATGGGTCTCGGCAATGCCGACGACCACGTCGATGTCTTCGCGCTTGCGCGCCTGCGCCGCGGTCAGCATCTCGTAGGTCTTGCCGACGCCGGGCGCGGCGCCGAGGAACACCTTGAGCCGGCCACGTCCTTCCTTCGCCGCGGCCTTCAGCAAGGCATCGGGCGACGGACGGGACTCGCGTTCCGGATTATCGGCAGCCATGCACCATTATAGCGCCGAGCGCGGCAAACCCCTTACCTCTTGCCGAGCGCGTCGAGCGCTAGGTTGAGCTCCAACACGTTGACGTGCGGCTCGCCCAGGATGCCGAGGACACGGCTGGCGATGTGCGCTTCGACCAGCGCCCGTACCTTGTCTGCCGGCAGGTTGCGCGCCTTGGCGACGCGCGGCACCTGGAACAGCGCGGCGGCCGGCGTGATGTCGGGATCGAGGCCGCTCGCCGAATTGGTGACCAGGTCGACCGGCACCGGCGTTCCCGGATTCTGCTTTTCGAGCGCGGCGGCATCGTCCTTCACCTGGTCGATCAGCGCCTTGCTTGTGGGACCAAGATTCGATCCGGCCGAATTGTTGGCGGCGTAGGGCACCGCAATCGTCTTCGATGGATCCTTGGGATCGGGCTCGGTGGTCGCCGACGGTCGGCCGTGGAAATATTTGTCCGACTTAAAGTTCTGGCCGATCAGGTCGGACCCGACGACCTTGCCGTTGTCGACGATGAGGCTGCCGTTGGCCTGCCGCGGAAAGACCAGCTGGGCGATGCCGGTGAGCGCCAGGGGATAGGCGAAGCCGGTGATAGCGGTCATCACCACGATCATCAGGACGGTGGGGCGGATTTCTTTGAGCATGGCGGGCCTCCTCAGGCCAGACCGATGGCGGTGACGACGAGATCGATCAGCTTGATGCCGATGAACGGCACGATCACGCCGCCGACGCCGTAGAGCCACAGATTGCGACGCAGGATCGCCGCCGCGCCCGCCGGCCGATAACGCACGCCGCGCAGGCTCAGAGGAATGAGTGCGATGATGATCAGCGCATTGAAGATGATTGCCGACAGGATCGCGCTCGCGGAATTGTGCAAGCCCATGATGTTCAGCACGCCGAGCTGCGGATAGAACGCCATGAACATCGCCGGAATGATGGCGAAATACTTGGCGACATCGTTGGCGATGGAGAAGGTGGTGAGCGCGCCGCGCGTCATCAGCAACTGCTTGCCGATGGCGACGATCTCGATGAGCTTGGTCGGATCGCTGTCGAGGTCGACCATGTTGCCGGCTTCGCGCGCCGCCATCGTGCCGGTGTTCATGGCGACGCCGACGTCGGCCTGGGCCAGCGCCGGCGCGTCGTTGGTGCCGTCGCCGCACATGGCGACGAGCTTGCCCTTCGCCTGCTCGTCGCGGATGAGCCTGAGCTTGTCCTCCGGCGTCGCCTGCGCCAGGAAATCGTCGACGCCGGATTCGGCGGCGATGGCGGCCGCCGTCAGCGGATTGTCGCCGGTGATCATCACCGTGCGGATGCCCATCTGGCGCAGTTCCGCGAAGCGGTCGCGGATGCCGCCCTTGATGATGTCCTTCAGATGGATGACGCCGAGGATGCGGTCGCCGCGGGCGACGGCCAGCGGCGTCCCGCCCGATTTGGAGATGCGCTCGACCATCGCCTGGAGCTCGGCCGGCGCAGTCTTGCCGGCGTGCTTGAGGATCGCATCAACCGCGCCCTTGCGAATGGTCTGGCCGCCTTCGAGATCGACGCCGCTCATCCGCGTCTGCGCCGAGAACGGCACGAAGCGGGCATGCAGTGGCGCCATGTCGCGGCCGCGCAGGCCGTATTTCTCCTTGGCCAGCAGCACGATGGAGCGGCCTTCAGGCGTCTCGTCCGAGAGCGACGATAGCTGCGCCGCGTCGGCGAGCTCGCGTTCGTTGACGCCACGCAGGGGGATGAACTCGGTGGCCTGGCGATTGCCGAGCGTAATGGTGCCAGTTTTATCCAAGAGGAGTGTATCAACGTCGCCCGCCGCCTCGACGGCACGGCCCGACATCGCTAGCACGTTGAAGCGCACCAGCCGATCCATGCCGGCGATGCCGATGGCCGAGAGCAGCGCGCCGATGGTGGTCGGAATCAGCGTCACGAAGAGCGCGATCAGCACCACCACCGCAACCTTGCCGCCGGCATAGGCGGCGAAGCTGGGGATCGTGACGGTGGCGAAGACGAAGATCAGCGTCATGCCGGCAAGCAGGATGTTGAGCGCGATCTCGTTCGGCGTCTTTTGCCGCACGGCGCCTTCGACCAGCGAGATCATGCGATCGAGGAAGGTCGCGCCCTGCGCCGCGGTGATCTTGACCTTGAGCCAATCCGAGGTGACGCGTGTGCCGCCGGTGACCGCCGAACGATCGCCGCCGCTCTCGCGAATGACCGGCGCCGATTCACCAGTGATGGCCGATTCGTCGACCGAGGCGACGCCTTCGATGACGTCGCCGTCGCTGGGGATGTAGTCGCCGGCCTCGACCAGCACGACGTCGCCGGGCTTGAGCTTCGCGGCGTCGACCAGATCGAAGGCGCGCCCATCGGCAGTAACCAAGCGCTTGGCCTTGGTGTCGGTGCGCATGCGGCGCAGCGAGTCGGCCTGGGCCTTGCCGCGGCCTTCGGCGACGGCTTCGGCGAAATTGGCGAACAGTACCGTGAACCAGAGCCAGAGCACGATCTGGAACTCGAAGCCGAGCTGTCCGCCTCCCGTGACGACATCCTTGATCAGGATGATCGTGGTCAGCGCCGTGACGGCCTCGAGCACGAACATCACCGGGTTCTTGGCCATCAGCCGCGGATCGAGCTTGACGAAGGCCGCCCGGATGGCCGGAGCGACGATCGCCGGATCGACCAGCGCGCCGGGACGTGCCCGATTGCGAAGAGTTGGCGTTGCGGTTGCCATGGTAAGTGCTCCGATCAGAACAACTGGCCGGCCGTCATCGCGATGTGCTCGACGATGGGACCGAGGGCCAGGGCCGGGAAGAAGGTGAGGCCGCCGACGATGATGATGGTGCCGACGACGAGGCCGACGAACAGGCCGCCGGTGGTGGGGAAGGTTCCGGCCGAGGCCGGCACGCTCTTCTTGGCGGCGAGAGATCCGGCGATCGCCATGGCCGGCACGATCATCCAGAACCGGCCGACCATGATCGCCACCGCACCGCTGAGGTTGTAGAACAGCGAGTTGCCGGTGATGCCGCCGAAGGCCGAGCCGTTATTGCCGGTCGAGGAACTGAACAGCAACAGCATCTCGGAGAAGCCGTGCG
>JAGWNF010000042.1 GCA_028871455.1 Alphaproteobacteria bacterium
CGTGGAAGTGACCTATCAGTACCAGATCGCGCCGTGGTGGCAGCTCCAGCCGGATTTCCAGTACGTGATCGATCCGGGCGGCGGCATCCAGAACCCGCTCAACACGACGCAGACAGTCGGCGATGAGGCCGTCTTCGGACTGCGAACGAATATCACCTTCTGACATCGGCAATCCGTCGGACGGCTTGCATCTTACTGCGTCGCGGCCATGTTCCTTGAGATGCTAATTGCCATCGCCGTAAGCGGCTACTCGCTCTACATGACGTTCCACGGCCTGGGCGGCTTCCCCGGCAAGCATTAGAGCGGCGGCGGGATTGGCATTCGGACCGCATGCGGCTTCGGCGGTCTGAACGCGGCGCGGTCAGGTCTGCCCCCTTGGCTCCGTAGAACGACCAGCGCGCCGGCTGGCTACGGAGTTTTTGGGGGCTTTATGGGTGCATACGGTCGCCGCCAGGAATGGCGCGCGGCGGCCGTCGCCCCCATCCAGCAAGATGGACGAGTGATTGGTTGGAGGCGCGCGAGCCCAGATAAGTTTCCTCTGCTCGCGGCCGCTCAATTGGCTACCGCTGTGATGCATCGCTCAGATCGTTAGCCCATAAGATAGCTTTTCAGCAGCGATTGCATCCTGCTGCACTCTTCACCCTCCCGTTCTCGGCATGGTTTCACCAGCCGACTTACGGACGAGCGGCCGCATTCGTCGTCGTACCTCCTGCAGCAATCCCATGATTCCGCCCGGCACAAACAGAGCAATCAAAATCACGATAATGCTGAAAATCACGCGGTTGACTTCGGAGGTCACGGTCACGCGCAGCGCCTCGGCCACCAGAAGAACCAATGGAACGCCGATGACCGGCCCCTGCCACGTGCCGGCGCCCCCGATTACCGCCATCAGAACGACATTCAGCGAAATATCGAGGGCGAAGGTGCCGGTGGGCTCGATATAGAGGATGCGCTGGGCGTAGATTCCGCCGACCGTGCCGGTCATGAACGCCGCCAGCGCATTCGCTGTCCACTTCACCGCCGTAGTCCGGACGCCGATGACTTCCGCGGCATCCTCGTCTTCGCGAATCGCGACGAGCGCCCAACCGAAGTTGGAGTTCTCGACCGCGAACACCAGCGTAGTTGCCGTTGCCGCGAGTGCGAAGAAGATGAAATAGAATAGACGCTCGACGAAGACCGGATTGGCGGCCAATGGTGACAGGAAAATTCCGAGTGCCCCTTGCGTGAAAGGCAGATCGAGCATCAGGAGTTGAACAGCGAACGTGATAATGATCGTGATGACCGCAAAGTACGCCCCGCGCAGGCGCAGGGTCGGGATGCCGATGAGCAGGCCGAACAGCGCCGCGGCAGCCCCCGCCAAAGGCGCCGTCAAAAATGGCGAAAGTCCGAAATATTGGAAGAGAACGGCGCTGGCGTAGGCGCCGATGCCGAAATAAGTGACCATGCCGAAATTCAAATACCCGCCATAGCCGCCGAGGATGTTCCAAGCTTGAGTCACGACGAGATACATGAAGACAGTGCCGAGCGTGTCGATCGCCCCGAGATTCGAACTCATCGCGCCGTAGCCGACGAGGCCGGCCGCAATGGCCAAGGTCGCGAGCCTGCCCCCGACTATGCGTCGCTGCCCGTGTCGTGATGGAAGGAAAAAGAGCGCGAACATTACGGCGACTCTATATCGCTCGGCGCGCGACGCCGCGCAAACCTTGACGCCGTACGGACAGGATCGTCGCCAAGGCGACGTAGAGAATCAAGTAGACGTAATCGAAGGGCAGGAAAGCGGTCGCGGCGGTCTGAATGAGCCCGACCATAAGCGCCGACACCAGCGTGCTCTCGACCCGGCCGAGGCCGCCCAGCACGACGATGAGAAATGCCCAGGCGAGCCACTGGATCTGGGTTTGTGGCGCGAACGGAAAGATCATGGCGAGGGCGACGCCGGCCGCTCCGGCTGAAGCGATGCCCAGCCCGAACATGATGGCCGACAGCCGCCGGACATTTATTCCGAGCGACAGGGCGGCATCGCGATTCTGGCCCATAGCCCTGATGGCGCGGCCGACCATGGTCGAATGCAGGAACAGCCGAAGCGCCAGGATCAGGACGACCGCGAGCACACCAGCGATCAATGGCGCATCCGCGATGATCAACGGACCAACCGTCAAATTCGCGTTGCTATAGCCGACGGTGATCACGCGCGTATCCGTCGTCCAAGCGATGGTGCCAAGATTTTCGATCAGCACCATCAGACCGAACATAGCGATGAGTCCCTGGGTCTGATGGGCGCGCTCGACGCGCGTCACGATCAGTCGGTACACCACGGCGCCGACCACGAAGAAGATCGGCAACGCGATAAAAAATGACGCGATCGGATCGATATGGGCCCATTCCAGGAGTCCGAGGGCGAGGAACGAGCCAAGCATGATGAAAGCGCTGTGGGCGACGTTGATGATCCCCATGACGCCCATGATGAGGCTGAGACCCAGCGCCGCGATCGCATAGACCAATCCGAGCAGGATGCCGTTGGCGACGATCCCCGCGACCGTGGTCACCATGAAGCCGCCCCGCTTACCATCAGACGCCAAGCCACCCGCGCACCAACGCGCCGAGGTCGCCTTCGAAAGCGGCGCGATCGCCTTCAATCTCGTTCTTGCCAGAATTCAGCACGTAGATGTAGTCGGCAATTCGGATCGCCGCCCGGATGTCCTGATCGACCAGCAGGATCGTGCGCCCTTCGGCCTTGAGCGCTGTCAGCTCGCGATAGACCTGGCTGGCGATCACCGGCGACAAACCGACCGACGGCTCGTCGATCAGCAGGACCCTCGGATTTGAGACAAGTAGGCGGGCGATCTCGACGGTACGCTGCTGGCCGCCGCTGAGGCTGCCGGCAGATTTGTTGCGGAGATCGCGGAGATGCGGATAACGTGTGAAGACGTCGTCGACCGCTTGGTGCAAGCGACGACGGTCGCCGCGCAGAATCCAGCCGCCCAGTTCGATATTCTCCGCAACCGTGAGATCGGGGAAGACCGAATGCCCCTGCGGCAAAAGCGCGATTCCAGATTCGATATGCCGGTAGGTCGGTAAGTCGACGATCTCATCGCCATCCAGTCGGACGGATCCCGATTCGGCGGCGAGAAAGCCCGCCAGAACGCGCAACGCGGTCGACTTGCCGGCGCCATTGGGACCAAGGACGACGGTGATCTGGCCCGGAGCAATCTTCAGGTTGACGCCGTGCAGAATCGGATGACCGGGAATGTAACCGGCCACCAGTTTTTGCACATCCAGCTTCACCGCATCCATGCGCCGGATCATCCGCGCCCGAGATAACCTTCGACCACCGTTTCATCGCGCACGACTGCGGCAGGCGTGCCCGATGCGGCAACCTTGCCTTCGACCAGACAAAGCATGAAATCCGCTATGCGGACGAGGTCGGGAACCTCATGGCTTACGATAAGAAAGGACGTGCTTTCACGCCCGACAGTTTCGCGGATACACCGGATCAATTGACCCTTGATCGTCGGATGCACTCCGGCGAAGGGTTCGTCCATGAGGACAAGGCGTGGCCGGGTGACGAGCGCACGAGCGAATTCGAGCAGCCGCTGTTGGCCGCCCGACAACTCGCTGGCGGTATGGTCAGCGAAATCCGCAAGACCGACAAAGGCAAGCAGTTCATCGGCTCGACGTGCTGCAGCGGATCGCGCCATCCGCCCATGGTGCAGCAAAGGGATGAAAAGATTCTGCCGCACCGTCAGTGTTTGAAAAACCCGCGCGGTCTGGAAGGTCCGGCTGACACCGCCGGTAGCAAGCGCTGACGGACGCCACCCCACCGTCGTTGCGCCATTGATCCGGATGTCGCCGCTATCCGGGGCATACACGCCATTGATGATGTTGAGCAGCGTCGTCTTGCCGGACCCGTTAGGCCCGATCAACCCGACGATGGCCGAACTGCCGAAGGCGAACGAAACGCCGCCCAACGCCACGACGCCGCCAAATCGCTTGGCGATTGCGTCAACCGATAGGAGCGCGTCGCTCGCCTCAGACAACATTACGGCATCGGAATCGTCGGCTTGCTGGTCTGGAACTGCTTCGGCCAGACGACTTCGTTCTTGCCGTGCAGGTACTGAAGCACGATTTCGCTGTAAGCCGGCGTTCCATCGGCCTGATACTTGAGATCGCCAGCCACGGTATGGAATTCGTGGGACAGGATATAGGACTTCAGCTTGTCCTGATCCAACGTCTTCGCGCCATCGACCGCCTGCTCCAGAACCTGGAGGATGGCATAGGAGACGATACCGTACGTGGGCACGGTCTCGTAACCGCGCCGCTTGAAGAACGCTGCGATTTTCGACAGATCGCGATAAGGCTGATTGGGCCACGAGACCGTCGTGCCAATGACGCCTTCGGCTGCCGCGCCGAGCTTGGGCCACGCCGGCAGCGTGCTCACTTGTGACCCGCAAACACAAAATATCGCGGGCTTGTAGCCTTGCTGCTGTATGGTACGCGCCACCTGAAGTGAATCGTCGGGCAGACCCAGCTCGAGCAGAATATCGGCATGAGCCGCCTTGGCTTTCTGCACCAAGCCGGTGAAGTCGGTTGTGCCTGGTGGATACTGTTCGTTGACGACCACGGTCGCGCCCGCCGCCTTGGCGTAATTGATCGCGCCGCCTTGACCATTTACGCCGTCGCGTACGACGAGCGGGAACGGATTCTGCGCCGTGAAGATCGCAACCCGCTTCGGACGTTGCTGTTCAGGCAAGGTCTTGAGCAGCTCGAACAGGCCGCGCGTGTAATCGGGTTCCTGGTACGTATAGCTGCCGATGATCGAGCCCCGGGCTGCCCGGAAGATATTGATCCCGACGAAGCCGCCGTTGAACAACAGCTTGTGATGCGAGAGCACGATCGGGACGATCGCGCCGCCGACGAAAGTCGTATAGGGCGAGAGCAGAAGATCGGCGTGATCGGTGTCGATGAGCCGGTTATACAGCGATTGCGCGATCGTGGGCGTGCTCTCGTCGTTGTAGATCGTCATCTTGACGGGACGGCCCAGCAAACCGCCCTTTTTGTTCACCTCATTGAGCCAATAGTCGTAAACCGCCTTATACTCGGCCGACGGTCCGGCGAAAGCGCCGGTCAGTCCCAGCGTTCCGCCGATCACGATCGGCGTGCCCGCAGCCCGCGCCGGCGCCAAGTGTACGGTCGCCAGGAGAAGCATCGCGACGCCCGACAGCGCGTGGCGGCGAATGATCCTGAATAGCTGTGTCATCTCAGCCTCCCTCCCAAGTTATGCACAATGCATGATCACCGTCGAACCCGGCGTGGCGCCGTTCTTGTACGCCAGCGAAACGACTCGCCGACGCCGCCCTCATGATTCGAGCCCTGCCCGTCGGGCGGCCACCTTCGCGATCGCCGACCAGTCCTTGCCAGCATCGCCGTGCGCGATCGCATCAAGATAGTTGTCGCGCAGCACGCTGGCGAACGGCAACGGAACGTGCACATCCTCGCCGGCCTCGAGCGCGAGCTTGGCGTCCTTCAATCCGAGCATCAGGTCGAAGCCCGGCGGTTCGTACGTCGCATTGCCGATCAGCCCTGCATAGATCCGGTAGATCGGGACATGGAAGACCGAGTTGACGACGATGTCGAGAACTTCGACCGGCGACATCTTGTAGGCACGGGCGAGCGCCGCCGCCTCGCCCATGGCCTCGAGTATGCACGCTACCATGAGGTTGCCGGCGACCTTGGCCACGTTCGAGCTGCGCGGCTCGTTGCCGAGCCGCCACGTCTTCTTGCCCATCGCATCGAAGATCGGCTGAACCCTTTCGATCGCCTGCGGATCACCAGCCGCCAGAATGTTGAGATTCCGTTCGGCGGCCATCTCCGGCCGTCCGAAAACCGTCGCGGAGATATAGGGGACCCGCCGCTCCGCGTGGAAGGCCGCCAACTCCTCGGTGAAGGCGACGGAAGCTGTTGCTGTGTTGACGTGAACCGTCGCACTGCCGTCCCTCGGCAGGACGTCGCCATCGATGAAGAGCTCGCGCATGATGTCGTCGTTCGGCAGCATCGAGATCACGGCATCACCGCCGAAGGCATCGCGCGCGCTGGTCGCGATCTGGGCGCCATCCTTGCGAATCTCGGCAAGCGCCGCGGCCGATTTGTCCCAGGCACGCACGCGGTGACCGGCTTTCATGATATTGCGGGCCATCGCCTTGCCCATGCGGCCCACGCCGATGAAACCGATCTCCATTACCAACCTCCCAATTCCGACAACCCGGCACGCACGGCCGGTTCCGGCTTCTGTATGGTCCGCACGCTAGGCGACCACGATAATCGGGCACGCAAACGTTTGCAAGAATTGCCCAGTGCTGCGTAAGATTGCGCGGCAGAACGGCATCCGATGCCGTCGGTGACGGTCGCGCAAGATGAATCAGGCAGATTTCATCATCGTTGGCGGCGGCTCCGCTGGCGCGGTCCTCGCGTCGCGGCTGTCTGAAGATTCGGCGCGCCGGATCCTGCTGATCGAGGCCGGTGCCGACACGCCGCCCGAATCGGTTCCCGCGGACATCCGCGATGTCTTTCCGAGTTCATTCTTCAACCGCACCTATTTCTGGCCCAATCTCTACGCCAGCATGACCGATGGCGCCGCGGCGCGCCCGTTTTCGCAGGCGCGCGTCATGGGCGGTGGCTCGAGCGTCATGGGCATGTGGGCATTACGCGGTTTGCCAAGCGACTACGACGGATGGGCGCAAGCGGGCGCGCGCGGCTGGGCCTGGAGCGACGTACTGCCGTACTTCTACCGTATCAACAACGTCGCCGGTTCCAATATCGAGAACGGCGCAACCTGCCGCGCCATTCGAAGGCTCGGCCGCGACGAATGGCCGCGCTTCGTCCGGGAAATGGAGCGCGCGGCGGCGGCACGCGGGCTTCCATTTCACGACGATATAAACGAAGTGTCGGCGGATGGCTTTTTCGCGATGCCGTTGAATCAGGAAAGCGGTGAACGCGCGACCAGTGCGCGCTGCTATCTCACCGCCGCCGTGCGGCGACGGACCAACCTAAAGATTTTGCCCGAGACCCGCGTCATCAAGTTGACGCTCGATGCCAATCGAGTCTCGGGCGTGGAAGTCGAACATGCGGGTCAGAGGCGGATGTTGTCGGCGCACGAGGTGATCCTGTCGGCAGGTGCGATCCACTCGCCGACGCTGCTGTTGCGCGCGGGGATCGGTCCTGCGGCGGCGCTCGTCCGGCTTGGCATCACGCCCGTCGCGGACCGGGTCGGAGTCGGGCAAAATCTCCAGAATCACGTCTTCGTGCATTTTGCGTTGACGCTGAATCCCGGGTCTGGATTGCCGAATAATGGTCGCCATTATGCGGTGGCGGGGTTGCGCCTATCGTCGGGCCAGGCGGATTGCCCCTCAGGCGATCTGTTGTTGTGCGCCATGGGCCGCGTGAGCGCCCGCCCCTTCGGCCTGCGGGTCGGCATGGTCGCGGCGGCACTTTACGCGCCGTACTCGCGCGGCGAGCTCCATTTGAGTTCACCTGATCCTCACCAATCGCCGCAAATTTCATTCCGGCTGTTGTCGGATGAGCGCGATGCTACGCGTCTGGTTGCGGCCGGACGCTTCGCCGAAACCCTTCTGCTCGATCCTGCAGTCAAAAATTGCTGTCGCGAGGTGTTCTTGTTACCGCAAGACCCGCCGCTGCGCCGATTCAACGATCGTGGCATTGTCGGCCGTGCGAAATCCCTATTGGCCTCGGCCGTCATTGAGGGTCCGGCGCTCGTGCGCCGGTGGGCGATCGCTCGCACGATCAAGCCCGGGCGGCTACTCACCGACCGGGACCACCATGTTCCGCTGTCAGCGCCGGAAATACTGAGCGCCGCGGCGCCAATGTTCCATCCCGTCGGTACCTGCGCGATCGGGCGCGAGGACGATCCTCTGGCGGTCGTCGATTCCGAATGCCGCGTCTACGGGATCCAAAACCTCCGCATCGTTGACGCCTCGATCATGCCGCGCATCCCGAGCGCCAATACCAACGTGCCGACGATCATGCTCGCTGAGCGCGCCGCGGACCTCATTCGCCATGGACGCCGGCCGAATTGAGGCGGTGGGCCGCGGCGCGCGGCTTTGGCTCTTGACTCGGTCAGGCGTATGCGCAAACGTTTGCACGGATTTGCATTCATTCCGGCAAGAACCGACCGATGGGTGATACCTACCAGACCGTGAAAGTGGCGGCGGTGCAGGCCGCATCGGTCTTCCTTGACCGCGAGGGTTCGACCGCAAAGGCCTGCAGCCTGATCCGCGAAGCCGGGCGTAACGGCGCACAAGTGATTGGATTTCCCGAAGGCTTCATCCCAGCGCATCCCATCTGGTACCACCACCATGCTGCAACAGGCGCGATCGCCAACCGGCTGGCTGTCGAGCTGTTCAAGAACGCCGTTGAAATCCCGGGACCGGAAATCGAAGCCCTGTGCGCGGCCGCACGCGAAGCCAGCGCCTATGTTGTGATCGGCGTCTGCGAGAAGCTGCCGCGCACGCTTGGCACGATGTTCAATTCCCAAGTGTTCATCGGGCCCGACGGGACATTCCTGGGCAAGCATCAGAAGATCATGCCCACCGTTGGCGAGCGCCTGGTGCATATGGGGGGGTTCGGCGACACGCTGCACGCGTTTCCGACGAGCTTCGGGCCGATGAGCGGACTGATTTGCGGCGAGAATTCGAACCCGCTGGCGATTTTCGCCATGACTGCCGAGGGCTCACGCATTCATGTCATGAGCTGGCCGAACCATTTTCCGACCAGCGGCGATCCGATGCGTAACCGCGTCAGCATCGATTCCCAAGCCTTCGCCCAGATGAGCAAGGCGTTCGTCGTGTCGGCCTGCGGCACCGTGGACGAGGACGTGATTCGGAAGCTTCAGGCCAGTCCCGAAGGTGAAAAGTTCCTGCGCAGCGCCGATTGCTGCGGTGGCAGCGTGATCGTTGCGCCGAACAGCCGGATCATTGCCGGGCCCATGGGCGCCGAGGAAGGCATTCTCTATGCCAACTGCAATATCGAGCTCGGCATCAACATGAAACTACGGCACGATTTTGCCGGACATTACAATCGGCCCGATATTTTCCAGCTTCAGGTCAATCGCAATATCCCGCAAATCTATACAATCGCAGGTGTCGAGGAAAAGCCAGCCCTGCCGGGCTCAGACGGCGCCGTCACGCCCGGACTCAAGCGCCGGCATGCGCTTGCCAGTCCGCCGAAGCAATTGCCGCCAGCCGCCTCAGCGCCGAAGGCGCATGGAGGCGCGCGTTCCGCACCAAAGCGCGTGCGCCGCAAGAAAGCTAATTAGGGGCTTCCATTGTATGGATCCCTTTTTCTGAAGGAGGAAACCATGGTCGAGCAACGCATCAGCTACGTGGCGGTCGAGAAGATGGATAGGGCGATGCGCGCGGAGATGGAGCGCTGCCAGCGCGAGGGGACGCCGCGGCCGGAGAGCTCGGCGATCCGCGCGCACGTGCCGGCGTGCTTC
>JAGWNF010000043.1 GCA_028871455.1 Alphaproteobacteria bacterium
CGAGAACGATCATGCGGCCGCGCTGCATCATAAATCCGGAAAACGCCCCGGTCCGGCCACCGACGATGATCGTTCCGCCTTTCTGATCGATCCCGGTCCGGCCGCCGACATCGCCCATGCAGACGAGATCGCCACCGCGAATAGCTGCGCCAAAGCACGAACCAGCGTTTTTTTCGATAACCACGATTCCAGAGAGCATGTTTTCACCGCAGGACCACCCGACGCGCCCTTTTACGCGCACATTTGGTCCATCGATCACTCCGCAGCCGAAATATCCCAAACTGCCCTCGAAATACAGTTGCAGGCGGTTGAGGATGCCGACGCCCAGCGAGTGCTTGGCCAGCGGATTGCGGACGACGACCGTGCCATTGCCGTCTCGCATCAAGTCGCGGATCTTCGCGTTTATCTCGGTGCTCGAGAGCTCGACCGCGTCGAATTCCGCCCGTTTGTTGAAATCGACCGGAATCGCGCGCGGATAGAGGAAATTCTCTTCCTCGGTCGCGGAGAAGAAATGCTCCATCGAGCGTCCGGAGAGTTGTTCCGTGTGCAACCCCATCATGTGCGATTTATGCTCGGACTTTACGCCTGCCATACGCGCACCTCGCTATCATAAGGATCGGACGTGTCGATTTCCTGCGGGAAGATGCTGCGGATCGCGACCTCCTCCGAGGCGAGCGCGATGAACTCGTCGCTTTCGTAGAGCACCATCGGCTTCGCCGCCATGGTGTCCTTTGCCATGCCGAGCTGGTTGCCGGTCGCGACGAGATAGGTGAATACGCCGTCGAGTTCGCTCACCGACCGGCGCATCGCCTCTTCAAGATTCGAGCCCCGGTCGAGCTGATCGGCCAGATAAACCGCGATCACCTCGGAATCGCAGTTCGAGACGAAGCGGTGGCCGCGTTTTTCGAGCTGGCGGCGGAAGGTCCAATAATTCGTGAGCTGGCCGTTGTGGACGACCGAGATGTCCTGGAATGGATAGGCCCAATAGGGATGGGCGGAGCGGATGTCGACATCCGATTCGGTCGCCATGCGGGTGTGACCGATCGCATGGGTGCCGTTGAAGGAACCCAAATCGTAGAGTCCCGCAACCTGTTCGGCATCTCCGAGATCTTTGATCAACTCGAGTCCCCTGCCAATCGAGAGGATCTCGATGCCCTCCACGTCCTCGACGTAATCCGCGAGCTTCTGCAAATCCCCTTTGAACGAGAACAGGTATCGGTAAGCGTAATCCGTCGCTGCGACGTCGCTATGAACCTTGGCGCCGAGAGCCTCAAGCCGGTCGTCGACCGTGCGCTTGTGATCAATGATCTTCTCGCGGATCGCGATCCTCGATTTTTTGAAGTCTTCCTGCTCCGCAAACTTGACCCGCATCACCATCAGGTCGTCCTTGGGCTGACCATAAAGCGCGAACCCGGTCGAATCCGGTCCGCGATGCTTCAGCGCTTGAAGCATTGACACCAACTGGCTTCCGATGCCGCCGCTGCGGCCCCGATGAATGAGCCCTGCAATGCCACACATGACGCAACGACCTCCTATGGCAGGTAATCGATATAGGTGCGCAAATCCCACTCCGTGCTCGTGGCCATGAAGCGCGCCCATTCGTCATATTTATAGTGGTTGAAGACGCGAAGCATGTCCCCAGGCAGCGCCGATTTGATGACCTTGTCCTGGTTCAGCGCGTCCAATGCCATGCCTAAATTCATCGGCAGCTTCCTGACGACTTTCCCTTGGTCGATCGCCTTGTAGATGTTTCGCTGCTCGGGCTCGCCCGGATCCAAATTGCGCGTGATTCCGTCGTCGAATGCCTTCAGAATGGCGGACGCCATAAGATAGGGATTGACCATCGAGTCGACTGCTCGATATTCGAAACGTCCGGGGGCCGAAACGCGCAGTCCACAGGTCCGGTTCTGGTACCCCCAGTCGCGATAGACCGGGGCCCAAAATCCGGCGTCCCACAGCCGCCGGTAGGAATTGACCGTCGAACATCCGATGGCCGTCAACGCATCAAGATGCTCGATGATGCCGCCGATGGACTGCAACCCGATCTTCCCCGGCTTGAACGACGTACTGCCCTTTTCCGGAAGGAACGTGTTCTCGCCGCCCTTTCGATAGGTGAAGGCATCGGCCATGCCAGGAAGCGTGTCGTATCCCAAGTTCGACAAGGAATCGCTGCCACCATGCCATAACGAGATGTTGTGATGGCAGCCCGATGCTGACACGCCCATGAAGGGCTTCGTCATGAAACAGGCGATGATATTATTTTCGCGCGCGACTTGCGCACAGATTTGACGATAGGTGCTGAGACGATCGCAAGTCCGCAACGCGTCATCGAACATGAAGTTGAGCTCGAGTTGGCCGGGCGCATCCTCATGGTCTCCCTGGATCATGTCCAATCCCATGGCCCGCGCATATTCAATCACCTTGAGGAAAATCGGCCGCAACATCTCGAACTGATCGATGTGGTAGCAGTAAGGCTTGGTCACTCCACCTGCTGGCTCGCCATGCGCGTCCTTGGTCAGCCACATCATCTCTGGTTCGCACCCGTGACGCATGTGCAAACCCTTGTGTTTGGCCTTGAACTCCGCGTGTATTCGCCGAAGATTGCCACGGCAATCCGACGTCAGGAACCCGCCGGGATCTTGGGCCTCCTCACGATTGCGAAAGAGCGTGCAGAAAACCCGGCCGACCCTTTTATCCCACGGCAGCTGACAGAAGGTTTCAGGATCGGGAATGCCCACCAGTTCCGACGCTTCGGCGCCATAGCCGATGTATTCCTTGTTTCGATCGGTAAATAGGTTTGCCGTTGCGCCGTAGACGAGCTGGAATCCCCGCTCGGCGACCGTCTCCCAATGGTCGGCCGGCACACCCTTGCCGACAATCCGTCCCGTGACCGAGATAAATTGGTAATAGATATACGTGATGCCAAGCTCTTTGATCTTGGCCCGCACCCGACGAATCAGGTCCGCCCGGCCATCCTGCTTCGTATAGCTTTCTAAGTCGGTCATCGTTGCCATCCCGCTATCGCGTGTCGGGCGCTCTGCCGGCGCCATTCAAGTGTATGATGCAATGCTTCATTCGTGGCCGTTTGAGCACAACCGTTCCGGTGTTCTAACTCCAGGGGAAAGGACTGTTTGATGTCGGGTGTAACTTGCCGGTGGCGAATCGTGACATCCGGAAAGGCTCGAGTAGGCGGCTTTGCGTACCCAGAAGCTCCTGCGCAACGAGTTTACCAACGCCGAGCATCTTATAGCCGTGGTTCGAATCAGCGATGACGTAGACGCTCTCGCGGAACCGATCGAATACTGGGAAACTGTCCGGCGTGAAGGCGCCAATTCCGCCTGAAGGCTCTTCCTTCCACTGCCCGATTTTTCCAACGTATCGCTTTTGGCAGAAAGCCAACGCCGAACACCACATCTCGCGGAACCGCTCACCCGTGACAAACTCCTTCGATTGTGTGCCGTAGGGATCGACTGCCACTGACTCCGCGGGCTTGTCGATCCGATATGGCATCGAGCCGCCCTGGATGCCGTGAAAATTGAAGTCCGGCTTGTAATAAATCCCCCACATCTTGTCGTGGATCAGCTTGCCATCGACGTCCGAGTAGAGGGGGGCGTCGGTATCGACGTGGATGACCGGTGGCATCGTGCCGTCGTTGGTGAGACCAAGACTCGGATCGACGCCAAGCGTGCCTTCCTCCAGACACCAGAAGGTCCACATTGGCACATCACGATGCAGCTTGCCGTCGAGGCCGCACACGTCGATCCGGTTCGGCAATTCGAGCATTTTCCAGACTTCGCTGACCCACGGGCCCGCGCCGACCACGATTGCGTCGCAGGTGATCTTGCCCTGGGTCGTCTCCACCCCGGTGACGACACCGGAGTTCGATCCAGTCTGGAATCCGACCACCTTGACGCCTTCGATGATACGTACGCCCGCCCCTTTGGCCTTTTCGGCGAGCCCGATCATTGAAGCGCGGTTGTTGGCGTAGCCGCCTTTTTTCTCGTGTAGGACCGAGGTAATCCCCTTGGCTTGCCAATCGTGAAAAATTCCCTTCATATATTTTTCGCACGCGGCCGCGCCTTCGATGAAGATGGAGTCGTAGCCGATGTCGCGCTGTTGCTCGGCGATCGACGCCACGTCGGCGTGCATCGCCTCCGGGCTCAATTGGATGTAGCCGACGGGGTGATAATGGTAGGCCGCGGCATCGCTCTCCCAGATGGCGACGCATTCGGCCATGAGTTCGCGCATCGCGGGTTGAAAATAATTGTTGCGCACCACACCACAGGCGATCCCCGACGCCCCCGCGGCGATCCCGCTCTTGTCGATGACCAGGATATCCCGGCCGCTACCCTTCCCCTTGGCCTCGAGCTCGAGCGCCAGATGGTACGCCGTGCTGAGCCCATGCACGCCGGCGCCGATGATGACGTATTTGACGTGGTTGGAAGGAGGCAGCATGCGTGGAGCTTGATCCTCGGCGCTATCCAGTCAGCGTTCCGCGTTCTCGTTTCTGGCCGGCGTTCAGCAGCGGTGTGCGCCGATCGCGGCGGCAAATATTCCCACCACCCGCAACCAATTGCAAACCAAAATTCACCGATCACGTGCCTCTTCTCGGCAGGCGTTAGCGATTCGATCAATCGAACCGGCTTGCAACCGCTCCTCGCCGATTGATCAAAGGTATCGAATTGGTATGGCGGCGAAAGCCGGATCAGGCGGCCGCGAGCGGTGGCCGGACATCGACCCCGAATGCCATCGCCCCGGCGAGAAACGCCTGGAAAAAACTGGGCGCCCAGCTGCGCGGGGTGGCGATCGCGTAGATCGGCGGCGGATCGATCTGCTAAAGCACCACCGCGGTATGAAACATGCCGGTCGCCGCGGCGCTGCCGGTCTTGAAGACGCTCGGATGCAGGTCGAGGCCGCAGCCCTTCGCCGGCGCATCGGGCGCGCGCGCCGCCGATCTCGACCAGGACGAAGCCGCCGCATTGGTCGGAGACCGAGGCGATGCCTTGCAGCGCCGCGAAGCCGTGGGCCGATGCTCACGGCCGGTCATCGAGCGCCAGCCATTTTTCCCGGCCGATGCCGACAAAGGCGACGGGACCCGCCCTGACGCATTGCGGCTCCGGCGGCAGCATGCAACCGAAGCGTGCGCAAACCGCCTCGGCGGCAAGAATGGTCGCTATCATCATGCCGGTGCGCTCGCGGATCCATAGCTCGGGCCTTGCCCCCGCTGGACCGCGGCGGCCGGGATTGAGCATCCGATCGAGCGCAGAACGCGCGTGGAGCTCACCTCGTCATGTGCGGTGTTGCTTCGTCACGCGCCGCGCTATAAGTGATTCTCAATTGCTCATTCGGGGAGCAGGGGCACCGTGGCTGAGACCGTCGTCCCGAGCGCGGCAGCTACCCTCGCCGCCCAGCGGCGGGACATGGCAACACAGAACCTAGTTAGCGAGCCACAAGCATTGGCACCCCTCCTCGCGGCCGCGCGATTGACGCCGCCGGCGCGTGGCCGCGTCGTCGCGCACACCCGCCGCTTGGTCGAAGCCGTCCGTAATTCGGCCGCGTCCGGGGGTATCGAAGCATTCCTGCAGGAATATCGGCTCAGCACCCCGGAAGGTATTGCCCTTCTGTCGCTGGCAGAATCGCTACCGCGCGTGCCGGACGAAGCAACCGCCAAGGCGTTGATCCACGACAAGCTTTCCGCCGGCGATTGGCACGCTCATGCCGGCGCTTCGCCGTCCCGCCTCGTCAACATCGCGACGCGCGCCCTGACCCTGTCACAAGGCTTCGTCCGGACGGCCGACACCGGCCAAGGTGTAATGGCGCGTTTGCTCGAGGTCGGCGGCGAGCCCTTGCTGCAGCGGGCCATGGCTGCCGCCATGACGCTCATGGGCGAGCATTTCGTCATGGGGCGTTCAATCGAGGAAGCGGTCGCCGACATGGACACGCACTATCGGTATTCCTTCGACATGCTCGGCGAAGCCGCGCTGACCGGTGCCGACGCCGCGCGCCATCGGGCGGCCTATCGCCACGCGATCCGGTATCTCGCGTCACGCCCGACGCGTGTCGGTGACGACGCGCCCGATATTTCAATCAAGCTGTCGGCCCTCCACCCGCGATATGAAGAGGCCCAACGGCAGCGCATCTTGCGCGAATTGACGGGCGCGCTACTCGAGCTGACGCTCGCGGCGCGGGATGCGGGCATCGGCGTTACGATCGACGCCGAGGAAGCCGAACGCCTCGAACTATCGCTCGACGTTATTACGAGAGTGTTGTCGTCGCCGGAGCTCACCGGCTACGAGCAATTTGGCTTGGCGGTCCAGGCCTATCAAAAGCGGGCTCGGCCGTTGATCGACTGGATCGAAGCGCTGGGACAACAGCTTGACCGTCGTTTGCGTGTCCGGCTTGTCAAAGGCGCGTATTGGGACACCGAAATCAAGCGCGCGCAGGAGCGCGGCCTCGAGGGCTACCCGGTCTTCACGCGCAAGGCGGCGACCGATGTTTCTTACCTTGCCTGTGCTCGTGCTATGCTGGACGCTCGCAGGATTTTCCCGGCGTTTGCGACCCATAATGCGCTGACGGTTGCGACGGTTCTGGAATGGGTCGGATCGCGGCGTGACGTCGAATTCCAGCGCCTTTTCGGCATGGGTACGGAACTATACGAAGCCCTAATCGCAGAGGGCGGCCCACCCTGTCGCATCTATGCGCCGGTCGGCGTGCACCGCGACCTGCTTGCCTATCTCGCGCGACGTCTTCTCGAGAATAGCGCCAATACGTCCTTCGTCAACCGCGTGAGCGATTCACGCGCAACATTTGACGAGCTTGTGGCCGATCCGGTCGAGCACCTCGAAACGGTCGGTTGCGCACCTCATCCGCGCATTCCGTTGCCCTGCGACCTCTTCGGCGAGCGGCGCAATTCCCAGGGCATTGATTTGAACGATCCGACCGTTGTCGAGCAGATAGGCGTCGGCCTGGCGCAGGCCATGGCGCAACCGCATTCCGCCAGTCCGCTGATCGGCGGCCGCGATGGTGTCGGCACCGCGCGGCCGGTCACGGATCCGGCTGACCGGCAACGTGGTATCGGCACCGTAATTGAAGCCACCGCGGCCGACATTGAACCGGCGATGGCTATGGCAGATCGCGCCGCC
Organism: Alphaproteobacteria bacterium; assembly: GCA_028871455.1. Lineage (GTDB taxonomy): Bacteria > Pseudomonadota > Alphaproteobacteria > ATCC43930 > CGMCC-115725 > REEB95. The sequence continues at coordinate 7,143 of JAGWNF010000043.1, forward strand.
GAATCTTGGGCCGCCCGATCGATTGACGATCGCGCGCGCTGCCTCGAACGGGCAGCGGATCTCTTGGAAGACGATCGCGAGGTGCTCTGGGTACTGGCGATTCGCGAGGGCGGCAAGACCATACCGGACGCCATCGCCGAATTGCGCGAGGCGGTGGATTACTGCCGCTTCTACGCACAGGAGGCGCGCCGACGGCTAGCGCCCGTGCTGCTACCAGGGCCAACCGGCGAGCACAATCGATTGACATATTCAGGCCGTGGCGTGTTCGTCTGCATCAGCCCGTGGAATTTCCCGTTGGCGATCTTCATTGGCCAGGTCGCAGCGGCGCTCGTCGCCGGCAACGCGGTCGTCGCGAAACCGGCGCCGCAAACACCGCTCATCGCTCACCGTGCGATCAAGATCCTGCACGCCGCGGGTATACCGCTTGAGGTGCTGCATCTGCTGCCGGGCGGCTCCGATATCGGCAAGCTGCTGATCGCAGATCGGCGGACGGCGGGTATTGCCTTCACGGGCTCGACGGCGGCGGCGCGGGATATCGTCCGCACCCTTGCGGCGCAGGACGGCCCGATCGTGCCGCTGATCGCCGAAACCGGCGGCCAGAACGCCATGATCGTCGATAGCTCGGCTCTGCCGGAACAGGTGGTGCGCGACGTTCTCACCTCCGCCTTCCGCAGCGCTGGCCAGCGGTGTTCCGCCCTGCGCGTCCTTTATCTGCAAGACGAGATCGCGCCAGTGCTTATCGACATGCTTACCGGCGCGATGGCGGAGTTGATGATCGGAGATCCCCGACGGATCGAAACCGATATCGGTCCGATCATCGACGAAGCGGCGCCGCATCGCTTGCAGGTGCACATCGATGCCGGGATCGGCAAAATCGTTTACCGCGTGCTCCCTGGCAAGGAATGTGAGGTTGGCTACTTTTTCGGACCCACGCTGCTCGAAATCGACCGCGTCGACCGCCTCACCGGAGAGGTGTTCGGCCCAATCATCCATATCATCCGTTGGCACGCGGATCGGCTGGACGACGTCGTCGACCAGATCAACGGAACCGAGTATGGTCTGACGCTTGGCATACACAGCCGCATCGACCGGACGATCGACGCGATCGTCCGCCGGGTACGCGTCGGTAATATCTATGTCAATCGCTCGATGGTCAGCGCGGTCGTCGGCTCGCAGCCGTTCGGCGGCGAGGGTTTATCCGGGACCGGGCCGAAGGCCGGCGGCCCCAATTATCTGATGCGCTTCGCGACCGAGCGAATGCTGTCGATCGATACCACTGCGGTCGGGGGCAATGCGGATTTGATCTCGCTCGCCGAAACGACCGCCAATCGATAAGCGAGCGATCCTGCTCTCTCTATACGGGACAATTGATCTCAGCGAGCGAAAGGTAAATATATTGACAGGGCGTTGAGAACGGTTCGATACGCAAGCTGGATGCATATTATAGCGCTCGTGATCATCGTGATAATTGCGATGATATTTTGTATTCCGGGCCCAGGGCGACCGTCTTGAGAGCGGGCCGATGCCCCTGGTACGCCTATTTGCTTGATATGATAGGGTCGTCCGTGAAGAATCGCTCGCGGGGTGATTTTCAGGCCGGTTGAGGTGCGGGATGGGTCTCGACGAACGCCTGGATGAGGGCGCGCAAAAGCGCGGCCAGCCAGCGCAGGAGGAGGCCGAAGTTGTAGCCGGCGGCGGCGAGCACG
>JAGWNF010000022.1 GCA_028871455.1 Alphaproteobacteria bacterium
GCTGCCTGCACATACGACACCCCTCGGTCCTTGATCAGCTTCACAGCCTCAAGCTTGAACTCCCGCGTAAACTTCCGTCTCGCCATGATCCACCTCCGGTTCCATCAAAACACCTAACTCGGTGTCCGTGGAACCGGCAGCAGGCCACAGAATTCTCCCATATGATGGCGTTGCTCCGACGCGGTATCTAAAACTTTTCCGAGTTCCCAAAGATTCCAGAAAAGATTCTGGAAAGATGATTCGCAGAGATCCAAGAAAATCAGAACCACGCTTTGACAAAACCTTGGAAGCTTTGCCTGCATTGGAAGGTCTTGTCGTCCAAGGTCTCGTAGATAAAAAGGCTATCAAAGTGGAGGGTTCTCATGCGTAAGAATAAGAAAGTGAACCATCCTCAACTTCCTCTGGAACTGCCAGAGCCACAGGCCAAGAAGCTCGCGATTTGCTACACAAAATCCGCCCACGCAGAGCGCCCCAATGCTTCGGTCTATTCACTCGCGGATAAAAAAGCCGAGAAGAAAGAGAGCGAAACAAACAGGCATATAGTGGCGATTCTGAAACTCGTTCGCCATTTCAAATAATAAGGCGAAGCGCCATATCGTCAGAATTAGCGCCGATGCATTGGCGAGCCTTTACGTATGGCTGAACTGACAATTGGAACTAGAGTAGTCAGAGTTTTCTCAACTGCCTTTGGCTCGTGCACAATGACTTGAAGCAACAATCGTGTTGCTGCGTCTGGGCGTCGTTGTCCCTGTTCCCATTTGCGAAGCGTTGAGACAGGAATACATAGGACGGTCGCGAACTCGTCCTGACTCATATGGAGATTTTGACGGGCGACCTTAACGTTGACCATGGGCACCTCGATTTGATGCACTTTGGCCTTGCTCTTATCGCCCTCGGCAAACGCAATCGCCTCAAGCATGCTTTCCTTGAGACCTTCGAAAACCTTCCTGCTCATTTGATCCTCCGATAGCTTGCCCGGAGCCTCCCGGCGAGCGCGGCAAGCGCATTGCGTTCGGCCTTGCTCAGATTGTCCTTCTCGCCCTTCTTGAACACGTCCAGAAGGAAGATCGGCGCATTCTCCGAAAACCAATAATACAAGATGCGGACGCCGCCACTTTTTCCCTTGCCGCCGGCGGCAAACCTCACCTTTCGCAAGCCGCCGGTTTCCTTGACCAAGTCGCCGCAAAAGGGATCGGATGCGATCATGGTGATAACGTCCCGCAGCTCGTCCGCCGTCAGGCGTTTTTCGGCACGTCGGCTGAAATACGCGGTCTCAGCGACGGTCTGCATAACCATATATAACCCATTGGGTTAGGCTATTCAAGGGATATCTACTCGTTTCTCCTAGACAAACGACCGGCATATTTCTATGAGAGATTCGACGGCACTTTCAAACAAGGAGGAAGCAACCATGGGTAAAAACAATATCTTCGTCGAACAGCGGCCCCGAGGCGGCTATGCGGTTAAATACGGGGGATCGTCAACGCCGGTCGCGACGGCTCCCACACAAGCGAAGGCGATCGCGCAAGCTCGGAAATTGGCACCCGGCGTCGGGGTTGATGTCGAACGAGTGCGCCAAACATCAGTTGGTGGCCGAGACAAATGGCGTAAGGCATAGCGCTGATCAGCGGCCTCCTCGGCGGTCTCGTTTCTCGTGCTTCAAAGAGTTTGACCTCCGGGGTCTGACGTAGAAGTCCGCCGGCCGGCATCGGCCCAAGCCTTTAGATCGCTGAGCTGATAAAGGCACACTCGCCCGAACTTGAAGTAGACCGGGCCGCCGCCGACACAGCGCCACTTTTCAAGCGTACGCCGTGATAGGCCCAGAAAACTTGCAGCCTCGACCGTGCGCAGATATTGCCGTTGCGATGTAGGGCTTTCCGTTAGAGCGTCCATTGTATCCCTCCAAAGAGTCATGTCGCTTACTAGCGACGTACGGATGACCCTGGAGAAATTTGCGTGATGCAAAAACGTCTTTTGTTTTTGTGTCGGAGGACACCGATACAGAAATCTAGCGGCGTTTGTGTTTCCACCATTGCTGGGTCTGTGCCGTTAAGCGCTTATCGAAACGCTTGAGCCTGATTAATAAGGCGGATTGCGAATCTTTGATGTCGGGATGCCGCTCTGTGAGAATTCTTACCGCCTGCCGCTCTGTTTTGCCCTTTTTCACCAGAATGTCGAATTCATACCAAATAACGAATTCATCGGTTAGTGCCCATTTGCTTGGGCGGCCTCGGGTTTCAGGTTGTTTCTCTTGAAATCCGGGTACGTGATTCTTGGCAAGAGCTAGGGACAATTTTTTCCAGCGTTCGGCATCGTCATTTGAAATCGAGAAATGCTCGAACAGCAATTCAAATCGCTCGTCGAATTCGGGCCGCCATTCAAATTCACCCGGAGGCAAAGAGATTGGCTCATCGCTCGGTCCCAGCGGCTCATTGAGCTTGCCGGGATAAAGGGGTGGTTTCGCTGTTCTACGCCTGGTCACGCCACGAGCTCGGGAGATTTAGCAGGCTGTTTGAGGTGTGGCGGCTCCGCCGGCTTTCTGGGCGGTTGCTGCATCGCCGCCAGGAGGTGCTTGCCGATCATCTTATTGGCCCGGTGCATCGGCTGCGCGGCAAGGTGCGCATAGCGCGCCGTCGTGCTGGTATTCCGGTGTCCGAGCAGCCCGCCGATCATCGGCAAGGATTGACCGCTCGAAACCGCCATGCTGGCGAAACTGTGCCGCAAATCGTGCATTCGAACATCGCAAATTTCGGCTTCTGCCCGGATGCGCTGCCAGGGTTTCTCCAAATCCTTCAAATGCGCCCCGGCGAGGCCTCCGGCTATCACGTAGGGATTGCCCTGAATCGGCACGATTCGTGCCAGGATTTCGTAGGCCGGCTCGTTGAGGAAGATGATTTTGGCCCCGGTCTTACTGTCGGGCAGAAGCAACCGCTTTTCCTCACGGTCGATATAGGCCCATTTGAGGGTGAGAATTTCGGAGACCCGCGCCCCGGTGAATACCAACAGCCGGATAGCCGCAATGGCGCTCGGCAATTCGCTCTTGGTCCGCTCGGCCTTATTCAGCGCGGCATTGAGCCGGCCGAATTCCTCCCGCGTCAAATATCGGTCGCGCTTCTTTTCCTTGAATTTCTCGATATGGCGGCAGGGATTCGAATAGTCCGGCTTGAGACCCCAGCGCTCGGCCATGTTGAACATATTGGAAAGAAGCGCGAGCACCCGATTGGCTTGGTAAGGCGATTTGCTCAACTTGTGGTGAAGCTCAGCAATATCGGCCCGTGTGATTTCAGCCAATTTGCGCGCCCCGAAATTGCGCAATAAGACGCGATCAATAATTCGGCGAATTTCGCGAATTGTGCTCGGCTTCAACCGGCTTTCGGCATGCTCCTTGAAATAGCGCTCGGCGAATTCGGAGAATTTCGGCGCGTTGCGCGCCTCGTCGCGCTCGCCCGAGGGGTCGCCGCCATCGGACGCCTCGGCAAGCCAAAGCCGTGCCTTAAGACGCGCCTGTTCGACCGTGATCGAGCCATGCAGTCCGATCTTGGGTTTGCGTTGCCGCCCGCTCTTGTTGCGATATTTGAGGATGTAGACGCGCTTGCCGGAGGGCCAGATGCGCACGCCGAAGCCTGGAAGCTCGCTGTCCCACAGGATCACATCGCGCCCTTCCGGGGCGAAGCTTTCGACCAAACGCTTGGTCAGTTTCGGCATACTGATCTCGCCACTGACTGACAATTTCCGGTACCACATAGGTACCACAAGAAAGAGAGTCGCGGCGTCTACGAGGCGTCTTCGGCGAAAAATATTTTATGAATTAATCAATCGCGGGAGTAGCTTAGGGGATACCGGAGCGAACGGGCAAAACCTCCGGAAGCAATTCGTAATCAGTAGGTCCGCGGTTCGAATCCGCGCGTCGGCACCACTTAACTCAGCGCCCTTCCACCTCGCGCGTCACGCGCGTCAGCACGCCCACGAAAAATGGCACCTCGGCGGCGGACACTCCCTGATGTCCGTTGAGAAATTCCGCCGTCGGCTTGCCGGTCGCGCGGTCAATCAAGACGCCATCGCGCAGGGTGAGCGCCTTGCGGGCCAGTGCGGCGGCGGTCTCATGGCAGCGGCCACAGCGTTCCTTGAACTGCGGCTCGGTCGTCACCTGGGCCATGAGCATGGCGGTCACCGGCGCGACCATATCCGGCGGCAGATAATGGTTCATCAAAAAGCGTTGCAGGTCGTAAACGTGATCATGCCCCTGCAGTCGGCCGTCCTTGGCCGTAAGGAACTTGCGGGCGAATGCGGCCGAATGGCCATGGCAATCCGCACAACGGTCGTCCCAATAGGCATGGAGGTCGATTGCGCGGGCGCTCGACTGCAGCAGGGTGATCAGGACGAGCGATACGGCAAGGATCAATCCGATGCGCTGCTTGGGATTTATCGCTCGTCGCGGCCTCACGACAGCTTGTACGCCTGCAGCATCTTGATGTAGTTGGCGCGCTCGAACGCGCCGGCATCGACGACATTGCAGTGGCTGAGCCGACCGCGGATGGCCGCCAGTGTGGCTAGATCGCGTGCATCGAGCCAGGCCTCGAGCCCGCCCAGGAGCTCCTTGATGTGGGGGATGCCGTGCCGCAGCAGCGACGACGTCGTCATCACCACGTCTGCGCCCGCCAGCAAATACTTGACGACATCGTCGGCGGAGTCGATACCGGTGCTCGCGGCCAGCGAAGCCTCGACCCGCCCCGCCAGCACGCTCACCCAGAGCAGCGGCAGGCGCATCTCGTACGCGCCACTGAGCTCCGGCTTCGAGACGAGCGCCATCCGCGCCAGATCGATGTCCGGCTCGTAGAAGCGGTTGAACAGCACGAGGCCGTCGGCGCCGGCATGATCCAGCTGCCGGGCCAAGTGGCCAAAGGCGCTGAAATACGGCCCGAGCTTGACCGCGACCGGAATCTTCACGGCGTGCTTCACCGCCTTCAGGATGTCGATGTAGCGCTGCTCGACCTCGCGTCCGGACAGATCCAAGTCGGAAGCGATGAAATACACGTTCAATTCGATGGCGGCGGCGCCGGCTGCCTCGATCTCTCGCGCATAATTGATCCAGCCATGATTGCTCACGCCATTGAGGCTCCCGATCACCGGAATGCCGACCGCCTGGCGCGCGCGCCGCACCAGATCGAGATAGCGGTCGGGCCCGATCGCATAGGTCGCCTGCACGGGGAAATAGCTCAAGGCTTCGGCGTAGCTGTCGCTGCCGGTGGCGATCAGCTGCTCGATCAGCTGCTCTTCGTAATCGACCTGCTCCTCGAAGATCGACGGCAGCACGACCGCCGCGGCGCCGCAATCCTCGAGCCGCCGGATGTTGTCGAGACTGCCGTTGAGCGGACCGGCGCTCGCCACCAGCGGATTTTTCAGCGCGAGGCCCAGATAACGCGTGCTCAGGTCCATCGTCGCGATCCTCCGTCGGCCAGCCGTCACAAGTTCCGCTGCGCCGTCGCCGCCTGGCTCGGCGTCGGCCCGCCATCGAGACGCGTGAACTGCTCGTAGCTGCGATACTTCGCCGTGACGTCCGCCTGCGCCTGGCGCAGCAGCGCTTCCGCCTCGGCCGGATGCGTCATCGCCAGCCCGCGATAGCGCAGCTCGTTGTAGGCATAATCCTTCAGCGGCCGCGTCGGCCGCGGCGAGTCGAGGCGGAACGGATTCTCGCCCACCTGGCGCATCGCCGGATCGTACCGGAACAGCGGCCAATAGCCGCTCGCGGTCGCCAAGTCCTGCTGCTTCATGCCGTAGCGCAGGTCGAAGCCGTGCGCGATGCAGTGGCAATAGGCGAGGATCAGCGACGGTCCTTCGTAGGCCTCTGCCTCGCGGAAGGCCTGCAACGTCTGCTGCGGGTTGGCGCCCATGGCAATCTGCGCCACATAGACGTTGCCGTAGGCGATCGCCTGCAGCGCCAGATCCTTGCGCGCGACGCGCTTGCCGGCGGCGGCGAATTTGGCGATTGCGCCGAGCGGCGTCGCCTTCGACGCCTGGCCGCCGGTGTTCGAATAGACTTCGGTGTCGAGCACCAGAACGTTGACGTTGCGGCCGCTCGCCAGCACATGGTCGAGGCCGCCGTAGCCGATGTCGTAGGCCCAGCCGTCGCCGCCGACGATCCAGATGCTGCGGCGGACGAGGTGATCGACGACCGACAGCAGATCGCGCGCGGTGTCGTTGCGTTCGGCCAGTTTCAGCAGCTTGGTCTTGAGTTCGGCGACGCGGATGCGCTGCGCGCGGATTTCCGACTCCTGGACCTGCGGCGCGGTCAGGACCGCGGCGACGAAACTCTCGCCCAGTTCCGGCACCAACGCACTGAGCCGTGCGGTGGCGAGCTCAACGTGCTTGTCCGCCGCCAGTCGGAAGCCGAGGCCGAATTCGGCGCCGTCCTCGAACAGCGAATTCGACCACGCCGGGCCGCGACCCTCGTGGTTCTTGCTCCATGGCGTGACCGGCAGATTGGCGCCATAGATCGACGAGCACCCAGTGGCATTGGCCACCATCATGCGGTCGCCGAAGAGCTGCGACAGCAGCTTGAGATAAGGCGTCTCGCCGCAGCCGCCACAGGCGCCGGAGAACTCGAACAGCGGCTCAAGGAACTGCACGCCGCGCACGTTGGCGAAATCGACCCGGGCCCGGTCATTGACCGGCAGACTCTCGAAGAACGCCACGTTGGCGCGCTCGGTTTCGACCAGCGGCGCCTTCGGCGCGAGATTGATCGCCTTGATGTTGGGCTCGATCGGGCTGTGCACCGGACACGCCTCGACGCAGAGGCCGCAGCCGGTGCAATCCTCGATGTAGAACTGGAGGCTGAAACGCACGTCGGGATAGCCGCGCGCGTTGACCGCCGCCGACTTGAAGCTCCGCGGCGCGTCCTCGAGCCGCGATTCGTCGTAATATTTGGCGCGGATGACGGCGTGCGGACAGACGAAGCTGCATTGGCCGCACTGGACGCAGAGATCGGGCCGCCAGACCGGAACCTCGTCGGCAATGTTGCGCTTTTCCCACGCCGCCGTGCCGGACGGGAACGTGCCATCGGCCGGCATCAAGCTCACCGGAATCCCGTCGCCCAGGCCCTCGAACATCTTCGCCGTCACTTGGCGCACGAATTCGGGCGCGTTCGCCGGCACCGGCGGCGGCCGGTCGAAGCTGCTGGTCACCCGCGCGGGCACCTTGAACTCACGGAGGCGGGAGAGCGTATCGTCGACGGCCTTGAAGTTCTTCTGGACGACCTCCTCGCCCTTCCCGCCATAGGTCTTGCGGATCGCGTTCTTGATCTGGGTGATCGCCTGGTCGTGCGGCAGAACGCCCGAGATCGCGAAGAAGCAAGTCTGCAACACGGTATTGGTACGGTTCTTGAGGCCGACCTCCTGCGCCACCTTGGTCGCGTCGATCACGAAGACCTTGAGCTTCTTAGCGATGATCTGCTGCTGCACCGAGCGCGGCAGGTGGTCCCAGACCTCTTCCGGCCCGTACGGGCTGTTGAGCAGAAAGGTGGCGCCGGGAGCCGCCAGCCGCAGGACGTCGATGCGGGTCAGAAAATGAAACTGGTGGCAGCCGACGAAATTCGCCGACGCGATGAGATAGGGCGAGCGGATCGGCCGCGGTCCGAAGCGCAGATGCGAGACCGTCTGGGCGCCGGATTTGTGCGAGTCGTAGACAAAATATGCTTGGGCGTAGAGCCCGGCGTCTTCGGCGATGATCTTGGCGCTGTTCTTGTTGGCGCCGACGGTGCCGTCCGCGCCGAGGCCGTAGAACACCGCCCGCACCACGTCGTCGGCTTCAGTCGAATAGGCCAGATCGACGTCGAGGCTGGTGTGCGCCACGTCGTCGTTGATGCCGACGGTGAAGTCGCTCTTCGGCTCGGGCTTCTTCAGCTCGTCGAAGACCGCCTTGGCCATCGCCGGATTGAAATCCTTCGACGACAGGCCGAAACGGCCGCCGATCATCTTCGGCAGCCGCGCACGCCGGCCCTGCGCCACCGCCTGAGCGAGCGCCTGCACCACGTCGAGGTAAACCGGCTCGCCGCCGCCGCCGGGCTCCTTCGTCCGTTCCAGAACCGCGACAGCGCGGCACGACGCGGGCAGCGTCGCAAGGAAATGCGCCGCCGAGAACGGCCGGAACAGGCGCACCTGAAGCACACCCACCTTCTCGCCGGCGCGCCGCAGCGCAGCCGCGGTCTCGCGCGCGACTTCGGCGCCTGACCCCATCACGACGACGACGCGTTCAGCGTCGTCGGGCCCCTCGTAGTCGAACAGGCGGTAGCGCCGCCCCGTCAGTTTCGCGAACTGGTCCATCGCCACCTGCACGATGTCCGGCGTCGCGGCGTAATAGGGGTTCACCGCTTCGCGGCCCTGGAAAAAAGTGTCCGGATTCTGCGCCGTGCCGCGGATGAACGGATGCTCCGGATTGAGCGCGCGCGCCCGGTGGGTGCGCACCAGCTCGTCGTCGATCATCGCGCGGATCTTGGCGTCGTCTACCAGCGTCAGGGTGCTGACCTCGTGCGAGGTGCGGAAACCGTCGAAAAAATGCACAAAGGGCACGCGCGACCGAAGCGTCGCGGCCTGGGCGATCAGCGCCGAATCGTGCGCCTCCTGGACGGAGCCCGAGGCCAGGATGGCGAAGCCGGTGGTGCGCGTGGCCATGACGTCGGAGTGCTCGCCGAAGATCGACAGCGCCTGCGTCGCGACCGAACGCGCCGCGACGTGGAACACCGTCGACGTCAGCTCGCCGGCGATCTTGAACATGTTGGGGATCATCAGCAGCAGGCCCTGCGACGCCGTGAAGGTCGTCGTCATGGCGCCCGCCTGTAGCGCGCCATGCACTGCGCCGGCGGCACCGCCCTCGCTCTGCATCTCCTGCACCACGGGGATGTTGCCCCAGATGTTCTTGATGCCGGCGGCGCCCCACTCGTCGGCGAGTTCCGCCATGGTCGAGGACGGCGTGATCGGGAAAATCGCGCAGACCTCGTTCACCCGATAGGCGACATGGGCAACGGCCGTGTTGCCGTCCATGGTTGCGACTTGCTTGGCCATCTCAGTCACTCACGCCGGCTTCGGGAATCATTTCGATCGCGTGACACGGGCACTGTTCGAAGCAGACGGCGCAGCCGGTGCATTTCGCGTAGTCGTAGCGATAGCGCCGGCCAGGTCCGAGCTTGACGATCGCGCCTTCGGGACAGGCGGCGTAGCAATTGTCGCACTCGAAGCAGTTGCCGCAGGACAGGCACCGCTGCGCTTCGTAGTGCGCCTCGTTTTCCGTCAGGCCCGCGACCACCTCGCCGAAGCCGCGGGCGCGCTCGGCCAGCGCCAGCGTCTTCTGCGGCCGCGGCTCGGCGTCGCTGTAGACCGGCAGCTGCAGTGCGTCGAAGCCGACCAGCGGATGCTTCGGCGCCGGCTCGTAGCGCGTGGCGCGCAGCCAGGCGTCGATATGCCGCGCCGCGCGCTTGCCGTGGCCGACCGAGATCGTCACCGACTGCTCGCCCGGCACCATGTCGCCGCCGGCAAAGATGCCCGGATGGCCGGTCATCATGTCGCGGCCGACCCGGACCGCGCCGTCGGCGGCGAATTCGATGCCGGGTATCTGACGCAAGAAGCGACTGTCGGTCTCCTGGCCGAGCGCCAGGACGATCGCGTCGGTGGTGAGCTTCTCGAGCCGGCCGGTCGGATGCGGTCGGCCGTCGGCGTCGAGCTCCATCGCTTCGACCGTCAGCTCCGGTCCGACGATCTCCTTGATGGTCGAGAGCCACTTGATCTTGACGCCCTCTTCCATGGCCTCGTCGGCCTCGAAGGCGTGCGCGGGCATGTGCGCCCGGTCGCGCCGATAGACGATCAGCGCCTCGTCGGCGCCGAGCCGCTTGGCGGTGCGGGCCGCATCCATCGCGGTGTTGCCGCCGCCATAGACCACGACGCGGCGGCCGAGCCGCGGCGCCTCGCCGGTGGTGACGTTATGGAGCAGCGACACGGCGTCGAGAACGCGCACGGCGTCGCGTGCCGGAATGTCGACGTGTTTGCCGATGCTGGCGCCGATGGCGATGAACACCGCGTCGAAACGCCCGGCGGCCTGCTCGTCAAGAACGTCGGTCACCTTATGATTGGTGACAATCTTCACGCCCATGGCTTCGATCCGGCTGATTTCGCGCATGAGCTCGGCGCGCGGCAGGCGATAGGACGGGATGCCGAAATGCATCATCCCGCCCGGCAACGGTCCGGCATCGCGGATTTCGACCGTATGGCCGAGCCGGGTGAGGTGATAAGCCGCCGACAGGCCGCTCGGTCCCGCGCCGATGATCAGCACGCGCTTGCCGCTGGGCGGCACATCGACCTTGAACGCCCAGCTCTCTTGCGCGGCGCGGTCGCCAAGAAAGCGCTCGACCGCGTGAATGCTCACCGGCGCGTCGAGCTGGCCGCGATTGCACGAATTCTCGCAGGGGTGGTAGCAGACGCGACCGTGCACCGCCGGCATCGGATTGTCGCGCACCAGGACGTCCCAGGCCTGGCGGTATTTGCCGGCCTGCGCCAGATCGAGCCACGCCTGGATGTTCTCGCCCGCCGGACAGGCGTGATTGCAGGGCGGCAGCAGGTCGACATAGATCGGCCGTCGCACGCGGACCGGCCCGGTGCCCTTCTCCCGGGTCAGGTCGACGACCGGCGTCATATCGCTCGGCTTGGCATCCACGGTCCGCTCACTCCTTGGTCGGGCGACGCGACGCGCCAGCCCAGTTCCCGTAACGGCTCGACAGCCGTCGCGTTGCGGCACGACAAATCTTGGAGCGACCGCAGGTGTTGCAGCGACAAACGAAAGCCGGTGGTGAAGATTCACTTGGCACCGACATGCTCCGCGACGTAGGCGATGGCCCCATCGAGGGTCGCCAGCTTGGGGTAGTCCGCCTCGGGTATATCGATCTTGAGCGCGTCGTGGATTCCAATGACGTAATTCAGGAAATCCATCGAATCGACGTCGAGCTGGTCACGCAGGCTCTTGTTCGGCTTGAGCGAAGCCTCGTCCATCTCGGGCGCGACGGCTTTCAACGCCTCTAATACTGCCGCTTTGATTTCGTCCTTGGTCATAGCTTCCCTGGCTCCTGCAAAAGGCCGCCCAGCGCCGCGAGAAACCGGCCGCCGCGGTGGCCGTCGCTCACCCGGTGGTCGCCCGAGAGCGACGCGGTGATTACCCGCCGCGGCTCGATTGCATCGCCCACGACCCACGGACGGCTCGCGATGGCGCCGAAGCCGACGATCGCCACCTGGGGCGGGTAGATGATCGGGAAAATACCTTCGACTCCCTGTTCGCCGAGGCTGGTCACGGTGATTGTGCCGTCGGAAAGCTCGGAGCTGCGCAGGCTGCCGGCCCGCGCCCGACGCACAAGGTCGCGAAAGGCCGCCATCAGATCACTCAAGTTCCGCTTGTCGACGTCGTGAATGGCCGGTGCGATGAGACCGCCTTGCCGGATCGAGATCGCGACGCCCAGATGGATCGCAGCGCTGGCCTTGAATTGGTTATTCACGAACTGGCCGTTGAGCTCGGGGAACTCGCGGAGCGTCAGCGCCACTGCTTTGAGCAACAGGACGCCGTAGAGCATGCGCTCCGCCATGGGGCGTTTCAGATTCGCGGCCTCGAGCCAGCGCAACGCCGGCTCGAGGTCGACAGTGTGGGAAAGATAGTAGTGGGGGATTTCACGCTTCGAGCGTGCCATCGCCGCCCCGATCACGCTGCGCATGACGGGCACCGCGCTAGGAGCCGGAGCAGAAGCAGGACTAGGAGCGGGAGCCGAAACCGCGGCCGGCGGCGGCGCGGCGCGCGCAACGGCTTCGACATCCGCGACCGATACCGCGCCGCCAGGGCCACTGCCGACAAGCGCGTCGGGGTCGATGCCGAGCTCTTTGGCGCGGCGGCGCGCCAATGGCGAGATGCGATGCGTATGCGACGGCTGCGGCGCAGCACGAAGCGGTGCCGCCGCGGTCGCAACCCGCGGTGCTAACGGTGGAACCGGCGGCGGCGTGGGCGCCTGGGGCGTGGCCGGCGCAGATGGCGCGCGTTCGCCGACATCGCGGATGATGGCGATCGGCGCGCCGACGGGCAGACGTTCGCCCGGCTTGGCGATCAGCCGCTCGAGCGTTCCATCTTCGAAGACCTCGACTTCGACGGCGCCCTTGTCGGTCTCCACCACGGCGATGATGTCGCCGCGGGTAAGGTGGTCGCCCGGCTGCTTCAGCCACTCAACCAGCGTGCCGTGGTCCATGTCGGCGCCAAGCGCCGGCATCTTGAACTCGCTCATTACGCACCGCCGTGATGGCGTTCGGGCCTCGCGGGCGCGTCTCCGGAGGGCCGCGTCATTGGTTGCCCTCGAGCGTCGACGTATCGCCTTCAGGCAGGCCCAACTCGCGCGCCTTCAGCAGCCGCCGCATGATCTTGCCGGAGCGCGTCTTCGGCAGGTTGGGCGCGAACGCGAGTTCCTTGGGCGCGACCGCCGCGCCCAGACTCTTGCGGGCACGCGCGAGGATCTCGCGACGTAGCGTCTCGCTCGGCTTGTGACCGGGTTTCAGCGTGACGAAGGCCTTGATAATCTCGAAGGCCACCGGATCGGGTTTGCCGATCACACCGGCCTCGGCCACGGCCGGATGCTCCATCAGGGCGCTTTCGACCTCGAAAGGTCCGATCAGATGGCCTGACGTCTTGATCACGTCGTCGGCCCGGCCGACGAACCAGAAATAACCGTCGCGGTCGCGCTTCGCGAGATCGCCGGTCAGGTACCAGCCGCCCGCGAAGCACTTCGCGTAGCGCTCCGGCTCGTGGAGATACGTGCGAAACATCGACGGCCAGCCCGGCTTGAGCGCAAGCTCACCCTCCTCTCCGGGATCCTTGACCAGCTCGACCGAGCCGTCGTCGTGGCGGCGCACGATCGCCGCCTCAATGCCGGGCATCGGCTTGCCCATCGAGCCTGGCTTGATGTCCATAGCGATGAAATTGGCGATCATGATGCCGCCGGTCTCGGTCTGCCACCAGTTGTCGTGGAACGGACGACCCAGCGCCTGTACGCCCCATTCGACCGCCTCGGGATTGAGCGGCTCGCCGACACTGGCCATGAAGCGCAGCGCCGAGAGATCGTACTTACGCGCGACCTCCTCGCCATAGCGCATCATCATGCGGACCGCGGTCGGCGCGGTGTACCAGACGGTAACGCGCTCGCGGCTCAGGATGCCGTACCAGCGCTCGGCGTCGAAATCCTGCTCGTCCACGACCATGGTCGTGTAGTTGGTGAGCGGCGCGATCACGCCGTAGGACATACCCGTGACCCAGCCCGGATCGGCCGTGCACCAGAATATATCGTCGGGGTGCAGATCGAGCGCGAACCTACCGGTGGTGTGATGCGCAACGACTGCGGCATGCACATGCAACGCGCCTTTGGGCCGGCCGGTCGTGCCGCTGGTAAAATGCAGCAGCGCGGGATCCTCGGGGCCGGTCGGTGCGATCGTGAACTCCAGCGCGCATTGCGCAAGCGCCGGATCGAGCGCGAGCATACCGGGTCCGGTCAGCGACGATTCCTCGCCGTCCGACGCGAGCAGGACATGGGCCAGGCTCGGCAGCTTGTCGCGGATCGCGGCGACCTTGCGCCGATAAAGCTGCGCGGTGGTGACGAGAACCTTGCCTTCGCCGATCGACATGCGCGCGCGCACCGGCTCGGGCCCAAACGCGGAAAACAGTGGCGAGAACACGCAACCGGCCTTGAGCGTGCCGAACGCGGCGATGTAAAGCGCGGGCACGCGGCCGAGCAGCGCGAAGACACGGTCGCCGCGCTTTAGGCCGAGGCGCTGGAGCAGGTTGGCGAAGCGATTGCTGGCCTGGGCGAGCTGGGCGTAACTCAGTTCAACGCGACCCCCGTCCTTGCCGAGCCAGCGCAGCGCGATCTTGTCGCCGCGTCCGGCCGCAACGTGCCGATCGAGGGCTTCGTGGGCGATATTGAGGCCGCGGCCACCGGGCAGACCATCCAACGCCTGTCGCGCCGTTTCCCAAGTGAAGGTGCGACGCGTCGCATCGTAATCGAGCATGTTCGGCGCGATGTGCCAGTCGGCGCGACGCTTGCGGATGACGGGCCGTTCGGAAACTCCTGCTGTCGCGATATCAGTATCAGCCATATCCCCTCTGCGCTCCGCTTCGATCGAACGTCATTCCCTGTCCCTTATTCGGCGGCTTTCTGTGCCGGCTTGCAGAGCGTACGCGCCGCATCGACGATGTCAGCGACGCGGGGGATGCTGGCCGCCTCGAGCGCGCCGTTATAGGGCGTCGGAATGTCGAGACCGGCCAGGCGCTGCGGCGGCGCGTCGAAGGAGAAGAAGCAGCGTTCCGTCAGGCTCGCCAGCATTTCCGCGCCGGCGCCGGCGAAGCGGCAGTCCTCTTCGACAACCAGCAAACGGTGCGTCTTGTTGATCGAGGTCGCACAGGTGTCCCAGTCGATCGGCTTCAGGCTACGCAGATCGATCACCTCGGCGTCGATGCCCTCCTTAGCGAGCTCAGCGGCGGCTTCCTGCGCAAGCAGCGCCATGCGCGAATAGCTGACGATGGTGAGGTCCTTGCCGGGACGGCGCACCGCGGCCCGATGCATCGGCGGCGGCTCGGCGACGATGTCGACCATGCCCTTGACGAAGTAGAGCAGCTCGTGCTCGAGCACGACAATTGGCTCGTCGCTGGCGATCGCCTGGCGCAGCTGCCAATAGGCGTCCTGCGGCGTCGACGGCACCGCAATGCGCAGGCCAGGCACGTTCATGAACATCTGTTCAAGCCGCTGGGCGTGCTGCGCCGCGAGCTGATGGGCGGCGCCGCCGGGCACGCGCACGACCAGCCCCACCGGAAACTGACCGCCCGACATCAGCGAAATCTTGGCCGCGCCGTTGACGATCGAATCGAGAGCCAGCATGGCAAAGTTGATGGTCATGATTTCGACGATCGGACGCATGCCGACCAGAGCTGCGCCCACGCCCACTCCGGTGAAGCCGCCCTCCGAGATCGGCGTATCGCGCACGCGCCATTCGCCGTACTTGGCGTAAAGCCCGTCCGTCACGCGGTAGCTGCCGCCGTACAGGCCGACATCCTCGCCGAGGACGAAGACCGAGTCGTCCTCCTCCATCTCGATGTCCATGGCCCGATTGAGAGCCTGCCAATAGAGCATTTCCTGTGCCATGGCGTGCCTCCTCAGATCAGGACTTCCTGGTGCCGGTTGCAGTTCAAGGCCCGCCACGCCGCATCCATCGTCGGTGGCGGGCTTGCCGCCGCGAATTGAACGGCGTCGTCGACGATCTTCTGCACGTCATTCTTCAACGCCTCGACTTCGGCTTCGTGGACATGGCCGGCATCGACCATGTGCTGCGCCAGACGCGAAATGCCGTCGGGACCGGCCGCGGCCAGCTCTTCGGGACTCGGATAGCGGAATTCGAGATTGCGGATCGCCGCCGAGAGCGGATCGTGCGCCTGATAGGCTTTCAACTCGACCGCCGGCCGATAGCTGTCGGGATCCGCCATGGAATGACCGCGATAGCGGTACGTCTCGCACTCGATGAATTGCGGACCGCCGCCGCGGCGGATGCGCGCCAGCGCATGGCGGGTCGCGTCATAGACCTTGAGCACGTCCATGCCATCGATCTTTTCCGCCGGGATATTGTAGGCCGCGACGCGCTTGTAGAGTTCCGGCACTGCAGAGTGCCGGTGCACCTCGGTGCCGATGGCGTAATGATTGTTCTCGCAGACGAACAGGATCGGCAGGTGCCACAGCCCCGCCATGTTGAGCGCCTCGTGGAAGGCGCCCTGGTTGACGGCACCATCGCCGAAAAAACAGATCACGGCCTCCGGCAAGGCGCGCATCGCAATCGAGTAGGCGATGCCGACGCCGATCGGGCAGCTTTCGCCCACGATCGCATAGCCGCCCATGAAGCGCCGCTCGCGATCGAACATGTGCATCGAGCCGCCCATGCCGCCGCTCATGCCGTCAGCGCGGCCGAACAACTCGGCCATCACTTTGCCCGGGGGTACGCCGCGCACCAGCGCGTGAGCGTGCTCGCGATAAGTGCTGACGATGTAATCGGCGGGGCTGGCCGCATTGAGGACGCCGGCCGCGACGGCTTCCTCACCGGGGTACAGGTGCAGGAACCCGGCGATATTGCGCTTGGTGTATTCCTCGGCCGCCCGTTCCTCGAACACCCGCGCGAGCAACATGTCGCGGAGGAGGCGGTGCATTGTCTCTCGTTCCATCTCGACCTCCTTGTTCGGCACGCGCGGCGTGGCCTGCCGTTTATCGCTCCGTCAGCAGCAACCCTTGAACCGGCCTTTTTCGCAGGCATAACGCGCGTTCTGACGTTCGCGGTAAAATTCCTCGTAAGTCATGATCGGCTCGCCGGGGTGGTGCGCCTTGCGGTGCTCCACATAGTTGTCGTAATCGGGAATGCCGACCATGAGGCGGGCGGCTTTCACCGCCCAACCCCATGCCGTCCTCGTCTTAGTCATCGCCTGCCACTGCCGCCGGACCGCCAATCTCGATGGCGGTCGCCTTCGGCGTGCCGCGCGCCTTGCGGATGTCGATGACTGCATAGATCACCATCAGCACCACGATTGCCACCGCGGCCGCGGCGAGGATCGCGTCGAGATAGTCGTTGAAAATGACGCGGCTCATGGTTTCGAGCGACTTGGCGGGGGCCAGGATCTGGTTGGCCGCCAGGGCGTTGCCGAACTTCACCGCGTGGCTGATGAAGCCGATCTTCGGATCCGGATCGAAAACCTTCTCCAGCCCCGCAGTGACCGTGCAGATGACCAGCCACGTCGCCGGCACGATGGTCACCCAGGCGAAGCGCTCGCGCTTCATCTTGAACAGCACCACCGTGCAGAGGATAAGCGCGATCGCCGCCAACATCTGGTTGGTGGCGCCGAAGAGCGGCCACATCGTCCAGATACCGCCATAGGGATCGGTCACGCCGGCGTAGAGGAGATAGCCCCACAGCACGCAAGAGGCCGCCGAGCCGATGACGTTGTTGCCCCACGACTTCGTCTCCCTGAAAGCAGGAACGGCGTTGCCGACGAGATCCTGGATCATAAAGCGAAGGACGCGGGTTCCGGCGTCGACCGTCGTCAGGATGAACAGCGCCTCGAACAGGATGGCGAAGTGGTACCAGATGCCCATCATCTCGCGACCGCCAAGGAAGCTCGAGAAGATGGTCGCCATGCCGACCGCCAGCGTCGGCGCGCCGCCCGTTCGGGACAGGATGGAGATCTCGCCGACGTCTTTCGCGACCTGGTTAAGCATGTCGGGCGTGACGGTGAAGCCCCACGACGACACCACATGGGCGGCGCTCGCCGCCGTGGTGCCGATCAGGCCCGCGCTGCTGTTCATGGCGAAATAGACGCCGGGATGGATCACCGACGCGCCGATCATCGCCATGATCGCCACGAAAGCCTCGGTCAACATGCCGCCATAGCCGATGAAGGCGATTTGCCGCTCGTTCTCCACCATCTTCGGCGTGGTACCGGACGAGATGAGCGAGTGCCAGCCGGACACGGCGCCGCAGGCGATCGTGATGAACAGGAACGGGAACAAGCTGCCCGCCCAGACCGGACCGGTGCCGTCGACATACTTGGTGAAGGACGGCATCTGCAGCTCGGGACGGGCAATGATGACGCCGACGCCGAGGAGCACGAGGGCGCCGACCTTCAGGAAGGTCGACAGGTAATCGCGCGGCGCGAGCAACAGCCACACCGGCAGCACCGAGGCGACGAAACCGTAGCCGATGATGATCATCGCCAACGTCGTCGGCGACAGGTTGAAATAGACTGCCAGCGACGGCGTGTCGGCGACGGTCTTGCCGTAGACCAGCGCCGCGAGGAGCAACACGGCGCCGATGATCGACATCTCGGCGATGCGCCCCACCCGGACGAACCGGTTGTAGAGACCCATGATGAAGGCGATCGGCACGGTGCAGAACACCGTGAAGGTGCCCCACGGGCTGCCGAACAGCGCCTTCACCACGACGAGCGCCAGCACCGCCAGGATGATGACGCAGATCAGGAGCACGCCGATGCCGGCGATGGTGCCGGCGACGGGTCCCATCTCGGCGCGGATCATGTCGCCGAGCGAGCGACCGTCGCGCCGCGTCGACAGGAACAGCACGGTCATGTCCTGGACCGCGCCGGCGAAGACGACACCGGCCAGAATCCAGAGCGTGCCCGGCAGATAGCCCATCTGTGCCGCGAGCACCGGGCCGACCAACGGTCCGGCGCCGGCAATGGCCGCGAAATGGTGGCCATAGAGCACGTACTGATTGGTCGGGACGTAGTCGAGACCGTCGTTGCGCCGATAGGCCGGCGTCTGCCGCGCCGCGTTGGCGCCGAGCACCTTGTTGGCGATCCACAGGCCGTAGAAGCGGAATGAGATAAAGAAGATGCACACCGCCGCGGTCAGCAGCCAGGCGGCATTGACGGGCTCGCCGCGCGTCAGCGCGACGATTCCGAACGAAATCGCGCCCAGCACCACGATTGCTGCCCACAAAAACTTTTTCGAAATGGACATGGCTTGCTCCTGGATCTGCGGTGAGATCGTCGCCGTGGCTTTCCAACTTTTACGAAAGGTTAAGTGCCACGATCCGCAGCAGCTTTGATTCAGATCAAGCCACGTTTGCTTGCGAACACTTCAATTCATCCAGTTTTTGCAGTGCGGTGACAGTGGCACGTCAGAACTGATTCCGGCGGTCCAGCCGGTGGCGCACCGCAACGCGCCAGGCACCGGCCGCGACTAGGTGCACGCCATTGAACCGCTTGTAACTGCAAGCGGCGCCGAGGGGTGGCCGCCCACTGACTAGACGCCGGCCGGCGGCGGCTCCGGATAGTGGCCGACGACGAGCCAGGAATAGACAGCGAAAATCGCGGTTGCGACACCGAGGCCCGAGAAAAAACCGTGCAGGAACTCGGACAGGATCAGCGGCGCGACCAGCAACGTTCCGAGCATGCAGACGGTCAGATAGACGATCCGGAGCGCAGCGGCCTTCCAGCCGTGCCACTCGACATCGTCCCAATTCCCGGTCAACCAGCGATGCCAACGATGCTTCCACGGCATGGTCCGCTCCCCGCTTTTCCGCCCAAACGCCGGCGCCAGCTTTGCACCGGCGCAAGGCCGGGGGCAATTGGCGCATCCAAATCAGCCAGCAGCGAGGCCGGCGCCGCACGAACCGGCGTGTCCACTGCACGTTGAATAGCTACCACGGGCGCGCTAACAGTAGCGGAGGAGGACGGCGATGACACTGACGAATCCGCCTCGCCTGCGGCGCGCGCATTGGGTTGCCTATCTGATCGAGGGAATTGTCCTGATGATCCTCGGCGCGGCTGCGATCTTCGTGCCAACGCTGGCGACCCTGGCGATCGCGATCTTCCTCGGCTGGCTGTTCCTCATCAGCGGCGTCCTCGGCATCGTCACGACATTCTGGTTGCGCCGAGCACCTGGTTTCTGGTGGTCGCTGCTGTCCGCCATCCTCGGCATCGTCGTCGGCATCCTCCTGATCGGCTGGCCGGTCAGCGGTGCGATCTCCCTCACTCTGGTGCTGACCGCCTTCTTCGTTATCGAGGGCGTTCTTTCGATCCTGTTCGCGCTCGAGCACCGGCGGGCGCTGTCGGGACGCTGGGGCTGGCTCGTGCTGAACGGCGTGATCGACCTGTTCCTCGCCGCGGTGATCATCGCCGGCCTGCCCGGCACCGCCGTCTGGGTGCTCGGCCTGTTCGTCGGCATCGACTTGGTCTTCGGCGGCTTGGCGCTGATCACGATGGCGCTTCACGCCCGCGAGAACGCGCCGGCCTGAGGCCGCGCGCGCAGGCGGTCCAGTCGCCGCTTAGCGGGCAACGACCGCCGTCTTCTGCCGGTCGTGAGCGCGGACTTTTTCGATCGCTTTCAGAACCCGCGGATCGAGGCCGGCCTCGCCGCTTTGTTCGATATGCACGACGATCGCGCGACGCATGCGCGGGTCCCAGAACTTGAGCAGATGATCGGCGATGCTGTCGACCGCCTGGTCGGCGGGCTGGTGAGCGAAGAATTTGCCGATCTGGTTGGCCATATAGGCCAGCTTTGCGTCATGCGACATATTCCACCGCCTCCCCGATGATGCGGTCGCCATGCGTGAAGACCTCGAAACCATCGGCGCGCACGATCGCGGCCAACGTGATTCCGGCTTGCTCGGCGACACGCACCGCCAGCGCGGTCGGCGCCGAAACCGCGGCGACAACCGGCGCGCCCAGCATCGCTGCCTTCTGGATGAGCTCGACGGATACCCGGCTGGTCAGCAGCACCGCGCCGCGGCCGGCTTTGGCGCCGCTGCGCGCCAGCGCGCCGGCGAGCTTGTCGAGCGCATTGTGCCGGCCGACGTCTTCGCGCAAGGCGACGATGCCGCGGCCCGGCTCCCAATAGGCCGCGGCATGGACCGCGCGCGTCTGGCGGTTGAGGCGCTGACCCGCCGGCAGGGCGTTGACGGCCGCGGCCAGGGCCTCAGCCGAGACCCGCAAGTCGGACACCACTTCGCGCGGCGGCCGCATCGCTTCGGCCAGGCTGTCGACGCCGCATAGGCCGCAGCCGGTCGGACCGGCGAGATAGCGGCGGCGCGCGGTGAAGGAATCGGCGCGCTCCACGGCGAGCTCCATCCGCACATCGATGCCGTCGTCGCTGGGTGCGATTTCGATGTCGTGGATCTCGCCGGCGCGCGCAATGATGCCTTCGGACAGGCTGAAGCCGACGCCGAAATCCTCGAAATCCGCCGGCGTCGCCATCATCACGGCGTGCGTGACGCGGTTATAGGTGAGCGCGACGGCGGTTTCCCCGGGAATGGTACGCTCGCCCGCCGCGGCGTTGCCGCCACGCCAAGCGATCCGTTGCATCCGTTCGACCGGGTTGAAGCCGTCCATGCTCATTCGGCCGCGGTGGCCGGCACCTTGACGTCGATCCGGCGGCTCTTTTCCGCCATGTCGCGATAGCTTTCCTGCCACTCCGTCGGCCCGTTCGACGGCGAGATCTGCACCGCCGTGACCTTGTATTCGGGGCAGTTGGTCGCCCAGTCGGAGAAGTCGGTGGTGACGACGTTGGCCTGGGTGTCGGGGTGATGGAATGTGGTGTAGACCACGCCCGGCGCGACGCGCTCGGTGATCTTGGCGCGCAGCGTGGTTTCGCCCGAACGGCTCGCGAGCCGCACCCAGTCGCCGTCGCGCACGCCACGCTCTTCGGCGTCGTGCGGATGGATCTCGAGCCGGTCTTCCTCGTGCCATACCACGTTGTCGGTTCGCCGCGTCTGCGCGCCGACGTTGTATTGGCTGAGGATGCGGCCGGTGGTCAGCAGCAGCGGGAAACGCGGTCCGACCTTTTCGTCCGTCGGCACGTATTCGGTGACGACGAAATTGCCCTTGCCGCGCACGAAGCCGCCGACATGCATGATCGGCGTGCCAGCCGGCGCCTTGGCGTTGCACGGCCATTGCAGCGAACCGACCTCGTCCAGCTTCTTGAACGAGACGCCGGTGAAGGTCGGCGTCAGCCGGGCGATCTCGTCCATGATCTCGGACGGATGGTCGTAATGCATGGGAACGCCCATCGCCTGGGCAATAGCGAGCGTAATCTCCCAGTCCGCCATGCCGGCTTTGGGCGGCATCACCTTGCGGACGCGGCCGATGCGACGCTCGGCGTTGGTGAAGGTGCCATCCTTTTCAAGGAACGTCGACCCGGGCAGGAAGACATGCGCGAAATTCGCGGTCTCGTTGAGGAACAGGTCCTGCACCACGATGCATTCCATCGCCGCAAGGCCCGACGTGACGTGTTTGGTGTCGGGATCGGACTGGACGATGTCCTCGCCCTGGACGTAGAGGCCCTTGAAGGTGCCGTCGACCGCGGCGTCGAACATGTTGGGAATGCGCAGGCCGGGCTCGGATTCGAGATGGACGCCCCACGCCGCCTCGAACAGTGCCCGCGTTGCGCCATCCGAGATGTGGCGATAGCCCGGCAGCTCGTGCGGGAACGAACCCATGTCGCACGAGCCCTGGACGTTGTTCTGGCCGCGCAGCGGATTCACGCCGACGCCGCGCCGGCCGATATTGCCGGTTGCCATGGCGAGGTTCGCCATCCCCATGACAGCCGTCGTGCCCTGGCTGTGCTCGGTGACGCCGAGGCCATAATAGATCGCAGCCTTGCCGCCGGTGGCGTAGAGCCGCGCTGCCGCGTGGACGGTTTCCGCCGGCACGCCGGTGACGGACGCGACCGCCTCGGGCGCGTTCTCCGCCTTGGCGACGAAGTGCTCCCATTCGGCGAAGCTGCGCGCGTCGCCGCGTTCCCGCACGAAGTCCCGGTTGACCAGCCCTTCGGTGACGATCACATGCGCCAGGGCGTTGAGCATCGCGACGTTGGTGCCGGGCCTGAGCGGCAAGTGGTAATCGGTCTTGATGTGTGGCGAGCGCACCAGATCGGTGCGGCGGGGATCGATCACGATCAGCCGCGCGCCAGCGCGCAGCCGCCGCTTCATCTGCGAGGCAAAGACCGGATGCGCGTCGGTCGGATTGGCGCCGATCACCAGCATTACGTCGGCCTCTTCGACCGAGTCGAAATCCTGCGTGCCGGCCGAAGTGCCAAGCGTAGTCTTGAGGCCGTAGCCGGTCGGCGAATGGCAGACGCGGGCGCAGGTATCGACGTTGTTGTTGCCGAACACGCCGCGCACCAGCTTCTGCACCAGATAGGTCTCTTCGTTGGTGCAGCGCGACGACGTGATTCCGCCGATCGAACCGCGGCCGTATGTCGCCTGAATGCGCTTGAATTCCGAGGCGACGCGACCGAGCGCTTCCTCCCACGACACTTCGCGCCAGGGATCGGTGATCTTCTCGCGCACCATCGGCTTCAGGATGCGATCGCGATGCGTCGCATAACCCCAGGCGAAGCGGCCCTTGACGCAGGAGTGGCCGTGATTGGCCTTGCCGTCCTTGTACGGCACCATGCGGATGACCTCGCCGCCGCGCATCTCCGCCTTGAAGCTGCAGCCGACGCCGCAATAGGCACAGGTGGTGACCACCGAATGCTCGGGCTGTCCCGCTTCGATCAGCGACTTTTCCATCAGGGTCGCGGTCGGACAGGCCTGGACGCAGGCGCCGCAGGAGACGCATTCGGAATCCAGAAACGATTCGGCCATGCCGGCGGCGATCGTCGATTCGAAACCGCGGCCGTCGACCGTCAACGCGAAGGTACCCTGCACCTCTTCGCAGGCGCGGACACAGCGCGAGCACACGATGCATTTCGCCGGATCGAAGGTGAAATACGGATTGGATTCGTCCTTCGCGGCGGCTAGGTGATTCTCGCCGGCATAGCCGTAGCGCACCTCGCGCAAGCCAACCGCGCCCGCCATGTCCTGCAGCTCGCAATTTCCGTTGGCCGAGCAGGTCAGACAATCGAGCGGATGGTCGGATATATAAAGCTCCATCACGTTGCGCCGGAGCCGCGCCAGGCGGTCGTTCTGGGTCGTCACCACCATGCCGGCGGCGACCGGCGTGGTGCACGAGGCCGGCGTGCCGGCGCGGCCTTCAATCTCGACCAGGCATAGCCGGCAGGAGCCGAACGCGGCGAGCGAATCCGTGGCGCAGAGTTTCGGCACCTGGACGCCGAGCGTCATCGCCGCGCGCATGATCGAGGTGCCTTCCGGCACCGTGACGCCGAAGCCGTCGATGGTCAGCGTGACGGTCTTATCGCTCTTGGCGGCCGGCGTGCCGTAATCGGTTTCCTTGATCAGCTCCATAGGCCCTCCTACTCCGCGGCGGCGCGATCGGGCGCGGCGCCGAAGTCTTCGGGAAAGTGTTTGAGCGCGCTCAGCACGGGATAGGGCGTGAAGCCGCCCAGCGCACAAAGCGAGCCGAGTTTCATGGTGGCGCAGAGCTCTTCGATCAGCGCCAGATTGGCGGCCTGATTCTCGCCGCGCACGATGCGGTCGATCACCTCGACGCCGCGGGTCGAGCCGATGCGGCACGGCGTGCATTTGCCACAGGATTCGATGGCGCAGAATTCCATGGCGAAGCGCGCCTGGCGCGCCATGTCGACGGTGTCGTCGAACACCACGATGCCGCCGTGGCCGATGAGACCGTCGCGCGCGGCGAAGGCCTCGTAGTCGAACGGCGTGTCGAACAGCGCCCGCGGGAAATAGGCGCCGAGCGGACCGCCGACCTGGACGGCGCGCACCGGCCGACCCGACGCGGTGCCGCCGCCGATGTCGTCGACCAGCTCGCCCAGCGTCACGCCGAAACCGGCCTCGAACAGACCGCCATACTTGACGTTGCCGGCGAGCTGGATCGGCATGGTGCCGCGCGAGCGACCCAAGCCGAAAGCGGCATAGGCGTCAGCGCCTTCAGCCAGAATGATCGGCACCGAGGCCAGCGAGATGACATTGTTGACCACGGTCGGCTGGCCGAACAAACCGTGATGCGCCGGCAGCGGCGGCTTGGCACGGACCATGCCGCGCTTGCCTTCGAGGCTATCGAGCAGCGCAGTCTCCTCGCCGCAGACATAGGCGCCGGCGCCGACGCGGATCTCGATGTCGAATTCGTGCGCCGAGCCGGCGACGCGCGGACCGAGATAGCCCTCGGCGCCGGCGGCAGCGAGCGCGCGGCCGAAGGTCTCGACTGCGTGCGGATATTCCGACCGGATATAGATGAATCCCTTGGTCGCGCCGACGGCCATGCCGGCGATGGCCATGCCTTCGATCAGCACGAACGGATCGCCTTCCATGATCATGCGATCGGAGAAGGTGCCGGAATCGCCTTCGTCGGCGTTGCAGACGATGTATTTCTGCGGCGCCTGGGCTTGCGCCGTGGTGCGCCATTTGATGCCAGTCGGGAAGCCGGCGCCGCCGCGGCCGCGCAGGCCCGACCGCACAACCTCCTCGACGGTCGCGGCCGGACCGAGCGACAGCGCGCGCTCCAGGCCCTTGAAGCCGCCATGCGCACGATAATCCGCGATCGACAGCCGATCGACGATGCCGCAGCGCGCGAAGGTCAGGCGCGTCTGGCGCTTGAGGTACGGGATTTCCTCGGGCTTGCCCAGCCGC
The DNA here is from genome assembly GCA_028871455.1 of Alphaproteobacteria bacterium. Lineage (GTDB taxonomy): Bacteria > Pseudomonadota > Alphaproteobacteria > ATCC43930 > CGMCC-115725 > REEB95. The sequence continues at coordinate 25,098 of JAGWNF010000022.1, forward strand.
AACGCGTGGGGCTTGCCTTCGAGCACGCCGGCATCGAACAGCGCCTCGACGTCGGCGGATGTCACCGGCCCATAGGCGATGCGCGCGCCTTGCACGGCAACTTCGATCATCGGCTCGAGCCAGAACAGCCCGCGCGAGCCCGTGCGCACGATCTCGGCGTCGATGCCGCGCCGACACAGCGCCGCGGCGATGGCGCGCTCGACCTCGTCTGCGCCGACCGCGAGCGCGCCAGCATCGCGCGGCACGAAAATCCGCGGCCGGCTCACAGTTGCCTCGTCGCCGACAGCAGCGTGTCGAGAAGCTGCGCATCGAGTCGGCCGAAGACTCGTTCGTCGAGCATGGCGGCGGGCGCGCAGGCGCAGAGACCGAGACAGAACACCGGCTCGAGCGTTACGCGTTGATCCGCGGTGATCTCGCCCCAATCGACATGCAACGCCTCGCGCGCACGCGCGGCCAGCGCGTCGCCGCCGCGCGACTGGCAGGCTTCGGCCCGGCACAGCTTCAGCACATGCGTGCCGGGCGGCGTCGAGCGGAAGTCGTGATAGAAGGTGACGATGCCGTAAACCTCGGCGCGCGAAAGATTGAGCGCCGACGCTACCATCGTGACGGCGTCGCGGTGAACGTAGCCGAAGGCTTCGTGCAGTGCATGCAGGATCGGCAGCGCCGCGCCATCCTGTTCCGCGTGTTGCGCGATGATCTCGCGCGCGCGGTCCTTATTCCAAGTTTCGAAACGCGACATTCGCCATCCACGACGATTGATTGATCGCGCGGATTTGACGCCAGTCGCCGGTGCGCATCAATAAAGCGGATTCGTGCTGCGATAGAACATTTCTATCCGATGGTGGATTGCAATCGCCCGATCGAAAATATCTATGCCGCCGACGACGCGGCCAACTCCTGATCGAGCACCTTCGCCACTTTGAGCGCTTCGGCGACCAGCGCCGCAGCCGCCGGCGTCATGGTCTCGCGATTGCGCACGACGAGACCGACGGTGTGGAACGCCGCCGGCTCGACGATCGGAATCGCGCGCACCGCGCCGATGAGACCGAGCGTCTCCGCCAGGATCGCCGGCATCACGCTGGCCCAGCGACCGGTGCGGACATGCGACACCAGCACGGTCATCGAATCGGATTCGAGCGTCGGCACCTGGCTGTCGCCACTGCCGGCCTCGTGCAGCAGCTGATTGATGATGCGGCGGTTCTGATTGTCCGGCGTCAGCAGACACAGCGGTACGTGTCCGACCTCGGCCCAGGTCACACTCCGGCGGTTGCCCAGAGGGCTGTCCGCGGCGATCAGCAGCTGATAGCGCTCGCGGTAGAGCGGCATCGCGCGCACGTTGCCGGTCGGCTCATTGTCGAGATAGGTGATGCCGGCGTCGATCTGGAGATTGTCGAGCCAAGTAAGCACCTCGATCGACGTGGCCGAGCGGACGGTGAAACGCACGTCGGGATGGCGCTCGCGATAGGGCGTGGTCAGCGCCGAGACCATGGCCAGCGCCGTCGGAATCACCGCCAGGCGCAGATGGCCGACCAGCCGGCCCTGCTTCAGGGCGTTCACCTCCTGGCGCATGGTGCGCACATCGCCGACGATGCGCTTGGCCCATTCGAGGACGCGATCGCCTTCGGGCGTGAGACCAACGAACCGCGAGCCGCGATTGACCAGCAGCACGCCGAAGGAATCCTCGAGCTGCTTCACGCCGGCGGACAGCGTCGGCTGGGTGACGCCGCAGACCTCGGCGGCGCGGCCGAAATGCTGTTCGCGCGTCAGCGCCAGTAGGAATTCGAGCTTATCGATCACGCGAGTGCATGGTTATGAACACGGATGCAACGTATTATCGGAAGATTGGTCCGCGGAATCCATGTGCATCAGCACACAAACCGCTGAATCGCGCTCGTCCTGCAGGCTTTGCCGTAATAGACAAAGCCGATTGGCAAACGGATTTCGGCGATCGACGCGGGCCGGTGCGCCGCCTAGGCTGCTTTGGCACCGGTCGTCGGATTTTCGACCTTCACGGCGGCGCCCGTCAGCATGACCTTGTTCAGCAGCTTGACCAGCGCATAAACCGACTCGATCGTCGGCGCCGGCGTGTCAGTGATCCGCGCCATTTCGAGGATCGAGCCGACCAGCGCCTCGGTCTCGAGCACGCGGCCGGCTTCGACGTCCTGCAGCATCGAAGTCTTGTGCGCGCCGACGCTCTCGGCGCCGGCGATGCGTTTTTCGATCGAGACGCGGAAGGTGACCCCGAGCTTCTTGGCGATCGCCTCGGCCTCTTCCATCATCCGCGCCGCCAAGTGCCGCGTCTCGGGAAAGCGGCAGATGTCGACCAGCGTCGCATGAGTCAGCGCGCTGATCGGGTTGAATGACAGATTGTCCCAGGCCTTGAGCCAGATCTCGCCGCGGATGTCCTTGAGAACACGCGACTTGAGGCCGGTCTTAATCAGCACGTCATGCAACCGCTTGACGCGATCGGTCTCCTTGCCGTCGAGCTCGCCGACCAGAAAGCGGTCGCCTTCGACATGACGGATCACGCCCGGCGCCGTTACCGCCGCCGCCGGATAGACGACGCAGCCGACGAGGCGCGCGGGATCGATCTTCTTGGTCAGGATGCCCATAGGATCGAGGCTTTCGATCTTGCGGCTGTCGTACTTGCCGCCAAGACGCTGGAAATACCACCACGGCAGCCCGTTCTGCACGGTGAGGATCACGGTTTCGGCATCGAGCAAGTGATCGATGTCCTTCGCCACCTGGTCGAGGTGATGCGCCTTGACGGCGAGAATGACGAGATCCTGCTTGCCGGCGTCGGCCGCCTTGTCGACCGCCTTGACCTTGGCGACATCGACTTTGCCGTTTTCCCATTCGAGCTTGAGACCATTCGCCTTGATCGCGGCCAGTTGCGCGCCGAGATCGATTGCGGTGACGTGGTTGCCGGCGAGCGCCAGCTTGGCCGCGATCAAGCCGCCGATCGCGCCGACGCCGACGACGCAGATTCGGATCGGCTTCGGCGCCTCCTTCAGCAGATAGGGGCTGGGCACGACCTGGTCGAACGGATTACGCAGCGCGCCGACCTCGTCGATCACCACATCGATCACGTTGTGCGCCTCGGGCATGACGCCGGCGCCGAGCGAGGTGCCGCACGAGATGATGTCGCCGGGCATCAACGTCATGTCGCGCGAGACCATCGCCACCAGCTTCGCCGGTGGGAAGAACATGTCGGCCACCGGATAGTTCTGCACTTCCTTGTTGTTGAGGATGGTGCGGACATGGAGCGTCATCGGATCGACGCCGGTGGTGATGACCGGACCGAACGGACCGAAGGTGTCGAAACTCTTGGCGCGGACCCACTGATCGAAGCTCGGATCCTTCTTCAGCAGGTCGACCGCCGTGACGTCGTTCACGCAGGTGAAGCCGAAGATGTAATTGGGCGCGTCCGCCTCGCTCACCATCGAGCATCGCCTGCCGATGACGACGCCGAGCTCGCCTTCGTAGACGATGCGGCCGGCATACGATTTCGGGCGTTCGATCGGCGTGTCGGGACCGCAGAACGCGTTGTTGGCCTTGAGGAAATAGAGTGGATCGGGCGGCACGGCAAAATTGTTCTTGGCGGCGAGCTGGTGGAAGTTGTTCCACAGGCAGACCATCTTCGACGGCTCGCATGGCGCCAGCACCTTCACCGCGCCGCGTTTCACGCTGTCGCCGGTCGGCTTCGGATCGGCGAACATGTCGCCCGTGTGCACCGTGATCACGTCGCCGGCGAGCGTGCCGAAGCCGACGCGGCCGTCGCGCTCGAAGCGAATCCACTGTGTCATGGCGATGTCTCCCTGGACCGGCGGTCGCCGGCCGTTACTTTCTGAAACGCGGCGGGGATCGTAGCGAATTTACCCCTGTCTCGAAAGCGCACGCCGGTCGCAGCAGAGCCGCGTGGTATGCAAGACGCGCGGCGCTTTATGCCGCGCCTACCTTGTGCCATATACGCGACCGGGAGCACCATGGCCGGCTTCAGGACCCATATCGATGCGTCGCGCGACGTGCTGACCGCCGCCGCCGCCGCGATCGACGAGGCGTCGGTCGAGCGCGCAGTCGTGGCCATCCAGGCGGCGCTGGCGGCGGACAAGCCGCTGCTGGTCTGCGGCAACGGCGGGTCGGCGGCCGACGCGATGCACATTGCCGGCGAACTGGTCGGTCGCTACCAGAAGGAACGGCGCGCGCTTCGGGCGATGGCGCTCGCTGCCGATCCGGCGGTATTGACCGCATGGAGCAATGACTATAGCTACGACACCGCCTTCGCCCGCCAAGTCGAAGCCTTCGGCGAAGCCGGCGGCGTGCTGCTGGCGCTTTCGACCAGCGGCAACTCGAAGAACGTCGTGGCTGCCGCCGACGTGGCCCGCAAGAAGACGATGACCGTCATCGCACTCACCGGCGCGGGCGGCGGCAAGCTCGGACCGAAGGCGGATGTCCTGCTGGCGGTGCCATCGACCGAGACGCCGCTCATCCAGCAGGTTCACATCTGCATCTATCACTATCTCTGCGCCGAGGTCGAAACGCGCATCGCGCGATGATGGTCACGGTGTCCGGTCAAGCAGCTGCCGGAGCCGGCCGCCGCATGCCGCGCCGATGCGCGCTTCTTCCGCGGGCGTATCGATCCGTTGCGCATGCGCGCGGCGGCGGGCGGCGCCGAGCGCGTTGACCGTGGCCGCGCCCGCTTGGGCGATCACATGCGCCGACCGGCGATCGGCATCGGCGGCGTCGCGACCCCAGAAACCAGCGCCGTCGCCGATCCGCGCCGACAGGGCTTGGCCGAGCCGGGCGGCTTCGCGCGGGATGAGGGCGTCATCGAGCGCCACATGCCGCATCTCGTGCGCAAGGATCGCCGCGTGCAGGCAGGGTTGATCGGCGAATTCGCGCGCCACGTGCACGACGCGCATGGCATAGCCGAGATGGAGGACGACGTCGGCCGGATAGGCGCAGATGCCGCCGGTCAGCCCCGGCGCATGACGGATTCGATACTGCGCATCGAGCGACAGCTTGACCTCGGTCAAACCGAGTGCAACCCGGCCGAAGGCGAGATCGCCTTCCCGGGACAATTGCGCCAGCGACGCCGTGTCATCAAAGCGCGGCGGACGGCTGGCGAAGGCGATGCGGGCGGCCGGCACGACGCCGCGCGGGCAGTTCTGCGCGTCCGGCGTCGTGACTACGGTGGAGGCTCCCGGCGCAATCGCCGCCGGTTGTCCGGCACATGCGGCGAGGACCAGCAGCATCGTCGCCGGCCAGAGACCATGCGGCCGGAACGCCCGGCGCGCGAGCAACCCGACGATGAGAGGTGCGTCGCCGGCCCGTTCAGCGGCCGACGAGAGCGTGCGAGACCGTATCGAAGGTGGCGCTGAGCGCCAAGCCAACATCGCGGAGGCTCACCACCAGGATCACACCCATCAGCGCGCAGAGCAGGCTGTACTCGATCGCGGTGACACCCGACTCATCGGCGGCAAGACGGCAGAGCAAAGCGGACATGGCGGGCTCCGTTAACGGATGGTTAGGCAAATATAAATCGATTGCAAAGGATCACAAATAAAATCGCTTCAAATACATTTCAAATCATCTGCTAGTGCCGCTGTAATTGACGCACGGCCGCCGCGATGTCGAAGAACTTGCCGGCATCACGGTTAATCCCGCGATTTCATCGTTACTTAACTACAATCGACGACACTCGCACGAACCATTCACGCCCGCGTGCGAGGGGGTGCCGTGTCGCGTTCCAGAGTGATCACCGTCGCCAAGACATTGCGCGTCACGCGCGGCCTCGACGCTTATTGGATCGCGGTGCTGCTGATCGCCTGCGCGCTCGCGCTGTCGAGCTGCGCCAGCGTCGGCGACCAGGAACAGGCGACCGCCGAGAAGATCGCCGCCGCCGAAACCGAAATGATGCATCAAGCTGCCGACGCCTCGAAGCCGGCGCTCGAGCGCGGCGACGAAGCCTCGGCGCGCGGCGACTATGCGGCAGCAGCCCTCTTCTATCGTAAGGCCTATGACGAGGATCCGAACTCGACCGTGCCGCTGCTCAAACTTGGCGCGAGCGAGATCGCGCTCGGCCAATACACCCAGGCCTACGAGGCCTATCACCGCGTCCAGGTGCTGAAGCCGAACGACGCTGAGGCCGCGTTTCGGCTCGGCGAATTGATGCTGGTGCGGGGCTCGCCGCAGGCCGCGATCGACGAGTTCAACATCGCGCTCAAGACGCGCAAGGACGATCCGAAGCTGTTGAGCGCGATCGGCGTCGCCTATTGCGGCATGGGCAAGTACGACCTCGCCATCAAGAATTACCGCGCCGGCCTCGCGATCGTGCCCCATCAGATGGGCCTGCTCAACAATCTGGGCATGGCGCAATTCCTGTCGGGCGACTACGACGGCGCGGTGCAGACGCTGACGGCGCTCGTCGCGATGCCGAACGCCGAGCCGCGATACCGCCGCAATCTGGCCTTCATCGAGGCGGCGCACGGCGACATGGACAAGGCACGGCAGAATGTCACGAGCGACGCCGACCGTGCGGCGCTCGACGCGGAGCTCGCTGCCTATCGGAACATCGCGAACAATCCGGGCGCTGCGGTCGATCGCACCGCCCTGATGGGAATCCATTTTGCCCAGCCGAAGGGCGCCGCTTCGCCAGACCAGGCCGCCGCGGCCAGCAAGGCGCCGCCCAAGGTGGTCGCCCAGTAATCATGAGATCGTGTCTAAGGCGCGGATTTCGCGCGGTTTTCATCGGGTATTAACCAGAGATCGTCACAATCGATTCACGTTAACGCGCCGCCTCCGACGATCGTCCGAATTGACCAGACGGCGCCGGACCGGAGGCTGAGAGGACCGACCGCGCAATGTTTGCCACGCTTCCCCCCCGCCGGCTGCTGCTGCTGGCCACCGCCATGGTGCTGTCGCTCGCGACGGCGCTGGTCGTGCGGGCCTGGGTCGAGCACGTGCGCGCCGAGGCCGCTGCGCCTGTCGCCCATGTCGCTGCGCCGCCACCGCCAAAGATGATTCTGGTCGCCTCCAAGCCGTTGCCCGCCGGCCACTTCATCCACACCGAAGATCTCGCTTGGCAGAGCTGGCCCAACAACGACCTGTCCAAGACCTACATGGTCAAGGGCACCGTCAACCTGACAGCGATCGTCGGCTCGGTGGTGAAAAGCGGCATCGCCCAGGGCGAGCCGATCACCGACATGCGCATCGTCAAGAAAGGCGACCGTGGCTTCCTCGCCGCCATCGTCCGGCCGGGTTATCGCGCCATCACCGTCTCGCTCCAGGCGGGCGCCGGATTGTCCGGCCTCGCCGAGCCCGGGGATCACGTCGACTTGATCCTGACGATGGACGTGCCTTCGACGAAAGGCGGCCCGGCTCGGCATGTATCGGAAACCGTGCTCCAGGACATTCGCGTGCTGGCGATCGACCAGAAGATCAATGACCTGTCGCATGACGCCCCGCTGGCGCGCACCGCCACGCTCGAGGTGACGCCGAAGGAAGCCGAGGTCGTCGCGCTCCTCAACGAAATGGGCAAGCTGTCGATGACGCTGCGCAGCGTCGGTTCCGCCGAGAACGACGCGCAGCCGCACCATCCGACGCTCACCTGGGACACCGACGCCGTCGCCGTTCCGTTCCTGCACGAGCGGTCGGTGGGGCCGAGTGGGGGCGATCAAGTCGAAGTCGTGCGTGGCACGAGCAAGTCGTCGGTCGAGTTCTCCGGTGGCCGCGCGGTCGAAACCGCTGCCGCGCCGGCATCGGCCATCGGCGCGGCGGGTACCGCGACGTCGAAGGCCATCGGCGCCGCCGGTCGGGCGATCGGTCGATGATCGCGCTTCGCCGCCATAACTCTTTCGTCACCCGCGTGATCCGCGCGTTGGCGCTGGTGATTTCGCTGAGCCTCGCGCTCGCGCCGACCAGCGCCTATGCCGGACCGCAGCTCATCCAACCCAACGGCCAGCTGATCTCGCTGGCGAGCGGTAAAGGTGTGATCCTCAAGCTCGACCGGCCGGCCGGGAACATCTTCGTCGCCGATCCGAAGATCGCCGATGTCGAGGTGAAGTCGCCGACGATCATCTATCTCCTCGGCAAGCAGGCGGGCACCACCACCCTCTTCGCGCTCGACAAGCACGACAACGTCCTGATCAACAGCCCGATCGAGGTGCACACCGACGCCGCCGGGCTGCAGCGCGCGCTCGACCAGCTCGTGCCCGGCAATCAGATCCAGGCTCGGCCGGTCGACAATTCGATCGTCCTGCAGGGTGACATCAAATCGCCGGCGCAGGGCGCGGACATCCAGCAGATCGCCACCCGCTACGTCGATCCCAAGCAGCTCGTCAACAAGATGCAGCTGGTCGCGCCGAACCAAGTCAGCCTGCATGTCCGTGTTGTCGAAGTTAAACGCACCGTCGAGAAGCAGTTCGGCATCGACTGGTTCAACGCTGTCAATGACGGCACAACCGCTTTCGGTCTCGTCACGGGCGGCGCGGCGATCACCGGCGCAAGCACCACCGTCACCAAGATCGCGCCGCTGCTCCCGGGCAGCACCACGCAATTCTTCAACACGCAAGGCACCCCGCTCATCGGCGGTTCGCCGAACAACACTTACTTCGGCACGAATCAGGGCCACGCAAGCATCAATGGCTTGCTCACTGCGCTCGAGGATCAGGGCCTCATCTCCATCTTGGCCGAGCCCAATCTGACCGCGATATCGGGCCAGAAGGCGAGCTTCCTGGCGGGCGGCGAATTCCCGGTCCCGGTGCCGCAATCCGGCACTGGCGGCAGTGCGGTCGTCACCATCGACTACAAGAAATTCGGTGTCAGCCTGTCGTTCATCGCCAACATTCTGAGCGACGGCCGTATCAGCCTTCACGTCGCGCCCGAGGTCAGCCAGATCGATACATCCACCGAGATCCAGGTTGCCGGCGTCACGGTTCCCGGCCTCACGACACGGCGGGCGGAAACAACGGTCGAACTTGCCAGCGGCCAGACCTTCGCGATCGGCGGCCTGCTCCAGAACAACCTGACGCAGCAGCTCAACAAGTTTCCGTGGCTCGGCGACGTTCCGATCCTGGGTCAGCTGTTCCGCTCCGAGGCATTCCAACGCAACGAGAGCGAGCTCGTGATCCTGGTGACCCCCTATATCGTCAAACCAGTCAACGGGCCGATGTCGACGCCGCTCGACGGCTTCCAGACGCCCACTGATGCCGACATGATCTTCCACGGCGAGATGAACGGGCCGCAGACGCAGCCGCCGACCCGGCCCGTGCCGACACCGGCCGCCGCCATGACCACGCTGCCCGACGGCCGCAAGGCGGCGATGCCGATGGGCCAGATCGGCTTCGAGCTCAACTGAGAACACGCATGATGAACGCCCTTCTCCACTCGCGCCGTTCCTGGGCCCTCGCTGCCGCGCTCGTCGTCGCGCCGCTGCTTCCCAGTTGCACCTCGGCGCCGAGCGACCTCACGCTCAACCGCATCGAGGTCAAGTCGGTCCAGCGCACACACGTGGTCCATTTCGCACCCGGCACCGCGGCGTTGGCGCCGTCGGAGGCGGACAGCTTGCGGGCCTTCCTGCGCGGCAGCGTCGCCAACATAAATTCCGTCACGCTCGTCGGCGGTACGAGCTCGATCGCCGACGCGCGTCGGGCGAGCGTCAGCCGCGCGATCGAAACCCTCGGCCTGCCCTACAACACCGCACCCGCCGATCCCAAATTCACCGCCAACGCCGTCGACGTGACGGCAACCGGCGAGGCCGCAGTGCCGCCATCCTGCCCCAAGTGGGATGTCGTCGGCCCCTATGATCCGTCGAACGCCCCGATGCGCAATCTCGGCTGCGCGACTAGCACCGACCTCTATCTCATGATCGCGGACCCGCGCGATCTGGTGGCCGGTCATGCCCTCGCGCCGGCCGACGCACAGCCCAGCATGCGCGCGGTCGAGGCTTATCGCACCGGCGACCAGAAACTCAATCCGCAGGAACCGAGCCTCTCGGGCGGCGGCACCGGATCAGGCGCTACCACGACCAGCGGTGGCGGCAGTACAAATGGACAATAACACCACCGTCACGACCGAGACCGAGGTCGCCCAAGGCAGCGGGCCACGGCTACTCGCATGTGTTGCCGAACCAGAGACGCGCCAAGTCGCGCGCGACCTCGCGGCGGCCCAAGGCTGGCGCAATCCGGTCGCGATCGAGGGCGGCGTCGCCTCCGCGCACGATTACATAACCAAGCATGCGCCGCCCAACCTGCTGATCGTGGATGTCGACGACGTCGAAGATCCAGTCAAGGCGCTGACCGATCTGGCGGAGCTCTGCCCGCCCGAGATGACGGTCATCGCGCTCGGCAAGCGCAACGAGTTGACGCTCTACCGCGAGCTTATCGAGCTGGGTGTCACCGACTACCTGCTGAAGCCCGTGACGTTGGCCATGCTCGAGCGCTCGCTGCGCGGCGACAACAAGCGTCAGCTCGGCCAAGGCTCCGCCAAGACCCAGGCGCATGTCGTCAGTTTCGTCAGCGTCCGCGGCGGCGCCGGTGCGACTACCGTCGCCGGCTCGACCGCATGGTGCCTCGCGCACCTTTATCAGAAGCGCGTCGCTCTCATTGATCTCGATCTGCAGTTCGGCAACCTTGCGTTGTCGCTCGATCTGGTGCCGGCTGCGGGTCTGCGCGAAGCACTCGAGTTCCCGTCGCGGCTCGACAGCCGGCTGCTCGGCACCGCCATGCTCGAGGAAAGCCCACGCCTCCGGGTCCTGGCGGCGGAAGAGCCGCTCGTCGACCAGATGCACGTCGCGCCAGGCGCGATCGACACCATGTTGAACGTGCTACGCAACGACTACGATTTCGTCGTCGTCGACACGCCGCGCGTCCTGTCCGAGGAGATTCGCCGCATCCTGACGCTGTCGGCGACGGTCGGCCTCGTGACCGACTTGTCGCTGGCGTCCGCGCGCGACCTGCTGCGTCTTTCGGATTTCGCCAAGACCATGACGCCGTCGGCGCGCCATTTGATCGTGGCCAACCACGTCGGCGCCAAGCACCGCGGCGAAATCGCCAAGGCCGAGTTCGAGCGCGTGACCGCCGTCAAGCTCGACCACGTCGTGCCGTTCGAGCCGACCGCCGCCCTCGCCACCGCCTCGACTGGCACCGTGCTGCCAGCGGCGCTCAAACACGCGCCAGCGGCCGCAGCGCTACGCGCCGTTGCCATGCGCATCGCCGGCATCGAGACCGCAGCCGCCAAGTCCAATTCGGTTCTCGCCAAGCTGCCGCTGCCGAAGATCGCCGCCGGCTTCTCGCGGGGCGCGTTCCTGCCCAGCTTCCTGAAACGGAGCGCCTGATGTTCGGGCGTCGCGGCGCGAACGCGGACGGGCTCCAGCCGCGTCCGCGCGTTCCCGACCTGCCGTCCCGTCCCCGCACGCCTGCCGCAGCACCGGCTATGCCGGCTCAGGCCGCCGGGCCGCGGCCGTCCGAGCCGGGTCCCGCCGAACCTGCTGCCATCCCCGAGAGCGCGCCCGTCGTGCCGCGCCCGATCGCGATGCGCAGCGCCAACGTCAACGAGGCGGCGCCACGCATCTATCCGCTGGTGCTACAACGCATCGATACCGAAGTCGCCGCCAAGCTGCAGCGCGACGAACTCTCGCGTCAGCTGGCCGATATGGTCAGCGAGATCGTCGCCGAGCAGCGCATCAACCTCAACCAAGCCGAACAACGCCAGCTCGTCACCGTCCTGCTGGACGACATGCTGGGGCTCGGTCCGATCGAGCCGCTGCTGGCGGACGAAACCGTGACCGACATCATGGTCAACGGCTCCAAGCAGGTCTACGTGGAGCGCCGTGGCAAGCTCGAGTTGACCGGCGTGTCGTTCCGCGATAACGCGCATGTGATGTCGATCGCGACCCGCATCGTGACGCAGGTCGGACGCCGCATCGACGAATCGACGCCGCTGGTCGACGCCCGCTTGCAGGATGGCAGCCGCGTAAACATCATCACGCCGCCGCTCGCGCTCGACGGTCCGACCATCTCGATCCGCAAATTCTCCAAGAAGGGCATCACGCTCGATGTGATGGCGCGGCAGAAGAACATCTCGCCCGCGATGGCGACGGTGCTGAAGATCGCGGCGCGCTCACGGCTCAACATTCTGATTTCGGGCGGCACCGGCTCGGGCAAGACGACACTGCTCAACGCGATGTCGCAGATGATCGATCCCGGCGAGCGCATCGTCACCATCGAAGACGCTGCCGAGCTGCAGCTGCAGCAGCCCCACGTCGTCCGGCTGGAAACGCGGCCGGCCAACCTCGAAGGCAAGGGCGAGATCACCATCCGCGATCTGGTGCGCAACGCCCTGCGTATGCGTCCCGACCGCATCATCCTCGGCGAGATCCGCGGCGCCGAGGCGCTCGACATGCTGCAGGCGATGAACACCGGCCACGACGGCTCGCTCTCCACGATTCACGCCAACCGGCCGCGCGAGGCGCTCACGCGCCTCGAGAACATGGTCGGCATGGCCGGCGTCAACCTGCCGCCGCGTGCCACGCGCCAGCAGATCGCGGCGGCGATCCACCTGATCATCCAGATCAGCCGCATGCGCGACGGCATACGTCGCGTCGTCGCGGTGACCGAGATCGTCGGCATGGAAGGCGACGTCATCACCACGCAGGATCTGTTCACCTATCAGTACGAAGGCCAGATGCCGGACGGCTCGCTCAAGGGCACGTTCGTGTCGAGCGGATTGCGGCCGCATTTCATCACGCGGGCGGAATATTACGGTCTCGATCGCGCGCTGCTCGAAGCCGTGGGGTAGGCGTCATGGCTGACGCAATCTTCCTTCTGGTCGTCTTCGTGCTGCTGTTCGGCACGATCTTCGCCGGCTGGTCGGGCGCGACCGACACCAAGGAGCGCACCGAGGTCGTCGAGCGCTTGAGCAAGGTGCGCGACCGCTTCGTCGGCAAACCCGATCCCGATGCTGTCGCCCTCACTCTCAAGCGCGAGGACAAGAAGTCGCGCCTCGACATGCTGGCCGGCCGCTTCCTGCCCAATCCCGACCACTGGCGCCAGCTGCTGGCGCGCACCGGCACCAACCTGACCATCGGCAAGGTCGCCATCGGCGCGGCGGTGTTCGGCCTCGTACTGGGATTGGCGCTGACCGAGATCGGCATCGCGCCGATCGTCGGCTGGCCGTCGGCGCTCGCGGCAACGATCTTCGGCCCGCGGATGCTCATCAACTACCTCGTCAATCGCCGGGCGACGCGCTTCATCGCCGTGTTTCCCGACGCTGTCGGCCTGATGGTGCGCGGCCTGCGCGCCGGCCTGCCGGTGACCGAGACCGTCATTGGCGTGACCCGCGAGATCGGCGACCCAGTCGGCTCCGAGTTCCGCCGTATCGCCGACCAGATCCAGCTCGGCCAACCGCTCGAGGAGGCGCTCTGGGAATCGGCTGGGCGCATCGACCTGCCCGAGTTCACCTTCATGGCGATCGCCTTCTCGATCCAGCGCGAGACCGGCGGCAATCTTGCCGAAACGCTGGATAACCTCGATCAGATCCTGCGTCGCCGCCGCCAGCTGCACCTCAAGATCCGCACCTTCTCCGCCGAGGCGCGCGCATCGGCAACGATCATCGGCGCGCTGCCGTTCGTCGTCATGGGCATCCTCGCGGTTCTCGACTTCGACTACATCGCCGTCTTGTTCAACAGTGCGTCGGGCCACATGTACCTGACCGCGGCGATGAGCTCGCTGGCGATCGGCGTCTTTGCCATGATCCGCATGGGCAAGTTCCGGATATGATCAAGCTCGGCGACGCCGCTTTCACCCTCGCCCTCGCCGCCGGCGTCTTTGGTGCGCTTGTGGCCGGTTACGGCGCCTGGGACGCTGCGGCGCCGCTGCGCGACCGGCTGGCCGCGCTGGTCGCGCGCCGCGTCGGCGCCGCCCCGCCGGAAGGATCGCCGCGCGCCCGCCAGCGTCGCGCCCCCGAGTTCGGCACCAACCTGCTGAAACGGCTGGTCGAGAAACTCAAGCTGACGCGCGGCAAGGACGCGGACAAGGCCAGCGATCTGCTGGTCCAGGCGGGCTACCGCAACCGCGAAGCGCTGGTGCTTTATGTCGGTATCCGGCTGTTGCTGCCGTGCACGCTGACCAGCCTAGTGCTGATCTTCATCACGCCGCTCGATCTGACGGCGACGCACGTCGCCCTGATCGGCGCCAGCGTCGCGGTCGGGTCGGCCTATGCGCCGCCGCTGATGCTGCGCAATATGATCAAGAAGCGGCACCAGCGCTTTCATAGCGCCCTACCCGACGCCCTCGACCTGCTGATGATCTGCGCCGAGTCGGGTCTTGGCCTCGACGGCGCGTTGGTGCGCGTGGCGCGCGAATTCCGCCGCTTCATGCCCGAAATGGCCGACGAGCTGCAGCTCACCGCGCTCGAGCTCGGCTTCCTGCCGAACCGACGCGACGCCCTCGTGAATCTGGTCAAGCGCGTCAACATTCCGGCGATGCGCAGCCTGGTCAACACGCTGGTGCAGACCGAGCGTTACGGCACGCCGCTGGTCCAGGCGCTTCGGGTGCTGGCCGCGGAGCTGCGCGAGGAGCGCATGCTCAAGGCGGAAGAGAAAGCCGCCAAGTTGCCGGCGATCATGACCGTGCCGATGATCATCTTCATCCTGCCGTCGATGTTCATCGTGCTGATCGGACCGGCGCTGATCCAGGTGTTCAAGGCATTCTAGCGCCTGTTCGGCATCTCGATGCCGAGCAGCCGCGCCGCGTTGCCACCGAGAATCGCCTCGCGGTCGCGTTGCGAAAGGCCCGGCGTTCCCCGTACGAACTCAATCGGCTCGGACAACGCCATGTCGTAGGGATAATCGGTGCCGAGCAGAACGTGATCGGCGCCGTATTGCTTCACCAGGTACGCCAGCTGCTCCCGGGTGAAGACGATCGTGTCGAAATAGAACTTCTTCAGATAGGTCGAGGGCGCATCGACGATTTTGGTGCGCGCGTCCGGCCGCGCCGCATGAGCGTGGTCGATGCGTCCGGCGTAGGGCGGCAGATAGCCGCCGCCGTGGGCACAGACGATCTTGAGACCGGGATAGGCCTCCAGCACGCCACCAAAGATCAAGTGGTGGATCGCCACCGTCGTGTCGAGCGGATTGCCGATGATGTTTTGGAAGAAATGATCAGCCAGGCGGCGGCCGTCGGGAAAGCCGTGCGGATGCAGGAAAATCACCGCGCCGAGCTCCTCTGCCTTGGCGAAGAATGGCCGAAATCGTTCGGCCGAAAGCTCGTCCTGCTCGACATGCGGACAGATCTCGACGCCTTTGAGGCCGAGTTCCTTCACGGCGCGCGTGAGCTCGCGCACGGCATATTCCGGAACCTGCATCGGCACCGTGGCCAACCCGACGAACCGCTGGGGATTGGCGGCGCAGATGCGCGCGATGTTGTCATTGATGAGGCGCGACGTCCTCAGCGCGAGCGTACCGTCGGCCCAATAGTAGTATTGCACCGGCGCGGTCGAGATCGCCTGGACGTCGATGCCATCGGCGTCCATCGTCGCGAGCCGCTCCTCGATCGAGGTCAGCTTGGCGCCGATCGCCAACGCCTGCTTCGCATCCGTCTGCTTGGACGTGGCGCTCTGGTAGAACGAGTACGGGTCGTTTTGCGGCCGGACCAGGTCTTTGACCAGCGCCGCCGCCTCCGGCGTGAAGACGTGGCAATGAATGTCGATGACCGGCGATGGCCGCGGTGCCGTGCGCCTTTTGGGCCTGCTGCGCCGCGCCGCCGCTCGACCGGCCACCGCCGGCGCGCAGGTGTAAACCAGGGTCATGTGCGCCCGCCGCTCCGTGCCGCTTGGCATGCCTGCCAGATCTTCTGCGGCGTCGCCGGCATCTGCAGCACGCGTCCGGCGACGCCGGGGATCGCATCGGCGATCGCGTTCATGATCGCCGCGAGCGCGCCCGTGATGCCCGCCTCGCCCACGCCTTTGACGCCGATCGGATTGGTCTTGCAGGGAAACTCGAGCAGCGCATCGGCGAGCCGCGGCGGCATGTCGGTCGCCCGCGGCATCGCGTAATCCATGAACGAGCCAGCCAAGAGCTGGCCCGATGGATCGTAGAGCGCGTTCTCGAGCAGCACCTGGCCGAGGCCCTGCGCGATGCCGCCATGGATCTGGCCTTCGACGATCATGGCGTTGAGGATGCGGCCGGAATCGTCGGCGCCGCTATAGGCCACCATGTCGAGCGCACCGGTGTCGGGATCGATCTCGACTTCCGCGACGTGACAACCATTGGGGAAATGCTGCGGCGTCTGCGAGACCTTGTTGGTGTCGAGCGGTTCGGCGATCTCGCCCTTCGCCTTGAGCCCCGCCGCGCGCTTGGCGACGTCGAACAGCGAGACGCGGCGATCGGTGCCGGCGATCTCGAACACGCCGGCGCGGTAAACGATGTCGGCCTCGGCCGCTTCGAGCATCTGGGCCGCGACCTTCTTGCCCTTTTCGATCACGGCGTCGGCGGTGAAGAAGATGGCGCTGCCAGCGGCGGCGGCCGAGCGCGAGGCGAAGGTGCCGTGACCCTCGACGCCGAGCCGCGTATCGCCCTCGCGCACGACGATCTTTGCCGCGTCGATGCTGAGCTTCTCGGCGGTGACGTGACGGAACACCGTCAGATGACCCTGACCGGTCGCCTGTGCGCCAAGGCCGACGATCACGGTACCGTCGCCAGGAAACGAGATCGATGCGCCCTCGGGCGGAACCGCGCCCGAATGCTCGAGGAAGCACGAGACGCCGATGCCGCGCAGTCGGCCGCGCGCCGCGCTCTGCTGCTTGCGCGCCGGAAACCCTTTGAGGTCCGCGAGCTCGAGCGCCTTGTCGAAGACCGTCGGAAAGTCGCCGCTGTCGTAGACCGTGCCCATGGCGCTCTTGTAGGGCAGCTCGGCCGGCGTCACGAGATTGCGTCGGCGCAGCGTGACCGCGTCAATGCCGGTGGCGCGTGCCGCTTCTTCGACCAGTCGTTCCATCAGGTAATTCGCTTCCGGCCGGCCGGCGCCGCGATAGGGGCCGACCTGAGCGGTGTTGGTGAAGACGCAGAGCACGTCGGCAAGGACGTGCGGAATGCGATAAACCGACGGGAAGCAACGGGCGAGATTGATCGTCGGCGTCAGCGGTCCGGCGTCGCAGACGAAGGCACCGATATTGGCGACCGCCTTGACACGCAAGGCCCGGAATTTGCCGTCGCGATCGAGCGCCAGCTCCCCGTCCATGACGATCTCGCGCGCCTGGTTGTCGGTGAGGAAGGCCTCGCTCCGGCTCGAGGCCCAATGCACCGGCCGGCCGAGCCGCTTTGCCGCCAGCAGCAGCACGACATATTCCGGATAAGGCGTGCTTCGGAGACCGAAGGCGCCGCCGACATCGCCGGTGAGGACGCGCATCTGCTCGGGTTTCACGCTCATGATGTCGGCCATGTGCTGCGCCATGAGCCAGACGCTCTGCGTCACCGTGCGCAGCGTGTATTCGCCGGTCGCGGGATCGAACGAGCCGGTCGCCGCGCGCGGCTCCATGGTGGCACCGGCGACGCGCTGCTGGCGTTCGCTGAGGCGCGCGACGACCGGCGCCTCGGCGAACGCCCTCGCGACCGCCTGCGCGTTGGTGCCGTCCTTGTCCATTGGCCAAGTGAAATCGAGCGCCACGTTGCCCGGCGCCTCGGTCCAGAGCTGCGGTGCGCCGGATTCGTTCGCTGCGCGTGCGTCGACCACGGCGGGCGTCTCGTCGTACTCGACCTCGATCAGTTCGACCGCGTCTTGCGCTTGCATGGGCGTCTCGGCGACCACCGCCGCTACCGCCTGGCCGACATGGACGATGCGCTTTTCGGCAAGCGCTGGCCAACGCGGCGCATTGATCCTGCTGCCGTTGCGGCCGGGCACCGGAATCGGATGCGACAGGCTGCCCATGCCGGCGAGATCAGCCGCCGTGAGTACCGCCAGCACGCCGGGCGCGCGCTGCGCCGCCGCGGTATCGAGGCGGCGTATCGTCGCCGAAGCCACCGGCGCGCGCAGGAATGCCGCCGCGGCCTGCCGCGACTCTCGCACGTCGCCGGTGTAGCGACCCTTGCCTTTCAGGAGCGGTTCGTCCTCGATGCGCGGCTGGCGCGGTGCGACGGTCGTCATCGGTGCTCTCCCCGTTTCTTGTGCGGCGCGGCTTGGTCGACGGCGCGCTCGGGCCGGATATGACTCGGTTTGCGAATCACGGCAGGATCGCTATCGAACACGAGCCTGGGTTTTCGCTCAACTCAAATGATCCCTTGATCATGCCTCAAACGGCGCAGTCCCATCGGACTGGCGTAGATTTAAACCGAGTCGGGCAAGGGATGTTTCTGCCGCGCGCACCGGCGGCTCTCATGCGGGTCCGAAGAGTGTCGGGTCTGCGAATTCGTCGCCGCGGGCCTGTTCGAACTCCTGGTTGTAGCGGCGGAGCGCGTAGGCTTCGGTGACGAAGCCGATGACTTTGCGGTCGGTAGCGCTGGCGAGGACGGGCAGCGCC
>JAGWNF010000044.1 GCA_028871455.1 Alphaproteobacteria bacterium
AGCCCGTGGAATCGCGCGCGCAGGTGTCCGGTCTGGTCGATGACGTGCGTGACGACGCCGTGCATCTGGTCTCCGTCCTTCGTGATCACGAACTTCAGCCCGTAGGCAGCGGCGGCATCGATGCCGGCGCGCGGGTGGCCGCGTCCGCCGTAGAGAAACACCCAGTTGGCCGGATCGAATCCGTGCGCGGCGCCATAGCCGCGCATGATCGCCGCGGTCGGTTTCGCGTCCTCGGTGTCGGTCGCGATCGAGACGAATTCGACCAGATCGCGCATCGGGGTCAGATTGATCTGCCGTTGAATTGAGGAAAGGAGGTTGCTTTGCAGTGGGCATTCCTCCTTGCACCGCGCATAGATGAAGTCGAGCACGACGACTTTGCCCCGCAAATCGCCGAGGCTGACCTTGCGTCCGTCGGCGGTCTCGAGCGCGAAGGGCGGCGCGACCCGGTCTACGGGCTGGAAGAACATGTCGCGCTTGTAGAGCTCCGCCTCGAGTTCCTTGACGCTGTGCGCCGCCGCCGGCAGCGCGCCCAGCAGAAGGAGCGCTGCTGCGACGACGATTCGTCGAAATAGACTCGTGGCCGGCACCAGCCCGTCCCAGTCGTCAGGCCAAAACGGCAGCGATCGAGCAATGAATTTCCATTGCTCTCCTAATCGTGCCGCTCGGGCGTCTGCGGCGGCGTTGCTTTCCATTGCTGGTTGGGTGCCATGCCGTGGCTCGTCGTCATGCTGGCCATCATGGCGTTGCAGTTCTCGGCCATACGGTTCATTTGCCCCATCATGTTCATCATGCCCATCATGCCGCCCATCGTGTTTCCCGAGCCGCGGTCCATCATCGAGCCACCACCCATCATGTTCCATGCGCCTTGGCCCATCATCGGCGTGTCGCCAGAGCTCGCGCGGGCATGAAATGCGGGTGCAGCAAGGAGCGCTATCGCCGCCGCTGCCGCAAGATATGTCGTCAGGTGTTTGCGCATGACTTTCTCCTTTCAGGTTGCGTTACGTACAATTTCGCTCCGTGCTTTGCTCCGCGGACGACGGCTCCGACCGCGGGCTGGCGATCTGGCCGCGCGCGGTACCGGCGCCCGGACTGGTTGAGCAGGACCTGCCGCTCATCCGGTTCATGCAGAGGCCGAGCACGCACATCGCAGCACACGGCGCAAAGGCGATGAGGACGGGCGCGACGCCGATCGCAGTCAGCCAGTGCCAGTTGAGTGCGAGGCCGGCGCCGACCGCGGCAATGCCCATCGCGATAAACGCGCGGCGGCGGCCGAGCCTGGCCCACACGGCGCGGTGCTGCTCTTGCAGGACAGACATCGGCGACGTCGGCGTCTGCGGCAAGTTGGTCAGCTCGGGTGTCGGCATGACTTAACCTTCTGGAATTGAGTTTCGGGTCATCGGCGCAGCTTCTCCACCAGCGGCAGGATCGTACCGTCGAGGATCGTCGGCGTAATCGGACCGATCTGCTTGAACGCGATGCGGCCGTCGCGGTCGATCACGTAGGTCTCGGGCACGCCATAGACGCCCCAGTCGATCCCGGCCCATCCGTCGAGGTCGGCGCCGACGCGGTCGTAGGGATTGCCCATGGTGGCGAGCCAACGCGCCGCGTCATCGGGCTTGTCCTTGTAATCGATCCCGTAGATCGGCACGACGCCCCGCGCCTTCAGTCGCATCAGCAGCGGATGCTCTTCGCGGCAGGCGACACACCATGACGCGAAGACGTTGACCAGCGATACCGCGCCTTTGAGATCGGCGGTCGACAGGCCGAGCGCGGTTCCCTTCACCGGCGGCAAGCTGAACGCGGGCACCGGTTTGCCGATCAGCGCGGAGGGCACCATGCTCGGATCGCGACCGCGATCGAGACTGACGCCGAAGGCGAGCGCGAGCCCGACGAACGCAATCGCCGGCAAAACGAACACGAGCCGGAACCGCCGCCAGCGCGCCGGCCTCAGCGGGCGCGCCGCGTCCGTCGTCGCGCCTTGCGGCGCGTTCGCGGGCGTCATGTCCGCCTGCTCCGGGCGGTCGCTGTGGCGTCGGGTGCCATTCTCTCCGCCATGATCATTTTGGCGCATCGCACCGGTGCTTGATGAAGCCGCTGATCTCGTCTGGCGCGGCGAAGACCACAAAGGCGCGATCGCCTATCATGCCGGCGCCGAGCAGGACCGGCGCGCCCGGCCGCGGACCGACCGCGCTCGAATCCGTCTTGAAGCGGAGATTGGGTTCCCAGAAGGCTGTGGTCTTGCCGTCCGCCGTCGTCACGAAATAGCTGTCCCGGCAGATGCGGATGGCGCGGACCTGCTGGTTCGCGCCGACTTTCTTAAGGTCGGTGAAATGCGGCTCCGTGCCGCCCATCATTCCACCCATGCCGTTGCGGTTGCCGGCCACGGCCGGCGCTTTGCCGGCGCTCGCACCCTTCAGATACGCAATCAGGTCGGCGCGCTGCTGGGCGTTCGGAATACCGGCAAAAGGCATGTGGCTGTCCGGGATGAAGCCTGCCGGCGATTTGAGCCAAGCATCGAGCGCCTTCGCATCCCAGACGACACCGGATGCCCTTAGCGCGGACGAATAGCGTTCGAAGCTCTCGAGGCTTCCCGCCTTCCGCCCCCAGATTCCGGCGAGGCTCGGACCGGTCATGTTCCGATCGGGGACCAGGGAATGGCACGCGGCGCAAGTGCGGAAGAGAGCCGCGCCGCGGCTGGCATCGCCGGACGGCTCGGCCGCGCGAGCGCCAACGGCAACCACGGTCAGCACGACCGCGAGCGCGAGCGAAATGGATCTCATGTTCAGGGCCCTCACGTCACCCGGATGACGGCCATCATGCCGCCGTCCTGGTGATCCAAGATGTGGCAGTGGAACATCCAGTCGCCGGGATTGTCGGCGACGAAGGCGATCTCCGCGCGCTCGCGCGGCGGGATCAGCACCGTGTCGCGCCACGCGCGATATTTGGTCGAGCGGCCGTTGCGCGTGATGACGCGGAACGAATGGCCGTGGAGATGGATCGGGTGGTACCAGGCGGTCCGGTTGTCGATCGCCAGCACATAGGATTTGCCGCGCGTCAGCGTCAGGACCGGCTTCATGTGGCGCATGTCGTCGCCGACGATCGCGGTGCCGTTGATCGCCCACATCGCGCGGTCGCCGCCCATCATGCCCATACCCATGCCCATGCCGCTCATGCTGCCGCCGCCCATCATGCCGCCGGTGAGCGTGACGATATGGCGCTGCGCGCGCGCGAGATCGGGTTCCGGCTGGGTGTTGCGCGCCAGCGTCGCCGGCGGCGCCAACGGCTTGGCACGGAGCGGCGGCGAGTCGGCATAGGCAAGATCGACCAGCCGGTAGGCCATCTGCCGATAGAAGGTATCGACGATGCTCGATTTGCTTCCAGCCTTGCCGGTCATGTCGAGGACGAGATCGATCCGCTGGGCCGGCGCGAGAATGACGCGGCCGCCGTCCGGCGGATGCGGCGCGATCGGCTGGCCGTCGAGCGCGACGACGATCGGGCGGTGGTGCACAAATTCGAGGCCGAAGATGCGCGCGGCGGCGGCGTTGATCAGGCGCAGCCGAATGCGCTCGCCGCTGCGCACCGCGAAGTCCGTCGGCACGCGGCCGTTGATCGTGACCGTGTTGCCGATCCGGCCGGCCATGCTCATTTCCATCGGGTTGTCGAAGCCGCCGGCGATGCTGGCGTCGGGCACCAGGCGGAAATCGCCGAGGACCCACACGACCTCGCGATCGACCGGCAGCGGCGTGAGCTCTTCGATGACGAAGGCGCCCATCATGCCGCGGCCGATCTGCTCGCTGCTGTGGTCGTGCGGGTGGTACCAGTAGGTGCCGGCATCAGGCACAGCGAATTCGTAGGTGAAGCTTCGGCCGGGCTCGATTGGCGGCTGGGTGACGTAGGGCACGCCATCCATCGGATTGGGCACCCGGATGCCGTGCCAGTGGATCGTCGTGCCTTGCGTCAAACGGTTGTCGCAGACGATCCGAATGCGCTCGCCCTGGCGCAGCCGGATTTCCGGGCCGGGCACCGTGCCGTTGTAGCACCACACGTTGGTTTCGGGATAAGGCGTCCCGACCAGCGCGACGCGGCCCGGGGCTGGCGTGAGCCGCACGTCCTTGTCGACCGGCGCGGCGCGCACCACGCGCGGCAGCGCCGCGATCAGGCCGCCGACACCGGCCGCCAGGAGGAGAGATCGACGTCGTATCGGAACTCCACGCATTCGCACCACCGCTCCGGCCTTCGGTCCGAGCGACGTGCTGTGCCCGATGCGAAAGCC
Source organism: Alphaproteobacteria bacterium (assembly GCA_028871455.1). Lineage (GTDB taxonomy): Bacteria > Pseudomonadota > Alphaproteobacteria > ATCC43930 > CGMCC-115725 > REEB95. Next base: position 4,274 of record JAGWNF010000044.1, read on the forward strand.
CTCGCTGCGCCGGAGGCGCCGCGATTCAGGATTGAGGAAAGCATCCGCACGAACGCGGACGCCGTCTCAGATGGAGGTGAGAGAACGCGGCGGGTGGGGCTCAGGCCGAACCGCGATTCCGTGTGAGAAGGTATCGGGCAGCAGAGCGAAGACGACCGATTTCAGGCGTTCAACACGGACCGCTTGCGCCGGAACGGCGACCAAGCCCCAGCAGATTCCGACGGCGCAATTCGGCACCATGCCGGTGTTGTTGGCCCGATCGCAGCCGGGACAACGGGCCATCCCGTCGGCGCCGGTGACCATCATCATCGGTGTGGCGCGGGCCGCGGCGGATTGATCGACAACGACCGTCGCGGCCAATGCCTGGCCGGCTAGGCTCAGGCCGAAGGCCACAAGCAGCAGAATTGCGCGCAAACGACCGAATTGTGAACCGACCATGCCCCGCCTAGATAGCATCTGGCGACGGCTATTCCAAGGACGGGTTCGTGTCCCGAGGAGTGGTGTAGGAGCTGAGCGAGGACGCGGCGCGGACCGGTAACGAGTCCAAGCGCCGCGTCCCCGCGATCGAGTGGTCACCGCGCTCGTGTTCGGTAGGCTGGAGGTTGCTGAGATCAACCACCCACCGAAAGGACGAACACGATGACCGAGGACAGGATTGCTCTCCAGAAGCTGCTTGAGAAGGCCTCCGACGCCGATCTGTTGCGCGAGATGCTGGGCTACGTCTCCGAGCGGCTGATGGCGCTGGAAGTCGAGGGTCTCTGCGGGGCCGGGTCCGGGGAGCGCAGCCCGGAACGGATCAACCAGCGCAATGGCTACCGGGGTCGCCCGTGGGAGACGCGGGCGGGGACGGTCGATCTGCGCATCCCGAAGCTGCGCAAGGGCAGCTACTTCCCGTGCTTTCTGGAGCCGCGCCGGGCGGCCGAGAAGGCGATGGTGGCAGTGATCCAGGAAGCCTACGTGCAGGGTGTGTCGACGCGTTCGGTCGATGAACTCGTCAAGGCGATGGGGATGACCGGGATCTCGAAGAGCCAGGTCAGCCGGCTGTGCGAAGAGATCGACGAGCGGGTCAAAGCCTTCTTGGAGCGTCCCCTGGAAGGCGAATGGCCGTATCTGTGGATCGACGCGACCTACGTCAAGCTGCGCGAGGCCGGCCGGGTGATCTCGGTCGCCGTCATAATCGCCGTGGCCGCGAACACGGACGGACGCCGTGAAGTGCTGGGCCTGGCGGTCGGTCCGTCGGAGGCCGAGCCGTTCTGGACCGCGTTCCTGCGGACTCTGGTCCGGCGCGGGCTCAAGGGTGTGAAGCTCGTCATCTCCGACGCCCATGAGGGCCTGAAGGCGGCCGTCGCCAAGGTCCTGAAAGCGACGTGGCAACGCTGCCGAGTTCACTTCATGCGCAACGCGCTCGCCCATGTCGGTATCCGACAGCGCGCCATGGTGGCGGCCGCGATCCGCACGGCGTTTGCTCAGGAGACCGCCGCGGCGGCGCGCCAGCAGTGGCGGCAAGTCGCCACAAGCCTGCGCGCCCGCTTTCTGAAGCTCGCCGAGCTGATGGACGATGCCGAAGCGGACGTGCTCGCCTATATGGACTTCCACGCCGATCACCGCACCAAGCTGCATAGCACCAACCCGCTCGAACGGCTCAACGGCGAGATCAAACGACGGACCAACGTCGTCGGCATCTTCCCCAACGAGGCCGCGGTCATTCGGCTCGTCGGCGCGATCCTGCTCGAACAGAACGACGAGTGGACGGTCACCAAGCGGTATCTCTCACTGGAAACCATGGCGCCATTGAGCGATGATCCCAATGTCACGCCGCCGGCGCTCACCGCGGCCTGACCGGAAGGCTTCAGCCGCCGATCACGAGCGTGCCATCACGCTCCTACACCACGTCCAGGGACGCGACCCCTCATGCGCTGACCAGCAGTCGAATCTGCGATTCAGTCGCTTTACGGTTGTCCAAATGTTCATCGAGAATCCTCCTAATGCTGGGACATTGAATGACTGCGCGGCGGCAGCACGCATCCGGAGAAACGGCTTCATTTAAGGATCGACGTGTAGACTGTCCGATGGGTCTGCTGCGCGCGGCCCCAATAGCGGATCGAAGCGAAACAGGGTCGCGCAGTAGGGGCACAGGATTTTGTCTTGATCACCCATGTTGATGTAAACGTGCGGGTGATCTTGTGGCGGCGATACGCCAATGCAGAGAAATTCCCGCGCGCCGATCCGGATCTCCGCAAGCCCATGGTCGTTCCGGAACTTCGGATAGCGGCTCGACATTTGAGTCTCGCCTGATCACGCATACGCGCGATAAAGCGCGAAGGCCACGATCATGGCAGTGAGCAAAATGGGAATGACGATAGGCGGGACAAACCACGAGGACATGGCACACACCCCTTCTTCTGTCAGGCGGGAGCCCTGGTCTCTCTCGGCCGCCGACGCCTATTAGCGTTGCCGGCGATAGCGTTGATGTGGGTATGCGCCGCTCAACATGCAACCTTCGAGCGGCTGGCCGATTTGACGGAATCCGCCTCAGCGCGCGGGGCTTGTCGAGACGGCAATGCGGCGCAAACTTCCGCGGTATCTCGATCTCAATGACCGGAACCAAACGCATGACTCGGCAAGCGATCAACGCAATGTCGAACCCCTACCGCTGCATCGACGAAATCGGGTTCGGAGCAGACTCAGACGGGTGCTCCGCCCGGAAATGCGACATGGCAAGGAAAGCAGCCGCGGCGACGACAACGCAAATCAGCCCGATCGCAACTCTCGATTTCGCCTTTTCATCTCGGCGTCGCGCGCCCTGAGGTGACGCGGCGGCGGGGGCAATGCACTCCGGCAGCCGGGCCACCAAACGAGCGGCGATCGCCGATAAGTCCGCCGCTTTCCAATCCCCCGTGGGAAGCCCGGCCATTGTCGCGGCAAGCGCCTGAGCGGCGGCCGCCCTCGGCAAGCCCGACAGTCGGGCGGCCTCCCGCCACGGGTCGACCCCGAGCCGTGTCAGCGCCGAAAGCACCGTCAGCGGACCATGTTCTTCCTCGCCAACAGGCGCGAAGAGAAAATCGTTGAATTCCGAATGAATGAGTGAAAATTGCGGACGCAGGGCCATTTTCGTGCCTCCGATGAGATATGCGGCTTATGACCGCTCCAAAGCCCCGCTGCCGACAAACAAACCTGCCAACAGCGCGCCGACGATCAGTACCGTCAATTTCAGTTCGGTCGCGTTGAGGGCCAGCCAGCGTTTCCAGCCGTCCGTCACGAAATCCCGTGCGCCGCCGATTCTTTGCCGAGGCGCGATAGCTGTGCGGTCAGCCAGCGGCGGCGCTGTTTCCCGTCCCCGCGCATCGTTTACCAAAACCGCAGCCAGCTCCGTAGGATCTATATCGAGGATCCGGGCCCGCTCCGTGCTACCGGATCTTCCGGGCAGGCGAATAAAGGTTGAAAGCCGCCGGTAGGCTGAACGCGACAAAATCTGAAGCAGCTCCTCGTCGGTTTCAACGACGTAGCGTCCGGCAGGCTGCACGTCGTCCGCCCCGCTCAGCTTGAACGGATGCAGGAAATTGACGGTCTTGCTGCTCGTTCGCATGGTCATGGGCACCCTCGATCCTTCGATGAACATCAGAAGGCAAGTTACTGTCGGAATCGTGACGCCGCCGCGTTGGTCGACTTTACGCTGCACGACAAACGTTGCGGAACGGCGCGCCGACCCGGATATTCGATCGGCCCGTTGTCCGGTCAGGGTGGAGGCCTATGTTGTGCGGCGTCTGCGTGTAACGGCGAG
>JAGWNF010000023.1 GCA_028871455.1 Alphaproteobacteria bacterium
ACCGAAAGCCGCTGGTTCAGGATCTTGTCGGGATAGTCGATCTTGCCGCAGCCGGCGCAGGCGAGGTTGCAGCGGAACAACGGCTCGAGCATGAGCACGAGCGGATAGCGCTCGACGCCGGTCAGGCGCTGCTTCATCACGTAGGCGCCAACGCGGATCATTTGATTGAGCGGAATAGCTATGGATGCCTCCTTCTGCGGGTCGGTGCAACTCAGCCCGGTTACCGCCTCAGCGGTCTAGGTAGAGCCCCAATCCCATGATCATCTCCAATCTACTCAGCAATATTATCATCGCGGATTTTGTCCGCGAGCGGCCCGCCGGCGCCGTCGTCGAAGCCATTGTCGTGCGAATAGAACATCAGGCCGATGAGGACGGCCGCCAGTCCCAGCGTGCCTAAGAAGCCGAAGATCAGCGCGACGTAGCCGGCGGCCGGCATGGCAACCCCGCCCAGCGAATTCCACGCATAGACCGCCACGGCCGCCGTGGCCAGCACGAGCATGGCGGCGACGGCTACACTGAACTTGGACACACTCATGCCAGCCAGCCTGCCAGTGGGCAACTCTGTGGTCGGCATCCAAACCTGCCGAATTCTCAGAGTCCTTCGGAGCAAATTCCGGCCGTCGGGCCAGGACTGCCGAGACGAATCACTTCCTTCGCTTCGCTCCGTCGTTCGCTTTTGGCTCTTGCGTAAGTATAACATAGATGTAGGGTATATGAATGGCTGGGCGGTGTCCACCGGTTCGCCTGTTGGACGCCTCATGCTCGAGGTGAGTTATGCAATTCGATCACGTGACAGACGAATCCATCGGGGTCCTCATCCGGTCGTTCTATGCGAAAGTCCGCCGCGACGCGCAGTTGGGACCGATCTTCGAGGGAGCGATCGGGAACAACTGGGACAACCACATTTCGAAGATGTGCGACTTCTGGGGCGCCGCGATGCGAATTTCCCGGCACTACAGCGGCGATATGTTGACGGCGCATCGGCGCGTTAAAGGGCTTCAACCCGCTCTATTTGGGCGCTGGTTGGAACTCTTCGAGCAGACCGTGGCCGAGCTTTTTGCCGCGGAGGCCGGTGCGGCGCTCTGCGACCGGGCGCGCAAGACGGCGCACAATCTTCAGCTCGCCCTGTTCTACCGTCGCGATAGCCGTCCTGCGGTCGCTGTATCGAGCGGCAGCGGCCGCCCCGCCGACGCAGCTGACGCGCCGGCCGCGCCGACACGGCCCGAGGCACGAGCATGAATCGATCGGCGGCTATCGGAGAAACCCAATGATCGTTGCGGCGAATCTGGGATTTCCGCGCATCGGCGCCCACCGGGAGCTCAAGCAGGCGCTCGAGCAGTATTGGTCCGGAGGTATTGGGACAGAAAAACTCGCAGAGACTGGCCGGTCGTTGCGCTGCCGGCATTGGCAGCTTCAACGCGATTGCGGCGTCACCGTCATTCCATCAAACGATTTCTCTTTTTATGACCACGTTCTTGACACGACCGTCATGGTTGGCGCCGTTCCGGAGCGATTCGACACAGCCAACGGTCCTATAAGCCTGGACACCTACTTCGCGATGGCGCGCGGCAACGAGCATGCGCCTGCGATGGAAATGACCAAGTGGTTCGATACCAATTACCACTACATCGTACCGGAATTTTCCGTCGATCAGCAATTTCGGCTCGCGAGCGATAAGCCACTGCGCGAATTCCGTGAGGCGGCCGCCCTGCATATCGATACCCGTCCCGTACTGATCGGTCCCGTAACCTACCTTCTGCTCAGTAAAATCAAGGGCTCCGCGGCCGAACCGATCACGTTGTTGCCGCGGCTGCTGCCAGTTTACGCGCAAGTGGTCCAACAACTCCGAGATGCCGGAGCTCGCTGGATTCAGTTCGACGAGCCGTTTTTGGTGATGGATCTCGACGATGGCGTACGGTCCGCATACCGATGGGCGTACGGGCAATTGGCCGAGGCGATGCCAGACGCCAAGCTCATGCTCACCACCTATTTCGGCGGATTGGAAGACAATCTGAGCCTTGCGGTCGAACTTCCGGTTGCAGGTCTCCATGTCGATCTCGTGCGCGCGCCGAATCAGCTTCAGCCATTGCTCTCGAAGCTGCCGGCTGGCCGTGTGCTCTCGCTCGGCGTCCTCGACGGTCGAAATATTTGGCGCGCCGATCTCGGCAAGATCCTCGATATCGTCCGTGAAGCCCGCTCGGTGCGCGGTGCCGATCGGCTACAGGTCGCACCGTCTTGCTCCCTTCTTCATTGTCCCGTCGATCTCGATTTAGAGGGTCGTCTCGACCGGGAGTTGGAGAGCTGGCTCGCCTTCGCCAAGCAAAAACTTTGTGAGCTTATGCTTGTGAGCCAAGCCGCGAACGGAAATCCCGATCCGGCGACGATCGCACGTTCCGGTCAGATCGTCGCGGCCCGAAAGACCTCGCCCCGTGCCTACGATCCGCGTGTCCGCGATCGGCTTGCCACTGTGGAGACGATGCGGCGCACTCCATACCGTGATCGCTTGCAGGCGCAATCCCGTGCCATTCCTCTGCCAGTATTTCCAACGACGACAATCGGGTCGCTTCCACAAACGGCTGAGGTCCGAAAGTGGCGTGCCGCATTCAGGCGGCGCGAAATCGATCAGAATAACTACGAAAGTCTACTCAAAGGGGAGATTCGGCGGGCAATCCGGTGGCAGGAAGAAATTGGCCTCGATGTCCTGGTCCACGGCGAATTCGAACGCAGTGACATGGTCGAGTATTTTGCCGAGCGGCTCGCCGGATTCGCCTGCACTCAGCACGGATGGGTCCAATCCTATGGCTCGCGCTGCGTCAAGCCGCCGATACTCTATGGTGACGTTTTTCGCCCGGCTCCGATTACCGTCAGATGGAGCCGATACGCGCAATCACTCACCCGGCGACCCGTCAAAGGGATGCTGACCGGCCCCATAACCCTGCTTCAATGGTCATTCGTACGAGATGATCAGCCGCGAGACATTACGGCGCGCCAACTCGCTTTAGCGATCCGCGACGAGATGGCAGACCTCGAAGCGGCCGGAATCCGCATTCTCCAGATCGACGAACCCGCTTTGAGAGAGGGCCTGCCGTTGCGGCGAGCCCTACGGTCGGATTACTTGGCGTCAGCGGTGACAGCCTTCCGGCTTGCTACCTCAGGGGCGGCCGGCGGGACGCAACTCCATACTCATATGTGCTATGCCCAATTTGACGACATCATCCCGTCGATCGCCAATCTCGACGTCGATGTGATCTCGCTCGAAGCGTCGCGCAGTCACATGGAGCTTCTCGGGGCCTTCGGTGTCTTCCAGTATCCGCGCCAAATCGGGCCGGGTATCTACGATATTCACTCCCCGCGCATTCCGACCGAGGCGGAAATGGAGATGCTGCTCAAGAAGGCGACGGCGGTGCTCACCGCGGAGCAGATTTGGGTCAACCCCGATTGCGGTCTTAAAACCCGAAGCTGGGATGAGGTCCGCCCCGCCTTGACGCGAATGGTGGCAGCCGCCAAATCCATGCGGCGTTTGTACGAAGTTGGTAGCTTCAAGTTCGCTCGTCAAAAGCTGGAGGCGACGAATGCGCCGGCCGCTCCCGCTGTCTTGCAGCGCCGTTCGGGGCATTGATGTGGCGAAGCTCTCGGACGCGCGAGTTTCGTCGTTTTTCCGGTTCGACAAACGATCGGTCTCGTGGGTCCGGTCTGTCGCCGTCCGCGCGGGATATCCGGATCGAAAACCGGCAACCGAAAGCGTTGCACGGGCAACATAATGACGCTGTATCGACGCGTTCGGAATATTGCGGCCCGACTTGCAGCCGAAGCCGTTATCATATAACTCTATGATATCTTTTAGTGATCCGGATCCTCGCGTAAGAGAGGAAGATCTATGCGCCTCACACTGCACACCGATTACGCGTTGCGCGTGCTGATGTATGCAGGAGTGAAGACGGATGCCTTGTCGACCATTCCCGAGATTGTAGAGCGGTTCGATATTTCCAAAGGCCATGTCGTGAAGGTCGTCCATCGGCTGGGTCAGCTCGGATATATCGATACGAAGCGCGGAAAACGGGGCGGCATTCGGCTCGGCAGAAGGCCGGAGCAGATCAACGTCGGAGCGGTCGTACGCGATATGGAAAGAGAGCTGGGCGTCCTTGGCTGCCTACAAGGGTCAGGGGGTTATTGCCGCATTGAAGGATGCTGCGTCCTGCGCCGGGCGTTGCGCGATGCAACGAATGCGTTCCTGGCGACCCTCGATCGCTATACGCTTGCGGATCTTATGAGGCCGCGGCGGACGCTTACCGTGTTATTGGAGATCAACGCCACTGGGCCAGCGCGCCGTGGAAGACCGCTGCGATCGGCTGCCGCACACTGAAGCCAATAGCTCAATATTTGGAAACATAGCATCGCAAAAATCTCGTCACGGCGAATGCATCGGCGCTTGCGCGATACCGATTGCGACAAGTCCTATGAGCGTTAGGAGCTTCAATGCCTCCGCAGCGCCATAGACCATGTGTGTGCGCGAGGATGGTACTATGTCGCCGGAAATGACCAGGCCGGCGCGTCGATTGAGCGAAGGGAGGACCCAAGCCGATTGAACAACGACCAGGCCGACGACCAATCCGACGAGAATCAGCGACCAAAACGCTCGATCAAACGCGCCATAAATCGCAACAAGGAATACGGCGAAAAATTGCTCTACGCGGGAGAAAAGGCCGAAGGTCACCCGGCCGACATCCAGCGCTACCGGCAAAGTCAGGCTTTGGGCTTTGAATTTGATTGGCGCTGCGATGAACGAGATGCCGATCAGAAGGCCGATCCACAGTGTCGGCAGCAAGATCGTCATGGCCGTGATCATAGCGGCGTCTTCGTACTGCCTCCTGCTTTTGGCGAGAAAAATCTGGAGAATTTATCGGGTATGCCTTTCCATTCGTCGGCATCCGCCGGAGGCGAACCCTTGCGGGTAATATTGGGCCATTGGTTTGCGTACGTGCGGTTGTGTTCAAGCCAGTCTTCAGCGCCCCGCGCGCTATCCGGCACGATTGCCTCCGCCGGGCATTCAGGCTCGCACACGCCGCAATCGATGCACTCGTCGGGATGGATCACCAGCATGTTCTCGCCCACGTAGAAACAGTCCACAGGGCAGACCTCGACGCAGTCCATGTACTTGCACTTGATGCACGCGTCGTTGACGACATACGGCATTGCTCACTCCCGATACCATGACCGCGGCCGGTCGCTACCGCGCCGTTTGATAATAACATATAGATAATATATATGTTCTGTCCAGTCCCCTTAGAGGCGGGGCGGCGCAAGGCCGATTGGCTGGCTGTCGGGCCCCCTCGAGCCAGAGTCGGCAGACCGCACACGCGACACACAGAAAGGAATGTCATGAATTCCGATCGTTTCAACACCGAGATCCGGCAATTTCTGAAAGTTGTCGGGGTGACGTCGCAGCGGGAGATTGAAACAGCAGTCCAGAAGGCGCTCGCCGAGGGCCGCCTGAAGGGATCGGAGAAACTGGCCGGCAAAGTCATTTTGAGCATTCCTGCCGTCGGCCTGACCCATGAAATCGATGGCATCATCGAATTGGAATAGCGCGTCGACGGCATGGGCGGCGGACGTCGGTAGAGCCAAGTGATTACCGCGATCGACTTCGCCGTTCCGAATCGGTTTGATCGACGGGCTCGCGGTGCTGATCAATCGCCAGCCCAAAACAGGCGACGGCTATTGTGAGAGCAAAAAGCAATTCAATCAACGAGGGCCCTCAACTGACGAGGGTGCTCTTGGGATTGAGGTTGGTGATGTGGCCGCTTTCGGTGCCGGCCGTCGGATCGATGGCGGCGTTGATCAGCGTCGGCTTGCCGGAGGCGATGCCGTCGCTCACCGCCTTCTGCAGGTCGGCCGAGCGCTCGACGTGAACGCCGACGCCGCCGAAGGCCTCGATCATCTTGTCGTAGCGCGCGTTCTGATAGAGGCCGGTCGGTGTCGGCGGGAAGGTATCCGGCTTGTCGCCGCGATAGATGCCGTTGTTGTTGAAGATCACGGTGGTGACCGGCAGCTTGTAGCGGCAGATGGTCTCGATCTCCATGCCGCAGAAGCCGAAGGCGCTGTCGCCGGCAATGACGACGACAGGCTTATTGCTTACGACCGCGGCGCCAATGCTGTATCCCATGTTGATGCCCATGGCGCCCCAGGTGCCGCTGTCGAGCCGATGGCGCGGCTCCTTCATGTCGAGGATGTTGCGGCCGAAGTCGAGAGTGTTGGCGCCGTCGTTGACGACGTAGACATCGGGCCGGCTGGCGAGCGCGTTGCGCACGGCGCGGAGCGCGCTGGAGAAGTTCATCGGCGTCGGATCGGCGTTGAGCCGCGCCGCCATCTTCTCGACGTTCTTCTGCTTCTGCTCGGTGACGGCGCCGACCCATGCCGCCGAAGCCTTGACCTGGCCGGGCTTCATCGCGGCGAGGAACGCCGCCATGGCCGACTTGATGTCGGCGACGACCGGCGCCTCGATCGGGCGGTTGCTGTCGATCTCGTGCGCCGCGATGTCGACCTGGATGAAGCGGGTGTCCGGATTCCAGGTCGGCGGCTTGCCGTGCGACAGGAGCCAGTTGAGGCGGGCACCGACCAGCATGACGACGTCGGCGTTCTTGAGGACGAAGGAGCGCGCCGCGGCGGCCGATTGCGGATGGTCGTCGGGCAGCAGGCCCTTGGCCATCGACATCGGCAGATAGGGAATGCCGGTCTTCTCGACGAAGGCGCGGATGTCCTTGTCGGCCTGGGCGTAGGCCGCGCCCTTGCCGAGCAGGATGAGCGGCTTCTCGGCCTTGGACAGCAGGTTGAGCGCGCGGGTGACGGATTCAGCCGACGGGATCGAGGCCGGCGACGGCTCGACCGCTTTGATCAGCGACTTCTTGGCCACGCCGAGCTCGAGCACCGAGCCGAGCACCGCGGCCGGCAGGTCGAGATAGACGCCGCCCGGACGGCCGGCGCACGCCGCGTGGATCGCGCGCGCAATGCCGACGCCGATATCTTCGATCCGGTTGACGCGGTAGGACGCCTTGGCGAAGGACTTGGCCGCGGCCATCTGGTCCATTTCCTCGAAGTCGCCCTGCTCGAGGTCGACGATGTGCCGCTCGCTCGAGCCGCTGATCAGCACCATCGGGAAGCAGTTGGTGGTGGCGTTGGCGAGGGCGACGAGACCGTTGAGGAAGCCGGGCGCGGAAACCGTCATGCAGATGCCCGGCTTCTGGGTGAGGAAGCCGGCGATCGCGGCGGCGTTGCCGGCACTCTGTTCATGGCGGAACCCATAGAAGCGAATCCCGTCTTCTTGGATCACTCGCGCTAGGTCCGTGACCGGAATGCCAATGACCCCATAGACCGTGTCGATCCCGTTAATCTTGAGGGCGTCTGCCACGAGGTGGAGCCCGTCGGTCATTGCTGTGGGTTGAGAGTCCATGTCTATCGTCCTCCGGCCATGTCAGCCTTGTGGGGAGCGGCTAATGCCGTTCGCCCCAGCATCGATAGCGGATACCGAATCGTTGGCTGGAGCATTGACGGAAACCCCGCTTCACCGACCCATGATCGGCAACCGGATTCTATCGATTTCAGCCGTCGTGCCACTTGTTCGGCGCTATTGCGCCAAAGCAATGGCTAGCACTCGCTGGGTGAGCCACTTACCAGCAAGGTAGCGCCGTTACACATCGTGTCCGTGTAGTGCACTTTAGGCGGAGAACGAGTCGATGCAAGTCAGGGTTTACAAGCCGAGCCGCTCGACGATGCAGGCAGGCCTCGGCGCGACACGCTATTGGATTCTCGAATATCCACCCGAGGCACCGCGGACTCCCGATCCGCTGATGGGATGGACGTCCGCGCGAGACACCCGGCGCCAGATCCGCTTGCGCTTCGAGTCACTCGGGCAGGCGCTCGATTTTGCCCGCGGGCATGGGCTTGAGGTCGACCTCGAAGATGCACACGCGGCGCGTAGGGCGCACATGAGCTATGCCGACAACTTTGCCTGCGACCGGTTGGTTCCTTGGTCGCATTGACGCGGTTTTGAGTCGTAACGGTCCGTCGATTCCCGCATTTCGCGTGAAGAAATTCTCAGAGTCCGCTCGTCAGACGCGCAGCTCGAGTTCTGACCCTTCTAAACGAGTGTCATTGCGCCAAGTTAATGCAGGATTTCTTCGGCAACGTCAGAAGTGTTCCGGTGTCCGTTCGAGCCTAATACCGACGGGTGATGCGGCGACTTTGGCGGCAAAGAGCGTTTTCGGAGTGAAGCGCCGCTGCCAACCGCGTGATGACTACGGCGTACGTGTACGTATATGGGAAGCCGCCGATGAAAATTGAAATACCGCTACCGCTGAAAGCTGAGCGCGACGAATTGCATGCTGAATTGGCTGTGCTGCGACAAGCTCCCGGCCGCGTTGGCGCGGCCGCGCGAGATCTCGCTCTGGTTCTCCATCCACATTTTGTGAAGGAGGAAAAGTTCGCTTTGCCGCCGTTGGGTCTCTTGCCGGCGGTTGCCGATGGGACCGTAACGTCTGAGATGGCTGCGGTAACGGCGATGACGGATAACTTGAGAACCGAATTGCCGCAAATGCGGCACGAGCATGCGGGGATCGCAGCGGCGGTCAGGGTGCTGCTCGATGCCGCTCAGCAGACCGGCGACACGGCCGCGCTGCACTTTGGGGAAAAGCTTTTGGCTCATGCGCGCACCGAAGAGCTGGTGATGTATCCCGCCGCGATCATCCTCGGCGACTGGATCCGCCATTGTCTACAACGGGTTAAGCGAGCAGTTTGACATAGACCTCTAGGACAACATGGCTCCAAGGCCCGCGCCATCCCCGGAACGTTACGGCCATGCCCTTCATAGGAAGCTGGAATATCGCCTTCCGCCTACGTTCGACCCCAGCGACGGCTGGTATCAGGGAGTTTTCGTATCCGACTTTGATCTAGATCAAACCCGCCCCATTTTGTTAGCTATAGATAACTATCGGCGGGTGATGTTGGCGTTTAGCGGTTAGGCGCACACAACACTCGGGTCTGAAATTCGGGGAGGGTCCTTATGATGGCTTCAGAAGCACGAACGGTCCGGACGTTGATGGGGCGCTTGACGGCGCATATCCCTGAGCATGCGCCCTTGACCGAGCCCGAAGTCGTGGTCGTGAAGAAACTTCAGTCGGCGGTGCGGCATATCCGCCGCGGCAGCGACATTATCGTCCAGGGCCGCAAATACGATGGCATCTTCATCATCGTCGATGGATTCGGTTTGCGCTACAAGATCATGTCCGACGGCAAGCGGCAGGTGTTCAATATTTCGCTGCCTGGAGACATGGTCGGATATCCCGCCTGCTTCTTCGACCAGGCGCTGTATTCCGTGACGGCGCTGACCAACGTCACAGTTTGCGCGATCACGTTCGCCGATATGGCCGAGATGTTCCGGTCGTTCCCACGGCTGGCGATGGCCTTGTTCTGGTCGACCGCCAACGAGACCGCCATGTTCGGCGAGCATCTGACCGACGTCGGGCGCCGAAACGCCTATGAGCGTGTCGCGCACTTCGTGCTCGAGATGTCGGCCCGGCTTCGCGAGATTGGGATGGGTGACGGGCGAACGTTTATCATGCCGTTGAGCCAGGCCAAGATCGCCGATGTCGTGGGGCTGAGCGTTCCGCATATCAACCGTATGCTGCGCCGCTTACGCGACGAGCGCCTCATCGACATGAAAGGCTCGCAAATCCAGATTATAGATTATGACTCCCTGGCGGCTCTGGCTGATTTCGATGGCTCCTATCTCAGCCATCGGTCGCTGTCTCGGATGGTGCTGAATTTTGCGCGCAACGACGGTGTTGCTGTGTCCGCCCTCCCAGCAATCGAGATGGTTCACCAAACGTCCAGCCATCTTGATCGCGACATCGATCGCAGACGCGCAGCGGGTGCGCGCTGAGTTCCTCCAGCGGAGGCAAAGATGACCGCGCGACGTGTTTTCTTGGAGATTGGAACTGGAAACGACCTGCATGGGCGCGACTATACCAAAGCCGCAGTCCGCGCGGTCCAGGATGCCATTCACCACAGCTCGTTGACGTTGCTGCGTACACTGAATATCGATCCCCGCACGATGGAAGTGGATGTCACCGTCGGAGTCCAACAGCCGGAAAAGGTCGATCATTCCGCGGTAAAGGCCGCACTGCCCCACGGCAGGATCAACGTCAACGTCGTCCGAGGCGGCCTCGATATTCCGGAGGAGGGTGCAAACGACCACACCGTGATCGCCAGTGCGGCGATTGCAGTTCGTCTCGACTTGGCCGCAGTACGAGTTGCCGGATAGGCGGTCACCTTAATTACCGTCGGTCTGGGTCTCGGGCGTCCAAGCGCAACGCACGAGATAGCGGCCTAGTGTCCATGGCCATCGCTCGAGCTAGTCGGCGATCTGCGCTAGTTTACCCGTGGCGGTGTCGAGTGTCCGGCGCCAGTGGCTGATTTCACTTCCCGCCGGGTTCTGGCGCAACTCCTCGGCCTACCCTCGCAGCGAGATAGAAGGCTATCATGGCGTGGCGGATGTTGCTCAGCGAACGCAGCCAATCGTCGATCGCCAAGGCCTCTGCCGGCAGAAATATGCTTTGGGCGCCGACCAAGCTCTTCCACGGCCGGCTAAGCCTTATAGGAACATAAGTGAGCAGGGGTATTTTTGCTTCGACGCAGGCCGTGAAGGCGGCGCGGAGCCCTAGTCCTTCCGCCTCGAGCTTTCCGAACTTGCTCAGAATGACGAGATCGCAGCCGGTCTCGACATCGCGCCGGATTGCGACAGCAGCCGAGCCGAGTCCTGCTTGTTCCACATCGCATCCCGCGCTACTCGAAGCGGTGTCCTCGAACATCGGATAGAGCGAGTTGTCGCCAAGACTTCTCAGCGAGCCGGCCCGGCAGAGCCGTCGGTTCGCCCGATCTCGCTCTTCGATGACGCCGGCGATCCGGATCTGCGGCGACCACCGTTCGACGATATCCTGAAACAGTTCCTGGGCGGATGCTGTCGATGAGCCCTGAATGATCGCAATAGTCTTTACGTTTTCGCTGTCCCTGCCGAATGGATTCGGCGCTTCGAGTTCCAGAAAAAGCTTCGTTACGTGTGCGCTAAGGCGGCGCGCTTGATCGGGCGGCAACGCGGAAGCAAGGAAAACGCGAAAATAAGGCTTCATAATTCGACCGGTCACGCCGCGATCGGCACATAGGAGATCGACGATGTTGCGCGCGAGCGGCGAAAGATCTTGGCTCGTTACATTGCCATCGAAAATCGACCGCAGCGCCCGTTCGACATCTCCCCAGCTGTTGCGCGAGATATGGGTCAGAACATTGGCCAGATGCGAGTGATCCCGAAGGGCGCCGAGCCACATCGCCGTAAGTCGATCGAGATTGAAACCCACAGTGCCTGGTAAGGCACGCGCTGGTTCAGCATTGACATGTGATGCCAGCGCGCAGTCCTTCTCGGGGCGAAATGCCTTTATGCCGTCGTCAGGATTTGGTGTGGAGGCCTGCGTTTGCAGCATTGAGGAACACGCGAGATAGTGACTGGCCGGATGCTATGGCACGACAGATTGCCTGACATTGATCTGCTGCATTAAAGCAAGATCACACCCTCGATCAGGTGGCACGCCGCTCCAATTGGCGTACGACGCCGGCGCCGTGTGCTTATTCCGCGGCGCTTGGGCCAAAGCGCGGCGTCAGCCGCTCCGCCAGCCTCGGGAACATCGGTCCGAGCTTGATAATGAAATCCCAGGCCATCAGCAGCGCCGCGAGCGCAAATGGAACGTCGCCGACGACGCGGAGCCATTGCCAAAGCAACGTCGTGTTGTAGAAGCCGAGGCTCCGCGCATAAGCGAAGCCATGCTCGTAGACGGCTTCGAGCTGCGGCCAGCCGATCGGGAAGAAATTAAGCGCGATCCAGAGGACCAGCCCGGCGTTGTAGAGCCAGAAGGCCCACAGGCCGAGCTTCTCGCTGAACCGCGTTCGCTCGCCTGCAGCGTAGCGCAGGCAAAAATAGATGAGGCCGATGGCCAGCAGGCCGAAGGCGCCGAACAGCGACGTATGGGCATGGTTGAGGGTGAGAAACGTGCCGTGCTCGTAGTAGTTGACCAGCGGCGCGTTGAGCGTCCCGCCGCCAAATACGCCCGCGCCGACGAAGTTCCAGAAAGCCGCGCCGAGAACATAGGTATAGGCGAGGCCGTAACGAAACTGATGCTGCCGCTGGATGAGGTCATGATGTTCCATGCCGTCCAGGATCAGCAGCACGAGCGGCAGAACCTCGATGAAGGAGAACATGCTGCCCACCGGCACCCACAGGCCCGGGCCGCCGACCCAGTAGATGTGATGACCAGTGCCGAGGACGCCGCCGAGGAAGATCAGGATCAGCTCGAGATAGACTGAGCGCTCGGCAAGCTGCCGCGAGACCAGCCCGAGGCCCATGAGCAGATAGGCGCTCACCGCCGCGGCGAAGAACTCGAATGACTGCTCGACCCAGAGGTGGACAACCCACCACCGCCAGAAGTCCGTAATCGTGAACGACGGGTTGATGTCGAATAGCGGCACCATGCCGAAGACGTAAAGAAAGGCAATGTTGGCGGTTGCCGCCCAGAGCAGATGTTCAAGGCGAATCCGGCCGGTCCAGAATTGGCCGGTCGCCCGCTTCAGCGTCTCCCATGATGGCCATAGCGCGCGCAGGATGAGTGCGCTCCAGAAGACCAAGCCAATAAAGAAGCCGAGCTGCCAGAAGCGGCCGAGCTCGAGATATGAGAGGCCCTGGTTGCCGAACCAGAACCAGCCCCTGCGGATGATGTTCATGACGCCGAGATAGTCGCCGGTGAGGGCGCCGACGACGATGACCACGGTCGCCCAGAACAGAATGTCGACCAGCGCGCCCTGGCCGCGCGCCTCCTGGCCGCTAATTGCGGGTGCGAGGAATATCGCGGAGCCGATCCACGACAGGCCGATCCAGACGATCGGCGCCTGGATGTGAATGTCCCGCACGAAATTGAACGGCAGCACGCTATCGAGGCGAATGCCATAAAAGCTGGCGCGATCGACGTAGTAGTGGCCGAGGATGGTGCCGGCGCCAATCTGCAACAGGAAGACCGCCGCGACGACGAGAAAATACTTGCCGACTTTGCGCTGGCTTTGTGTGAGTCCGCGGAATTTTACGAGCACGGGATCCATTGTGCCTTTGTCGTCCACGCGGATATAGCGGTGATACGCGAAGAGGACGACGCCAAAGCAGAAGAAGGTGAAGCAGAAGCTGGCCCACGTCCAAATGAAGGTGCTGCTGGTCGGCGTATTGCCAACCAACGGCTCGTAAGGCCAATTCTGCGTCCAGGACACGTCCGTGCCTGGCCGCCGCGCAACGGTCGTGAGCGCCGAGTAGATGATGAAATCCGCGGTCTTCGCGGCACTGGCTTGGTCGAGGCTATAGACTTCCGTCCATCCCTTCACGAAGTCCTGATGCAGAAGTTGTTGGCCAATTTGAGTCTGTAGCGCCTCGATCGCGGTGGCGACCGGCGCGGTGACATGGGCTTCGGTGCTCGATAGATCGATGCCCTGGAGTTGCCGCTGCATCGCGGCCTGGACCGCATGTTGATCGTCGCCGCCCAGCGCCGAGAGCGGCTTGCCGAACCGCTGCTCCGCGATGGCGTTTTCAGTCAATTGACCGAGCTGGACGAGATATTTGGCGGTATAATCCTCGCCGAAATAAGATCCCATGCCGTAGATGCTGCCGTAATCCATCAGGTCGGCGCGCTGGAACGACGCCTTGCCATCGACGATGGCCTGCGCCGTCATCAGCACGCTGCCATTGGGCGCGAGGAAGCGGTCTGGCTGCGGCGGTGCGGTGCGGTAGGTGATGTCGGTCGCCCAGCCGAGCAACGCGAAGGTGACGATCGCGATGCCGAGCAAAACCCATTTGAGGACGTTGCTAACCCGGTCTTCTTCCAGCCGTTGCAGTACGCGCGTGCTGATATCCATCGGATGTTCCTTAAGGGCATTATGCCGCGATGCTGCCGTCGGTGCGCGACGACTTTTCGCGGCGGATCAAAACGTCAGTGGTGCTCGTGCGCTTTTGCGCTTTCTTCCATGACGGACAGTGAAATCGTCGCGTGCGCGTAGGCGCCGCCGGCGCGCATCTCGGCTGCGACCCAGATCGCTTCCATCAGTTCCTGCTCGCTCGCGCCGTGCCGCAGCGCCGCCCTGGTGTGGCCGCGGATGCAGTACGGACACTGCGTCACGTGCGCGACGGCGACCGCGATGAGTTGCTTGGTCTTCGCCGGCAACGCACCGTCGGCGAAGACCTGGCGGCTAAAGGCCTGAAAGGCCTTTTCGGTTTCCGGCGCAAGGCTGCGACGCTTTTCGGCAATCGCCGGCGAGGACGACGGATAAACGGGTTCGGTCATCGGAATCCTCCCTCATTTCGGGAAGCAGGCACCGGTGAGTCTAAAACCGGTGCCCCCGCCGAGCCAAGTGGCCGGCGAGCCCCGTCAGGCCGCCTTGCGACGCGTGATGCGCACCCGCCAGACTTCGGGACCGGTCTCAAGGTACTCCCAGCCGAATTGCCCCGGCGATTCCGCCTCGAACTGATAGCGGAGCGGCTTCGGATCGTGGTCATTCACAAGAACAATGGCGTTCCCGACCGGAAGCTGGCCGCAGGTCGCGAAAATCAGCGAATGCCGATGCGGCGGCGGCAACTCGCGAACGTCGAGTTGTTGTGGATCAGGCATGACGGACTCCTTTCCGTTTGTAGGGTTTCGGTTGCGTGAGGTAGTGCAGCGCGCCATTCAGCCTTGCAGCTTCGGCCGGGTGCGTCCGGCGTAGCGTGGACCACGCCTCGGCGGCGATGCGGCAGGCCAGATCCTCCTGTCCCTCGTCGCCTAAAGCCTTCAAGGCGCGGATGAGGAGTTCGTTGAGGCGGCGGATGTCGATACTGACAAGATCGGTGGTCATGACGCGTGCACCGGAACCCCGAAATGCGCCTTGGCTTCGTCGCTCATGCGATCGGTCGACCAGCGCGGTTGCCAGGTCATGGTTACGTCGACGCCGCCGATGCCGGGCACCGCGGCTGCGCAGTTCTCGACGGCCTGGCGGATGTAGTTGGTCGCCGGGCAGCCGGGCGTGGTCGTGGTCAGCAGAATCCGGGCGCGGCCGTCGTGGACCTCGACATCGTAGACCAGGCCGATGTCGACGATGTTGTAGCCGAGCTCGGGGTCGATCACCGTCCTAAGGGCCTCAGCCAAAATCTGAACGATGTCGCCGCTCATGGCCGATCCTGCTCGAATCCTCGGGATACGATGGTGTGACAGCCGTCCCGCCGGATTTCTTTGACGTAGCCATAATGCCGTCGGCCAAGCTCTCGATGGAGCAGAAACGGCTCTCGGTCGGTCACGATCTCCAGCGTCCCGCTTGGATCGAGCTGTTCGATCGCCTCGAGCGCCCGTCGCATGGGCTCGGGCGGATCGAGTCCGCGCAAGTCGAGCGGCTGAGTGACTTCGGCAGTCACGGTCGTACTCCGGGCTGAGCATTCTGACCGGATGGCATGAAGATAACTTCCCAGTCGCCACCGCCGATCTCGTGTTCGGTATGGCCGAAGCCGCGCTGGGCCATGACGCCAAACAGAGGGACTGGCTTGAAGGTCGCAAGCAGGCGCAGGCCTTGGCCGGGCGACAGCGCCTCGACCGCCTCCATGATCTTGGAGAAGGGCTCGCCGCCGGCACGCAGAATCTCGCGAACGTCGAGGGTGGATAAGGGCGCAGATGTCATCGCACGTTGCTCCCAGCGTTGAGATGGATTTGAGCCGGAGGGACGATCATCACTGGCACCGAAGGCGGTTCGACGCGGTGTGGCGGGCGGGGTGTGCCATAGCGCGCGAGCCAGAGCGCCCGGACGACCATCACCGTCGCGACCAGATGGCCAAAAACGGCCAAGCGCCAGACCGTCGGCCACCCGATGAGAATAGCCAGCGTGCCGATGGCGACCGCGCCGAAGTAAAGGATGAACCAGGGACGATCGCGCCGCTCGTCAACCAGATCCTGGACGCGCGGCACAGGTCGCTTACCGAGAATGCTGCCGTAGCGCTCGAGCCAGGTGAGGAACGGCACGATCTTGTAGAGCTGACTCAATCCCAGGCCCGAGAGCCAGCCGAACAGGAAGAGATAGCCGGCCGCGCCGACGATCGGCTCGCCATATCCGCTCAGTGCGGCGTAAGCCGCCAAGCCCAGCGCAACTGCGAACGCGACCAACGCTGCCGTCGCCATGCCGGTGTTGAGCTCGAGCTGATGGCGCTGGCGGGCGCGATAGAGCCGCACCATATCGGCAAGGTAGAACACCAAACCGAGGCCGGTCGCGACCACGGCCACCGTAATCGCTGGCGCCGGTATCGGAACGCCGAGCGATACCATAAGTTCGAGGAACCAGGTCACCGCTAGGCCGCCAACGGTCAAACCGATGACGGCCGTGCCAAACCAGCCGCGCTCCTCGGGCGCCAGTGTGAACATGCTGAGCAAGCGGTAGCTGACGCCGATTGCCGTCAGCGTGAACCAGCCGCCCAAGCCAGCCAGGAGATGGAGGCGGAAGCCATCGCCGAGTGCGTCACCCCAGGGCACGAGTTCCGGCGCCGCGAAGACGAGGCCGAAAACGAGGCCGAGTGTGACGGTGAGCAGCAGGAAGACCAAGCCCGCGGCGATAAACTGAGCGGAAAAGGTCAATGGCCGAGTTTGCCACAGAATGCGCGTCAACGCGATCACTCCGATAAGCGCGCCGGTCAGGACAACGGCGCCACCGAACGGCAGGGAGACAATCGCCCCTTGCGCCAACTGACCGTCGAGTGCGAGAAAGCCCGCCTCCATGAAGACGAGCCCCATAACGATCCCAATGAGCGACGCCAACGCCGACTTGTCCGCTGCCGGGCCTCCGGCCGTGATGACGGGCACGAACTGTTGAAGCGCACCGAACATCAGAATTGTCAGCCAGCCGATGGTGAGGAGGTGCACCGTCGCCAGTGTCGTCGGCGCCAGAAGACCGGTCACCGGAAATGTAACGCCCGCGGCCATGGCCGCCTGCGCGAGCAGGAAGAATCCAAGGGCGATCGCAAAGTGGTGCATCGTCCAGCGTGAAATGGCCGAACCGAACATCGTTTCTATCCGTTCGCGCCGAGCGGAGGGACAATCGATCGGAACCGCCGCGCGCTGCGGGTGGTCCAATGCTCCGGCCGAAGGATCGCTGTCAGATCACAGCTGTGGCGACGGAAACGACCAGCACGCAACCGGCGAGGCCGATCAGCAAAATACGACCCGCGGCCTGTTCGAGAGTGCGGCCCAGAGCCCAATCGAAAATGCGGTCGGTTTTCTCGCAGGCCGTGAAGACTTCGTCCGGTGTAATCGGTGTCATCAGCCTCTCCGCGTGTTCGGCTGGGCGGCAATGCCGGGGTGTATCTGATTTGGCGCTGAACGATGGGATGCGCAGCGTCATCTCCAGCGACCGATGCGCCGCCGGCAATCCGCGCGGCAAGTTCTTGATGCATCCCAAAAGCCATAGCGTCCGAGCCACCTCTTGTTGCGAGGCAGTATGAGCGGACTGATCGGCTGTGACATTGCGCTAAAGCAACATCCGTGAAGAATGACCGGGGCCGGCGCTAGCGCGAACACAAGGTGGCTTCTAACATCAGACAGGTTCAGGAAATCGGGTCATGAACCAGATCGCTGCGATGGCAAGGGCGAGCGCAGCCGCCTCACGCGACGTGCTCGACACGGTTCTGGATCTTCGGGACCGTCGGGTGAGTTATGCGTTGGCGACGGTGATCGAAGCGAAAGGGTCGACCTCCGCGAGGGTCGGGTCAAAGGCGGTCATTGCCGAGAACGGGCATGTGCTCGCGGGCTGGGTCGGCGGCGGCTGCGCCGAAAGCACGGTTTGTCACAGCGCGCTCGCGTGCCTGGGATCAGGCGAAACCACCATCGTCGATATCGACCTCACCAGCGAAGTGCTCGGAGCGGGCATGCCGTGTGGTGGCAGTATGCGCGTCTACGTTGAGGCGGTGCGGCCGCGGCCGCGGCTTTGGCTCCTCGGACATGGCAAGGTAGCCGAGGTGCTTTGCATGACCGGCGCAATCGCCGGTTTCGACGTCTTTGTCGATGATCCGATGGCTGACCGAGAACACTATCCGGCGGCGATCAGAATACTCGCCGGCGATCAGGATTATCGCGAGTTGAACCCAACTGCGCGCGACTACGTTGTCGTGGCCACGCAACATAAAGGGAACCATCAGTCGATTGCGCGGTGCCTCCGCTCGCCGGTGTCCTACATCGCGCTCATCGCCAGCCGGAAGCGTTCGCGGCTGGTCTTGGATTATTTGCGTACGGAAGGCTTCGGGGACTCCGAGCTCGCACGAGTCCGGGCGCCGGCGGGCCTCGATTTGGGCGCGGAGACGCCGGAAGAGATTGCCCTGTCGGTTCTGAGCGAGATCGTCATGCTGCGTCGTGGCGCCGATGGCGTCCCGCGATCCCGCAAGGCGAGCGAGACGAGCAATCACGCATGATCATCATCGATCCCAAGGCAACCGTCAGCGACGTTTTGAATCACCATCCATCGACGATGCGGGTCTTCATCGATCACGGAATGGCTTGTATCGGTTGCGTGATCGCGCCGTATCACACGATCGAGGAGGCGTGCGCCGAGTACAACTTGGGGGTCGAAAGCTTCGTGCGTGAGATGGCCGAAGCGGACGAGAGCGCCTCGAATTGAGTTGAAAAGCGGGTCTACTTCGTGGGGGCTTCTTCCTCGGCGATCTTCATCAGCGCATGCGGTGCGCGGATCACGAGATGACGGCGGCCGCCACTCACGATGCCCTGTTCTTCCCACGCACTCAAGATACGACTCACAGTATAGAGCGTCGCGCCCGTCATCAGCGCGATATCGTGGCGCGTGATCGGGAACGAGATTTCGATGCCGCCGTCGATGCGGTGTCCCGATTGCTTGATGAGTCGAAGCAGGGCATGCGCGACACGGCGCTCCACACGCTCCGTCGCGGCCTCGCGCAGGCGGGTGTGGGCGTTCTCGATCGCTTGCGCCATATTGCGGATGACGGCAAGCGAGAGCGCCGGATGGCGGGCCATGAGGCTGGTGAAGTCCCGATGGGTCCACGCGAGAGCGATGCTCTCGGTCATGGCGAGCGGGGTCGCCGGATAAGGCGTATTGCAGAACATGGATACATGTCCGGCGAGGTCGCCAGGTCCCACCAGTCTGACGACGACTCTATCGCCTTCCGGCGTCACTTGTGTGGCTTTGAACTCACCACTGAGAACGACAAAAATCGCCTCCGGTGGATCGCCTTGTCGGAAGAGCGCCTCGTCCGCCAGCACACGCTCGACCCGCGCCATCCGCGCAATGTCATCGCATGCCGCACTGTCGAGGTCGGCAAAGAATGGGAGATGCCGAATTGCCGATCCGTCGAGGCGGTTTCCGGGATTCTGGGGCGGCAAGGCCCGATGCGATGCAGGCGGTATGGCGCTCATCCGGATCTCGATTGGCCGCTCCACGCTAACGCGGTCGGTTTGGTTGGCTGCGCTCTAAGAATAGGCATGAAAGGCCGATGAGGAAACAAGCTCCGTGCCGAAATGTCGCAGTACGGTTTGGCTCACGAAAATCGGTCGCGGCTTGCGTTGGCGCAACCAAAAGCCGGTCCCGCTCACGCATCTTACCAAGCAGAGGGTCGTCATGAATGCGCTGATACCGTTAACTGGATCTACCGGCTATTGCGAGGACGGGCTCAAGCTGCGCCACAAAGTGCAGAAACTTCGCTGGATGGGGCTGGAACGGGAAGCCGATCGGCTCGTGCAACAGATTGCCGAACTGACATGTCAGCATCCGATTGCGATTCCGGGCATCGAAGATCCAACGGATTAACAACAGCGTGATGAGCGCACCGATTCGGTTGTTCAGATCCGTGATTCGGTCGCAATTCACAAGGCGGCGCTCTTACCTGTCCGGGCACGGTCGGGTCGAAAGGTTGTCGGGCTCTTGTCGTATATCCCCGGCGAAGCGACTCTGGCTGTGGGTGGCAATTTCCGGCAGACATTGCGCCATCGCAACTTCGGCTTCGATCAACATGGATCGTCGATGCAGGTCACCCACATTTATTTATGTGCATTCGGTTCGAACTGCCGGCTCGCTGCTGGACATTCCAACATCAAGGCCGGTGATCTCACGAGGCTCGGTTGATGCATTCTCGTCGCGCTCCATTGATAAGGAGGATTCGAAGCCGCATCGCGTTGTGGCAAAAGCGGCGCAGGGATCTGGCCGAGCTCTCCACGCTCGACGACAGGTCGCTTGCGGATATCGGGATCACTCGCTCCGATATTCCTTACATCGTATACGGGCGTCGAGTTGAGCAATGCGCGAGGCCGATACAGTCTAAACCTGCATCGCGACAAGGCCTCTGCCGACCATCGGATCGAGCCCTGGCGGGACCAGTGAAGAGGAAGTGATGACAAATACGCTGGCGAGCGCAAATGCCTTGGCCATCGTCGAAGCGCTGCAGCAGCAGCACGGTAAAATCGAACGGATGCTCGTCGCCTTCGAACGGCAGCTGGCGATCTTTGAAGATGGCGGTTCTCCGGACTATGAGCTCATCGCGCGAATCCTGGCGTTCTCCGTCGCTTATCTGAGCCCACAGCATCTCGCCGCAGAGCGACCATTGTTGATGGCCTTGATTGATCGTCACCTCATCGATGGGCTGGAAACCGAGGCCCTTGAGATGCAATACGACGAGATCGTCGAAGGGGCTCGCGAGGCGAGTAGGGCTGTGGAGGCCGTCTTCCGTGACGCCGAAGTGCGCCGTGAAAGACTCAGCCAAATCGCCCGCGATTTCATCGACTCTTGTCGCCGGCACATGAAAACGGAAGAGCAGCTCTTTTTTCCCACGGCCATCGAGAGTCTCGGGCCAAGCGATTGGGAAGCGATCGAGAGGGCAATTTCGACGGCCACCGGAGTATCGAGCGACGTTCACTATGAATCCGGGCAGGCGCAGTACCAGGAGCTCGTTCGCTGGGGCGAGGCGGGGTGACCGGCGAAACGCAATACCCGACCTCAGGCAAACAAACAGGGCGCCGACTAGGCGCCCTGCCTTTTCGCCACCAGTTTTCGTTGTCAAGCCGGATGGGCAGCTCCGTGCCCCCAGTCCCATACGCTCAAGAGCGACGCCAACGTAACAAGTATACTAACGACGATCGCATTATTCGTCGGGATTGAGGCGACCGCGTAGCCCAGGACGTATGGCGATGCGATCAGGCACAGGCCGAGAATGACGTCGATCAACTCCTCGGCCACATGGAAGGCGAACCGGCTGATCAAGCTCACGATAAAGAGCATAGCGCCGATGACCAGCGCGACCCCCATCGCCGTCGGAATTGTCACGTAGTGCAAAACCCACGGCGAGATGAAGAGCCAGATGCCCAGGACCAATGTTAGCCAGTCCTGCCAGTGCTGGAACGGCAGCGTTTCACGTCTTGTATCCATTGTAGGCTTCCATAAGCAGCGATTGCAGCCACCGAACGGATCCGTGGCCACGCCATTGAATTGGATCGCGACACAAGCCGGCGCAACCGACGACGTTGTTTTGGAACAAAGAACTCGCAAAAAGGCTTATCGGTGAGCCGTCCACTGAACGCCGCGGGTCGCGGCCAACCACCCTCGCCGCCTGAGAACGCTGTCCCCGACGCGACGAATGTTGTCGCTTGTTGATCTAGATCAAGTCAATCGCCGCGCCTCGAACATATATACCGCCAGACTGTTATCGGATCCCCGATCGATCCTCTTTTTAAACGTTCCAACCCAGCAGAGAGACATGAGCAAGACTAACGAGAGAAAATTCGATCCATCGCGTCGTGCCCTCTTCAAGGTCGGCGCCGCAGCTGCGGCTGGAGCCGTCGTGACAAGCCTCGCCCTCGCGCCACGATCAGCGCATGCAGCGAAAGCTTCCAAGGCCGTCGCGATGTACCAAGCGACACCACATGGGAATCAGTTCTGCGCCAACTGCATCCACTTCATTCCTGGCAAGACGCCGCAGGCTGACGGCACGTGCCAGGTTGTTGATAGCAGCATCAGCCCACACGGTTGGTGTGTGCTGTATGCCCCCAAAGCATGACGAGCTTCGATACCAAACGCGACTGGAGGCTCGGCGAGAGCATAGGAAGGCGGATCCGACTGTGGCTGAGGTAGGCCTTCTTGGCCGGCGTCCGTTTCTCAAGCTGGCGGCTGGCGTTCTGACCACCGGTGCACTGACGGCGGGCGGCTGGGCGATCGTCAATCGTGATCGCAATCTTTTCCAAGTTCGGCGCGAGGGTAAACTCATGGAGACCTCGGTCTCCGTGAACGTCTATGCCGACGATCCTGATGCGGCGCGCCAAGGGATCGACGCTGCATTCGCGCGCATGGCGTCGGCCGCGGCGATCCTCAACCGGTTCGATCCGAACAGCGCAGTCGGCCGCCTCAACCGCTTTGGCCAGTTGCTCGATCCACCGGCCGCACTCCATGCGGTCGTCGATCGCTCGCTGTCGATCGCTGCGCACACTGAGGGCGATTTCGACATTACGGTGGCACCGGTGCTCGACTATTACCTAAGCCTAAGCCGGCCGGTCGCACTTAGCCCAGAAATTCGTCGCAAGGTCGCGCAACGCGAAAGCCTGGTCGATTACCGGGATGTCGAACTGGCCCCTGCTCGTGTCGGTTTGCGGCGTTCAGGAACGTCGATCACTCTAGATGGAATCGCCAAAGGGTACGTCGTCGATCAGGGCATTGCGGCCTTGCGGGCGGTTGGCATCGAGTACGCTTTGGTCGACGCCGGTGGCGACCTGCGCGCCATTGCGGGCGCCGATCCGCGGCAGTTCTGGAACGTCGGCATCGTCGATCCGCTGCATATCGATCGCGTCGCGTGCGTCGTCCGCTTGCGGAACGCGGCCCTGTCGACGTCTGGGAATTACGAGATCTTCTTCACCGCAGATCGCCGCTTGTTCCACATCATCAATCCGCATACCGGGTACTCGCCCGACGGCTATTCGAGCGTCACGGTGATGGCCGATGAGGCGATGGAGTCGGACGCAATGAGCGTCGCCGCCTTTTCCATGGACTTGCTGCGCCTCAAGCAAACGATGGCCGCGCGGCGGCAGGAATGGCTCGTCTTTTCCTGGGACGGCACGGCGCGTTGGCGCTCGCAAAATTTACCTTTGATCTCAGGCGATGTCGCGGTGGCTTGAACCCCGGAACCGGAAGGTGACCAAACGCTCGATTATAACGTCCGGCTTTGCGATCGCGCTTGTCGCGTTCGGCCGCAGACTAATTTTGCTTGCAGCGTTGGTCTCGATGACTGCACCTGCGGTCGCGTGGGCGGCCGGTATCGACGCGCAATATCCAGTTGTTCGGCAGTATTTCCCGGGCGCCACGCGCTTCGGGCCGATATCGGGGAATCCCCCGGCCGCTAATGTTTACTCGGGCCAGAAGCTTTTGGGGTACGTCTTCGAAAGCAGGATGGTCGCGCCGGTGCCGGCTTATTCGGGCGAGCCTGTCAACATCCTGATCGCCATCGACCGCAAAGGACAGATCATCGGCGCCAAGGTACTGGAACAGAACGAGCCGATTCTTCTCGTCGGCATTCCAGTCCAAAGACTCTACGACTTCGTGGCCCGATACGTCGGCCATCGCGTCACCGACAACATCATCGTCGGCAGTGGCGGCGGCGCCGGCAGCATACACATCGACGCGATCAGCAGCGCCACCGTGACGTCGATGGCCGTCAACCAGACGATCATGGACGCCGCGGTGAAGGTCGCCGTTGCAAGAAAACTTGTGGCTGCTAACCAGGTCGAAGGCGCGCAAGCACCCGCCCGAATCCGAATGGATTATTACGAGAAAGCGGGGTGGGCGGGCTTGCTGGGGAACGGCTCCATTCGGCGGTTGCACCTGACTCGCGGCGAAGTGGCGACAGCATTCGGCAACATGCCCGCGCCCTTGTTTCCCGACAACACGACGGCATCGGATGCGGATGCCAAGAGCCAAACCTTCATCGACCTTTACTATACGCTGGTCACGCCGCCCACCGTCGGTCGAAACCTCCTCGGCAAGATCGCCTACGCGGACTTGATGAAGCGCCTCGCGCCAGGCGATCAGGCGATCGCTGTCGTGGCGAACGGGCTCTATTCGTTCAAAGGCGTCGGCTATGTGCGCGGGGGAATTTTCGACCGCATGCATGTAGTCCAGGGCAGAAAAGTCATCCTGTTTCACGATTCCGATCTAGTCGAACTCGAGGATCCGCATCTCGACAGTATGCCGTCATTTCGCGAGATGGGAATCTTTATCGTTCGCGAGTCTTACGGCTTCGATCCTGGGCAGCCATGGACGCTTCAACTGTTAGTCCGGCGCCAGATCGGACCGCTCAAGGACGTCTATACGACTTTCGACGATCGTTATCAGATCCCGGCGGCGTTTGTCGTGCCCGCCGCGCCTCGCGCGCAAGGGCTGGAGAGCGGTGCTGCGCCGCTGTGGATGAAAATCTGGTACCAGGATCGCTTTCAAATCGCCGGTCTGGTCGCTGGCCTGTTGTTGCTGAGCACGATTCTGGTCTTTCAGGACTGGTTCGTACGTCGCCCGCGCCTGCTCGAGCGCATGCGCGTCGGATTCCTGATCTACACAACGGGATTTATCGGTTGGTACGGGCTCGCGCAGCTCTCCGTCGTCAACATCCTCACCTTCGTTCACGCCGTGCTGCACGAGTTCCGCTGGTCCACGTTCCTGATGGACCCGCTGATCTTCATCCTTTGGGTCTTCGTGGCGGTGACCTTGCTGCTGTTCGGCCGCGGAGTCTATTGCGGTTGGCTTTGCCCTTTCGGAGCGCTCCAATCATTGATCAGCAAAGTGGCGAAGTACCTGCGAGTGCCCCAGGTCGATGTGCCGCCGTTCGTCCATGAGCGGCTCTGGGCGGTAAAGTACATCATCTTGCTTGGTTTATTCGGCCTGTCGCTGCAATCGGTGAACCTGGCGGAACGTTTTGCCGAGGTCGAACCGTTCAAGACGGCGATCAACCTCCATTTCGTGCGGTCCTGGGCATTCGTCGCTTACGCCGTCGCGCTCCTGGCGGTTTCGGCGTTCAACAGTAAGTTCTACTGCCGATACCTCTGTCCGCTCGGCGCCGGCCTCGCGGTGGCGGGCCGTCATCGCCTGTTCGAATGGCTGCGTCGCCGTCCTGAATGCGGCCATCCCTGCCACATCTGCGCGAACGAATGCGAAGTCCAGGCCATCAGCCCGTTGGGCGTGATCAATCCCAACGAGTGCCATTACTGCCTGGATTGTCAGATCACCTATTGGAATGACCGGAAGTGTCCGCCGCTCGTCCATCTTCGCAAACGTCGGGAATGCGCCGGCGCGGCGGCGGACGCAACCCAAACATCCGATCGATCAAATCAGGAGCTCATCGACGCCGATTGAGCGTCACGGCTACGACAACCTGGAAGTGGACAAGGAGATAGGGGATGACAAAGACCGTCAAAGATCCGACCGCACAGATTGAGGCCGCACCGACCAAGCACGATGGCGAAAGCGATACGTCGCCACTGCACGGTGCACCGATCAAACTGTCGCGGCGAAGCATGCTGGGAACAACGGCGCTTGCCGGAATCGCCGGCGCCAGCAGCGGGTTTGTCGGCGGACTGATTACCTCGCGACCAGCGCACGCCCAGTCCGCGAGCTCTGGAAACAAACCAGAAGACTATGTAGCGCCGGGTCAGCTCGACGAATATTACGGCATCTGGAGCGGTGGGCAGTCCGGTGAGGTGCGGATTCTAGGTCTTCCCTCGATGCGGGAGCTCATTCGTATACCGGTGTTCAACCCCGACTTCACCATAGGCTGGGGTATCACCAATGAAAGCAAGCGCGTGCTCGGCAAGAATTTCCCGCCCGGCGGAGACGGACATCATCCGCATCTAAGCTTCACCGACGGCCATTACGATGGCCGTTACATCTTCATCAACGACAAGGCGAACACGCGTGTTGCTCGCATTCGCTGCGACATTATGCGGACGGACAAGATTATACCGATCCCGAACGCACAGTCGATCCATGGCTTGCGGCCACAGCGCGTGCCACGCACGGGCTATGTCTTCTGCAACGCCGAATTTCGCGTGCCGCATCCCAACGACGGCCGCGATCTGAACGATCCCAAGAAATACTTCACGGTCTACACCGCCATCAACGGCGACACGATGGAGATCGCGTGGCAGGTGCTCGTCGACGGCAATCTGGATAACACTGAGACTGACTACGAGGGAAAGTACTCAGCCGCGACCTGTTACAACAGCGAGGATGCCGTAGACCTTGCCGGCATGATGCGCAACGAGCGCGACTGGGTCGTCGTCTTCAACATCAAGCGCATCGAGGCCGCGGTGAAAGCCGGCCACTACAAAACCATCGGTCACTCCAAAGTGCCGGTGGTCGACGGTCGGCACGGTTCGAAGCTCACGCTCTATGTGCCGGTGCCAAAAAGCCCACATGGCATCAATGCGACTCCTGACGGAAAGTACGTTACGGCGAACGGTAAGTTGTCGCCGACAACGACTGTCATGAGCTGGTCGAAGATCGACGACTGGTTCGCGGGCAAGCTCAAGGAGCCGCGCGACGTGGTGGTCGCCGAGCCGCAACTCGGCCTTGGCCCCCTGCATACCGCTTACGACGGCCGCGGCAATGCCTATACGACCCTGTTCATCGATAGCCAGATCGTCAAATGGAACATCGACGACGCGATCAAGGCGTATCAGGGGCAGAAGGTCAATTACATCCGCCAGAAACTGGACGTGGCTTATCAGCCAGGCCACAACCACACGTCCATGGGCGAGACGCGAGACGCCGACGGCAAGTGGCTGATCTCGCTGAACAAGTTCTCCAAGGATCGTTTCCTGCCGGTCGGGCCGCTGCATCCAGACAACGACCAGCTGATCGACATCTCAGGCGACACCATGAAGCTCGTTGCCGACGCGCCGGTCTATTGCGAGCCACACGACTGCACCATCGTGCATCGCCGGTTCCTGATCGACAAGGTCAAGCGCAAGTGGGACCGGGGCGATCCGTTCTTTGCTGAGACCGTGGGCATGGCCAAACGGGACGGGATCACGCTGGAGAAGGATAACAAGGTCATCCGCGACGGCAACAAGGTGCGCGTCTACATGACGAGCTCCGCACCGACGTACGGCCTCGAGGAATTCACGGTGAAGAAAGGCAATGAAGTCACCGTCGTCATCACCAACGTCGATCAGATCGAAGATCTGACGCATGGCTTCTGTATGGCGAACTACGGCATCAACATGGAGATCAGCCCGCAAGAGACCTCGTCTGTCACGTTCGTCGCCGACAAGCCTGGCGTGCACTGGTTCTACTGCACCTTTTTCTGTCATGCACTGCATCTCGAGATGCGCAGCCGCATGTTGGTTGAAGCGTAACCCGATCGGCCGTGGCCGCGCGCTTTGTGCGGCCATGGCTTGCTCTCCGATGGAGAGAACGCCGTGACAAAAGTGTCCGAAAGTATTGGCAATCTGGGATTGTCTCTGCTGTTGGTTGCCTGGGCCTCGGGGACACAGGCGCAGACTATCCCGGTGTCGCAGCTGATCGCCGATGCGCGGCCCGGAGCGGTCGTGACGGTCACTGCCGGTCTTCATCACGGGCCGCTACTCATCGACAAGCCATTGACGTTGTTTGGTGCGCCGGGCGCCGTTATCGACGGCGACGGCAAAGGCGATGTAATCCGCATCGCCGCGCCCGCTGTCACCATACGGAACCTGATGATCCGCAATTCCGGTACCGATCTCACCGCGATGAATGCAGGCATCTACATCGAGAAGAATGCTTCGAATGCTGTGATCGCCGGCAACACGCTTCAGCATGTGCTGTTTGGCGTCTATCTCGACGGACCGGCTGGAACCAAGGTCATCGGCAATCAGATTGAGGGGATCACGACCTTGCGGCGCGTCGATCGCGGCGATGGCATCCATCTGTGGAACGATACCGGCGTGCTCGTGCAGGGCAACGATGTCAGCGACACGCGAGACGGGATCTACATCTACGTCAGCCCGCATAACAAAATCATCGACAACCGCATTCACGGTGTGCGGTATGGCATTCACTACATGTACTCGAATCACGACGTCGTGGCTCACAATGTCAGCTTCGGCAATCGCGCCGGTTTCGCCCTGATGCAATCGGATCATTTGGTGGTCCGTGGCAACCGTTCGGATGGCGACCGTGATTTCGGCATCCTGCTGAATTACGTCACCTACAGCGACTTTAGCGGCAACAGCGTCAAGGCGGTGATTGGCGAGAAGGATTTCAGCGGCATCGTCATACCGAGCGGCGAAGGAAAAGGGATCTTCGTCTACAACTCCGAGTTCGACCGATTCCATCAGAACGTGATCGCAAACTGTCCGATCGGAATCCATGTCACTGCGGGATCGGACCACGAGACCTTCTACGGCAACGCATTCGTGGGCAATCGCGTACAGGTCGAATACGTCCAGAACGCGGACGAAGAGTGGTCCTGGAACGGCGTCGGTAACTATTGGAGCGATTACCTGGGATGGGACATGGATGGCGACGGTATCGGCGACGTACCGTACCGGCCGAATGACGGCGTTGACGTTCTCCTCTGGGAATACCCCAGCGCGTCGTTGTTGATGGACAGCCCGGCAATCCTGGCGCTGCGCTACGTGCAGCGGGCCTTTCCCGTATTCATGTCGCCGGGCGTGCAGGACAGCTACCCGCTGATGAAGCGATCCGGCGTGGCGTTAGCTGAAAAACGGACAGATCTCCATGCCGAACGCGATTGAATTCGCCGAAATCACCAAGCGGTACGGCGCTGCCACGGCGCTCGACGGCATTTCCGCGCACATCCCGCCGGGCCAGGTTGTCGGTCTTCTGGGGCATAACGGCGCCGGCAAGACGACATTGATGAAGCTGGCCCTCGGTCTCATCAATCCGACCAACGGTCGAGCATGCGTGCTCGGTCTTGCGCCGAACACGGTGGAATTCCGCGAAGCGCGCTCGCGTATCGGATACCTACCGGAAAACGTGGCCTTCTACGGCAATCTCACCGGACGCGAGATCATCGATTATCTCGCGCGCTTGAAGGGCGCGCCGGCCGGCGAAGCCGGCGTGCTGCTCGAACGGGTCGGATTGGCGGCGGCGGCCGATCGTCGGATTCGCACCTATTCCAAGGGCATGCGGCAGCGCGTGGGATTGGCACAGGCGCTGTTGGGCTCGCCGGATTTGTTCCTGTTCGACGAGCCCACCACGGGCCTCGATCCGTCAGCAACGCGGCAGTTCTTCGAGCTGGTGAACCAGCTCCGAGCGAGCGGCAAGACCGTCGTCATCTCGTCGCACCTTCTGGCCGAGCTGGAGCCGCATCTCGATAGCGCGCTGATCCTCAAGAACGGCAAGCTCGTCGCCCACGGCACCATTGCCCAGATGTACGACGCCGCCGGGCTCGCCGACACCATCACGATCCGATTCAGCGGCAAGCCCAACGGGCTGTTGCGCGAAGCCTGGATCTCGACTCTGCCGAGCCCGCCGCGCATGCGCGGACCGTCGGTGGTCGAGCTGGACGTGCCGCAGGCCCGCAAGCTGGACGTGATGCGACACCTGATGGGGAGTCGCAACTTGAGCGACATCGTCGTGCGCGAGCCGAGCTTGGTGCGTCTTTACACGACGATCAGCAGCGCCGCCCCGGCCGCCAGCGACAAGGTGAACAGCGATGAACAAGATTCTCGTCGTCGCGCATAAAGAATTCCGCGACGGGTTCCGAAACTATTGGGTGCTGGCGGCGGCAGGCGTGTACGCGATTCTCGCGCTAGCGATCGCCTATTTCGGCGCCGTGACGGCCGGGCATGTCGGTTTCACGTCTTTCGACGCGACCATCGCCAGCCTGACGACGCTCGCCGCCTTCGTCATTCCGCTCATTGGTCTGCTGATTGCCCACGACACGATCGTTGGCGAGCGAGATGACGGAACATTGCCGTTGTTGTTGAGCTATCCCGTATCGCGGAGCGATCTGGTCGCCGGCAAGTTTCTCGGCCATAGCGCCGTCCTGACCGTGGCGACTATTGCCGGATTTGGCGCTGCGGTGGCGGCAATCGGGATTGCGACCCCCGAGATCCGCACGCCGGCTGCCTGGAGTTCGATCGCCAATTTCCTGGTCAGCGCCTCTCTGCTGGGCGCCAGCTTCGTCGGCATTGCCTGCCTGATCAGCACGGCCACGAGCGAGAAAGCCCGGGCAGCGGGCCTTGCGTTTTTGTCGTGGTTCTTCGTCGTAGTTGTCTTCGACCTGGTGCTGCTCGGCGTCTTGGTGCTTACCGGTGGCAATGCCATCGAGCGGGCGATCTACCCGTACCTGCTTCTGCTCAACCCAATCGATGTGTTCCGCTTGATCAACCTCACCGGTTTGGGCGGCAGCGGCGGCAACGCCTTTTTCATCGGCATGACGGCTGCGCATGTCTATCCGCCAGCGGTGCTTTACGCCGCTTTGGTCGCGTGGATCGCGGCTCCGCTTGGCGTCGTTGCGTTCATCTTCCGGCGGCAAGAGATATGAAGGAGGGCGCACCAATGCGCGCCACACCGCTCATTTTCGCTTTCGCTGCCGTCGCGCTTCTTGGCGGGTGCAACCGCCAGGACGCCGCGCAGCCCCCGGTTGCCATTCACGCGGGCGACACGTCGGTGACCTGCGGCATGTACATCACCGACGCGCCCGGCCCGCGCGCCGAGGCCTATATCGACGGGGCGAAGATTCCGCTCAAGTTTGGCTCGACGCGCGATCTCTTCGTTTTTGCCGAAACACCCGAAATGGCTCATCGAATGCAAAGCTTATATGTACAGGACACCGCTCGCATCGATTGGGCTCATCCGTCAAAGAGCGCCGATACATTCATCGATGCGCGCAAGGCGTACTACGTCGGCTGGCAGCCACTTGCCGGGATGATGGGACCGACGCTCGCCTCGTTCGCCAAACGCGACGATGCGAAGGCCTTCATCCGGCTTCACGGCGGGGAGCTGCTGACGTTCCGCCAGGTTACCCCCGATGTCGTCGCGGCGCTGGGATACCGCTGTCCGAACTCTGACCATTTTGCGAAAGCATGCGCCGTAAAGCCCGTTGCGGGCCTCAGTCACAGTGGGCCGGCGACCGAATAAGGTGAGGTCCCGACCGTAATGGTGCCAATTCCGCTGTCGCGAAGGTGATGGATTATGCGCCGGCGGTTCAGCCGCGCGCTTTGGGTTGGTAGCTCCCCGCCTCGGCTTGGAACGGGATCGCTAGGCGGTTCCACCCGTTGATCGCGATGACCGCAAGCGTGAGATCGACCAGCTCCTTCTCGCCAAACTGCTGGCGGGCGTTCTCGTAGAGCGCATCTTCGATCGGTCCCTCAGCGATCCGCGTCACGGCCTCGGTCCAGGCGAGCGCCGCGCGCTCGCGGGCGGTGAAAAATGGCGTTTCGCGCCATGCCGAAAGCGTATAGAGACGTTGTTCGGTCTCGCCGGCTGCGCGCGCGTCTTTGGTATGCATGTCGAGACAGTAGGCGCAACCATTGATTTGCGACACGCGAGTCCGAACCAGCTCCAGTAACGATTTCTCCAGGCCTGAACTCCGGACGTAAGTCTCGAGTTCGGCCATGGCCTCCAAGCCCTTGGGCGACAGGGTGCGGTAATTGAGACGCTGCGTCATTACGAGATCTCCCGCTCGGTCACTGGCCTGTGATTTTTATAACTCTACCGATGCCTCCTGTCGCACCCGTTACACAGGATTGTTGCGCTTGCGCAAGGACGCTCGCGACGAGGGGCCCCATCTTGGCGCAGGTGAACCAACCTGGACAGCTTCCAGGCGTGCCTGTGGGGCAGGCGCGTTCCGGAGCTCCTGAAATCGAGCCGCTACGGGCCAGCTAACCGTCCATGCCGACGCTGACCGTCAATGGGACAAAGGTCGAGGTGCCGGCGGGGGCGACGGTGCTTCAAGCCTGCCAGCAGCTCGGCATCGAGATCCCGGTTTTCTGCTATCACCGGAAGCTTTCGATCGCCGGGAATTGCCGCATGTGTCTCGTCGAAATGGAAAAATCGGCGAAGCCGATCGCCTCCTGCGCGATGCCGGCAGCCGACGGCATGGTGATCCATACCGAATCAGAAATCGCGAGGAAGGCGCGCCACGGCGCGATGGAGTTCCTGCTGATCAACCATCCGCTCGATTGTCCGATCTGCGATCAAGGGGGCGAATGCGATCTGCAGGACGAGGCGATGGCGTACGGTTTCGACCGCGGGCGCTTCACCGAGGCCAAACGGGCGGTAGTGCCAAAGGATTTCGGGCCGCTGATCGGCACCTACATGACCCGCTGCATCCATTGCACACGCTGCATCCGGTTCCTGAACGAGGTCGCCGGCGTGCCCGAACTCGGTGCGACCTACCGCACGGAAGACATGCAGATCGATACCTACGTCCAGAAGTCGCTGTCGTCGGAGTTGTCGGGAAACATCATCGATCTCTGTCCCGTCGGCGCATTGACCTCCAAACCGTACGCCTTCGCTGCCCGGCCGTGGGAATTAGTCAAGACCGAATCGATCGACGTGCTGGATGCGGTCGGCAGCAATATCCGCATCGATTCACGCGGACCGCAGGTGCTGCGTATCTTGCCGCGCCTAAACGAGGATGTGAACGAAGAGTGGCTCGGCGATAAAAGTCGTTTCGCGATCGACGGTCTCATTCGTCGCCGCCTGGATCGTCCGTTCATCCGCGAGAACGGCAAGCTCAAGGAATCCACCTGGCGAGACGCATTGGCCTTTGTCTCAGCAAAGCTAAAATCGGTGCCAGGAAGCCGCGTCGCGGCAATCGCCGGCGATTTGGCCGACATCGAGGCGATGTTCGCGCTCAAGGAGCTGATGATCGCGCTGGGCTCGCCCAATCTCGATTGCCGCCAGGACGCAGCAGCGCTCGATCCCGCATGCCGCGCGAGCTATCTGTTCAACACGACGATCGCCGGCATCGAGCAGGCCGATTGCTGTCTGCTGATTGGCAGCGATCCGCGTCACGAGGCCCCGATGATCAACGCGCGGCTGCGTAAGCGCTGGCTCCAGGGCCGCCTTACAGTGGCCGCCATTGGGCCCGCCGTTGATCTGACTTACCCCGTCACCAATCTCGGGCTCGGCCCCGAAATCCTGGAGTCTCTCGTCGCCGGAACACATCCCTGGACGCAACAACTCGAGACTGCCAAGGCGCCGATGCTTGTTGTGGGGCAGGGGGCGCTACGGCGCCGCGATGGCGCGCGCATCCTCGGCCGCGCACGCCGCCTGGCGGAACGCTGCAACTTGGTGCGGGCTGGCTGGAACGGCTTCAATGTTTTGCACCTGGCCGCCGCGCGCGTCGGCAGTTTGGATGTCGGATTTGTGCCGGGGCCGGGGGGCCGCGATCTCGAAGGCATTCTTGATGGTGCAAACGACGGCGACATCGAAGTCGTTTATCTGCTGGGGGCTGACGAAATCGACACGAAGCGCTTGGCGCCGGCTTTTGTAATCTATCAGGGGCACCATGGCGATCGTGGCGCGGCCTGTGCGCACGTTGTTCTGCCGGGTGCGGCCTATACCGAAAAGGACGGGATCTACGTCAACACGGAAGGTCGGGTTCAAGTGACCCGTCGAGCCGTATGCCCGCCGGGCGATGCTCGCGAAGATTGGAAGATTGTGCGCGCTCTGTCCGAGCAGGTTGGGTGCAAGCTGCCTTATGATTCCCTGAGTGCCCTTCGCCGGCGCCTGCAAAACGTTTATCCAATATTACGAAGTATGGACACGATCACCCCCGCCGCCTGGGGTCCGTTTGGGAGCGATGGGCTGCTCGACCCGTCGCCCTTCCGATATCCGATTATGGAGTTCTATCGAACTGATCCGATCAGCCGAGCGTCGCCGACCATGTTGGCTTGTGTGCAGGCCCGCGCCGCCTCACGCGCCCGCTAGAGCAAGCGCACCAGTGGTCCTTATGGGAGGGGTGGCTTGCCTTATATATATGCCCGTACGCCAGTGTAGGCGCGACCGACCACGCCTTACCCAACCTTAGCGATAGCCGACGCACATGACATAGTCGTGCAGCAGTTGCTCCTCGTGCTCTAGATCTTCTATGAGCAATCCGAGGACGTCTCGAGCGATGGCAAGTCCAATCGGTCGCGAATCGTGATCGACGATCGGGATGTGCTTCAGACCATGACTTTTCATGTTGGACCAAACGTCGACTAGAAAATCTCGCGGGCGACAGGATACGATCTCACGGGTCATCGCGGTTGAGATCGATATCTTGGAGCCGAAACCTCTGAACTCGCAGATTTCGCGAACAATGTCTGTTTTTGCAACGACCCCAGCAATCAGTCCATCTCTGTCGCATATGATGACGAGATTGGCTTCTTTGTTAGCTAGAAGCTTGGCGGCTTCGATGAAAGGAGCATCCTGTTGAAGTGTGACCAGCTTTTTCCTTGCCAAGGGGAGCAGCCTTTCGACCAGCGCCGTCGAGCCTTTCCTAGGGGCCGACAATTTAAGGCGTCCGTTCTGACGGTATATTCTTCTCTCACCCTCGCGGCCTGCAGTCCGACTAGAATTTGGTGAAACGACCCTTAATGTCGACCGTCTCGTGCGTGTTCGGCGAAGCCGTTTCGTATGCGCGCGCGATGGATGGTGCTTGCGCATTTCCAGTAGCCATCGATTGAAATGTCGTCGGGACGTCGCCGTTTCTGTCTCCAGCCGAACCTTAATTTGTTTTGCCGTAGAGGCGCTCAATTCGTGTTCGAATTCGTCGAGCGTCAGATCCCTTAGCCCGAGTCCAACTTTTTCGTGGTGCGAGTGCAACCCAAGTGGAATCTCAACCTCCACCCTCAATACCCAATAGTCGCGCTCGAGATGGGGATCGACGGTTAGGACCACGAACTCGGTAACCACATCGATTCGAGCACGACGACCACCCCCACGGGCCGCACCGCCGGATTTGCCTTTTGTGATATGTTCCTTCGATATCGCCAGATCAAAGTTGGGCTGACCGTTTTCGGACTCCATCTCCGCTCGCAACAAGCGAACGACCTCAGTCGGGGGTAGGCGCAGAGTATGCGTCGGCATTATAAGAGTTGTCCCCCGTGATTCCGATTAAGCCAAGCCTCGGCTGCGCCGTTGATATGCGGCGTCCACTGCATCGGCGGCGAGACCTGCGGTCTTGATCTCGATACTGGCTTTCTGTTCATCACTTGATACCAGCCGTTTCCTAGCTCCACGACGAAGAAGCATTAGAGATCGAAGCCAATTATGAGCGAGGTGGCATTGCTCCGAATCAATGTGCCGAAGCAAGACGACTTGTCGTCATCCTGCGGCGTGAGCGCACGGTGACACCGATCTGCCAACTATATTTATCTGGCGTAAACCAGCCACATGTCTTCCGGCGTTGGCAACGAGATGTGGCCATCCGGCAGTTCTGGCGACAGAGTGAGAGTAGGCGCTTATCCGGTGAGAACTCGGTGTCGACTCAATTTTTAATTTGAGGCAGCGGCGGTCATGTCGGAATCGGTTCGATCGGTTGCGTGGCGTCTTTACTCGCCGGAGGTTTTGGTGCCAATGTTTCAACCCGAGCTGCACAATACTTGAGCTCGGGAATCTTGCCGAATGGATCAAGCTCGGGAATGGTCAAAAGGTTCGCAGCCGCTTCGGCATAGCAAAACGGGATGGACACCATCCCCGGTAGAATATTGCTATCTGCGCGTGCCCTGATCTCGATGGCACCGCGCCGCGTGATCACCCGGATTTTCGCGCCGGGTGTCAGCCCCATACGCTCGAGATCGTCGGGCGAGAGGCTCGCGACGGCTTCGGGCTCGATCGCGTCGAGGACCGTCGCGCGGCGCGTCATCGCCCCGGTATGCCAGTGCTCGAGCAGGCGACCGGTCGTGAGCACCATAGGATAGTCCTTGTCGGGCTCCTCCGCCGGGGGTTGGATCTCGATCGGCACCAGACGGCCGCGGCCGCTCTTGGTCGGGAAGCCGTTGCCGAACACGATGTCTTGGCCGGGTTGGTCCGAACCCGGGCAGGGGTACATGACGGAGCCTTCGCGCTCGAGCCGATCCCACGTGATGTTGTCGAGCGACGGCATGCCGAGCTTCATCTCGGCGAAGACGTCGGCCGGCCCCTTGTAGGTCCAGTCGAGCCCCAGCCGGCGAGCGATTTCCTGGATGATCCAAAGATCCTCGCGGGCGTCGCCCGGCAGCGGCAGCGCTTGGCGACCCAATTGCACCTGACGGTTAGTGTTCGTGACCGTGCCGCTCTTCTCGGGCCAAGCCGAGGCCGGCAGGAATACGTCCGCATAATAGGCTGTTTCGGTTAGGAACAGATCCTGCACGACGAGATGATCGAGTTTCGCCAGTGCTTCGCGAACATGATTCGCATTCGGGTCCGACATCGCCGGGTTTTCGCCCATAATGTACATGCCATGGATGACACTATCGTGAGCGGCATCCATGATCTCCACGGAGGTCAAGCCGCGCTTCGCATCGAGCTTGGCGTCCCATAGCTTCCCGTAGAACGCCCGCCGCTCCGGATCCTCGACCGAGATGTAATCTGGGTAGAACATCGGGATAAGGCCGACGTCCGACGCGCCCTGCACGTTGTTCTGGCCGCGCAGCGGGTGAAGGCCCGTGCCCGGACGGCCGATCTGGCCGGTGATCAGCGACAGCGCGATCAGGCAACGCGTGTTGTCGGTGCCGTGCACGTGCTGCGAGATTCCCATGCCCCAAAAAATAATCGCAGCCTTGGCACGGGCGTATATGCGTGCCACCGTTCTGAGTGTATCGGCATCGATTCCGCAGATCGGCGCCATCTTCTCTGGCGTGCGATCCTTAACGCTTTCAGCGAGCTTCTCGAAATCCTCGGTGTGCGCCTCGATATAGGCTCTGTTGTAAAGCTGCTCGGCAATGATGACGTTCAGCAGGGCGCTCAAGAGAGCCGTATCGGTTCCGCCGCGAGGCTGGAGCATATACGTGGCATGGCGCTTCAGGAGCTGGCCACGCGGATCGATGGCGATCAATGTCTTACCGCGCCTGGCTTCGTTTTTGAGGAACGTTGCGGCGACGGGGTGGTTTTCAGCCGGATTGGCGCCGATTATGACGATCACGTCGGCGTCCTTCGCCGCCATGAACGACGCCGTCACCGCGCCCGAGCCGATGCCTTCGAGCAGCCCGGCAACTGACGAGGCATGGCACAGACGCGTGCAGTGGTCGACGTTGTTGGTGCCGAAGCCCGCGCGCACCAGCTTTTGGAAGAGGTAGGCTTCTTCATTTGAGCCCTTGGCCGAGCCGAACCCCGCCAGGCCTTTCGGTCCGTGCGCGTCGCGAATCTTCTTCAGGCCAGCGGCCGCAGTTTCGAGTGCCTCTTCCCAGGTTGCCTCGCGGAAATGCGTCCACGGATTGCTCGGATCGAGCGGCGCGTGCGCGTCCTTCTTCGCGCCCGGCTTGCGGATCATCGGCTTGGTCAGCCGCTGCGGATGGCTGACATAGTCAAAGCCAAATCGCCCTTTGACGCAGAGCCGGTTCAAATTTGCCGGACCGGTGTAGCCGTCGACATAGAGCAGCTTGTCGTCCTTGATCTTGTAGGTGATCTGGCAGCCGACGCCGCAATACGGGCAGACGCTGTTGACTTCGCGATCGGGCGCTCCAGTCGGGAGGCCGCGTTCGTCCACCATGCTTGCCTCTAAAAGGGCGCCGGTCGGGCAGGCCTGGACGCATTCGCCGCAACCGACGCAGGTGCTGTCGCCCATCGGATCGTCGAAATCGAAGACGATCTTTTCTCGAAAGCCACGTCGCTCCATGCCGATGACGTCGTTGACCTGGACCTCGCGGCAAGCACGGACACAAAGCGTGCAATGGATGCAAGCATCCAGATTGACAGCCATCGCCGGATGGCTCGGATCGGGCGCCACGCGCGCACGAGCGGGGTAACGGCTTGTAGTGATCTCAACACGTTCGGCCCAATGCCAGAATGTCGAGTTGGGGTCGTGGGTCTCACCACGTTTCGGCTGATCGGCAACTAACAACTCAAAAACGGCGCCACGTGAGAACTTGGCCCGCTCTGATGCGATGCGAACCTTCATGCCGGGCGATGGCTTCCGGATACATGACGCAGTCAGCACACGCTCGCCCTCGACCTCGACCACACAGGCGCGGCAATTGCCATCGGGCCGGTAGCCCGGTTCCGGGCTGTAGCAGAGATGTGGAATCTCCGTGCCGTGGCGATGCGCCACCTGCCAGATCGTCTCACCCGGCAACGCCTCGACCTCTTGGCCATCGAGCAGGAACCTGATGGGCTCGGCGATGATGTTGGAATTGTCCGTCACACGACCTCCGGAAAGTATCGAAAGATCGTCGTTACGGAGTTCATGGCGGCTTGTCCGAGACCGCAAATCGACGCGTCGACCATGACGCGGGCCAAATCCTTGAGAAGCGGTCGGTCCCAAACCGGTTTCGCTAGGAGCGTCACGGCCTTCTCCGTGCCAACGCGGCACGGCGTGCACTGACCGCAGCTCTCGTCTGCAAAAAATTTGAGCAGGTTGAGCGCGACGGCCCGCATATCGTCCTTGTCGGACAGCACGACAACTGCCGCCGAGCCGATCAGCGCGCCGTGCGGCTCAAGCGTGCCGAAATCAAGCGGCAGGTCGCCCATCGATGCCGGCAGGATGCCGCCCGAAGGGCCACCCGGCAGATAGCCCTTGAAAGTGTGGCCGTCGGCCATGCCGCCGCA
>JAGWNF010000001.1 GCA_028871455.1 Alphaproteobacteria bacterium
CTGCCTGCACATACGACACCCCTCGGTCCTTGATCAGCTTCACAGCCTCAAGCTTGAACTCCCGCGTAAACTTCCGTCTCGCCATGATCCACCTCCGGTTCCATCAAAACACCTAACTCGGTGTCCGTGGAACCGGCAGCAGGCCAATATCGATCGTGTCCCATTTAGGTTTGCCTGTTGCTTGATCAGTTTCCCCCGCTAGATTTTTGCAGCCAATAATAAAGGCGGTTGCCGTATCCGTATTTAACGGGCGGCAAAAAGTAAAGATACGCGGTAGCCATTTTGTATTCTCCTTAAGCTGCTTTCTGCGTTTCAAATGCATCTACAAGCCGCACAATATCGGCTACGTCCCACAGCGTCTTTGACAGACCAGCAGCCATCGCCGGGGACATTTTCACCGCTGAATTGATCCGCGCGTAGTTATACCAAGTCGTATAGAGCGCAACCATGTGGATATGGTTTGCGACCTTTTTGCTGTGCGCGGCAGTTAAACGAGCAAACCGTTTCATGTGCTGGCGCATGGATTGGTTATGCTTTTCAACGTGACTGGTTGAAACATGCGCAAGGTCAGGGTTGCCAACTACGCGGTGTTTTTTAGCACCAACGCAAACTGACGGACTATATTTCCGCTCTGGGTTGGCTTCTGGCGCATCGCCATACAATTTTACTAGCTGCGCAAAATCTACCCCAATGCCAAAAGCATCATCTACGGCTTCGAGATATGCCGAATGACCATCAGTCGTTAGCTGGCAGCGCATCGAAAGGCGCGAAGCAACGTCCTTCATAAATTCATTCGCATAAGCCGCATCACGCCCGCCGATCAGATACGAGATGATCAATTTCGTATCGCTATCAAGCGCCGTCCAAGTCCAAACCGATCCAGCCGTTCCTGCAGCCTTCATCTCGGGGCTGGCGTTCTTATCCTTCGCAAAAACGAAGCTCCAAATTTCATCGCACTGAACACGACGCGCCTTCACGTTGCGCACGTTAGAGTCGTGAAATTGCGCACAGGCCTCCCCCGCTAACGCGAGATAGCGCAGCACCGTGACCGGCGAGACATCCACCAGCCTGGCTATCCCGCGCACCGATCCTCCTTCCACCATCTGGTGGATGATCTGGCGGCGCTTTTCGAAGGGCAGTCGGTTCATAGCCCTAACGTAGGCCGTGCCCTTATCTATGTCAAGCATTTTGTCCATTATAATACACAAGTAGATAAGCCTCTGAAACGACTCAAAGTTTTGAATCTTGACTGTTTATCAAGGGGTTGGTATAAATATGCGCTGCCGGTAGGAGTGGTCTTACACCCCTACCGGAAACGC
The DNA here is from genome assembly GCA_028871455.1 of Alphaproteobacteria bacterium. Lineage (GTDB taxonomy): Bacteria > Pseudomonadota > Alphaproteobacteria > ATCC43930 > CGMCC-115725 > REEB95. Next base: position 1,320 of record JAGWNF010000001.1, read on the forward strand.
GAATCGGCTTATGTTGTCATGTACCACCTACAGTTCTAAGGGCCTCTAAGGCCTGTTGGCTGTGCCACCGTCCGGAGACGGAGTACCCGGCAATCGGCCGAGCGCGATTTAGGGGGTCAGGCTGCCGGAAGCGGCCTGACCCCTAAACTTATGAAAACAATAGTTCTTTTCGTCCTTCATCGGTGATCTTCCACAAACCCTGTTCCAGATCGTGGGAAAGCCAGCGCTTGTGTTTGAAATACGAGAGCTTGGGATAGAGATTTTCCCTTTTCATGTCGGCCAGTCCTCGCGTCTGGAGCGACTGCAAAAGCTCCGAAGCGTCCATACCCCGCGAGCCAGCCTCGCCCAAGACCGTCAGGATCGCGTCCTTGATCGTCATTTTGGGGAGTACGGCAGCTATCGCGTTAGTCTGGTTTGCCGCTGCTTCAACAAACGGAAACTGGCCGGTTTTAGGGCCTATTCCGAGATAAACTCGCTCAGCCGTATCTAGATCGGCTAGCTGCTTTTGCAGCGCTTCGCGCTCTTTTCGGATGCGGGAAAGGAAGGGATCATCATTTTTCATAAGCGCATTATATCACGCGCTTACTAAAGAGCAAGTAACCACCTTGCGAGACTTATCAAAACGTTCCCGCTACGTTCATTTGGCCCATCTGGCCTTAGCGGCTTTCTTTGCGATCTTTGAGCGTTGCTCTGGCGATAACTTTTTGGCGCGAGCCGCGCCCCCAACCTTGCCGCCCGCATGGCCCCGTCGTGGCCCTTTCGGTTCCTCAATTTGGCCCGTGGCTATCCGCATGACGTGGACGGCGTTGCCGATCACGTCTGCTGGTCTGCGCTCGCCTTTTGGCCCGCGTGGCATGGCGCTAAGATGGCACGTCGAATCTTCGACCGCAAAGGCGGTCAAGGATCATCGCGTTTCAAAATGTAACAGTGCCAACTTGTCACGTCGCGCGGGAGAGAATGCGTCGTCCCACAGCGTTGTCATGGTAGGTCCCTTGCCAACGGCATAGGAGGACAGAGATGACTATTTACGTACGCTCCGCCCTGCTCGCGGCTGTCGTGCTGTCGCTCGCGGCATGCGGTGAGTCACCTGGCTGCCGTGCGGTCACCGGCGGCGCGATCGGCGCTGCGGGTGGTGCGGCCCTTGGCGCGATCGGCGGCAATCCAGGGCTCGGCGCGGCCGCTGGCGGCCTCGCCGGCGCCGCGACGGGCGCCTTCACCTCGCCTAATCAGGTGAGCGCCGGTCCGTCGCCGTTTTGCGACTGACGGCGGCGGTCTAACCCCGCACAAAACCTGACAAAACCAGCCGAACGAGGCCGCAAAACCGTTGACAGGCGGTGCTTGCCGGCTATATTTCGCGCCAACGGACGGGCGGGTCCCGTCCGTTCTCTTTTTTCCAGGGCGCGCCATGTACGCTGTCATCCGCACCGGCGGCAAGCAATATCGAGTCGCCAAGAACGACGTGATCTTCGTCGAGAAGCTCGCCGGCGATCCCGGCTCGAGCGTGACGCTCGACGAGGTGCTCATGCTCGGCGACGAGGGCCAGGAAGCGAAGGCCGGCGCGCCATTGGTCGCCGGCGCGTCGGTTACCGCTCAGGTCCTCGAGCACAAGCTCGGCGACAAGGTGCTGGTGTTCAAGAAGCGGCGCCGCCACAACTACCGTCGCAAGAACGGCCATCGTCAGGCGATGACCGTGCTGCGCATCACCGGCATTCGCGCCGGTTAAGGAGGGCGCTCATGGCGCATAAGAAAGCCGGCGGCTCGTCGCGCAACGGTCGCGACTCCCGCGGTCGCCGCCTCGGACTGAAGCGGGCCGGCGGCGAGATCGTCGTGCCGGGCAACATCCTGGTGCGGCAGCGCGGCACCAAATTCCACCCGGGACGCAACGTCGGCTTGGGCCGCGACCATACGTTGTTTGCACTGATCGAAGGCGCCGTACGCTTCCACACCACGCGCGGCGGACGCACCTTCGTGTCGGTGGAGCCGGCCCCGGCGGAAGCCGCGGAATAGGCTATTCACCCGAACCGGCGCTGCGCGCTAGACTGAATGCAAAAGGGGGAATGGCCGCATTCCCCCTTTTGCATCGGGGGACGGGCGGCCGGTATCCGATGAAATTCCTGGATCAGGCGAAGATCTATCTCAAGAGCGGCGCCGGCGGTGCCGGCGCGGTGAGCTTTCGTCGTGAGAAGTTCATCGAGTTCGGCGGACCCGACGGTGGCGATGGCGGCCGCGGCGGCGACGTCGTCGTCGAGAGCGTCGCCAACCTCAACACGCTCATCGACTATCGCTACCAGCAGCACTTCAAGGCCGAGAGCGGCCATCACGGCATGGGCGCCAACCGCTCGGGCGCCGACGGCGCTTCAGTGGTGCTGCGCGTACCGGTCGGCACCCAGATCCTCGACGAGGCGAACGAGGACGTGCTGCTCGATCTCAAGCATGTCGGCGAGCACCACGTGCTGCTCAAGGGCGGCGACGGCGGCTTCGGCAACACGCATTACAAGAGTGCGACCAACCGCGCACCGCGCAAGGCCGGAAAGGGCTGGCCGGGCGAGGAGCGCTGGGTGTGGCTGCGGCTCAAGCTGATCGCCGACGCCGGCCTGGTCGGCCTGCCCAACGCTGGCAAATCGACGCTGCTCGCCTCGGTCTCGCGCGCCAAGCCGAAGGTCGCCGATTATCCGTTCACCACACTCAAGCCGCAGCTCGGCGTGGTGCGAGTCCACGATGAAGAGTTCGTCCTCGCCGACCTGCCCGGCCTGATCGAGGGCGCGAGCGAAGGCACCGGCCTCGGCCACCGTTTCCTCGGCCACGTCGAGCGCTGCGCCGTGATCCTTCATCTGATCGACGCCACGCTCGACGATGTAGTCGGCGCCTGGCGCACCATCCGCGCGGAACTCGAAGCCTATGGCCACGGCCTTGCCCAAAAGACGGAACTCATCGCACTCAACAAGGCCGACGCGGTGGCCGCGATAGACATCGAAAAGAAGCGCAGGGCGTTGAAGCGCGCGAGCCGCCGTGAGCCGTTGGTCATATCGGCAGCAACGGGAAGCGGCGTGGACAAAGTCATGACCGCGGTTGCCGCGGTCGTCCGCAAGACGCGGCAACAGACGGCGCGGGCGACCGCCGAAGCAGCGGGGGCCGGATGACCCAGAGCCTTGCCGCTTCGAAGCGCCTCATTATCAAGATCGGCTCTGCATTACTCGCGGACGACAAGACCGGCGAACCCCGCCGCGCTTGGCTCGAGGCACTGCTGGCCGACATCGCCGCCTTGCGCAAGAAGGGAACCGCGGTGCTGATCGTCACTTCGGGCGCGGTCGCGATCGGACGCAGTCATCTCGACCTGCCGACCGGCCCGCTGCGCCTCGAGGAGAAACAGGCCGCTGCCGCTACGGGGCAGATCCGGCTCGCACATGTCTATCAGGAAGCCGCGGCGCGGCACGGCATCGTCGTGGCGCAGATCCTCCTTACGCCCGAGGACACCGAGGTGCGCCGCCGCCATCTGAATGCGCGTTCTACCATCGAGCAGCTCTTGGTGCTCGAGGCATTGCCCGTGATCAACGAGAACGACACGGTCGCAACAGCCGAGTTGCGCTTCGGTGACAATGACCGTCTGGCAGCGCGCGTCGCACAGATGGTCAGTGCCGATACGCTGGTGTTGCTGTCGGATATCGACGGCCTCTATACGGCCGATCCGCGCCGCGACAAATCCGCCAAACACGTGTCCGAATGCCGCGAGATCACCACCGAGATTGAGGCGATGGCCGGCACGGCGCCGTCGGGTTCGTCCTCAGGCGGCATGGTGACCAAACTCGCCGCCGCGCGCATCTGTCTGGCGGCAGGTTGCCGCATGGTCATTGCGAAAGGCGACGCGCCGCACGCGCTGGCGGCACTCGATCAGGGCGCGCGTGCTACGTGGTTCCTGCCCGCAGCCGAGCCGTTGACCGCCCGCAAGCGCTGGATCGCCGGCGCGATCAATCCCGCCGGGATGCTGGTGATCGACGACGGCGCGGCGCGGGCCCTGAAGCGCGGCACCAGCCTGCTGCCTGCCGGCGTTACCCGCGTCGAAGGTGAATTCGAGCGCGGTGACGCGGTGATCGTGCGCGGCAAGGACGGCCACGAGCTGGCGCGCGGTCTATCGGCCTACTCGAGCAGCGATGCGCGTGCTATCGCCGGCCATAAAAGCGGTGAAATCGAGGCCATCCTCGGCTACCGTGGCCGCGACGAGATGATCCACCGTGACGACTTGGTGGTGAAATGACGACCCTCGACACCGCCGGGGACCAGGCAGGCGAAAAACTCCGTAAGCAGATTCAGGAGCTCGGCTTGGCCGCCCGCAAAGCGGCGGCAGTGTTGGCTCGTGCAGCAGCCGAGCAGCGCACAGATGCCCTGAACCAAGCGGCGGCAGCGATCCGAGCGGCGCGCGGCACCATTCTCGAAGCCAATCACCGCGATCTGCAATCGGCCGGTGACAAGCGGCTTTCGGCGGCAATGACCGACCGGCTGATGCTGGACGACAAGCGCGTCGAGGCGATGGCGACGGGCCTCGCCGAAATCGCCGCCTTGCCCGATCCACTCGGCACCGTTCTCGCCGATTGGACGCGGCCCAACGGCCTACGCATCCAGCGTGTCCGCGTGCCACTGGGCGTGATTGGTATCATCTATGAGTCGCGTCCCAATGTGACCGCCGATGCGGGTGGTCTCTGCATCCGGTCGGGCAATGCCGCGATCTTGCGCGGCGGCTCGGAAAGCTTTCATTCATCACGCGCCATCGTCGCCGCGATCGAGGACGGGCTGCAGCGCGCCGGCTTGCCGCGCGTCTCCGTTCAGCTCGTGCCAACCACCGATCGTGCGGCGGTGGGTCACTTGCTCAGGATGAACGACATCATCGACGTCATCGTGCCGCGCGGTGGACGCACGCTCATCGAGCGCGTGCAAACCGAGAGCCGATTGCCGGTGATCGCGCATCTCGAAGGCGTCTGTCACGTCTATCTCGACCGCGCTGCCAATCCCGAGAAGGCGCGCCAGATCGTCTTCAACGCCAAGATGCGCCGCACCGGCGTCTGCGGCGCCGCCGAGACGCTTCTGGTCGATCGTGCCATTGCCGACCGCCTGCTGCCGCCGATCCTGGCCGACCTGCACGCCGTTGGCTGTGAAATTCGCGGTGACGACACCGTGCGCACGCTCGACCGCGCCGCCAAGACAGCAACTGAACAGGATTGGTACGCCGAATACCTCGACGCCATCCTGGCGGTGAAGGTGGTGGACGGGATCGATGCCGCCATCCGCCACGTCAATCACTACGGCTCGCACCACACCGATGCGATCGTGACCGAGGAAAAGGCGGCGGCGGAGAAATTCCTCGACGAAGTGGACAGTGCGATCGTGTTGCTCAACGCCTCGACCCAGTTCGCCGACGGTGGCGAGTTCGGCATGGGCGCCGAGATCGGTATCTCCACCGGCCGGCTGCCGCCGCGGGGGCCGGTCGGCGCCGAGCAACTCACCAGCTTCAAATACGTCGTGCGCGGCGACGGCCAGGTGCGGCCCTGAGTCTTTTATCCCTCGGCATCGGCCACGCGCCGCGGCGGCGCATCGGGCTGCTCGGCGGCTCATTTAATCCGGCACATGCCGGACATGTGCATTTGAGCGTCGAAGCGCTCCGCCGGCTCGGTCTCGACGAAGTCTGGTGGCTGGTCGCGCCACAGAACCCTCTCAAATCGACCGGCGATATGGCGTCGGCCGCCAGCCGGCTGACGCACGCGCGCGGGCTGGTCCGCCATCCGCACATCCGGGTTCTCGACCTGGAGGGCCGCCTCGGCACTCGATTCACAAGTGACACGTTACGGGCCTTGAAGTTGCGTTTTCGGCGGACCAAATTCGTGTGGCTGATGGGCGCGGACAACCTGTCGCAAATCCGTCATTGGCGGCGCTGGCCGGAGATTTTCGGCACGGTGCCCATTGCGGTCTTCGCGCGGCCTACGTATTGTCGATCCGCCTTGGCTGCGTTGCCCGCCCATCGCTTCGTCCGCCGCCGCCTGCCGGCCACCGCCGCGCGGCGACTCGCCGACCTCAAGCCGCCAGCCTGGATTTTCCTGTGGTCGATGCTCGACCCCCATTCGGCTACCCAGATCCGTCAGCACGTCCGAGGTGACCGCCATACCGCGTAGCAAACCCCTGAAGGCCCGGAAACGGCAACCCGCCGTCCATCAGAACGCCTTGTTGCGCCTCATCGAGAAGACCCTGGACGACGGCAAGGCCGAAGAGATCGCTGTTATCGACCTCCAAAACAAGTCCACTCTCGCCGATTACATGGTCATCGCCAGCGGATATTCGCAGCGCCAGATCACGGCACTGGCCGAGCGGCTGCTCGATGCCCTGCGCGGCGCCGGCTACCGCCATCTCTCGGTCGAAGGCCTGCAGCATGGCGAATGGGTTCTGGTCGACGCCGGCGACATCATCGTGCACCTGTTCCGGCCGGAGCAGCGCGCTCATTACAATCTCGAGAAGATGTGGGGCGAATCGTTCGCCGCCCTGGACGAGTCGATCGCCTGAGCGCGGCGGCGCGGCATGCGCATCACCATTGCGGCTATCGGCAAGCTCAAGCCCGGTCCGCACCGCGACCTCGCCGCGCACTATGCTGGCAGGCTGCGCTGGCCGCTGACGGTCCGCGAGGTCGACGAGCGGCGCAAGCTGCCGCCGGGTGAACTCAAGGCGCGCGAGGCGGCGCTGCTGCTCGCCGCCATTCCCAAAAACGCGGTCATCGTGGCGCTCGATGAGCGGGGCACGGCGCTATCGAGCGTCGATTTTGCCAAGCGGCTAGCGCGTTGGCGCGATTCGGGAATTGCCGATCTCGCCTTTGTGATCGGCGGCGCCGACGGGCTGGACGAGACGGTGCGCGATCAGGCGGCCTTCGTCCTGTCGCTGGGGCCTGCCACCTGGCCACACTTCCTTGCCCGCGGCATGCTGCTGGAGCAGCTCTACCGCGCTGAAACGCTCTTCGCGGGCCATCCTTATCACCGCGAATAGCCGCCCCGCCCCTACCGTTCGCAGCTGTCATCCTCTATATATCCGGGCATGTCCACGCCGAATCGGCCGCGCCCGGTCGTGCTCTGCATCCTCGACGGCTGGGGCGAACGTGCGCAGCGCGACGACAACGCCATTCTCGAGGCTAATACGCCAAATTGGGACCGATTCATGGCCCGCTCGCCGCACTCGCATATGCAGGCGAGCGAGCATTTTGTCGGCTTGCCCGACCACCAGATGGGGAACTCCGAGGTCGGCCATACCAACATCGGCGCCGGCCGGATCGTGAAGCAGGACCTGCCGCGCATCGACGATGCGATCAAGCAGGGCGCGCTGCCCGACAATCCGGCTTTCAAGGATTTCGTCGCCGCGATGCGGCGCAGCGGCGGCGCGGTTCACCTGATGGGGCTGATCTCGCCCGGCGGTGTCCATTCGCATCAGGATCAGATCGCGGCACTGGCCAACCTGCTTGCCAGCGCGGGCCTCTTGGTGAACGTGCATGCGTTCCTCGATGGCCGCGACACGCCGCCACGTAGCGCGCGCGACTGCGTCAACGCCTTTGAGAACAGCCTGGAAGACTGCAAGCGCGTGCGAATTGCGACGGTTTGTGGCCGCTATTTCGCGATGGATCGCGACAAGCGCTGGGATCGTATCGAAAGGGGGTATCGCGCACTGGTGCTGGCCGACGGCGCCTTCGCGCCGGATGCACGCACGGCGATCGAGCAATCCTACCGTCAGGACAAAGGCGATGAATTCGTCGCTCCGACGGTCATCGGCGACTACACCGGAATGAAGGACGGCGATGGCGTCGTCTGCGGTAACTTCCGCGCCGACCGCGTACGGCAGATCCTGATGGCGCTGCTCGATCCGCAATTCTTGGGCTTCGAGCGGCCGCGAACGATGAAATTCGCGGCAGCGCTCGGTCTCACCGAATACTCCGACGAGCTCAATCGATTGATGACGACGCTGTTTCCGCCCGAGAACCTCCGCGACACGCTCGGCGAGGTGGTGGCGCATGCGGGTCTCAAGCAGCTGCGCATTGCCGAGACCGAGAAATACGCGCACGTTACGTTCTTTTTCAACGGCGGCCGTGAGATCGAGTTCGACGGTGAGAGCCGCATTCTGGTGCCATCGCCGAAAGTCGCGACTTACGATCAGAAGCCCGAGATGTCCGCCTTCGAGGTCACCGACAAGCTGGTGGCCGCGATCGATAGCGGCACTTTCGATTTGATCGTCGTCAATTACGCCAACACCGACATGGTCGGGCACACCGGCGATATCGGCGCCGCAATCAAGGCAGTCGAAGCCGTCGACCGGTGTCTCGGACGGGTCGCCGACGCGGTCGAGCGCACCGGCGGCTGTCTGGTAATCACGGCCGACCACGGTAACGCTGAGCAGATGCGCGATCCGGAAACCGGCCAGCCGCATACCGCGCACACCACCAATCCGGTACCGCTCGTGCTGGTCAATCCACCCGCTGGTGTGACGCAACTGCGCGACGGCAAGCTCGCCGACATCGCGCCGACGGTGCTGGCGCTGCTCGGCTTACCACAGCCCAAGGCGATGACGGGGCAGAATCTCGCTCGCACCACCACGCGTGTCACAGCCTAGCCGCACGGCACTGGCAGCCGTCTTGCTCGCAGTGGCAATCGTCGCGGCCTGCCCCGCCAGAGCGCAAAACTCGCCGCAGCAGAAGCTGAACGAGGTCGAGCGGCAACTTGAACAGAGCCGTCAGCGGCAACAGAAACTCGTCAAGCAGGCGCAGGATCTTGCCGGCCAGATCCAAGTGTTGCGCGACAACGCGATGCGGGCAGCCGCCGGCGCGCAAGCTCAGGAAGCGACGCTCGATCGGCTTGATGGCGAGCTTGCTAAGCTCACGGCGCAGGAACAGGTCGAAGCCGCTGAACTTCAACGCAAGCGCGCTGCCGAAGGGCGCGTTCTGATGGCTCTGGCACAGCTCGCGCGCGATCCGCCGACCGCGCTGGCGTTATCCCCGGTGCCACCGGTCAACGCCGTTCGCGGCGGGTTATTGCTCGGCCGCGCCGTGCAGCCTTTGGCTGCTAAGGCGCGTGCACTCGGTGACGAGATCGCGCGGCTCGAAGCTGTGCGCACGCAAATCGCGACTGCCGAAGCCGCGCATCGTACCGCCGGCGAAGGCTGGGCGCGCGACGAGGCGCAAATCGCAGTGCTCATCGCGCGCAAACAGACGCTGCGACAGCAGACGCAGCAGGGCTTGGCCGAAAACAGGCGTCGGCAGGCGGCGCTTGCCGCCAAAGCCGGCAGTCTGCGCGACCTCATCGCGCGCCTCGAAGCTGAGCGTGTCGCCGCCGAGCGCCAAGCGCGCCTAGAATCACGCTCTCACGGTACGGCACCATCGGCGGTAACCAACCCCACGCCGGTTGGCAGTCCGCCTGGTATCCGTTCAGTCGCCCAAGCCAAGGGCCATTTCGCGGTGCCCGCGACCGGCCCCCTGGTCATACGCTTCGGCGAGACCGAGCCGGGCGGCGTGACGAGCAAGGGGCTCACTTTCGAGACGCGGCCCGGCGCACAGGTGGTAGCCCCGTTTGACGGACGGGTGATGTACGCCGGACCGTTCAAGGGCTACGGCCAAATATTGATCATCGGTCATGGCGGCGGCTATTATTCGGTTCTGGCGGGGCTCGACCGTATCGAGCAAAGCGTCGGGCAGTGGCTCGTGGCAGGCGAGCCGGTAGGCACCATGCCAGAGGGCAATCAACGGCCCCGTCTCTACCTCGAGCTTCGCGATAACGGCCGACCGGTCAACCCATTGCCGTGGTTGGCGATCCACGATGAAAAGGTAAATGGATGATGCGCTTCCGTCACTTTGCGATCTCGGCCGCGATCCTCGTCTGGCTCATGGCGCCGTCGGCGCAGTCGGCCGACGCCCCCCAGCCGCAAGCCGCGGCGCATAACGCCGACACGTATCGCGAGCTCGATCTGTTCGGCGAGGTGTTCGAACGCGTCCGTGCCGACTATGTGGACAAGGTATCGGACAAGCACCTGATCGAGGCGGCGATCAACGGCATGTTGTCGTCGCTTGATCCGCATTCGAGTTATATGGATGCCAAGGACTTCGCCGAGATGCAGGTGCAGGTTCAAGGCGAATTCGGCGGTCTCGGCATCGAAGTGACGATGGAGAACGGCTTGGTGAAGGTGGTGTCGCCGATCGACGGCACGCCTGCGGCGAAGGCCGGACTCAAGCCCGGTGACCTGATCGTCGCCATCGACGGCCAGCCGGTCTCCGGCATGAGTCTCAATGATGCCGTCACGAAGATGCGCGGCCCCGTCGGCAGCGAGATTAAGTTGATCGTCCGCCGCAGCACGCAGCCGCCTTTCACCGTTTCGATAAAGCGTGCCGTGATCAAGGTCCAATCGGTGCGATCGCAGCTGATCGACAACGACATCGGTTATATCCGGATCAGCAGTTTCAACGAGCAGGCGGACAGTGGCGTCCGATCGGCGATGAAATCTCTCGAGGCAAAGTCGCACGGCAAGCTCGCTGGCATCGTGCTCGACTTACGCAACAATCCTGGCGGCCTGCTCGATCAAGCTGTGGCCGTGGCCAACGACTTCGTCGGCCGAGGCGAAATCGTCTCAACGCGCGGTCGCCATCCGGACGATGCGCAGCGCTTCGATGCCAAGTCCGGCAACGATATCAGCCATGGCCTGCCGATGGTGGTGCTGATCAACGGCGGCTCAGCTTCGGCGTCGGAGATCGTCGCCGGCGCACTCAAGGACCATCACCGCGCGGTCTTGCTCGGCACCCGCAGCTTCGGCAAGGGCTCGGTGCAAACCATCATTCAGCTGCCGGGTCACGGCGCGATGCGGCTGACGACGGCGCGCTACTACACGCCGTCCGGCCGCTCAATCCAGGCGACCGGCATCGAGCCTGACATCGTCGTCGAACCGGCGAAGATCGAACGGATCGCGACTGGCCCGGTCGTGCATGAATCGGATCTCAAGGGCGCGCTCAAGAACGCTGAAGAGGGTGCTACGAAGTCGCCAGCCGCGGCGCCGGCGACAGCGCCGGGCAAGACCACGGCACCGCCCGCTGGGGACGGTGAGGACGAGTCCGCCACTTTCGGCACTTCCGACGACTATCAGCTCGCCCGCGCCGTCGACATGCTGAGGGGCCTCGCGCTGTTCGGGCCGAAGAAGGCGGCCGACTGACGTCCGGCGGACCGGCCGGATGAGAAGCCGCAAGCCGCCCGCCGGCTACCGCCGTGGCGTCGGCGTCATGCTGATCGATCGCCGGCGCCATGTGTTCATTGGCCGCCGGATTGGCACCGCCGACGGTTGGCAGATGCCGCAAGGCGGCATCGACGGCACCGAGACGCCGCGGGTCGCCGCCCTGCGCGAGCTCAAGGAGGAGATCGGCACCGACAAGGCAGAGCTCCTGGCCGAAAGCGGTCACTGGCTGAGCTACGACTTTCCGACCGAGCTGCGCCCTTCGATCTGGGGTGGCCGCTACAAGGGCCAGACCCAGAAGTGGTTCCTGATGCGGTTCGCCGGCACCGACGACGACATCGATCTCGACATGCACGTGGCGGAATTCGACGCCTGGAAATGGGTTCCGCCGCGCGACCTGCCGGCGCTGGCGATCGACTTCAAGCAGTCGCTCTATCGCACGCTGATTGAGGAGTTCGCGACGGCGCTGAAGCTACGCTAGGCGGCGGTACGGCGGCGTAGCGCCCACCACGCCAGCTCCGACATCAGCAGGTTGAGCCGGCCGTGCGGCTTAAGACCGACTGCTTTGAAGGTCATCGCCACCGCACGTTCGAGATGGTGTGGACGATAGATCCGCGCGGCAGCCGCGAGGTATTCGCGATGGGCGCGGCGGCGGTCGTATGCAGCGCCGGCTGCCGCATTGGCGACAAAGAAAGCATACGACAGCTCGTCATCCTCGGACTCGCGGATGCGGCCGAGCGCAACGCGCAGTCGGCCCCAGAAGCCGAGCGGCTCGCGCCCGAGATAGCGTTTCATGTGCGTGTAGAACAGCTTGTAGTGGCGCAACTCGTCGGCCGCTATGTGACGACAAATTTCGTGCAGCACCGGCTCGTGCGTTGCTTCGGCGAGCGCGGTGTAATAACTACTGGTGCCGGTCTCTACGATGCAGCGCGCCACCAGTTCACCGGCGCGCGAGCCACGGATTGAACGTCGGGCATCGAGGTCGACGCGGAAGCCGGCGGAGAACCGTGCGCAGACCGCCGCGTGGTCGAATGACCGATCGGCCAACATCGACCAGCGACCGAGTGCCTTGCCGTGCTGGACTTCCTCGCCGCCCCATACACGCGCGGCCTCCTGGAATTCGGCATCATCGGCGAATACGTTGCATAGATAGCGCGTGTAATCGGCGCCATTCTGCTCAACCAAGCTGGCCGCCTTGGCAAGGCATAGGATCGCGGGCTCGACCCTCGCCGGATCGAATCGATCCCACGGAATGTCGTTCAGCGTCCAATGAGCCACGGGCGTGTACCTCGCCCGCAATTATAGCGCCGTCATCCACGCCCGCCTATTCGGCGGCGGTGGGTCAGTGAGCCACGCTGCGCAGCGCTTCGAGCTTGGCCTGGGCTGTTGCCAAGCGGCGCTCGGCCGCGCGCAGCTGTGCCAGTACCTCGCTCCTGTCGTCGCTGGTCGCCCGCGCGACCTGATCCTTGAGGCCGGCGTGATGACCTTCGGCTTCTTTGGCCTCGGACTTGGCAACAGCGCGATCGATCTCGCCGACCGGAATCGCTTCGTCGGCGAGGACGGTGCAGCGTTCGGGTGTGACTTCGGCGAAGCCGCCCGAGACGAAAATGCGCTGCGACACGCTGCGCTGATCATCGGCATAGACGTCGATGATACCGGGCCGCACCGTGGAGATGAGCAGCGAATGGCCGGGCAGCACGCCGAAATTGCCCTCACCACCCGGTACGACGACCATCGCAACGTCCTCGGAGAGCAGCAGCTTCTCCGGCGAGACCAGTTCGAACTTGACCTTGTCGGCCATTGCGCCTTACGCCGCCTCCGCCGCCATCTTCTTGGCCTTGGACACTGCCTCGTCAATGGTACCGACCATGTAGAACGCGCTCTCGGGCAGCTCGTCGTAGTCGCCAGAGACGATGCCCTTGAAGCCCTTGATGGTGTCCTCAAGCTTCACGAACACGCCCGGCGTGCCGGTGAAGACCTCGGCGACGTGGAAGGGCTGCGACAGGAACCGCTGAATCTTGCGTGCCCGGGCGACGGTCAGTTTGTCCTCTTCAGAGAGCTCGTCCATGCCCAGGATGGCGATGATGTCCTGCAGCGATTTGTAGGTTTGGAGCACACGCTGAACGTCGCGCGCGACTTTGTAATGCTCTTCGCCGACGACGCGCGGATCGAGCATTCGCGAAGTCGAGTCGAGCGGATCAACCGCCGGATAGATGCCGAGTTCCGCGATCTGGCGCGACAGCACGGTCGTCGCATCGAGATGCGCGAACGAGGTTGCGGGCGCCGGGTCGGTTAGGTCGTCGGCGGGTACGTAGATCGCCTGCACGGAGGTGATCGAGCCTTTCTTGGTCGTGGTGATGCGCTCCTGCAGTGTGCCCATGTCGGTCGCCAGCGTGGGCTGATAGCCGACTGCGGATGGGATACGACCCAGCAACGCCGACACTTCCGAGCCCGCCTGGGTGAAGCGGAAGATGTTGTCGACGAAGAACAGCACGTCCTGGCCTTCCTCGTCGCGGAAATATTCGGCGAGCGTCAAGCCGGTGAGACCAACACGAGCGCGGGCACCCGGCGGCTCATTCATCTGGCCGTAGACGAGCGCCGCCTTGGAGCCGGGGCCGTCGGGGATGATGACCTTCGATTCCATCATCTCGTGATAGAGGTCGTTGCCCTCGCGCGTGCGCTCGCCGACGCCAGCGAAGACCGAATAGCCGCCGTGCGCCTTGGCGATGTTATTGATCAACTCCATGATGATGACGGTCTTGCCGACGCCAGCGCCGCCGAACAGACCGACCTTGCCGCCACGCGCATAGGGCGCCAGCAGATCGACCACCTTGATGCCGGTGATCAGGATTTCGGCCTCGGTTGACTGGTCGGTGAACTCGGGCGCCGGCCTGTGGATCGGCGAGGTCGTCTTGGTCTTGACTGGACCGCGCTCGTCCACCGGCTCGCCGATGACGTTGAGGATGCGCCCCAGGGTCTCGGGCCCGACCGGCACGCGGATCGGGCCGCCGGTATCGATCACCTCGGCGCCGCGCACCAGGCCGTCGGTGGTGTCCATGGCAACGGCGCGCACCGTGTTCTCGCCGAGCTCCTGCGCGACTTCGAGCACCAGGGTCTTGCCCTGATTCTGCACATGGAGCGCGTTGAGGATGAATGGCAGCTCGCCCTCGAATTTGACGTCGACGACGGCGCCGATGACCTGCGCGATGGTGCCAGTGTTGTTCTTGGCCATGATGCTTCCCCTAGAGCGCCTCGGCGCCCGAAATGATCTCGATTAGTTCCTTGGTGATGGCGGCCTGACGCGAGCGGTTGTAGGTGATATTGAGCCGGTCGATCATCTCGCCGGCGTTGCGCGTCGCGTTGTCCATCGCCGTCATGCGTGCGCCTTGCTCCGACGCGGCGTTTTCGAGCAATGCGGTGAAAATCTGCACCGCTAGGTTGCGCGGCAGCAGCTCGGTCAGGATCTCGCTTTCCTCGGGCTCGAACTCGTAGATCGCGCCTTGGAGATCCGCCTTGTCCTGCTCCTTCGCCTCCGTAATTGCGAACGGGATGAGCTGCTGCTTGGTGACGATCTGGCTGATCGCCGACTTGAAGCGGTTGAAGATCACGGTGCAGACGTCGAACTCGCCGGCCTCGAAGCGCGCGACCAGCCGGCCGGCGACGTCCTCGGCGTTGGCGAAGGTCAGGCGCGGTCGGCCGATTTCGGTCAGGTTCTCGAGGATGAGCTTGGCGTGATCGCGGCGCAGCGCGTCGCGCCCCTTGCGACCGATGGTGAAAATCTTCACCTGCCTGCCATCGCGCTGCAGCTGCCGCAACGTCCGCCGCGCTTCGCGCAGGATACTGGCGTTGAACCCGCCCGCTAGGCCGCGATCCGACGTGGCGACCAAAAGAAGATGGGTCTGTTCGCTGCCCGTGCCGGCCAGCAGCTTCGGTGCATTGGGCTGGCTGCGCAGATTCGTGGCGAGCGAACCGAGCATGCGCTCCATTCGTTCGGCATAAGGCCGCGCGGCTAGCGCCTGTTCCTGCGCGCGGCGCAAGCGCGACGCCGCCACCATCTTCATCGCCGACGTGATCTTCTGCGTCGAGCGGACGGAGCGGATGCGGTTGCGCAGGTCCTTGAGGCTCGCCATGGCGCGTTATTGCCCGTCGGTCAGGCGAAGGCCTTGGTGAAACCATCGAGGAAGCCGACCAGCTGCTTCTCGGTATCCTGGCTCAGCTCGCGCTTGTCGCGGATCGATTCCAGGACTTTCGGCGCCTTGGCGCGAAGCTCGCCGATCATCTGCGCCTCGAACCGCGTGACATCGGCGATCTCGACCTTGTCGAGATAGCCGCGCGTGCCGGCGAAGATCGCGATCACCTGTTCCTCGACCGGCACTGGCTTGAACTGCGGCTGCTTCAGCAACTCGGTCAGGCGGGCGCCTCTGGCGAGGAGCCTTTGGGTCGCGGGATCGAGATCCGAGGCGAATTGCGCGAAGGCCGCCATCTCGCGGTATTGTGCGAGCTCCAGCTTGATCTTGCCGGCGACCTGCTTCATCGCCTTGATCTGCGCCGCGGAACCCACGCGCGAAACCGACAGGCCGACGTTAATTGCCGGACGGATGCCGCGGTAGAACAGATCGGTCTCGAGGAAGATCTGGCCGTCGGTGATCGAGATGACGTTGGTCGGAATATAGGCCGAGACGTCGCCCGCCTGGGTTTCGATCACCGGCAGCGCGGTGAGCGAGCCCGAGCCGTGGTCCTGGTTCATCTTCGCTGCGCGCTCAAGCAACCGAGAATGCAAATAGAACACGTCGCCCGGATAGGCCTCGCGGCCCGGCGGACGGCGCAGCAGCAGCGACATCTGGCGATAGGCGACGGCCTGCTTCGAGAGGTCGTCGTAGACGATGACCGCGTGCATGCCGTTGTCGCGGAAGAACTCGCCCATGGCGCAGCCGGCATAAGGCGCCAGGAACTGCAGCGGCGCCGGCTCCGAGGCGGTGGCGGCGACCACGATCGAATAGTCGAGCGCGCCGTAATCGGCGAGCGTCTTGACGATCTGCGCGACCGTCGAACGCTTTTGACCGACCGCGACGTAGATGCAATAGAGCTTCTTGGATTCGTCGTTGCCTGCGTTCATCACCTTCTGATTGAGGAAGGCGTCGATCGCAACCGCGGTCTTGCCGGTCTGGCGGTCGCCGATGATCAGCTCGCGCTGGCCACGGCCGATCGGAACCAGGGCGTCGATCGCCTTCAGCCCGGTCTGCACCGGCTCGTGCACCGAGCGGCGCGGGATGATGCCCGGCGCCTTGACCTCGACGCGCGTGCGCTTGACGTCCTTGAGGGGCCCCTTGCCATCGATCGGCTCGCCCAGCGCGTTGACAACTCGCCCGAGAAGACCGCGGCCGATCGGCACGTCGACGATGGCGCCGGTGCGCTTGACCGTGTCGCCTTCGCGGATGCCGCTGTCATCGCCGAAGATCACGACGCCGACGTTGTCGGTTTCGAGGTTGAGGGCCATGCCCTTGACGCCGCTCGGGAACTCGACGAGCTCGCCGGCCTGGACCTTGTCGAGGCCATAGACGCGGGCGATACCATCGCCGACCGACAGCACCTGTCCGACCTCGGCGACGTCCGCTTCAGTGCCGAACTCGGCGATCTGTTTCTTCAGGATCGCGGAAATTTCCGCGGCGCGAATTTCCATATCAACCAGCCCCCTTCATCGCCAGCGCGAGCCGCGCCAGCTTGCTCTTGAGCGACGCGTCGACCATGCGCGAGCCCACCTTGACGACGAGCCCGCCGAGCAGACTCGGATCGACCTGGAAATCGACTGCCACTTTGCGTCCGACCGCCTGGCGCAGGCGCTCGTTCACCGCCTGGCGCTGCGTCGCGGACAATTCCTGCGCCGCGATCACCTGCGCCGTCACCTCGCCGCGGCGCTCGGCGAGAATCTGCAGGAACCTCTGGATCATTTCCGGCAGCGCGAAGAGCCGCCGGTTGCGCGCCAATAAGCCGAGAAAGTTGCGTGTAAGCGAATTGAGTCCAGCGCGCTCACCGACCGCGCCGATCGCGCGCGCCTGCTCATTACGCTGCAGAACCGGGTTGCGGATCATGCGGCGAAAATCTGCACTCTCGTCGATCATGCGGCGCAGGCCGGTGAGATCGGATGCCGTCGCATCAAGTGCCTTGCGCTCGTCGGCGAGATCGAAAAGCGCCGCCGCGTAACGCTCCGCCAGACCGGCTATGCTTGTCGCTTCGGATGCCACGTCGAGCTTAGGTCCTCAAGTTCCCCGGACGAGACCGGCACGGGGATGGCCTCAAAATAAACATGCCCCCCGCCGGGTTTTCGCCGCTCGAAAACCCCCACCGCAACGGTCCCGCCGGAAAGCGCCGGGGTTCTAACATAGGCCTTTGGGGCACGCAACATGGCCGGCTGGCTGACCGCGGCGCGTCGTCGCAGTCAAAAAATCGAGGCGGTTTCAGGGTTTTGGCGCGCCACGAGTCCGCATCACGTGGACTGATTCCGCACGCTTGCGCGATCGAACCGGCCCGCTTCGTAACGTGCGTCGGCCGTTCCGCGGCTCTGGGCTCTTGGCTAGCTTTGCGAGCCGATCAAGGCACGAACCACGGACAGCTGCTGCTGCGAGCCGACGGTATCGGCGTTGTCGAAAATCTTGCGAATCCGGCCGCGCTGATCGACGACCTCGAGCACGTCGTCGTGCACGATGTCGTAGTTCACGTGCGATTGCGTGGCGAGGCGATTCTCAACCTCGGGCTGGACGATGCCCGCGTGGTTCGGATTATCGGCAGCCTCCGATGCAAGGCTGACACGCTTGTACCAGACGCCGAAGCCCCGGCTCACGACGCGGCACATTTCGTCCGGCGTGCTTACAAAATATTCCCAGTGTGTATCACGCGGACTCCAACCGTATTGCGTGAGGAAGCTGCGCATTTGCTGCAGGCCGGTGTTCTCCGGATCGAGATCGAACGAGACGATCATGACCTTGTCGGCCAACCCGCTCGGGCGTAGCGCCTCATTCTCGAAATTCGTGAGGTGCGCGGCGATAAGCGGACACATCGTCGTGCAGTAGGGGAATAGGAACGTGACAATCTGAACTTTGCCAAGCAACGCCCGGGGCGAGACCTTGTCGCCAAGCTGATTGACCATGGTGTAGTCCGGAGCGGTGGTCAGGATCGGAAGCGACGCGTACCGATCCGTCACGTGCGATTGGCCGAGCCAAAATCCTAGCAAGCCAACCACCAGCAGGGTCGCGCTCGACGCGGTCACCCAAAACAATCTTGGAACCATGCGGCTTGGCGGACGATGCCGCGATTCCGATTCCGCCGACACAATGAGCTCTCTGCGCACCCGCGCCACTGGCGATCCGCGCGTTCTCGATGCGTTGATCGGCACCTCGATCGCCGTCGAAGCCGTGCAGACCGATCTCCGGCACGGTTGGATTAGGTGACCGCCCGTTCGCTCGCAACGTGCACGTGCGCTTTTCGCCGCGGCAGATGGTCGCCCCCGCTCTATCTTCCGCGCCGCGGGCCTGAATCCGGCACTCTCAGATTACCGCGGCGTAATGTTAAACCAGAAAACTTACCGTTCCACCCGGCCGGCGCTATAAGAGCGCGCGTCCGCGTCCGCGGGATACCCACCCTAATAGAGGAGCCGATCTACCCATGTCGACCGAGGCTGCAACAACAACCACGCCAAAAAACGCCGATGCGGCGCGGCAGATCAGCCTCGTTCAGTTGTCGCTGCTCGCCATTGCGGTCGGGATCGTCGGCGGTGTCGGCGCGGTGGTTTTCCGCGGTTTGATCGCCCTGTTCCATAACTTTTCGTTTCTCGGGATTTTCTCTGTCATTTACGACGCCAACGTGTTCACCGCACCGAGTCCATGGGGTGCGGCGGTTATCTTGGCGCCGGTCATCGGGAGCATCCTCGTCACGCTCTTGGTCACGAGGTTCGCGCCCGAAGCCAAGGGGCACGGCGTGCCAGAGGTGATGGACGCGATCTATTATAATCAAGGCAAGATCAGGCCCGTGGTCGCGGTGGTGAAATCGCTGGCGTCGGCGATCTGCATCGGCACCGGCGGCGCGGTGGGTCGTGAGGGGCCGATCATCCAGATAGGCGCCTCCTTTGGCTCCACCATCGGCCAAATCATCCGCATGGCGCCGTGGCAGCGCATCACGCTGGTCGCAGCCGGCGCTGGCGCCGGCATCGCCGCAACGTTCAACACGCCGATCGGCGGCGTCATGTTCGCAATCGAGCTCATGATGCCAGAGGTCAGCGTTCGGACGTTCCTACCGGTCGCGCTCTCGACCGGTACCGCAACGTTCATTGCCAATCTGGTGCTTGGGCCCCAGCCGGCATTTTCGGTTCCGGCGCAAGCGTTGATCGGCAGCCACCCGGCATCTCTGTCGGCGCTGCTGCTATTCGCGCTGCTCGGAATCATCATCGGGCTTGCCGCCACAATCTTCGTGCGGGCGATACCTTTTGCCGACGATCAATTCGACCGGATCAAGAATCCGTATCTGCGTCACGCCCTCGGCATGGTTGCCGTCGGCGTGCTGTTCTACACGTTATATCGGATTTTTGGCCACTATTACGTCGAAGGCGTCGGCTACGCGACCATCCAGGCTTTGCTGCTCGGCCAGATGACGACGTTGCTGTATATTCTTCCGCTGCTCTACATCTGCAAGCTGATCGCGACGTCCCTGACGCTCGGCTCCGGTGGATCGGGCGGCATCTTCTCACCGTCACTATTCATGGGCGCGACGTTGGGCGGCGCGTTCGGCGCGGTCGTCGACGCCATCCATCCGGTAGCCGGTGCGTCTCCCGGCACGCTCGCGATTGTCGGCATGGCGGCCATGGTCGGAGGCGGCACCGGCGCAGTGATGACCGCAGTCACCATGATCTTCGAGATGACGCGCGATTACGGCATTGTCATGCCGATGATTGTGGCGGTGGCGCTCAGCGTCGGCGTGCGGCGCATGCTGTCGCGGGAGAATATTTACACCATCAAGCTCGTGGATCGCGGTCATTACATACCGAAGGCGCTACACGCTAACATGTTCCTGGTCCGCCACGCCGCGGACGTGATGGATTCCGACGTATTGGTGCTGCCGGCAAGCGCCGATTTCGACGGATTCCTGCGACAACCGACACACAAGGGTGCGTTCAAACACGTCGTGGTGACGGAGGGTGATCGGATCGTCGGAGTGTTGCGCGTCAACACCGCGTTCCGCCGGGGGCTCGAGGATACGTCTACCGGCGTTACGCTCGGCGACGTGGCGCAGAAGAACTTCGTTGTCGCCGACGCGGACGAGATCGTCTTCGACGTCATCGAGCGGATGTGGCGCGAAGGTGCAGCCATGGCCGTGGTCGTCCGTAGCCACGGCAAGGCCCGCGCCAGCGATGTCCGCGGCATGATCTCGAAGGAGCACGTTGCGGATTCGGTGGCCGAAAGCATTCGGCCCTACGGCGCCGCATAGCTCGACGCGCCTAGTGCGCGGGCGGCACTGTCGGCAAGACATACGGGCCGTGATCGACGACGACATTGCGGTCGGCTGCGGCGTCGAGCTTCGTGCGGCCCACACCTGACGAGGCGCCCGGCGTCGATGTACGCAGGGGCGTGCTGGCGGCGACATTCGGCAATTTCGGCGTCACCGGCACGAGCAGGCCGGTCCGCGCGAGGCCGGCGCGTTCGACTGCGTTCCAATCTACCTGATCGTGATAGGCGCCCGCCGCCGCTGCGACGCGGCCGACCAGGTCGTCAGGGATCTTCGG
Organism: Alphaproteobacteria bacterium; assembly: GCA_028871455.1. Lineage (GTDB taxonomy): Bacteria > Pseudomonadota > Alphaproteobacteria > ATCC43930 > CGMCC-115725 > REEB95. Next base: position 22,312 of record JAGWNF010000001.1, read on the forward strand.
CCTCACCGGCTCGACAAGATCGAGTTGATCGGTCTGCGACTGGCTCGGATGAATGGCGACGTACAACCGACCGTCAATCCACGCCGTCAGCACCGGCTGATCGACGACGCGCACCGGCGTGCCAACCGGAACCTCGCTGAAGAGGCGCTGAATATCTTCTGGATAAAGATGGATGCAGCCGTGGCTGACGTTGCGGCCAACGCCATCCGGCTTGTTGGTGCCATGGATCAGGTAATCGGTCCAGCCTAGATGCATCGCGTAGGCACCCAGCGGGTTGTCCGGGCCGGGCAGAACGAATTTCGGTAACGTCGGATCTTCGGCGTGAATCGAAGGCGGCGGATACCAGATCGGATTTTTTTCCTTCCGCACCACCTTGGTCGGGCCGACCAGGGTCCGCTTGCCCTCGACGCCGACGCCGACGGGAAATGTCTCCACCGTCTTGCCGTCTGGATGGAAATAATAGAGTCGACGCTCGCCGAGATTGATGACGATGCCGACATGCGGTGCATCCGGCAGCACGAATTGCGTCGGTACGACGACATGCGTGCCGTCGCCCGGCAACCAAGGATTGACCCCCGGGTTAGCCGCGACCAGTTCGGCGTAGCCGATATCATACGGCCGCTGCAGCGCGACCAGCGTGTCGTTCGGTTTTGTGGTGTAGCTCTGTACGGAGCCAAGAACCGTTTGATTCGGCGCGAGCGTGAACTCGGCCGCGCCGGCGGGCGCGGCGAGCGAGAGAATCAGCAATGCGGCGAGGCTGGGGACGCGTCGGGGGCCACAAGGATTCATGCCATTCTCCCGACGGAGTCGAACGCGACACGGCGCGTCCGGAAAGCGCGGCGAACACCGCGCGATCCGGCGCCCGCAAACCCGGTTACTTCTGCAGGCTGCGCTGATACTGGCGATTGCCTTGCATATTGGCCTGCTGCGCTTCCTTCAACGCCTCCTGGGCCGTCGCCAAAGCCTGATCGGCTTTCTGGTTGGCGGCCGCGATTTGGGCTTCGAGAGACGAATTGTTGGTCGGCTGGCTCTGACAGGCGGCGAGAGCCAACGGCGCACAAATCAGCAGAAGTTTTGCACCACGAAACATAACTGCCTCCTTGCAATGGATTGCACAGGGATCCGGCCCACTGCACAGCAAATAAGCCTCGGAACCGGCGGGGGCCAGCGGCGCCGACTGCGATGCTGCATCCCGACCATATAAACGCGACCCAAACCTTCCGGTGCCACGGTTACAGCTAATTTATTGTCACCGTAGTCACAGATTAGTCATCAGGCTCGGAGGCCGTATCAAATATCAAATGAAGCTATAGGGATCAATGTCCACCTGGACGCGGACACCGCTCGGCAACTTTACGACATCGAGCCAGGTTCGCAGCACGGTTTGAAGCGGCGCGTCGCGCCTCGCCTTGACAAGAAACCGCCGCCGATGCCGGCCGCGCAGCATCGCGAGCGGCGCTGGCGCAGGCCCCAGAATTTCGATGCCATCGGCGCGCGGCGCGTGACGCGCGAAAGTCCGAGCGACGCGGTCCGCGGCATCGGCATCCGATGCCGACACGATCACCGCCGCTAGCCGCCCGAAGGGCGGCCAATTGCCCTCGCGCCGCGATTGCGCTTCGGCTGCCAGAAAACCGTCGCGATCGTCGCTGGCGAGCGCACGCATCACTGGGTGCTCCGGCATGTAGGTCTGGAGCAGCACGAGACCGGGTCGCGCGGCACGACCGGCGCGGCCGGCGACCTGGTGGAGCAATTGGAAGGTCCGCTCCGCGGCGCGCAGATCGCCACCCGACAGCCCGAGGTCGGCATCGACCACGCCGACCAGGGTCAGCATGGGAAAATGATGGCCTTTGGCCATCACCTGGGTTCCGATTAGCACGTCGACCTCGTGCCGCTCGACGCGTTCCAGCAGTTCGGCCATGGCGCGCGGACCGGTCAAGGTATCGCTAGCCATCAATGCAATACGCGCCTCCGGAAAGCGCTGCGCGGTTTCCTCCGCCAGACGCTCGACACCGGGACCGCAGGCGGCGAAACTGCCGACGGCGCCGCAATTCGGGCAGGCCGCCGGCATCGGCATCGCACAACCACAATGATGGCATTGCAGCCCGCCAGCGCGACGGTGTTCGACCAACCATGCCGTGCAGTTCGGACACTGCATTCGGTGTCCGCATTCGCGACACAAGGTCAGCGGCGCGTAGCCGCGTCGGTTAAGAAACAGCATGGCCTGCTCGCCACCGGCGAGCGTTTCACCCAGCGCCTGCACCAGCGGCGGCGAGAGGAATCGTTGCCGCTCCGGCCTCTGCTTGCGCATGTCGACGACACGGATCTCCGGCAGGCGCGCGGTTCCATGCCGCACGGGCAAATGCAGCCGGTTATAGCGCCCCGATTGCGCATTGACCGCGCTCTCGAGCGACGGCGTCGCCGAGACCAGAACGATCGGTACATGCGCGAGCGAGGCGCGTACTACTGCCATGTCGCGCGCGTGATAAATGACGCCCTCCTCCTGCTTGAACGAAGCATCGTGCTCCTCGTCGACGACGATCAGTCCGAGATCACTGAACGGCAGAAACAACGCCGAGCGCGCGCCGACGACGACGCGCGCCTGGCCTTCGGCGACATGGCGCCACGTGGCGCGACGCTGCGCATGGCCGAGATCGGAATGCCAGAGCGCCGGCGGCGCGCCGAATCGATCGCTGAAGCGCTTGAGCAGTTGGGTGGACAGCGCTATCTCGGGCAAGAGCACCAGCGCCTGCCGACCGCGTTCGAGCGCCGCGGCGATGGCGGCGAAATACACCTCGGTTTTGCCCGACCCGGTAACGCCATCGAGCAGCGTCACGCTAAAGCCGCCGCATCGGACCTTGGTGGCAAGGTCGGTCGCGGCGACATCCTGCGCCGAGGACAGAGGTGGACCAGCCGCGTGCCAATCCGGCGGTGGCGGTGGCAGGGCGGCCGGCAATTCGACTGATTGAAGCAAACCGGCCGCCACCATCGCCTTGATGACGCCGGAGCCGCAGGCGGCACGATGCGCGAGAACGCCGGCGCTGGCGGCGCCGCCCTCGGCAGCCACGGCGAGAACGCGGCGCCGTTGCGGCGTCAGATGCGAATCGGTTGAGTTCGGCGCCGCTCGTCCGGCGTCCGTGATGATATAACCGGTGATGGCGCGCGGCGGCTCAAGCGCGTCCGGCACGCTCATCGTCATCCGCAGCACCGCACCGGGCACCGTCATCGTATAGCCCGCCACCCACTCGATGAATCGCCGCAGTTCGTCATGCAATGGCGGCACCGGCAGCGTTTCGATGATCGGCTTGAGCTTGGCATCGGCGATCGACGCGCGATCCGGTCCCCACACCACGCCCACGAGTCGACGGCGGCCGAGCGGCACACGCACGAAATCGCCGGCAGTGACACGCATGCCGTTCGTCACGCGATAGTCATAGGCGCCCGCGAGCGGCAACGGCAGCAGCACGCTGACGCGATCGACGCTCACCGGTTCGGCGTTGGCAGGTCGCTCCGGCATGGTCTACACTCTCGTATGAAAGGGGGCCTCGCAGGAAGTTCGTAGAGAGGCACGCATGAAGTTCTTCCTCGACACCGCCGACATTGCCGAGATTCGCGACCTTGCTGCTACAGGCTTGGTCGATGGCGTGACCACCAATCCTTCACTGGTGGCGAAATCGGGCCGCAATTTCATCGAGGTCGTACGCGAAATCTGCGGCGTGGTTTCGGGCCCGGTGAGCGCCGAGACCACGGCGACCGATCACCCGACGATGCTGGCCGAAGGCCGCAAGCTGGCGAAGATCGCAAAGAACATCGCCGTCAAGGTGCCGCTGACGCCGGACGGCCTCAAGACATGCAAGATGCTGCACGCCGAAGGGGCGATGGTCAACGTCACACTCTGTTTCTCGGCCGCGCAGGCGATTCTCGCCGCCAAAGCGGGGGCAACCTTTGTATCGCCGTTCGTCGGCCGGCTCGACGATATCGGTGAATCGGGCATGGCCCTGATCCGCGACATCGTCGAGATCTATCGCCAGTATCAGGGCTTCAAGACTGAGGTGCTCGTTGCCTCGATTCGCCATCCGATGCACGTCGTTGAGGCGGCAAAGCTCGGCGCCCAGATCGGCACCATGCCACCAACGGTGATGCGGCAATTGTTCCTCCATCCGTTGACCGACAAGGGCCTTGCGGCTTTCCTGGCCGACTGGAAAAAGACCGGCCAATCCATCCTGGGTGACGCGAAAGCGGCAGCGGCCGAATAGGATTCATGGTGGATCGCACCCGCGACAAAGCCGCGACGCCGCCCGCACCCACGGTCACGGAGCATATCGCCTCCGCCGCCCAGGTCGTCGCCTATCTCAAACGGCATCCGGATTTCTTCGCGGAGCATCCCGAGATTCTCGACGTGCTGACCCCGCCTGCAGCGCGCAACGGCGCCGGCGTGATTGATATGCAGCAATTCATGCTCAAGCGGCAGCGTGACGACATCACCAAGCTCAAGGGACAGCAGAAGCTGTTGATCAGCACGACGCGGGCCAATCTGGCCAGCCAGACGCGCGTCCACAGCGCGGTCCTCACGCTGCTCGCGGCCAACAGCTTCGAGCAACTGATCCAGATCGTCACCACCGATCTTGCCATGCTGCTCGATTCCGACGTCGTCACCATCGGCGTCGAAAGCAGCGGCGGTACCAAACCGCGTTTGCCGCACCCCGGCGTGCAGATTCTCGAGACCGGTACCGTCGACCGCGTTCTGGGACCTGAGCGCGATGTTGCCTTGTTCGCCGATACGACCGGCGATCCGACTTTATTCGGTGCCGGCGCCGACTTGGTGCGCTCGGCGGCGCTACTGCGTCTCGCCGTGAGCCGGACTGCGCCGGCCGGGTTGCTCTGCATTGGCGCACGGCGGCCGGGGAAATTCCATGCCGGCCAAGGCACCGAGTTGCTCGGCTTCCTCGCCCGCGCGCTTGGAATCACCATCGCCGCATGGCTCGACCTGCCGGTGTAAGGGGCGCGCGTCCGCTTCCCCGGTCGCTCCGGCCCGACCCGGTTCCGCTGATTCGTTTTGCTGCGTCGCATGAGTTGATCGACGCGATCGCGCGCTGGCAGGCGTGGCTCATTGGTGAACGGCGCGCCTCACCGCATACCGTCGCCGCCTATGGCCGCGACCTTGCCGGTTTCCTAGAATTTCTGACGACGTATCGCGGCGGCGTCCCGGGATTGCCGGCGCTCGCCGCGTTGGAGCCCGCCGATTTTCGCGCTTTCCTGGCGTGGCTCGCCCGCGATAACGCCGCGCGCGACACGGCGGCGCGCAAATTATCGGTGCTGCGGAGTTTCTTCCGGTTTCTCGACAAGCGAAAGATCGTGTCGAACGGGGCCCTGACGGCGGTCCGGACTCCGAAGCTCGGCCGCACCGTGCCCAAGGCGCTGACTGAAAGCGAGGCCCGGTCGGCGCTCGAGCGCGTGGCGTTCCTTGATACGCGGCCGTGGATGGCCCGGCGTGATCTCGCGATCCTGATGTTGCTCTATGGCTGCGGCCTGCGCATCGCCGAAGCCCTATCGCTGACGCGCGGCGCAGCGCCGGAAGCCGCCGGCATGCTGCGGATCGTCGGCAAAGGCGGCAAGACGCGACTCGTGCCGGTGCTGCCGGCCGTCGCCGACGCGGTGCACGATTACCTCGCCATCTGTCCGGTCGATCTGCAAGTCGACGATCCATTGTTTGTCGGCGCTCGCGGCCGCGGGCTCAATCCGCGGCAGGTGCAGGCCACCATGGCGAAACTGCGTCGTGCGCTGGGTTTGCCCGAGCACGCGACGCCGCACGCACTGCGCCACAGCTTCGCGACCCATTTGCTGGCCGGCGGTGGCGATCTGCGCGCGATCCAGGAGCTGCTCGGCCATGCGAGCCTCTCGACGACACAACGGTATACTGCGATGGATCCGGCCCGTCTCCTCGCGATCTACGACAAGGCACATCCACGCGCCAAGGATTAAAGGCTGCGAATTGTGAAGAGCGCCGCAAACGAGCCGACGACGGACAGGATCATCACGCGGCCGATGACGCGGCGCCGGTCGGCACGCACGGCGACTTCGGCGCCGTAGACGCTGCCGCGACGTAACCGGCGAAGAACAACGCGCTAATCCAGCCGGCATCGGTATTCGAAAGTCACCACAGCGCTGCGAAATCGGGCAGTAGCGCGGCAAAGCTCGAACTGCCGAGCATGCCGAGAATCGATGTTGCAGTGAAGATGACGATGAGCGCTCGGGGCGACGGCCCCGGCGCCGCTGCGGCTTCAGATGTGGATGGGATGGCCATCGACCGCGAGCGCCGCTTCTTTGACCGCTTCCTCGAGCGTCGGATGAGCGTGGACGGTGCGCGCGATGTCCTCGGCCGAAGCGGCGAATTCCATCGCCAGGGCGGCTTCGGCGATCAGCGTGCCGGCATCCGGGCCGATGATGTGGACGCCGAGGACCCGATCGCTCCGGGCGTCAGCCAGGATTTTGACGAAGCCTTCAGTGAAGCCGTTGGCACGGGCGCGCGGATTGGCCGAGAACGGGAACTTGCCGGTTTTGTATGTCACGCCTGCCGCCTTCAGCTGCTCCTCCGTGCGCCCGACCGTGGCGACCTCGGGCCAGGTATAGATCACCGCTGGAATTGCATCGTAATCGAGCACGGGTTTGCTCCCGGCGAGCATCTCGGCCAGCACGACGCCTTCCTCCGACGCCTTGTGCGCCAGCATCGGACCGGTAATCGCATCGCCGATGGCATAGAGGCCGGCAACATTAGTGGCAAAACGGCCGTCGACCTTGATGCGGCCCTTCTCGTCGAGCGCAACGCCGATCTCCTTGAGGCCGAGTTCGGCCGTATGCGGCACGCGGCCGACGGCGACGAGCACGATGTCGGCATCGAGATTCTCGCGCGCGCCGCCTTTCGCCGGCTCGAGCGCCAGCGTCACGCCGTCCTTACCGGATTTGGCCTCGGCCACCTTGGTGGCCAGGCGGAACTTGAAGCCCTGTCGCTCCAGGCTGCGCTGCAGCGCAGCAGAGAGCTCGGCATCCATCCCGGGCGTGATCCGGTCGAGGAATTCGACCACGGTGACTTCCGCGCCGAGTCGACGCCAGACCGAGCCCATCTCCAATCCGATATAGCCGCCCCCGACCACGACGAGGTGTTTCGGTACGGCGCTGAGTGCCAGCGCGCCGGTCGACGACACGATGCGCCTCTCATCGATGGCGATGCCCGGCAAGCTCGCGCTGTCGGAGCCGGTCGCCAGGATGATCGCTTTCTTGGCAGCAAGCTCGCGCCGGCCGCCGGCGTTGAGCGCGACGGCGACACGATCGCGCGCCCCGAGCCGCGCCGTGCCCTTGACGTATTCGACCTTGTTCTTGCGAAAGAGAAACTCGACGCCGTGCGTATTGTCGCTGACGACCTTGTCCTTGCGCGCCAACATCGTCTTGAGATCGAGCGTAACGTCCGCGACCCGTACCCCGTGTGCAGCGAGCTCGTGCTGCGCGGCGGCGAAGCGCTCCGACGACTGCAGCAGCGCCTTCGATGGAATACAGCCGATATTAAGGCAGGTACCGCCGGGTGCGTCGCGCTTGTCGACGCAAGCGACCGTCATGCCAAGCTGCGCCGCACGGATCGCCGCGACGTAGCCGCCGGGCCCGGCGCCGACGACGATGACGTCGAATGCATCGGCCATCGTTCAGACGCCGAACAGCAGGCGTTCGGGATCTTCGATGCACTCCTTGACGCGCACCAGGAAGGTCACGGCCTCACGGCCGTCGACGAGCCGGTGATCGTAACTCAGCGCCAGATACATCATCGGCCGCGCCACCACCTGTCCCTCGACGACGACTGGCCGCTGCTGGATCTTGTGCATGCCGAGGATGGCCGACTGCGGCGGGTTGAGAATCGGCGTCGACATCAGCGAACCGTAGACGCCACCATTAGTAATGGTGAAGGTGCCGCCGGACAGCTCCTCGAGCTTCAGCTTGCCGTCGCGCGCGCGGTGGCCGAGGTCGGCTACTTGCTTCTCGATGTCGGCAAAGTCGAGGCGATCGGCATCGCGCACCACCGGCACGACGAGCCCGTGCTCGGTGCCGACGGCAACGCCGATGTCGTAATGATTCTTATAGACGATATCGTCGCCGTCGATCTCGGCATTGGCGGCGGGAATTTCCTTCAGCGCGACGATGCACGCCTTGAGGAAGAACGACATGAATCCGAGCCGGATGCCATGCTTCTTCTCGAAGCCCTCGCGATAACGCTCGCGCAGGTCGATGACCGCGCTCATGTCCGCCTCATTGAAGGTGGTGAGCATGGCGGCGGTGTTCTGCGCCTCCTTGAGCCGTTCGGCGATGCGTTTACGCAGCCGCGTCATGCGCACGCGTTCTTCGCGCGGACCGGCTTCGCGTGCGGCGACCGGCACCGCCGCCTGGATCGCCGCTGGCGTCGATGCGGCACTCCCTTTCTCGTTCTCGAGCGCCGTCAGCACGTCGCCTTTGGTCAAGCGGCCATCGCGGCCGGTCGGCGGAATGCGTGCAGGTTCGACCTTCGTTTCGTCGACGAGCCGCCGCACGGCAGGGCCGGACCGTACATCCACATCGGATCGCGGTGTCGGCTTCGGCGGCACCTTTGGTGTGTCGATCTTGGATTGTGAGGTCTGGACGGCCGTGCGCAGCGGCGGCGCGGCACTCGGCGCCGGCTTGCTCTCAGCCTTGGACGCGAACTTGCCCTTGCCGTCGGCGATGCGGCCGAGCACGCCGCCGACAGCGACATTGCCGTCCTTCGGCACGAGAACCTCAGCCAGCGTACCGGAAGCGGGTGCATTTACTTCGAGCGTCACCTTGTCGGTTTCGAGCTCGACCAACGGATCGTCGACCGCGACGGCATCGCCCGGCTGCTTGAGCCAGCGCGCGACAGTGGCCTCGGTGACGGATTCGCCGAGCGGCGGAACGATGATGTCGGTCGCCATGACTCTCCTGCGGATCAGGGCATAAGCGCTTCGTCGACGAGCCGCGCCTGTTCGGCGAGATGCCGTTTGAGCAGGCCCGTCGCGGTCGCAGCGGCTTCGGGCCGGCCGACATAGCGCGCGCGCTCGGCCTTGATTTCGAGCGAGCTTAGCGTCTTTTCAATCCGCCGGTCGACAAACGTCCATGCGCCCATGTTCTCTGGCTCTTCCTGCACCCAGACGAATTCAGCGTTAACGTACCGCGCGGCAAGCTCGGACAGCGGCTCGGCGGGAAATGGGTAGAGTTGCTCGAGCCGAAGGATCGCGACGTCCCGGATCTTCCGCTCGCGCCGCGCGTGTAGCAGGTCAAAATAGACCTTGCCGCTGCACATCAGTACCCGGCGGATCTGCGCATCTGCCGCCAGTGTTTCGGTCTCATCGAAGACTCGGTGGAAGGAGGTGCCTGGCCCCATGTCGATCAGCCTGGTAGCAACCTCGGAATTGCGCAGCAGCGATTTTGGTGTCATCAGCACCAAAGGCTTGCGGAAATTGCGCCGCACTTGGCGCCGCAACACGTGGAAATAGTTAGCGGCGGTGGTCAGGTTACAAACCTGGATATTGTCCTCACCGCAGAGCTGCAGGAAGCGCTCGAGACGGGCGGACGAATGCTCCGGCCCCTGTCCCTCGTAACCGTGCGGCAGGAGCAGCACGACGCCCGACATGCGCAACCACTTGGCCTCGCCCGACGCGATAAACTGGTCGATAATCACCTGCGCGCCGTTGGCAAAATCGCCGAACTGGCCTTCCCATAGGATCAGGGAGCGCGGATCAGCCAAGCTGTAGCCGTACTCGAAGCCGAGCACCGCGGCTTCGGACAGCGGACTGTCAATGACCTCGAATTGGGCCTGTCCGTCGCGGATGTGGTTGAGTGGCACGTAACGCGCCTCAGTCTCCTGGTCATAGAGCACGGCATGGCGCTGCGAGAAGGTGCCACGCCCGGAGTCCTGACCAGACAGGCGGACATGCGCACCTTCGGTGAGAAGAGTGCCGAATGCGAGCGCCTCGGCAGTCGCCCAGTCAATGCCCTCGCCCTTCTCGATCGCTTCGCGCTTGGCCTCAAGCTGGCGCATAATCTTGCGGTTGAGTTTGAACTCGTCCGGCGCGCGGGTGAGCGCAGCACCGACCTGTTGCAACAGCGGCAGCTCGACGGCCGTCTTGCCGCGGCGATCATCGCTGGTGGCGACGGTGAAGCCCTTCCATTCGCCTTCGAGCCAGTCAGCCTTGTTGGGGCGATAGCTCTTCGCCGCCTCGAACTCGCTCTCTAGGCGTGCCAGGAATGCTTTCTCGATCGTATCCGCATCGGCGGCGGTGAGCAGCCCTTCGTCAATCAATCGCTTGCGATAGATCTCCCGGGTCGTGAGATGCGCAGCGATCGTGCGATACATGGTCGGCTGCGTGAACGCCGGCTCGTCGGTCTCATTATGGCCATGCCGGCGATAGCAGAACATGTCGACGACAACGTCTTTCTTGAAGCGGTGTCGGAATTCGGTGGCGATGCGCGCGACATGCACGACCGATTCGGGATCGTCGCCGTTGACGTGAAAAATCGGCGCCTGGATGGTCTTAGCGACATCCGACGGATAGGGGCCGGAGCGCGCTTGTGCCGGGCTCGTGGTAAAGCCGATTTGGTTGTTGACGATAAAATGGATCGTGCCGCCGCTGCGATAGCCCCTTAATTCGCTGAGTTCTAGTGTCTCGGCGACCAGGCCTTGGCCAGCGAAGGCCGCATCACCGTGCATCAACAGGCCCACGACCTCATCGCGGGATTGGTCGGCGCGCTGCCGCTGCTTGGCGCGCACCTTGCCCAGCGTCACCGGATTGACGGCCTCGAGATGTGACGGATTGGCGGTCAGCGAGAGATGCACAACGTTGCCGTCAAAGTCGCGATCAGACGACGTGCCGAGATGATATTTGACGTCGCCCGACCCCTGAACGTCCTCGGGATTGGCGGAGTTGCCCTGGAATTCTGAGAACAACGCGGCGAAAGGCTTGCCCATCATGTTGGTGAGGACGTTGAGCCGGCCGCGATGCGGCATGCCGATGACCAGTTCCTTCATCCCCAGCTGGCCGCCGCGCTTCAGCACCTGCTCAAGCGCCGGAATCAGGGACTCGCCGCCCTCAAGGCTGAAACGCTTGGTGCCGGTGTAGCGCCGGTCAAGAAAGCGCTCAAGAAACTCGGCTTCGACCAGCCGTTCATAGATCGTGAGTTTGCCGCGCTCGGTAAACTCCGTCTGATTGCGCGGCACCTCGATACGCGCTTGGATCCATTGACGCTGTTCGAGCTCCTGGATGTGCATGTACTCGACGCCGACGTGGCCGCAATAGGTCGCGCGCAGCGCCGTCAGAATCTCGTGGATCGTTGCCGTCGTAAAGCCGAGCAGATTATTCACGAAGATCGGCCGATCGTAATCGGCTTCGGTGAAGCCGAAAGTCACCGGATCGAGATCGGGATGGCCGGTGCGCCGATCGAGGCCAAGCGGATCGAGCTCGGCGATGAGATGACCACGCACACGGTAGCTGCGGATCAGGTTCATCGCTCGGATCGAGTCGAGCGCAGCTTGGTGCACATCAGTCGGCAGCGCGGCCACAACAGCAGGAACCGGCGCCGCCACGTGACCGTTACCCAGCATCGGCAGACGCTTCGCGCCCCAACCGGGGCCTTCCATCTCCTTCAAAAAGGCCTTCGGTTCGTCACCGAGCTCGGCGAAGAAGCCTCGCCAGCTCGGATCGACCGACTGTGGATCGGCGAGATAACGCGCGTAAAGCTCGGCGATAAAGGTCGCGTTCTGACCGCTCAGGAAGCTGTCGTTATCGAATACCGGCATTCTTTCAGCGTCTCTCGTCGGCGGTTTCTCTGCAACGAAGCACGGCGCGTGCCAGAGCCGCCGATCTATACGTTAGATAGGCAGCGTTTCGGCGAATCCGTACTGCCATGAGACTCATGGCTGCCATACGCCCGATCCGGAGGACTCGCCAAGTGGATTCAATGGGTTACGCCCGGGTTTTAGGCCGTCGCCCCAGCCAGTACCTGCTTGGTTGCTTCGAGCAACGTCTTGACCGCGTTGACCGACTTGTCGAAGGCGGCCTTCTCCTCGGGATCGAGCCTGATCTCAACCACACGCTCGACACCGCCGGCGCCGAGCACCACCGGCACGCCGACATAGAGACCCTTCACGCCGTAGGGTCCATCGAGCCATGCGGCGCAGGGCAGTACGCGCTTCTTGTCGCGCAGATAAGATTCGGCCATGGCGATCGCCGAGGCCGCCGGCGCATAGAACGCCGAGCCGGTCTTGAGCAGATTGACGATTTCGCCGCCGCCACCGCGCGTACGCTGCACGATCTTGTCGATGCGCTCCTTGGTCGTCCAGCCCATCCGGATGAGATCGGGCAGCGGAATTCCGGCGACTGCCGAATAGCGCGCCAGCGGCACCATGCTGTCGCCATGACCGCCGAGCACGAAGGCGCTGACATCCTCGACAGAGACCTTGAACTCTTCCGCGAGGAAGTAACGGAAGCGAGCGCTGTCGAGCACGCCGGCCATGCCGACCACTTTGTGGTGCGGCAAGCCGCATGCTTCGCGCAGCACCCAGACCATGACATCGAGCGGATTCGTGATGCAGATGACGAATGCATTCGGCGCATGCGCTTTGATCGCCGCACCAACTTGTCGCATCACCTTGGCGTTGATGCCGATCAGATCGTCGCGGCTCATGCCCGGTTTGCGCGGCACGCCGGCGGTCACGATCACGACGTCGGCGCCGGCGATCGCGGCATAATCGTTGCTGCCCGTGAATTTAGCATCGAAGCCTTCGACCGGCGTCGCTTCGATCAAGTCGAGCGCCTTGCCTTGCGGTACGCCCTCGACGATGTCGCAGAGGATGCAGTCGCCGAGCTGTTTCAGTCCGGCCAGCAAGGCGAGCGTACCGCCGATCTGGCCAGCGCCGACCAGCGCGATCTTGTTGCGTGCCATCGATGACCTCTTTTTGGGCAATGCCAGACCGCGTGGGGGCGCGGAACGGCGCGGGTTTAGCGCGATTTCGCGGCCGCGGCAAGCCTGGACGACAGTTACAAGCCGTTAACCCGAAGCTGCACCGAGGTATTCCGCGCTCTGCATTTCATGCAGCCGCGACACGGTACGCTGGAATTCGAACGCGCCGTCGCCTACGGCGTAGAGCTGATCCGGTAGCGCGTCGGACGACATCACGACGCGGCCATGTGAATCGTAGAGCGTGTCGATGAAGGTATTGAAGCGCTTGGCCTCGTCGCGGCGGGACGGCCCCATGTGCGGCACGCCGTCGATGACAAACGTGTGATAGCGGCGGCACAGCTCAAGATAATCGGCTGGCTCAAGCGCGCCGCCGCACAACTCGCGAAACGTGAACCACGCGACGCCGTGTGCCGCCCGCGGCACATTGACCGAACGTCCAAGCACGGTGAGAGTCTGGCTGTGCGTGGATGCATTGTCTGTCAGTTCCATGAAGGCGCGCTCAAGCGCGCGGTAGGCGTTGTCATCGGCCGGTGTGAAATAGGTCTGGCGGCCGATGAACCGCGCCAGGCGATAATCGTGGCGGCCATCGAGGCGAACCACGTCGAGATTGTGCTCGATCAGGTCGATGAAGGGCAGGAAACGCTCGCGCTGCAAACCACCTTCGTAAAGCTCGCGCGGCGCGAGATTCGACGTCGCGACGATGATCACGCCGAGGTCGAACAGCGCCTCGAACAGCCGTCCTAGAATCATCGCGTCGGCGATATCGGTAACACGCAATTCATCGAAGCACAGCAACACCGATTGCTTGGCGAGTGCTTCGGCGACCGGTCGGATCGGATCGCCCTTCTCGGCGCGGCGAGCGTGAATCCGATCATGCACCTCGGCCATGAAGGCATAGAAGTGCGTGCGCCGCTTTGACGACAGCCCCACGGTATCAAAGAACATGTCCATCAGCATGGTCTTGCCGCGACCGACGGCACCGTAGATGTAGAGACCCTTGGGCGGCTCCGCGGCCATTCCCGGCAACCGCAGTTTCGCGCGCCAGCCGCGCCTACCACTCAAGGTCCGATCGTCCACTAGACTGCACCAGAGCGTCTGAATCTTTTCAGCCGCCCGTTCCTGTGCCGGGTCGGATAGCAGTTCACCGGCCGCCGCGCGCGCGCGATAGCGAGCGAGCGGACCTAGTGTTTCCGATATCGGCAGAGCGGCGGAGGGAGGGCGGGCGGAATCCATCGACGGCGCTGTCATAGCGAAAATAATTCCGCCGTTACATAGTCGTCTGAGACGGCGCTAGACTTGGCATGCCACAAACGAGCGGAGGCATCGGTGGATGAGGATCGGTTCAACATAGAGCTGCGGAAATTCCTGAAAATCGTTGGAGTCACGTCGCAGCGTGAGATCGAAAATGCGGTGCATGCGGCGATCACAACGGGAAAGCTCAAGTCATCGGGAAAGGTTGACGCCAAGATGAAACTACAGATTCCAGATATCGGCCTCGACCACGTGATTCAAGGCACGATCGAATACTAGCCGGGTGCGACTCAGACCCGCACGACCAGCTTCTTCTTGATCTCGCCGATCGCCTGAGCCGGGTTGAGACTCTTGGGGCAGGTACGTGTGCAATTCATGATGGTGTGGCAGCGATAGACCTTGAACGCATCGTTGAATTGATCGAGCCGCTCTTCGGTCTTGGTGTCGCGGCTGTCGGCGAGCCAGCGGTAAGCCTGAAGCAGGACGGCAGGCCCTAGATACTTGTCGGGGTTCCACCAATAACTCGGGCACGCGGTCGAACAACAGAAACACAGGATGCACTCCCACAGGCCGTCGAGTTTGGCACGCTCTTCGACGGATTGTGGCCGTTCGCTGTCAGTCGGCGGCGGCGTGTCGTTCTGCAGCCATGGCTTGATCGAGCGATATTGGTCGAAGATGGCGCCGATATCGGGCACCAGATCCTTGATCACTGGCAGATGCGGCAGAGGATAGATTTTGACGTCACTCTTCACATCGTCAGTGTACTTGAGGCACGCCAAGGTGTTGGTGCCGTCGATGTTCATTGCGCATGAGCCGCAGACACCTTCGCGACAGGACCGCCGGAAGGTCAATGTGGTGTCGATCTCGTTCTTGATCTTGATCAGCGCATCGAGAACCATCGGCGCACACTGATCGAGGTCGATGTCGTAGCTGTCGAGGCGCGGATTGCCGCCCACCTCGGGATCCCAGCGATAGATCCGGAACGTCTTCACCCGCCTGGCACCCTCGGGCGCCAGATGGTGACGACCCGCGACCACCTTTGAATTCTTGGGCAGAAAAAAATCGGCCATGGGTGGTTCCCTAGTAGACTCGTTCCTTGGGCGGGAAGGGCTGAACGTCGTTCGACAGCGTGAAGCTGTGCACCGGGCGATAGCCGAGTTCGACTTCGCCGCCGCCGTTCATCCAGGCAAGCGTGTGCTTCATCCAGTTCTGGTCATCGCGCTTCGGAAAATCCTCGCGCGCATGAGCACCGCGGCTTTCCGTGCGGGCGCGCGCGCCGCGCAGCGCCACGGTCGCTTGTGCCATCAGGTTCTCCAGCTCAAGTGCCTCGACAAGATCGCTGTTCCAGATCATTGAGCGGTCGCCGATGCCGATCTCGCGCGTCGACGACGCCACCGCATCGAGCCGGCGCACGCCCTCGTCGAGCAACTCGGCCGTCCGGAACACGGCGCAATGTTCCTGCATCACGCGCTGCATCGCGAGCCGGATCTCGCCGGTCTTGAGCTTACCCTTGGCGTGGCGCACGTGATCAAGCCGCGCCAGCGCCTTGTCGTCGGCCGATGGCGGCAGCGGCTTTTGTGCCGCACCGGGCCGGACGATCTCCTGTGCGCGCAGCGCAGCCGCGCGGCCGAAGACCACGAGATCGAGCAGCGAGTTGGTGCCGAGCCGGTTGGCGCCGTGCACGGAGACGCAGGCCGCTTCGCCGATAGCCATCAACCCCGGCGCAACCCGCTCGGTATCCTCCGACGTCGGCGCCAGCGCCTCACCGTGCAGATTGGTCGGAATACCCCCCATGTTGTAGTGCACGGTCGGCAGCACCGGGATCGGCTCGCGGGTCACGTCGACGCCGGCGAAAATCCTCGCGATATCAGCGATCCCCGGCAGACGGAGATGGATCACTGCCGGATCGAGATGCTCCAGATGAAGATGGATGAAGTCCTTCTTGGGTCCGCAGCCGCGACCTTCGCGGATCTCGATCGTCATGGCCCGGCTGACCACGTCGCGCGAGGCCAGATCCTTGGCATGTGGCGCGTAGCGTTCCATGAAGCGCTCACCCTCGGAATTGGTGAGATAGCCGCCCTCGCCGCGCACGCCCTCGGTGATGAGGCACCCGGCGCCATAGATGCCGGTGGGATGGAACTGGATGAATTCCATATCCTGAAGCGGCAGCTCGGCGCGCAGCACCATGGCGTTGCCGTCACCGGTGCAGATATGCGCGGAGGTGCAGGAGAAATACGCGCGGCCATAGCCGCCGGTCGCCATCACCACGAGCTGCGCGCGGAACCGATGGATCGAGCCATCTTCGAGGCACCAGGCGACGATTCCGCGACAGGTTTTGCCGTCCATGATCAGGTCGATCACGAAATATTCCACGAAGAACTCGGCCGCATGTTTCAGACACTGCTGATAGAGCGTATGCAGGATCGCGTGGCCGGTGCGATCGGCGGCCGAGGCCGAGCGATGCGCCGGATCCTTGCCGAACTGGACGGTGTGACCGCCGAAAGGTCGCTGGTAGATCTTGCCTTCGGCGGTGCGTGAGAAAGGCACGCCCATGTGCTCAAGCTCGATGACCGCCGGAACCGCCTCGCGACACATGTACTCGATAGCGTCCTGGTCGCCGAGCCAATCACCGCCTTTGACGGTGTCGTACATGTGCCAACGCCAGTCGTCCTCGCCCATGTTGCCGAGTGCCGCGCCGATGCCGCCTTGAGCCGACACTGTATGGCTGCGTGTCGGATAAACCTTGCTGATGCATGCGGTTTTCAAGCCGGCGGCGCTCATGCCGAGCGTCGCACGCAGGCCGGCGCCGCCGGCACCGACGACGACCACGTCATAGACGTGCTCCGTGACCGGATACGCCGCCGACATGATCAGAGACCGAAGGCGAGCGTCACGATCGCGGCCAAGGCGATCAGCGCCAACGCCCAGCACGCGATACGGTTCGCGGCCAACGCCGCCGCAAGCCGCGCCGGCGTCTGCACGTAGTCCTCAAGCACAACGCGAACGCCGAGCGCGAGATGGAAGAATGCCAACGCCACCAAGGCAGCAGCAACCACTGCCGGAACCGGCTGTCCGAGCCACGTCCGGATCTGCGCACGATCCTCACCAAGATGGGCGAAGATGGCTTCGATCAGCCAGAGCATCAGCGCAATCAGTGCGAGCGCGCTGATACGCTGTGCACACCAATGGCGAATCGCGCCGGTGCCGGTCACAGCGCGCTCCATACATAGAGGCCGCCGCCGAACGCGAACACCGTCAGCAGCACGCTGAATGCGACAACGGTCCAGCCAGTGCGATAGGTCGAGCGCAGGTCGAAGCCGATGCCGATATCCCACAGCAGATGACGCACGCCGTTGAGCAAGTGGTAGAATAGCGAGAACGTCCAGCCGAACAGGAACAGTTTGCCGAGCCACGAGTCCCAGAAGGCCTGCGCAGCGCTGAAGCACGCGCCGCTCCACGCCGCACCAGACAACCACCACACGAAAAAGATCGTACCGATGCCGAGGGCCACGCCGGTGCCGCGATGCGTGATCGACAGGACCGAAGTCAGTTGCGGCCGGTAGATCTGCAAGTGGGGTGAAAGCGGCCGCTCGGCGGGACTCATGGGCGAGAAACCTTGCGCTTTCGCACGTGCGAAGAGGGATTTGGTTTAGCCCTCCCCCTCACTGCCGTCAACGCCAGCCGACACACATCATGCCCGCGGCATGCGAATACGACCCACTCGCCTCAGTGATCTGTTTGTGGCATGCCAACGGCCGCTGCCAACGCCAAAATGCGCTTCGCGTCGGCGACGTGAAGCCGTTCGATCAAATGACCGTCCAGCACTGCAACGCCTTTGCCTTGCGCTTTGGCGTCTTCGAAGGCGGCAATGATGCGCCGTGCCCGGGCCACGGCCGCGTCATCCGGCGCAAAGATACGATTGGCCACCGCAATGGTGCTGGGGTGGATCAGCGTCTTGCCGTCGAAGCCGAGCATGCGTCCCTGGCGGCAAGACCGTTCAAATCCCGACGTGTCAGCGATGTCGAAGTGAACGCCGTCGAGCACGGCCAGACCGTAGGCCCGCGCCGCGAGAACGCAGAGGCCGAGCGCCGTCACTATCGGCTCGCGCAGCGGCGTTTCTTCGGCGTGCAGTTCCTTCGATAGATCGGCGGTACCCATGACAAACGCCTGCAATCGCAGCGTGGCGCTAGTGATCGCTTCCGCATGGAGCACGGCGCGCGCCGTTTCGATCATGCACCAAATGCCGAGGTCGAGCGGCGCGCCGGCGGAGATCAGGATCGCCTCCGCCTTGCGCGGCTCGGCTTCGCTTTCGACCTTCGGCAGCAGAACAGCGTCGAGCTTCATCCGCGCTGCCGCCCGAAGATCCTCCTCGGCCCATTCAGTGTCGAGTGCGTTGATCCGCAGGATCAATTCGCGCCGGCCGTAGCCGCCCCGCGCGATCGCCGCCGCGATCGCCGCGCGCGCTTGGCTCTTGGCCTCGGACGCGATGGAATCCTCAAGATCGAAGATGAGCGCATCGGCATCAAGGCCTCGCGCCTTCTCCATCGCCCGATCATTGGAACCCGGCACGAACAGAACGCTGCGTCGCGGATGCATCCGCTAGCCAGCGCGAGCCGGTTCTTTCGCCGCTGGCTTCTTCAGGTGATCGCGTACCAATAGCTCGGCGATCTGCACCGCGTTGAGCGCCGCGCCCTTGCGCAGATTGTCGCTAACGACCCAGAGATTAAGACCATGAAGCACCGTGGGGTCGCGGCGAATGCGGCTGACATAGACCGCGTCCTCGCCGGCCGCTTCGACCGGTGTGACGTAGCCCTCGTCGGCGCGATGATCGACCACAATGACACCCGGCATGCGCTTGAGGGCCTCACGCGCGGTGTCCTCGTCGATTGGGCTCTCGAATTCGATGTTTACCGCCTCGGCGTGACCGATGAAGACCGGAACGCGCACGCAAGTCGCCGTCACGGCAATATCCGGATCGAGAATCTTCCGAGTCTCGACGTCCATCTTCCACTCTTCCTTGGTCACGCCGCCATCGCGGAAGACATCGATATGCGGAATGACGTTGAATGCGATCTGCTTGGTAAAGCACTCGCGCTTGATCGGATCGTTGACGTAGACCGAACGCGTCTGGGAGAACAGCTCGTCCATCGCGTCGCGGCCTGCGCCCGATACCGATTGGTAGGTTGCAACGACGACGCGCTTGATCCGCGCGAGATCGTGCAACGGCTTCAGCGCCACCACCATTTGAATCGTCGAGCAATTCGGATTGGCGATGATGTTGCGCTTCTTGTATTGCGCCAGCGCCTCCGGATTGACCTCGGGCACGACGAGCGGCACGTCCTTGTCCACGCGGAACTGCGAGGTGTTGTCGACGACGACGCACCCCGCTTTGCCGGCGCGCGGCGCGTGGACAGCCGAGACCTTGGCCCCCGGCGAGAACAAGCCGATATCGACACCTGTGAAGTCGAAGCTGTCGAGGCTCTCGACCTTAAGCACCTTGTTCTCGCCATACGAGACTTCGGCACCGATCGAGCGTGTCGACGCGACGGCATGGACCTTGTCGGCTGGAAAATTACGTTCAGCGAGGATGCTCAGCATCTCGCGGCCGACATTGCCAGTGGCGCCGACTACCGCGACCCGATAACCCATTGGAAGCTCCTGCGGAAACTGCGGTTGACTTAAGCCGCTTTACGGCCGCTGACAAGCCCGGCAATACCCGGCCCGGCCGGTTAAAACGACAGCTGCCCAAATTTGTTGCAGTGCGGTATAATTGCCCGGTCCAGCGTGGAGTTCGTCGGTATGAGCGTGGTGGCTCCGGACAGCAAAAAGCGTACGCCGGCCGAGCTTGCTCGGCGCAAGGGCAGTGAGCCGATCGTTGCCCTGACCGCCTACAGCACGCCGATGGCGCGCGTGCTCGATCCGATCGCCGATCTGCTGTTGGTCGGCGACTCGCTCGGCATGGTGGTCTACGGCTTCGACAGCACACTGCCAGTTACGCTCGATGTGATGATCGCCCATGGCGCCGCGGCGGTGCGTGGTGCTTCACGTGCCTGCGTCATCGTCGACATGCCGTTCGGCAGCTATCAAGAAAGCCCGGCGCAGGCATTCAAGAATGCGGCCCGCATCATGGCGGAAACCGGTTGCGCCGGAATCAAGCTCGAGGGCGGCGAGGCCATGGCCGATACGGTGCGGTTCCTGGTCTTGCGCGGTATTCCTGTCCTGGGTCACATCGGTCTGCAACCGCAATCGGTCAACGTGACCGGCGGCTTTCGCGCCCAGGGCCGCAACGAGGCCGAGGCCGACCGCGTCATGGCCGATGCCCGTGCGGTCGCCAAAGCCGGCGCCTTCGCCATCGTCATCGAAGGCACCAACGAGCCTGTCGCGCGTCGCGTTACCGAGGCGATCCCGGTGCCAACCATCGGCATCGGCGCCTCGCCCGCCTGCGACGGCCAAATCCTCGTCACCGAAGATCTGCTCGGCCTGTCGGACGGCCACAAGCCGCGCTTCGTCAAGCGTTATGCCGAGCTCAACGCGGCGATCGCCGCAGCGGCGACCGCCTATGCCGACGAGGTTCGGAACCGAACGTTCCCCGGCCCCGAGCATTGCTATGGGCCGACGACGATTGACCGCAGCCAGAAGCCGGCGGCTTCGAACCGGCGCTAGCGTCGATCAGCTACCGGGCGCGTAGCCCTTGGCGATCATGCACTGCGATACGATGTCGGACGATTGCGCTTGATCGCGTGCCTGGTAGGTCTGCTGCACCGTGAACAAGGCACCGGTATCCTGCCAGTCCTTGCCGCGCGCCGCCAGAATATCCTGATCGATCCGTGCATCCCGCTGCATCGCGGCAGCGGCAAGGTGATTGCACTCTGACAGGTCCTTGGTGACCATCTCCGGCGTTGCGCCATCCTTGATCCACGGTTTGCTGGCGCAGCCGAACAGCAAGAGGACGACCGCGAGACCAACGATTCGTTTCATGCGTACGTCTTCCTCCGGCAAGCGCCGGAATCCTACCCTCAAAACCGCCCGGATTGATAGTCGGCAATCGCTTGGCGAATCTCGACGGGCGTGTTCATGACGAATGGACCGTAGCGTGCGATCGGCTCATGGAGCGGTTTGCCGCCCGCAAGCAGCGCGCGGCCCGGACCGCCACCCAACCGGACTGCCTCGCCGGCACCGAGCACCGCGACATGTCCACGCGCAACCGGCGTCGCCGGCTCGCCGATCGCGGCTTCACCGTCGAACACATAAGCGAAAACGTTATGTGCCACCGGCACCGGAATCGAGATTTCGGCAGCGCCGGAAAGTGCGATGTCGAGCAGTAGCGGCTCGGTGACGATGTCAGCGACCGGCCCCGTGGCACCGCCGAACGCGCCAGCCAGCACGCGAACCTTGGCACCGCCAGCGACCGCAACCTCCGGTATGCGGCCGGGCTCGATGTCCTGGTAGCGCGGTGCCATCATCTTGTGGCGTGCCAGCAGGTTGACCCAAAGCTGAAAGCCCCACATCAGACCGTCTTGCTGCTCGGGCATCTCGGAATGGACGATGCCGCGGCCAGCAGTCATCCATTGCACGCTGCCCGGTATGAGCAGACCGCTGTTTCCTTTGTTGTCGCCATGACGCATGCGCCCGGCAAGCACATAGGTCACAGTCTCAAAACCGCGATGCGGATGCTCGGGGAAGCCGCCAACATAATCGGCACCGTCATCGGAACGGATTTCATCGAGCAGCAGGAAAGGATCGAGAGAATCGAGCAGCGGACCGCCGATGACGCGCGTGAGTTTGACACCAGCACCGTCATTGGCCGGAATCCCGCGGACTACCTTGGCGACGGGCCGGGTCGTCGTTACCGGATCATGCATCGGAACGCTCTCTTGCCTACTCCATATAGGCGCACCGCGCCCATATTGCGAACGCGGGGGCGCGTGGCTGTCATCGGCTCCGCCGGGAAGCCGCGGTTTCCAGCACGCGACGCCGCCCCGCGTCGTCGAGAGTAGGCCAAGCCGCGATTTCGGCGAGCGTTCGGCCGCAACCGCGGCACAGCCCGGTCTGTGGATCGACGACACATACGCGAACGCAGGGGGAGGCGACGGCGTCGTTCACGACGATTTGGCCGGCTCGATCAGGCCCGAGAGCGTCGTCTTCAAGAGACCGGTCTTGTAATCGGAAAGGGCAAATAACCAGCCTTTGGTCTTGGTGTTGATCGCCTCGGCGTGCGCGGTTGCAGCGCCGGTGCCACTGGCACTGATTCGTACCCAGTTCGTCTTACTCTGCTGTGCAATATCGACCGTCACTGTCAGACCGTCGAACGTGGTGAAGCGGGCTCGTGAAATTCCCTTTTCCGGGAACGCGAACAGCGCCGCAGGCTCTACGTCGGCGAGTTCGAGCGACACCAGGGCACCGGCGGGTTCGTCCAACGCGTCCGCGTCTTTGAGCTTTTTGCCTTTGGGCACCGGATTCACGAGGTGGAACTTTTCGCCCGCTGCCCCACGCAAGATCGTGACGTTGCGGCCGTCCGCGGCGATGAATTCCGCCTCCTTGACCGACGCAGCAGGAACGTCGAGCAGGGATTTATCGAGCCACGCCGTCGCGTCGCCCGAGAGATCGAGCGAGCCGCTTGCCAGCCAACTCTGCACATCGCCCGGCTTGCGCAGATAAAGCCCATCATTGCCGCCGCCGAGCTCATCATATTTGCTCTTGCCGGCAATGATATCGCCCAGCAGCTTGCCCTTATCGTCGGCAACGGTGATGAGTGTCGACTTCGAAATCGGCTTTCCGGCATCCTCGACATCGAGCCGCGAATAAAGCCGTGGCTCACGCGTCTTGGGTTCGATATAACGAAGTTCGGCAAGGCCAAGCAACAACCGGCGCACGCGCTGGGGCTCGGCGGGCCAATCGTTTTTTTCCTCAACCTGCCAACCATCGGTGTCGCGCTTGAGCGTCACCTTTCGCGTGCCGTGCACCATCGTCACGCGATCGACGGTCTGCAGTTGAGAGCTGAGGTCGGGCAGAACGAGCATGCCGACGAGAGGGTTTCGCGCCGTCGATGGTCCGCCTAGAGTGGAGAGCACCGCGAGCGCGACGGCGACCGCGGTCGCCGCCAGCAAACCCAGCAAACCTGATTGTCGCATGCCGCCTGCCTTTCTCAACCGACCGTGGCCCGCCGCTGCCGATGCCGCATGCGGACGGCGCCGATCATCACGGCAGCAACCGCGACCAGGATCGGGATGAAACCGATGCTGAAGAATTCGATCCAGCTCCGCAGCCGATCGATATTCTCGCGTTCCGCGAGTTGCACCTGCCGCAACTGGCGACGCGTTGCCAGCAGCTGCGCGCGGAAATTCTCGATGGCCTCGTTCTGCGCCGCGTCGACCGTACCGGTCGCGCGGGCGCCTTTGTCGCGCAGATCCTTGAGTTTTTGCTCAGTGTCTTTGAGTTTATCCTCGAGCGCCTTCTCGTTCGCCTGGTAGCGTTCGTCCGCGGCCCGCTGGATGTCCTGGACCAGCACGAACGGTCGGACCGCAGTACCGCGCGTGCGCAGGCCGATGAGATCGGAACCGCCGGCCAGGACATCGATCGCATCGGTGACGAAATCACCGTTGCTGGCGGTAGGTACGGCGACGCGTTGACCGAAGAAATTCCGCACCTGGACCCAAAACCGGTCGTCGAGGATGTCGGTGTCGGCGACCGCGACGATATCAATCGGCTTGGCCGCGACCTTCACTTGCGGCGATGCCATATCGTCCTTCTTGTCGGTTTTATCGGCCACTGCCGTCTTGTCTAGGCTGGATTTCGGCGGGCCGTTCGGAAACGCCGTTGTTGCCGGGCCAGTGACCTGTGCTGCGATGACGAACTTCTTTCCGCTTGGCTTGAAGTCGGCCAGCAGGGCTGCAGGATCCGGCGTCTGGAACTTGTCAGCCGGAATCGCCATTGAGTCGGCGGACGTGGTGATCAATGGCGTAAAGGTTGTCTTCGCGCTCGCGATCTTTTCGAGAATGCCGGGAGTCCCGACGTCGATTTGTGAAAGATCGGCCGTGATCGGATTGTCACGATTGAAGTTGTCTGCCTTGAGCGTCAACCAGCCGACGTAATCGACCGGCTCTATATCGGTCGCAGTGCCGGCGTTGACTCGCTGGGCATCGGCGCGGTCGGCTGCAACCGTCTTCGGCACCATGCGCAAGCCCCAAGCCGTAAACAGCTTATCGAGATTGCCGTCATTTGGCGCATCCGGTGGATTGAGCTGGCTTGGGTGGAGTCGTTGCGTTTCCGAATCCGGGTCGACGAAAACCAGCGCTCTTCCACCCTTGAGGACGAACTGATCAATGGCATAAAGCGTCTTGTCGGAAAGGTTTTGTGGTTGCACTAGCATCAGCACGTCGACGTCGCCCGGCACCTTGTCAAAGTCGGTACCGAGCGATTTCACGGTGTAGAGCTGCCGCAACTGGTCGAGAACGACATATGGCACCAGCGGACGACCCTGCATCGCCGCCATAAGATCGCCTTCGAGCGGCAGTTGCGTCGCGAGACCGACGACGGCCTTGTGCGGATTGGCGAGACCGACGATCAGCTTCGTCAGATCATATTCGAGGAAGCGCTCGCGATCAGGTTGAAAGAACGAAATGATCGCTTGATCGTCCGTGGAATTGGTCCCGGCGAGCCCGAAATAAACTTTCTCGCCGCTC
Organism: Alphaproteobacteria bacterium; assembly: GCA_028871455.1. GTDB lineage: Bacteria > Pseudomonadota > Alphaproteobacteria > ATCC43930 > CGMCC-115725 > REEB95. The sequence continues at coordinate 47,232 of JAGWNF010000001.1, forward strand.
TGATCGAGCGGCACGCCTTGGAGACCGAACGCGACGGCACGGTCCTCGACCGGCGAGAACGGCTCAGGATCGAGAATCCGAAGCACGATCTTGCCCTTCGCGAGCACCGCGTATTCCTGCAGCATCTCGCGCACACGATCGGCAAAGACGCCATAGGTCGGAATCTCGCGGCCAAGCTGCGGCGAATAATAGAACCGTAACGTGATCGGTTCGTCGATCTTGGCAAGTACGGCACGAGTCGCCGACGATAACGTATAGAGCCCCCGCTGTGTGAGGTCGATGCGCGTTTCTGCCAGCCAGTTGCTGGCGATGACATTCACCGCGAGAAAGAGCACGACGGCCGCAAGGAGCGACGTGAACGCGATGGCGCGGCGCGATAGGTGCAAAGTCATCGCCGCCTCAATTCGTTTTCTTCAGCTCGACGATGGCGGCGTTGACGTAGAGAAACAGTGCGATCACCGAGACGAAGAAAACCGCGTCGGGTGCCTCGATCACGCCCCGCATGATGGCGTTGAAGTGCGTCAGGAAGCTGAACGACGCGACGAGGTTGATCAGACCTGTCGGCGCCCACGGCGTCAGGAATCCAAGCACGATGGACGAACCGCTGACGGTCAGGACAAAACAAGCGGCTGCGGTGATGACGAATGCGATAACCTGGTTCTTAGTGAGAGCGGACAGCGCCGCGCCGATCGCGAGGAACGCACCGGCCATCAGCAGGCTGCCGATATAGCTTGCCAGAATCACGCCGTTGTCAGGGCTGCCGAGAATGTTGACCGTGATCCAGAACGGGAAGGTCAGCGCCAGCGCGATCGCGGTGAAGGCCCAGGCAGCAAGAAACTTGCCGACCACGGCCGCGCCGATCGATACCGGCAGCGTCAGGAAGAGCTCGATTGTGCCGCTTTTGCGCTCTTCGGCCCAGAGCCGCATCGTCAGCGCGGGAATCAGCACAAGATAGAGCCAAGGATGGAAATTAAAAAATGGCAGCAGATCCGCCTGGCCGCGATCGAAGAAGTTGCCAACAAAAAACGCGAGTGCGCCCGCCATCACCAGAAAGATGACGATGAACACATAAGCCAACGGTGTCGTGAAATAACTGGCGAGCTCGCGGCGGAAAATGACCCAAGTGGCGTGCACGTGGCGTGCCTCAGGCCGTGATCGTGCGGAAAACTTCATCGAGCCGGCCGCGCTCGACGCTTAGGCCACGGACGGCCCAGCCGGCGGTACGCACGAGGTCGGTCACTTCGCCAACGATCGGTCGGCCGCCGCGCGGCAGAACCAGAAGCGCGCCACCTTCGAGATCGACGACCCGCTCGACCGCCACCACGCCGGGTAAGCGACGCAACGCCGTCTCGGCTTCGTCATGGCCGTCGGCCAGGTTCACGCGGACTGCATTATGCAGCCGCGAGCGTGCGGCCAGCTCCACGGGCGTGGCGTCCGCCAGAAGCCGACCGGCGGCGATGATGATCGCGCGCGTGCAGACCGCCTCCACCTCTTCGAGCAGATGGGTCGAGATGACGATGACCTTCTCGGGCGCCAGCGCCTTGATGAGCGTTCGCACCTCGTGTTTCTGATTCGGATCGAGTCCGTCGGTTGGTTCGTCGAGAATCAGGACATCCGGATCGTGCAACAGCGCCTGAGCCAAGCCGACGCGACGCTTAAAGCCCTTCGACAGAGTTTCAATCGGCTGCTCCATCACGGAAACGAGGGCCGTGCGCGCGACCGCGAGATCGATCCGGCGCCTAGCCTCATCGCCCGCGAAACCGCGGATTTCGGCGATGAAGCGCAGGAAGCTGCGTGGCGACATGTCCGGATAGGCGGGTGCACCTTCGGGTAGATAACCAATGCGGCGCTTGGCCCCGATCGAATCGGCGACAATGTCGGCGCCACACACCACCGCCGTGCCGTCCGTCGGCGCCAGGAAACCGGTGATCATCTTCATCGTCGTCGACTTGCCGGCGCCATTCGGACCGAGAAAGCCCAAAACCTCGCCGCGGGTGACCGAGAACGAGATGTGATCGACGGCGAGGATCGAGCCGAATCGGCGGGTCAGGTCGCGGACCTCGATCATCTCGGTCATTGAAATTCGGTCCGGGATTGGGTGTGCATGCCGGTCGTGCCGCCATGCGACATGTGCGGCGCTTTACGCTGGGGAATCAAGCACGTTCAAAAGGACACTCGACACTTAATTCACTGTAATGTCCCATGCGCACCAAAGGTCAGCCAGCCGTCGCGCGGGTGGGAAGGTCGGGATTGCCGCCACGCCGATTTCCGGCGTCGCGGACCAACCGATCGGGCGGCAGCGTGACAGTCACGATGGTGCCCTCGCCGACCCGGCTCTGCAGCGTGATCTCTCCGCCATGGAGGCGCACGAGGCCGCGGGTGATCGCCAACCCCAGGCCAGTGCCCTCGATCTTGTGGATCGCGTCGCGGTGCGCGCGTTCGAATGGCGTGAAGACGCGCTCGATCGCGTCGGCCGGTATCCCGACGCCGGTATCGGACACGCGGATCGTCAGCCCCTCACGATCGCCGAACGACACGGTGACGCCGACCTCGCCGCCCTCGGGGGTGTACTTGACCGCATTGGAAAGCAGGTTCAGCAGTATTTGGCGGATGGCCTTCGGATCGGCGGTGATCATCACTTCGTGAGGCACGGCTGTGGTGACCGCGATGGATTTGGTTTGCGCCGGGATCGTGATCAGCGCGACGGCATCCTCGATCGCCCCGGTCAATGACATGCGCTCGTCATGCAATTCGAGCCGTCCGGCCTCGATCTTGGCCATTTCCAGAAGATCATCAATTAACGCCAAAAGATGCCTGCCGCTCGACTGAATAAGCCGTGCATAGTCGACATATTTTTTGTCCGTGAGCGGTTCGTGCGCCTGCGCGCCGATCAGCGACGAGAAGCCGATGATCGCGTTGAGCGGCGTGCGCAATTCGTGACTGGTTTTCGCCAGGAACATGGACTTCACCTTGTTCGCATTCTCGGCCTCACGCCGCTCGCTCATCAGTGCGACGATGGTAAGGACGTTCATGGCCAACAGCACGACGAGCGTGCCGACCAGCTGAAGTGGATTGGCGAGAGAGTGATTCTGGAACGGCCCATAGCCCGCGACCGTGCCTGCGGTCGCGACGATAGCCACCAGCGACACCAGGGTATAGGCGGAGCGCAGCGACATCCGCAGCGCGATCCATGATAGCGGCACCACGAGGAGGAACGGGAACGCGGAACGAATGTAGGTTCCGCGGAGCGGCGGGGTCAGAAACAGGACGACGCTGACCGCGGCGATCCAGGCCCACACTGCCAAATCGCGGCGGCTGAAGCCGCCGGGCGTGCCACTCAGCTCGAATTCTGATTCTTGTTCAAGACCGAGCCATAGAATCAATGCCGGCGCGAGATATAGCGTGCCGCCGCTGTCGGACAGCCACCAGTTCACCCAGATCGAATAGAACAAGGCCAGACTGGGATGGCCGAGCGTCGTCGCGATTGCGCCACCGGTGGCGGTGATCGCCGGATTCAAAAATGTCGTACAAACGAGAAAAGCGAGCACCCCGGCGAACGAAGTGAACAAGCCGCTGCACGGCCGCAGCCGCCGCAGGACCATCGCGCCAACGACCGGGCCAAGGCCGTTGGTGACCGAGATGATCGTGGTGACGTACAGCTCCGGCGCAAATAGCAGATCGTTGGTGAGAAACGATCCCAGAAAAATGCCTGGCAGGAGGCGCGCTTCGCCGACCATGGCCGCCACCATTGCGACGCCCGCCGGCAACCAGATCGGCGCTGGAAAGAGTCCGTAAGCCGCGAAAAACCGGGCAACCGCGAAACCCAACGCGAAATACAACGCGGTGACAACGACATTGGCGATCAGCCAAGCAAACGGCCCGCGTTCGTCGACGATCGCGAGAACCCAGGGGCCCTTCCCGCGCATGCGCCCACCCCGACGATTCAGATCAGACGGCATGATGTCCCGGACACGGCAACAGATAGTACCTCACACACACGCGCGCGCGAAGCGCGGCAGCAGCGACCGTGACGGAAGGATGGCCACGCCGAACGCCGACTCGACGAGTCGGGCGGTCAAGCCCGGGAGGAAAACCGCGCCCCATCCTTGCGCGCGTAGCCCGTGACTCGCAGATCCGTCGCCTGAACAGCTTTCAGGCGCTCGATCAATTCCATCAGACGATGACCTGGAATCGCGACCGTCAGCTCGCTGTCCGACATGCCAGTGCGTTCGCGGCTCAAGGCGCAGCCGGTCGAAGCCGCAATCAGACGTCGTCTTGCCGATGACCGGGCGGCGGCCGCAATCGTTCGCCGGTTCGCGTTGAAAGTTCGCCCACGTCCCTCACGCGGACGGCCGACGTTCCTTCACGATTTGGTTATCGTTTGATTAATTGCGCCGACGTTGAGGCTTAAGGGCGCCTCCGCGGTTGTCAATCGCAAAGTGGCACCTATGCCCGTCTGCCCGGTATCGGCGCCGACTTAAGCAATTTCCAACCACGCGGCCGGTAGGATTGCGGCGCATGCTCTACCGACTGCGCAAACAGCTCCATACGCGGCGTTTCGAATGGATCACACGCGGCATCCGCGCGACGCCGCCGGTTCGCGTGATGCCGGCGCCGTGGACATTCGTCAGCATGGTCGGCGACGATGACGTCCACCTCTATCTGCTGGCGATGAAGACACTGTACCGCCGGCTGCAGCGTGGCAACGTCGTCGCGATCGTCGCTTGCACCATGCCGGCGGCGCGCCGCGATCTGCTCGCGGAGCACGTCGACGGCATTCGCTTCGAAGCGCTGGAGGCGATCGACACCGGCCGTTGCCAGCGCGGCGGCACATGGGAGCGGTTGATCCACATCCTCAATCGGACGCGCGACGGTTACGTGATTCAGGTCGATTGCGACACGCTAGCGCAAGGTACCAATCTCGACGAGGTCGCGTATTGCGCCGCCAACAATTTGCCCTTCACCTTAAGCGACGGCTGGCCTCTAGTCACCATGCGCGCGGCGGCCGAAGCTGCGCGCGCGATCCCCGGCAACCAACCCGGCATCGTTGCCGAGCGCCTTCTCGACCGTTACCCGAATAGCGACCGCTTGCTCTATGTGCGCGGCTCGTCCGGCTTTGCCGGCTTTGCCAAGGGCGGATTCAGCCGCGACCGGCTCGACGAATTCGATGCCAACATGTCGACGTTGACGGGTGCAAGCTGGCGCGGCTGGGGCACCGAGCAATGCGCGTCGAATTTCGTCGTGGCGAATTCGCCGCGGCCGGTAGTGCTGCCATTCCCGTCATATTCCTGCTTCTTCCCTGGCGGACCGCGCAACGAAGCGAAACTCCTGCATTTCATCGGCAGTCACCGCTTTGACGAGAACTTCTACGCCCAGCAAGCGCTCGCGGCGATCGCCGATCTGGCCGCCAGGTCCGGTGTGAAGCCGGCGGCATCGCGGCCCGAGCGCGCCATCGGCTGACCAGCGGCGTCGCGGCCGGCTGGCCGCTGACCCCGCAACTGGACTATGGTCCGCCGCAAGTCGGCCGGACCGGAGTCATGCTGGTTCTCACTTTCTTCAAGGGCGTCGTCGTCGGTCTCGTGATTGCCATTCCAGTCGGACCGGCTGGAATGCTGTGCGTTCGCCGCACCGTCGTCGAAGGCGCAATCTTCGGTTTGGTTTCCGGAATCGGCGCAGCCTGCGCCGACGCCTTCTTCGGCGCCATTGCCGGCTTCGGCCTGACATTCATCCGCGACTGGCTCTTCACCTGGCGTGACATGCTGGGCCTAGGTGGCGGCACGTTCCTTTTGATCGTCGGCGTGAAGGGTCTGCTGGCACCGCGCCCCGTGAAGATCGCGCCGATCGGTCACGAACGCCTAGCCGCCGCATTCGCTTCGACCTTCGCGCTGGCCATTACCAATCCGATCACCATCCTGGCTTTCGCCGCGATCTTCACCCAGATCGGCTTCGATCCGGCGTCCGGCACGTTCAGCATCATGACGCTGGTGCTTGGCGTTTTTTCCGGTTCGCTCGCCTGGTGGGTGAGTCTGTGCCTGGCTGCACCCGCGCTGCGGCGAGTAGGCATGACGTGGTTGCCACGGTTCTCGGGCGCGTTGTTGACCGCGTCGGGTATCGGCCTGCTCGGCGCTGCCGCGGCGCGGCTAGCCGGCCTGTTGTGAACCGTTGGCGGCAATCGCCCGGCCCGCTAAGCTTGCGGTGCTTGAACGCCTTTCGCTCTCTGCGCCCGCTCGTTCTCGTGCTCGGTCTGCTCTTAGAGCTGACCGCACCCGCCGCCTTCGCGCAATCGTCTTCGGTGTCTTCCGGCTCAGCCACCGCCGCCCAGTCCGCGGAACCGGTCACGGCCGAGGATCTGCAGAATCTTGTCAATACCATCCAGGATCCGGCGGCACGGGCGAAATTGGTCAAGGAACTCCAGGGCCTGATCGCCGCGCAGCGGGGCGTGCAACAGAAATCTCCCGCCCATGCAGTGCGCAACTTCTTCGCCACGTTGTCGGACGGGGCACACGCCGTCGGCGGAGAAATCCTCGCTGCTGCCACAGTGGTGGTCGACGCGCCGCGCGTTGTCGCGTGGTTGCGCGACCAGGCAGGCAATGCCGAGGTCCGGCAACGATGGGAGGAAGTCAGCACGCGGCTGGCAATCCTTTTCGGCCTAGCCGTCGTCGCCGACTGGCTGGTGTGGTTCCTGCTGCGCGGCGCGACCGCAGCTTTCGCTGCGCGGAGCGGCGAAACAACCGGCGGGCGCATCGCCTATCTGCTTCTCAACGCCATCTTCGAGGCCTTGCCGATTGCAGCGTTCGCGGCGACGGCATTTGTCGTATTGCCACTGACCGCGCCGCATTTCGTCACCGAGCGCGTGGCAATCACCGTGATCTCGGCCTATCTGTGGTCGCGCGCAATCGCGGCCGCCGCACGGATCGTATTGCTGTCACCGAACGCCTTGGCGCTTTATCGGCTCGGCGAAGAAACACGGAATTACCTTTACATCTGGATCCGGCGGTTTGCCAATTTCTGGCTTTACGGATTCGCGATTGCCGGCTGCGGCTGGTGGCTGGGCGTGCCCGGTGCGATCTACGCGATTCTCCTGCGCGTCGTCATTTTGATTCTTGGCCTGCTGGCGATCATTTTCGTCCTACAAAACCGAATGACGGTGGCCCAGTGTCTGCGGGGGCCGGCTGTCGTTCCCTCCGGCCGTGGACACGGTTGGCGGCTATTGCGTCAACGCCTGGCCGACGCGTGGCATATTCTGGCGGTTATCGTCATCATCGGCGCGTTCGGCATCTCGGCGCTGCACATCCAGGGCGGCTTCGTCTTTCTGGTGCGTGCGACGTTGCTCAGCGTCGTCGTCGTGCTGGCGGCTGTGCTGGCGGCGCAGTTCGTTGACCGAACCAGCGAGCGCGGTTTCGCGATCAACCCGGAGCTCAAGTCGCGGTTCCCGACACTTGAGGCTCGCACCAATCGCTACATTCCTGCCGTGATGACGCTCACGTCGGTTGCGATCTATGTCATCGCGGCCCTTGCGGTGTTGCAAGCCTGGGGCATCGATTCGTTTCTCTGGCTGCAGGCAACCGCCGCAAGCCCCGCCTTCGCTAGCATCGCTAGCATCGCCATCGTTCTCGCCGCCGCCGTGGCCGCGTGGGAGGCGTTCGTACTCGCCGTTGAGCACCATATGTTGCGATACGAAGACGACAGTCGCCGGCGGGCGCGCGCCCGGACCATGGTGCCGTTTCTTCACATCATAGCGCTAGTGATTCTGAGCGTGATCGTCGTCTTCGCCGTGCTCGGCGCGCTCGGCATCAATATCGGCGCGTTGCTTGCTGGCGCCGGGGTGTTCGGCATCATCGCCGGCCTCGGATCGCAGTCGATCATCAAGGATTTCATGACCAGCATCGCTGTGCTAGTCGACGATACGTTTGCCGTCGGTGACGTGGTCAACCTAGGCAACGATCATACCGGCATGGTCGAGGCGATGTCGATCCGTACAATCAAACTACGCGCTTTCGACGGATCGCTGCACACCGTGCCGTTCAGCGAGGCGAAAGTCATCCAGAACTTGACCAAGGATTATTCGTATTACTTGGCAAACGTCGGCGTTGCCTATCACGAGGATACCGATCGCGTGGTCAAGGTCCTGGTTCAGGTCGTCGAGGAAATGCGCAAGGAAAAGACGTTTTCGCACTGGATCTTGGAGCCGCTCGACGTCGTCGGTGTCGATCGCTTCGCCGATTCGGCCGTCATCATCCTGGTGCGGATTAAGACGCTGCCGATTCGCCAATGGGTGGTTGGCCGCGAATTCAATCGGCGGATGAAGCAGGCCTTCGACCGCGAGGGCATCGAGATACCGTTCCCGGCGCGGACGATCTATTTCGGCGCCGGTGGCGATGACGCGGCCGCGCCATCACGCGCCGGTGCAAAGGTCGACCGCAAGTCGAGCTAGTCCGGCATTTGAGCTTCGCCGCGTATCCATACCTCAAGCGTCGCCGAATCCGGCGCACTGAGGGCCCGGTGCGCAACGGCCAGACCGAAACCAGCGCGTGCCAGCGTCGCCAAGTCCTTCTGCCGCATGGCAGCGCGTTGACCAGCCGAGCGGCACGGACCCAGCCGACGGCGCAGAACCAAGGCGCACGCTGCAGCGAATTCACCAGCGTCCGAACCACCGCCATCGAGTTGTGCCACGGTTTCGTTGACGAGATCGGCCCCAACGCCTTTCTGCCGTAGCTTGCCGCGAATGCCAAAGCGCGATGTGCCGCGGCGTCGCAGGCTCGCGGCCTTCTGCGCCGCGTAAGCGCGATCGTCAATCAAGCCGGAACGCAGGAACCTGGCGATCAACGCGTCCACCAGTTCGGCGCCGGCGGCAGGATCGTCGTCATGCGCCGCCGCCGCGCGCTCGACCCGCCGCATCAGGACGCGGCGCAGGTTGCCGCTCGAGCTCGCGTAGCGGCTGAGATAGTGGAGCGCCACGTTCTCGATCCGCTCGGCCGTCATGCGGCGCGGAAGCTTGCGCGGCTTGCGGGGGTCTGCCATCTCCGGATCTCTTGGCGCCAAGCGCGCCTGCCCTGATAAGCTTCGCCGCCTTGGAGGCGAGATTCAACATGGACGCGACCGGCGGTCCATCGGCACGGAGAATCGGCGCGGTCAACTGGCTCGGCCTGTGGACGCTTTACGTCCGCGAGGTGCGCCGGTTCCTCAAGGTTTACATGCAGACCGTCGCGGCGCCCGTCGTCACCACCCTGCTGTTCCTGGCGATCTTCCTGCTCGCGCTTGGCGGTCAACAGCGCATGATCGGCACAGTGTCGTACCCCGTATTCCTCGCGCCAGGCCTGGTAATGATGGCGATAGTACAGAACGCATTCGCCAACACGTCATCCTCGCTGATGATCGCGAAGATTCAGGGCAACATCGTTGACGTGTTGATGCCGCCGCTGAGTCCGGGCGAGCTGGTCTGGGGTTTTGCCTTGGGCGGCGTGACGCGCGGTCTCGTCGTCGGTGTCGTCGTCGCTGTGGTGATCGCCGTTTTTGTGCCGACACATATCTACGATTTCGGCCTGACGCTATTCCACGCTGCTGCGGCCTCACTCTGCCTGTCGTTGCTTGGCATCATCGGCGCGATCTGGGCGGATAAGTTCGATCACATCGCCGCCGTTACCAACTTCGTCGTCACCCCGCTGTCGTTCCTCTCGGGCACCTTCTATTCAATCGACTTCCTGCCGCCGCCGTGGCGCGAGATTGCCTTATTCAATCCATTTTTCTACATGATCGACGGATTCCGTTATGGCCTCACCGGCCACGCCGACAGCTCGCTCGCCGTTGGGGTCGGCGTCATGATCGCGACCAACGCGGCGCTCATCCTGTTGTGCCACGCGATGTTCAAGCGCGGCTATAAGCTGAAGGCGTAATCGGCGCTCCGGCTGGAACCGGCCGGACCCGATTCGCCCGGCGTTGACAGGCGCTTACGCGCCGCCTCATACTCCGCGCGCCTCCCCGGAGGACTGGAGCCAAGTGATGAAGCGTGCAGACGGGCGGCTTGCCCGGCACGACCAGGAACCGCGAACGATCGCGCTGCCGCGACGACGCTGAGCGTCGCCGTCGTTCGCATTCCTGCATCTTCATTGCCGAGGAGAGAGTCCCGTGATTCCAGCCGTCATGCCGACCTACGCGCGGAGCGAACTCATGTTCGACCGCGGCGAAGGCCCCTATCTTTACGCGACGAACGGCCGGCGCTATCTCGATTTCTCGAGCGGCGTCGCGGTAACGTCGCTCGGCCACGCCCATCCGCGCCTCGTCGCCGCGCTCACCGAGCAGGCGCAGAAGCTGTGGCATTGCTCGAACCTCTATCAGATCGCGGGTCAGAAGCGTCTGGCGGAACGGCTCGTCGCGTTGAGTTTCGCCGACACGGCCTTCTTCTGCAATTCCGGCGCCGAAGCGATGGAAGGCGCGATCAAGGTCGCGCGCAAATATCACGCGGTGGCGGGCCACGAGGAGCGCTATCGGCTGATCGCCTGCACTGGCTCGTTCCACGGCCGCACGCTGGCAACGCTGGCGGCCGCCGGCGCCGAGAAATATCTCAAGGGCTTCGGCCCGCCCGCGCCAGGTTTCGATCACGTCGCCTATGGTAACTTGAACGAGATGCGCGCCAAGGTCTCGAAGGAGACCGCCGGCATCATCGTGGAGCCGGTCCAGGGCGAAGGCGGATTGGCGGTCGCCTCGATTGACTACCTCAAGGACTTGCGCACGCTATGCGACGAGTTCGGCCTGTTGCTGATTTTTGACGAGGTGCAAACCGGCATGGGCCGTACCGGCAAGCTATTCGCGCACGAGTGGGCCGGCGTCACGCCGGACATCATGGCCCTCGCCAAGGGTCTCGGCGGCGGGTTTCCGATCGGTGCAGTGCTCGCCACCGAGACCGCGGCAAAAGGCATGACCGCTGGCACGCACGGCTCGACCTTCGGCGGTAACCCGCTCGCTATGGCGGTCGCGAACGAAGTGCTCACGGTGATGACCGAGCCAGGGTTTCTCCCGCGTGTCGAGCGGATCGCTCATGCGCTGCGCAGCCGGCTCGAGGCGCTGGCCAAAGCGTATCCTAAAGTCTTTGCCGAGGTGCGCGGCAAGGGCTTGCTGGTAGGTTTCAAATGCGTGGTCCCCAACCTTGAAGTGGTCGAGAAGCTGCGCGGTGCCGGTCTGCTCACCGTCGCCGCGGGCGAGAACGTCGTGCGGCTACTGCCGCCGCTCATCATCGACGAGAGCCATGTCGAGGAGGCGGTCGGCATGATCAAAGCCGTTGCGGGATCGTGGTCATGAGCGCCCGGACACGCGGCAACAGGGCACCACGTCATTTTCTCGATCTCGACCGGGTCGACGCGGGCGAGCTGCGCAACATCCTCGGCCATGCCGTCGCCTTCAAATCGGGGCGTGACCGCACGAAGCCGCTCGCTGGCAAGATTCTGGCGATGATCTTCGAGAAGCCGTCGACGCGGACGCGGCTGAGCTTTGAGGTGGCGATGAAGCAGCTGGGCGGCGACGTCATCACCCTGACGGCCACCGACAGCCAGATTTCGCGCGGCGAAACCACGGCTGACACGGCGCGCGTCCTGTCGCGCTACGTTGACGTGATCATGATCCGTACTGACAGCCCGGCGAAGCTCGAGGAGCTGGCGCAGAATGCCAGCGTGCCTGTGATCAACGGCCTAACCGATTCGAGTCATCCCTGCCAGGTGATGGCGGACATCATGACGCTAGAGGAACGCAAGGGACCGGCTAAGGGCAAGATCGTCGCGTGGAGCGGCGACGGCAACAATGTTCTGGTGAGTTGGATCCACGCTGCGGCGCGTTTCGGCTTCGAGCTGCGGGCCGCCTGTCCGACGAAGCTTGCTCCGCCCGACACCGCCATCGCCTGGGCGCGCGGCCAGGGCGCGAAGATCGTGCTGACCACCGATCCGGCGGCGGCGGCGGCCGGCGCTGACTGCGTCGTCACCGACACGTGGGTGTCGATGGGCGCCAAGGACAAGGACGAGCGCCGTGCCATGCTCAAGCCGTTCCGCGTCGACCCGGCGCTGATGGCGCGCGCCAAGCCGGACGCAATCTTCATGCATTGCCTGCCGGCCAAGCGCGACGAAGAGGTGTCGGCAGCGGTCATCGACGGACCGCAATCGGCGGTGTGGGACGAAGCGGAGAACCGGATGCACGTGCAGAAGGGCATTCTTGCGTGGTGCCTCGGCTGAGCCCACATATAGGTCGATGCCTGCTCGTGTTCCTGACGATCTCATCCAGCCATTCCAAGTCGATCCTTTTCGGTTGCGCGGCCGGCTCGTGCGGCTCGGGCCGCTACTCGATCGCATTCTGACGCGACACGACTATCCGGCACCGGTCGCTACGATGCTGGGCGAGGCGATCGTGCTCGCCGTGTCGCTATCGGGTGCGCTCAAATACGACGGCGTCTTCACCCTCCAAACCAAGGGTGATGGACCGATCCGCCTGCTGGTCGCCGACGTGACAACCGCCGGCGCGGTGCGTGGCTATGCGCAGTTCGATGCCGCCAAGCTCGCCGCGCTCGGGCCCGATCCGGCGCTGTCGGTGCCGCGGCTGCTCGGTGTCGGCTACCTAGCGCTGACCGTTGACCAGGGCGAGCATACAGAGCGCTACCAGGGAATCGTCGCGCTCGAAGGCGCGACGTTGGCCGAGTGCGTGCATCACTACTTTCGGCAGAGCGAGCAGGTCGAGGCGGGGATCAAGGTCGCCGTCGCCCAACGCCGCGGTGCCGACGGCCAGTCACTCTGGCGTGGCGGCACACTCATGATCGAACGGTTGCCGAAGGGCGGCGGCGTATCCGCACGAGAGGCCGAGGACGAAGGCTGGCGTCGCGCGATGGTGCTGATGTCCACCGGGACATCAGACGAACTGCTCGATTCTGCGCTGGCGCCGGAAACGCTCCTCTTTCGCTTGTTCCACGAGGACGGCGTCCGGGTTTATCGGCCCCACGCACTGACGGCGAAGTGCCGTTGCTCGCGTGCGCGGGTCGAACGCATGCTGACGGCGCTGCCGGCGCGCGACCTGGCCGAGCTCGTCGTCGATGGCAAACTCGTCGTCACCTGTGAGTTCTGCAACGCCTCCTACAGTTTCGACGAAGACGCTGTTGCGGTGCTCGCACCGCGCTGAATCGCCGGCATCTGCCTTGAAAAGGTCGTCTTCCGGTGCCAGTCTCGCGCCGGTTCGCAACATCTTTCACCGCGAAACAGGCGGAGAAATCCCATGAACTCGCGTGGTGTGGTGGGTATTGCGTTCGTCGCTGCAGTGGCGGCGTCGGCGCTGGCAGGCTGCAGCTCGCCGCCGCCGCACCCGCAATATCCCGACATCCGCTTCAACAACGAGCCGCCAATTGCGCTCGCCGTCGGCACAGTGAGCCTGCGCGAAGATTACACGCCGAGCGACCAGCCCCCGCATGTCGAGGAGCACTTTCCGGTGACGCCGATGCGTGCGCTCGAGAACTGGGCGCATGACCGGCTGCGGGCTTCCGGCGGGCCGGATCGCGCTGTCATCGACATCACCGATGCGAGTGTCGTCGAGGCCGCCCTGCCGCGAAAGACGGGAGACTCGACCTGGTTCACCAACGAGCAATCGGAACGCTACGACATGACCATCAAGATCACGATCAACGTCGTCGACTCGACCGGCCTTGTCGTGCGCACGGCTACGGTCCGCGCGGCACGCTCGCAGACCGTAGGGGAGAACATCTCGCCCGATCAGCGTGATCAGACCTGGTATGACATGACGAAGGACATCATGGCGGCGTTCGATCGCCAGATGGAAAACGAGATCCGCAACCACTTCACCGGCTTCGTCACCAACTAGCCCGCGCGACCGTCAGACGTTCGACAGCGCGGCGCCCTGCGGCGCGCCGATGATGGCGAAGAACTCGCGCCGCGTCATCGGATCGTCGCGGAACGCACCCAGCATGTGCGAGGTCACCATCGCGACGCCCGGCTTGTGGACGCCGCGCGTCGTCATGCATTGATGCGCTGCCTCGACGACCACCGCCACGCCGCGCGGCTTGAGCGCCTCGTCGAGCGCGCTCGCGATTTGAGCAGTCATCTTTTCCTGAATTTGCAGGCGCCGCGCGAACACCTCGACGAGCCGCGCGAGCTTGGAAATGCCGATAACGCGCTTGTCGGGCAAATAAGCGATATGGACCTTGCCGATTATCGGCGCGAGATGGTGCTCGCAATGGCTCTCGAAACGGATGTCCTTCAGGACGACGATTTCGTCGTAGCCGTTGGTCTCCTTGAATGTGCGACCGAGAACGTCGGCCGGATCGCTGTCATAGCCGGCGAAATATTCCTCGTAGGCGCGGACGACGCGTCCCGGCGTGCCCTTGAGTCCTTCGCGGCCCGGGTCGTCGCCAGCCCAGCGGATCAGCACGCGCACCGCCTCCTCGGCCTCCTCACGTGACGGACGGCCGTTTTTGACGCCGTTGCGGGCCGGTTTGTCGGAAGGATCTTTGGGCATGCCGAGTAAACCTCAGTGAAGCCGGACGGGCTGGTGCGGGCTGTCCAGCGAAAAGGCCGGAATATCGACGTCGAATTGCTCGCCGTTGCCGGTTTCCATCTGGTAGGTCCCGACCATGATGCCGGATGGCGTGCTGAGCGGCGTGCCGCTGGTGTATTCGAAGGTTTGCCCCGGCGCAAGCACCGGCTGCTCGCCCACGACCCCGGGACCGCGGACCTCCTGCATGCGGCCGAGACCGTCGGTGATCTGCCAGTGTCGGCGCCGGAGCTGGACGGTCTGGTCGCTACGATTCTCGATGCGCACGCGATAGGCCCAGACGAAATGGCTGTCGGCCGGCGACGACTGATCCTCGAGATATTGAGGTTCGACCGTCACCGTGATCGACCGAGTCGTGGCCGAATACATTGCCTTCTCCCAAAACCATCCGGGCGCTTGGTCGTCCATGACGGCGCCAGCGCCCGGCTCTACCGTCATTTTGAACGGCGAAGGCAGCCCGTCAAGCTAGGGGCATTTCGCCGCGGTTTGCCGCCATCTTGGGATCGCATGAACAATCATTAAGGAAAATCAATCGTTTGTTCACGGGATTCCCTTAAAGTTGCACCTCGCCGTGGGCATGCCCGCCAGACGTGTGCCGCGGCGATTAGGACCAATTTCATGAGATCGGCTTATCCGAAGCTCATCGCTGGAATTCTCATGTTCGTGCTGCTCGGTCTGACGAGCGGGGCGGCCGTCGGTATGTTCTTGTTCCTGGCCTCGCTGCCGATGGTGCAGCTCTTCGACGACCCGGCGACCGTGTCGCAGATCGTGATCATTCTCGCGATTTTCGTCGGCATCCTGACAGGAGCGATCGTCGTCGCGGTCGGTTCCGCAAGCTGGAAGAAGCGGCTCGAAGCCGAACTCTATCGGGCGCAGGTTCAGAATTTCTACCCCGCGCCGCGGCGCGGTGCGGAGATTCCGCCGGCATCGCGGCGACGGGCCGTGAACCGCCGCTAGCACATTGAACTGGCGCCGCCTTTCCGCTATATCCAGTGGAATCTTCAAGGGGATGGGGTTCCCCAAAACCGCTCGCAAGAGCTGATGACTCCTGCCGCTTAGGGATGCGGCGGGCTGCGTCGCCACCCGCCGGAGTGCGGGTTTTTTTGTGCCCGCGAACGGCGCAAAGGAGTAATGGGCGGTGATGACCTATCTTTGGATCGCACTGGGCAGCGCGCTCGGCGGCATAGCGCGATTCTGGTGTTCGAGCACGATCGACCGGATGATCGGCGAGACCTTTCCGTGGGGGACATTCATGGTCAATGTCACCGGTTCATTCGTCATCGGCCTGCTCGGGACCTTGTCGGGACCCGAGGGCCGCTGGTTCTTGCCGACTGACGCGCGCATTTTCGTCATGGTCGGTTTGTGCGGCGGGTACACCACTTTCTCGTCGTTCAGCTACCAGACCCTGAATCTCGCGCGCGACGGCGAATGGCTGTGGGCAGGCGCCAATGTCGTCATGTCGGTGGTCGTTTGCCTAGCCGCTGTATGGTTCGGCCACGTCGCCGCAGCGGCGATCAATCGGTAATGCGAGGACTCCCCATGCAAATTCCGAAGGACGCGGCGCTGTTGCGTATCTTCATCGGCGAGAAGGACCGTCACGGTCACCAGCCACTTTACGAGGTCATTGTTTTAAGGGCGCGCGAAGCCGGACTCGCCGGTGCGACGGTTATCCGCGGGCCGCTCGGCTTCGGTCAGTCGAGTATCCTGCATACCGCCAAGATCCTGCAGCTTTCGGAAGATCTGCCGATCATTGTCGAGATCGTCGATGCCGAGGCGCGGATTGAAGCCTTCCTGCCGACGCTCGACGCCATCATGACGAGCGGCCTGGTCACAATCGAAAAGGTGCGCGTGATCCACTACGGCAAGGGCGCCAAGGGCTGATTCCCGTGCCCGCCGGTGCGTCGGACCGCCGCGCGGCAATCCACCGCCGCGTCGACGGTGACGCTACCGCCTACGCTTATCCGATGAAGGATTTGCAGCCGGCGCTCGTCCTCCTTGGCTTGCTGTCGATCGTGGCGCTGACGGGGATGGGCGCGATGTGGATGCTGAAGCTGTTGCCGTAAACCGGCGCGCCCCCGACGGTTCCGCATCGGGGTGCTGGTTTAGTCTCGACCGCAAATCAGGAACGCGCTGGTGGAGCAGAGGGGGATCGAACCCCTGACCTCGACATTGCGAACGTCGCGCTCTCCCAACTGAGCTACTGCCCCGCCCGCGTCGCGCAGAATATGGGTCGCGGTCGCGCGCGCTGTCAAGGCAGCCCCGCGGCGAGGCGGCTATGGACATGACACTGCCCTTCGACACCGCCCGCGCGTTGCCCACATGCCCACATGCGCCACACCAGCAGAAGATTCTCATCGCTTAACGATTCAAAGAAAAGCGGAGCGGTTCGAGCTTCCAACTAAGAAACCGGTCCAAGTGGTCCCATGGAGGGGGCCACCTCAAAACCGGAACGGGAATTTGGCGGAGATACGAGTTATGTTTAGAAGGAGCTGCGCAGCCACAATCAGCGCGACAGGACACGGAAATAGGGGGGAATGGCGATGGAAGCAATGCTACAGCTAGTGCCATTAATGATCATCGGCGTCAGTTGGGCGATTGGAATGTATTTCCTCGCACCTAGAATTGGCGCTAATAGGTGGGTTTGGGTAACTCTCAGCGTAGTTCCTTTCGTAAATTTTTTCTTCTTCATCTACGTCTCGTTCAAAATTGTTTTCACCGTCTTAGACAAGTTGAAGGCTATTCAAGCATCGGTAACCCGTAGCGCCTTGACTACATAGGAAGGAGCGAGAACTTCGTGCATTTGCGCCACTGTGTAGCCGCGAATCATCAACGCAATTGGGCGCGGCTTTTTTCTTTCTAGATGGTCGCTCATTCAAATTGACCCACTACCCGGCGGCGCCGGCCGTTCTTGCGCCAGCCGGGGCTGATGGCTAGGGTTCGCCGACCGCGACGTAAAAACGGGGGACCGGGCGATGGGCAATTTCGTGGTGCCAGTGATCGACGTGATCATCGCGGTGGTCGACATCTATTGGTGGATTGTCATCGTTGCCGCCGTGTTCTCGTGGCTCATGGCCTTCGGCATCATCGACACCCGCAACCATGTCGTGCGCACCGCCGCAGGCTTCCTCTATCGCGCGACCGAGCCGGCGCTCCGCCCGATCCAGCGTGTCTTACCGAGCTTTGGCGGCCTCGACATTTCTCCGGTTATCGTGTTGTTGATTTTGTATTTTATCTGGAGGGAATTGCTCCAAATTAGGCTCTACCTGTTCATGCACAGCTGACCAGACCGATGACGCTTCCGTTCCGTTTGGGACGCGACGGCGCGACGCTTGCCGTGCGCGTGACGCCCAAGGCCGCGCAGGATCGCGTGCTTGGCCTGAGCGATGCCGCCGCCGGTGGCGTCGCGCTCAAGCTCGCCGTGCACGCGCCGCCGCGCGACGGCGCAGCAAACGACGCTCTCATTCGCCTGCTGGCGAAGCATTTCGGCTTGCGTCAAAGCGATCTAAGCATCACGACCGGTGCCGGCGGCCGGCACAAGCTCGTCCACATTGCCGGCGATCCCGCCGTTCTCGGTAACCGACTAGCACAGGGTTTAGCACCATGGCTGAAGCACGACTGATTGATGGTAAAGCGGCCGCCGCGCGGCTGCGCGCCGGTGTGGCAACGGCGGCGGCGGCGCTCAAGGCGGCGCACGGCGTCGCGCCCGGCCTGGCGGCGGTGCTGGTGGGCGACGACCCGGCCAGCCAGGTCTATGTCAAGAGCAAGACCAAGGCGACCGATGACGCCGGTCTCAAGGGCCTCACCCATCGGCTGTCGGCGGCGACGAGCGAGGCCGAGCTGCTGCGCGTCGTCGCGCAGCTCAACGCCGACGACGCCGTCGACGGCATCCTCGTCCAGCTTCCCTTGCCGAAACAGATTGACGCCCAGCGCGTCATCGAGGCGATCCATCCGGCCAAGGATGTCGACGGCTTCCACCCGGAGAATGTCGGCCGGTTGTGGAGCGGCGGACGGGCCCTCGTGCCCTGCACGCCTTACGGCTGCCTGCTGCTCGCGCGTGAAAGTCTCGGACCGAAGCTCGCGGGCACCGAAGCCGTGGTGGTGGGCCGTTCGAATATCGTCGGCAAGCCGATGGCGGCGCTGCTGCTGGGCGAGCATTGCACCGTGACGGTGGCACATTCGCGCACGCGCGACCTGCCGGCGGTGGCGCGCCGCGCCGATCTGCTGATAGCGGCGGTCGGCCGTCCCGAGATGGTGCGCGGCGACTGGATCAAGCCCGGCGCGACGGTAATCGATGTTGGTATCAACCGCATCGCCGCCGCCGAAGGCAAGAGCCGCCTCGTCGGCGACGTTGCCTTCGCCGAGGCGCGCCAGATTGCCGGCGCGATCACGCCGGTGCCCGGCGGCGTCGGACCGATGACCATCGCCTGCTTGTTGCGGAACACCCTGCTCGCCGCCTGCCGACGGCGCCGACTGGCCGAACCGGCACTCTGAACGCCTGCGCGCAAAGCAAAGCCCCCTCGGAATCGCTCCCGAGGGGGCCCGCAGTTTCAACCCGATACGGTCGAGCCGGTTACTGCTCCCAGGCCGGCTTGCCGAGGTAGACGTTCGACGGGCTGGTCGCCATGCCGGTCAAAGCGCCGGCACCGGCACCGATCGCCGCGCCCGCCAGAGGCGCACCAACCAGCGCTCCGACCACTGCGCCACCCGCCGCACCGATACCGGCGCCAGACAGGCCCCGGTCACCCGGCGACGTGCCGCAGGCGGAAAGCAGCATCGCCGCCGCCACAGTCAGAATGCCAATGCGCGAACCCATGGTTCCATCCCCTTTGTTATGGGCACTGCACAGGAAGATGGGCGGCGATGATGGCAAAAACATGGAATCAGCAGGGTCACTTCGCGGCGCGTTTCTTCGGCTTTCTGCTTTTATTTCAGTAACTTACTTGGCTGCCATCGACTCAACGGCCGGGGCCATTTGGTGACCGGGCGATCTACTTGCGGCGTAGCCGCGATGCGAGCCGCAGGCGCAGCGCATTGAGCTTGATGAAGCCCTCGGCATCGCGCTGGTCGTAAACCTGATCGGCCTCGAAGGTCACGTGCGCGAGGCTATAGAGGCTGTTCGGCGATTTGCGTCCAACCACACGCACGGCGCCCTTGTAGAGCTTGAGCCGCACAGTGCCGGCGACGTTCTCCTGGCTCTTGTCGATAAGCGCCTGGAGCATGGCGCGCTCGGGCGAGAACCAGAAACCGTTGTAAATCAGCTCGGCATAGTGCGGCATGAGGTCGTCCTTGAGATGCGCCGCGCCGCGATCGAGCGTGATGCTCTCGATGCCGCGATGCGCCGCATGCATAATGGTACCGCCGGGAGTCTCGTAGACGCCCCGCGACTTCATGCCGACGAAGCGATTCTCGACCAGATCGAGCCGGCCGATGCCGTGCTTGCCGCCGAGCTTATTGAGCCGCACGAGCAGCGCTGCCGGCGACAGCTTCTTGCCATCGACCGCGACCGGATCGCCCTTGGCAAATTCGATTTCGACGTATTCCGGCTGGTCCGGCGCTTTCTCGGGCGCGACCGTCCGGCTGTAGACGAATTCCTCGGGCTCGTGCCACGGATTCTCGAGCGCTTTGCCTTCGGCCGAGATATGCAAAAGGTTGGCGTCGGTCGAGAACGGTGCTTCGCCGCGCTTGTCCTTTGCGATCGGAATCTGGTGGCGCTCGGCATATTCGATCAGCTTGGTGCGAGAGTTCAGGTCCCACTCGCGCCATGGCGCGATTACTTTGATGTCGGGCTTGAGTGCGTAATAGGTGAGCTCGAAACGCACCTGGTCGTTGCCCTTGCCGGTAGCGCCGTGAGCTACGGCATCGGCGCCGGTCGCCTCGGCAATCTCGATCTGACGCTTGGCGATCAGAGGCCGCGCGATCGAAGTGCCGAGCAGGTATTGGCCCTCGTAAAGCGCGTTCGCCCGGAACATCGGGAACACGAAATCGCGCACGAACTCTTCGCGCAGATCCTCGACGAAAATTTGCTTCACCCCCATGAGCTCGGCCTTCTTGCGCGCGGGGCTAAGCTCCTCGCCCTGGCCGATATCGGCGGTAAAGGTCACTACTTCGCAGCCGTAGGTCTCCTGCAGCCAGCGCAGGATGACGGAGGTGTCGAGCCCACCCGAATAGGCGAGCACGACCTTTTTGACGGATTGGGTTTTCCCGGCGGCGATCATGGCGCCGCAGTATCGGTGAGCGCCGCGCGCCCGGCAAGCCTAGCGGCGATCAGGCACGCGCGATCCAGCCGCCGCCCAGCACGCGATCGCCGTCATAGGCGACGCAGGCCTGGCCCGGCGCCACGCCGAAAGCCGGCTCGTCGAGCACGGCGGCACCGCGCTCTCCGTCAAGCGACAGCGTCGCGTCGAGTGGCAGCTGCGCCGAGCGCAGCTTGACGGCGACGCGCACGCCTGACCGGCCGGGATGCGGGCCGAGCCAACTGATACGACGAAGCGGGACCCGCGTAGTGCCGAGGCGGTCACGCGGACCGACGATGACGCGCCGCCGGTCCGGATCGAGCCGCAGGACGTAAAGCGGCTCGCCGCCCGCAACGCCCAGCCCCTTACGCTGGCCGACGGTGAAATGGATGACGCCATCGTGCTGGCCGAGCACGTGGCCCGATTCGTCGACGACGTCGCCGGGCTCGGCGGCACCTGGCCGAAGCCTCTCGATGAGTTCGTCGTAGCGGCCGCTGGGCACGAAGCAGATATCCTGGCTGTCCGGCTTTTGCGCCACCGGCAGCGCAAATCGATCGGCCAGCGCGCGGGTCTCGTCCTTACTGAGCTCGCCGAGCGGGAACCGCAGGAACGCGAGCTGCTCGCGCGTCGTGCGATAGAGGAAATAGCTCTGGTCGCGAGACGCATCGGCGGCGCGGTGTAGCTCCGGCCCTTCCGGTCCATCGATGCGGCGCGCATAGTGGCCGGTGGCGAGCGCCCCGGCGCCGAGATCGCGCGCTACGGCCAGCAGATCGCGAAACTTCACCGTCTCGTTGCAGCGGACGCATGGCACCGGCGTCTCGCCAGCGACATAGGCGTCGGCGAAATCATCGATTACCTCGGCGCGGAAGCGCTTCTCGTAGTCGAGCACGTAATGGGGGATGCCAAGCGCCCCGGCAACGCATGCGGCATCGCGGATATCCTGGCCGGCACAACATGCGCCCTTGCGCCCAGTCGCCTGGCCATGATCGTAGAGCTGCAGCGTGACGCCGACGACGTCGCAGCCGCGCTCCACCAGCAGCGCCGCGACCGTCGAGCTATCGACACCGCCCGACATGGCGACGACAACGCGCACGCCGGGTGCAAGCGCCGCTTCCATCAGGTGCTCATCATATTGCGCGTCGCCTGCGGCAGGCGAACGATGAGGCCGTCGAGTTCCTCGGTCATGACGATCTGACAGCCAAGCCGCGATGTCTTGGTCAAGCCGAAGGCGAGATCGAGCATGTCCTCCTCATCCTCGGTCGCATCCTTCAGCAGTTCGTACCATTCGGGTTCGACGATGACGTGGCAGGTCGAGCAGGCGAGCGAGCCTTCGCACGCTCCTTCAATGTCAACGTCGTTGCGGTGTGCGATCTCGAGTACCGATAGGCCGATCGGCGCATCTACTGTCTTGCGGGTACCATCGCGCTCGATAAAGGTCAATTTGGGCATACGATTCGATCCGCCATCCAAGCCAAAAGTCAGGGTGTCGTTATACCAGTCTGTGGCGCCAGATCCTCCGCCAACCGCGCCGCGCCCAGCACCGCCGCATCGGTGGCCCGATCACCACCCGCGATATCGTGCCGCGCCACCACTCGCAGAACCGCAAGGCCGGCCGCCCCCGCCGCAGCCGTCAGCGCCGTACCCGCGCGGCCGTCATGAGTCGCGATGACCACGTGCGTCACCGGGCGTGCCAGCTGCTTCTCGGCCCTTTCCCGCAGCGCCAATAAAATCGTCTCAAGGCCCTGCCCTGTTGTCTCGAGGCGCCGTGCGCCGTCCGCGCCTGGCAGGATCTCGGCGTTGCCGCCGAGGGCGATCGCCACCGCAGCCGAGCCGACCGCGAGGTCGATGCCGACCGCAGCACCCGGACCGTCGGCCGAAAGCGGCCCGCCTTCGGGCTCCTCGATCTGAAACAGCTTCATCGGCGTGCGCGGCTCAGACGTGGAATGACTCGCCGCAGCCGCACCGGCCTTTTTCATTCGGATTGCGGAAGGTAAAGCCCGATTGCAGCTTGTCTTCGACGTAGTCCATCTCCGTGCCGATGATGAACATCGTCGCCTTGGGATCGATCAGGATGGTCACACCCTTGTCCTCGATCACCTCGTCGAGTTTGTCCTTCTCGTCGGCATATTCGAGCGTATAGGTCAGGCCGGAGCAGCCGCGGCTGCGCACGCCGATTCGGATGCCCGCAGACGGCTTGCCGCGCTTGGCGAGCAGCGCCTGGATGCGCTTCGCCGCCGCGTCGGTCACCGTCATTGCCTGTCTTAGGGCCATCGGACTCTCCAATCCCTATGTAATGCCGGCGACCCGGCTTGTCACCGTCCCGCCGGCGCGCAGCCGCAGGACAGCTGTCGCCAGCGTATCGACAGCGAAATCGACCTCGGTGGCGGTGGTGAAGCGACCGAGGCCGATGCGCAGCGACGCCGCCGCGAGCTCATCGCCAACACCGAGCGCACGCAGCACATAGGACGGTTCGACCTCGGCGGCGGTGCAGGCCGAGCCGGTCGACAGCGCCAGACCCGGACAGACCGCGATCAGGTCGACGGCAGTCAGCCCGGGAAAGCTGACATTGAGGTTGCCCGGCAGGCGGCGCTCGGCATGGCCGTTGAGCACGACGTCCGGCACCTTGGCACGCAGGCCGGTCAGGAACCGGCCGCGCAGTGCCAGCAGCCGCTGCGCCTCGGCCGTCATCTCGGCTTTCGCCAGGACCGCGGCCTGACCGAGACCGACGATCAAGGGCACCGGCAGGGTACCGGAGCGCATGCCGCGCTCCTGGCCGCCACCGTCGAACAGCGGCTCGATACGCGCGCGCGGCCGGCGACGCAGATAAAGCGCGCCGATGCCTTTGGGCCCGTAAACTTTGTGGCCCGAGATCGACATGAGATCGACGTCGAAATCGGCAACATCGAGCGCGATTTTCCCAACGGCCTGGGCGGCGTCGGTGTGGAACAAGGCGCCCTTGGCATGCGCCAGCGCCGCGATCTCCTTGATCGGCTGAATCACGCCGATCTCGTTATGTGCCGCCATCACCGAGACAATGGCGGTGTGCTCGTCGATGGCGCGCGCCAAAACGTCGAGGTCAATAAGCCCATCGCGCTCGACCGGCAAGATGGTGACGCGAAAGCCGTCGCGCGCCAGCGTCTTGGCGCTCTCCAGCACGCATTTGTGCTCGGTGGCAAGCGTCACGACGCCGTCCTTGCCGAACTGGTGATGGAAGCGCGCCGCACCTTTCACCGCCATGTTGTTGGCTTCGGTCGCGCCCGAAGTGAAGACGATTTCGCGCGGATCGGCGCCGATGAGATCGGCGAGCTGCTCGCGCGCCCGCTCGACCGCCTGCTCGGCTTCGCGGCCGTAAGCATGCGTCAGCGAATGCGGATTGCCGAACTTCTCGGTGAACCACGGCAGCATCGCTTCAACGACGCGCGGATCGCAGGGCGTCGTCGCGTGATTGTCGAGATAGACCGGCATGGCGTTGGGCCGGCGGGCGATTGCGGCGGTCATGCGGCAGAGGCCCGCGTCCGGGCGTAGAGCGTGCCCCAGGCTTCGATCAACTGATCGACCTCGGCGGCGGTCGTGGTCCGTCCCAGGCTGATGCGGATGGCGCACTCGGCATCGGCCTCGGGCACGTCCATCGCGTCGAGTACGTGGCTGCGGCGCACCTTGCCCGACGAGCAGGCGGCGCCGGCACTGACCATGACGCCGGCGAGGTCGAGCGCCATCACCTGGGTCGAGGCCGGCACGCGCGGCATGGCAACGCAGATCGTGTTGGGCAGGCGCGGTGCCGCGGCGGCGTAAATCACGGCGTCGAGCGCGATCGCCGTGAGGCGCCGTTCGGCGTCGTCGCGCATAACCGCGACCGCACGCCAGCTTTGCCGTTCCGCCGCGGCAAGCCGCGCCGTAGCGCCGAAACCACAAATGCCGGGCAGGTTCTCGGTACCGGCGCGCCGATTGCGCTCCTGACCGCCGCCGCGAATCAGCGGCATCGGGTCGAGGTCGGCCGAAACGACGAGTGCGCCGACGCCCATCGGTCCGCCGAGCTTGTGCGCCGACAGTGTCAGCAGATCGCAACCGAGCTGCCGGATGTCGACCGGCAGCTTGCCGGCGCCTTGCACCGCGTCGCAGTGAAGCAAGGCGCCGTGCGCATGGACGAGACGCGCCGCCTCGGCGACCGGCTGGATCGCACCGGTCTCGTTGTTGGCGAGCATCAGCGAGACCAGCGCAGGACGCCGGTCGGCGCCAAGCCAGCGTTCGAGCGCGGACAGATCGATCGCGCCGTCGCGGCTCGCCGGAATGCGCGGCGCATCCGGCACATTGGCCAGAACTGAGTTATGTTCGATAGCCGAAACCGCCAAACGTCGCTCCGGAAAGGCCCGCAGGGCCAGAATATTCGCCTCGGTGCCGCCCGACGTGAAGACGACCTCATCCGCCACAGCGCCGACCAGGGCCGCGACATCGGCGCGGGCGCGCTCGAGCAGCCGCCGCGCCTCACGGCCGGCGCGATGCACCGACGACGGATTACCGCACAGGGCCAGCGCCTGCGCCATGGCGGCAGCCGCCTCCGGCCGCACCGGCGCCGTCGCATTCCAATCGAGATAGGCCAGACCTGCCGGCACGGCGAAGCGACCTCGATGTTACTGCGCCGCGATCGGCGAAGCAGGCTCGGCGACCGGCTGATCGGCGCATTCGCGATGCAGCGCGCCGCTGCTGCCGAGCAACCGGTTGGCGACCACGTCGGCTAGCGTGACCGAGCTCAGATAGAGCCGGATCTGGTTGCCGAGCTCCTCCCACAGGTCGTGCGTCAGGCAGCGGCTCTTATTGCCGCTGCAACCGATCGGCGCACCCGGCGTGCAGCGCGTGGTGCGGATGGGTTCGTCGACCGCGAGAATGATATCGGAGATACGCGTGCCCTCGGCGCCGCGCGCGAGCAGGTAGCCGCCGCCCGGTCCGCGCACGCTCTTCACCAGACCCGCGCTGCGCAGCTTGGCGAATAGCTGCTCGAGATAGGACAGCGAGATCAACTGCCGTTCGGCGATCTCGGCCAGCGTAATCGGGTTGCCCTGCGCGTGTTTGGCGATATCGACCATCGCCATGACGGCATAACGTCCCTTGGTGCTGAGCCTCATGTCAGTCCTCCACGCCCCGCAACAGGCGCCGCCCGGCGCGCGCCGAACGCGGCTCGGCCGGCAGATCCTTCGGGAATTCCGTCTTTTGCTCGAGTTCGGCGAGACGCTGCTTGAGATTGGCGACTTCGTCCATCAGGCTGGCGACGCAGCGTGCGATCGGATCGGGCAAGTCATCGCACGGCGTGCCGTAAGGCAGGAACGCCTTCGGCGCTTCGGGCCGAACGCCGATCGGCCGTGCCGGAATGCCCGCAACCGTTTCGCCGGGCGCCACGGCATGGAGCACGACCGCATTGGCGCCGACGCGCGCCCCGGCGCCGATCGTGAAACCGCCGATGATCTTGGCGCCGGCGCCGACGATGACACCGTCCTCGAGGGTCGGGTGGCGCTTGCCGCGGCTGGGCGAGGTGCCGCCGAGCGTCACGCCCTGATAGAGCGTCACGTCGTCGCCGATTTCCGTGGTCTCGCCGATCACCACGCCGGCACCGTGATCGATGAAGAGCCGTTGGCCGATCTGGGCGGCCGGATGGATCTCGATCAGCGTCAGGAACCGAGCCAGGTTCGACAGCCAGCGCGCGATAGTTTGGAAGCGGTACCGCCAGAGCCAATGGGCCACGCGGTGGAATACCACCGCGTGGAAGCCCGGATAGGCCAGCACAACTTCGAGGCGCGTCCGTGCCGCCGGATCGAGCCGCAGGATGGTGTCGATTTCGTCGCGCAAAGCTCTCAACATTTTGGGTCCCGCTTGCTATATGATCCGGTCGCCCGCGGCTCAAGTTGCACGGGAAAAGCGCCGCCGCGCATTGATTGATGCGACGGCCGGACTATATCTACACCTAGTAAGGCGGTCAACTTTAGGGCCGTTTTCGTTGAAGAGTCCTTATGAATATGTGGTGTCAATCCCGAGTTTCCCACTGGGTTAAGCTTCATCATGCCTGAATTGGTACTAACCGGCCCTGCGGGCCGGCTTGAGGCGCGTTACCACCCGTCGCGGATCGAGAATGCGCCGCTCGCGCTGATCCTGCACCCGCATCCGCAGCATGGCGGGACCATGCACAACAAGGTGGTCTACACCCTGTTCCATGTC
Source organism: Alphaproteobacteria bacterium (assembly GCA_028871455.1). GTDB lineage: Bacteria > Pseudomonadota > Alphaproteobacteria > ATCC43930 > CGMCC-115725 > REEB95. Next base: position 74,201 of record JAGWNF010000001.1, read on the forward strand.
TTCGCGCGCCGGGGATTTGCGACGCTGCGGTTCAATTTCCGCGGCGTCGGCAAGAGCCAGGGCAGCTACGGCAGCGGCGAAGGCGAGCTCGCCGACGCAGCGGCAGCGCTCGACTGGCTGCAGAACAACAATCCGGACGCCGAGCAGTGCTGGATCGCCGGCTTTTCATTCGGCGCTTGGATCGCCCTGCAACTGCTAGCGCGACGACCCGAATCGGACGCCTTTGTCGCGGTGGCGCCACCGGTCAACCTGGTCGATTTCAACTTCCTCACGCGGCCGCCGGCTGCCGGCCTCATCGTCCAGGGCGACAAGGACCAAATCGTCGCGCCCGAGGGCGTCAAGGAACTGGCGCAGCGGCTGCAGAAGCAGCGCTCGCTCAAGATCGACTACCGGGCCATCGCCGGCGCCGATCATTTCTTCACCGATCGCCTCGACGCGCTGTCGGAAGCGGTGGAGGGCTACATCGCCGCGCGGCTGCGCACGGCGCGGGCCACCGCCAAGGTCTGAGCGGCCGTCTCACCCCGCGAAGGGGTCGTGCACCAAGATGGTGTCCTCGCGCTCCGGGCTGGTCGACAGCAAGGCCACGGGCGCGTCAATCAGCTCCTCGATCCGCCGGATATATTTGATCGCCAGCGCCGGCAGATCCGCCCAGCTGCGCGCGCCGCGCGTGCTCTCGCTCCATCCATCCATCGTCTCGTAGACCGGCTCGATCGCCGCCTGGAGATCGGCACGGGCCGGCAAGTAATCGAGCGTATCGCCGCGCAGCCGATAGCCGATGCACACTTTGATCTCGCGGAAACCGTCGAGCACGTCGAGCTTGGTTAGCGCGATGCCGTCGATGCCGGCGGTCTTGACCGCCTGTCGGACCATGACTGCGTCGAACCAGCCGCAACGCCGTTTGCGCCCGGTGACCACGCCGAATTCGCGACCGCGCTCACCGAGCGTCTGGCCGATCTTGTCGGTGAGCTCGGTCGGGAACGGGCCGCTGCCGACGCGCGTCGTGTAGGCCTTGGTGATGCCGAGGACGTAGCCGACCGCGGCGTGGCCGGTTCCGGCGCCCGACGCCGCCTCACCCGGATGGGTATGCGACGAGGTGACATAGGGATAGGTGCCGTGATCGACGTCGAGCATCACGCCCTGCGCGCCTTCGAACAGGATCCGCCTGCCAGCGCGGCGCGCTTCATCGAGACGCTCCCATACGCGATCGGCATAAGGCAGGACCTTGGGCGCGATCTCGAGCAGCGACTTGAGCAACGGCTCGCGCTGGACCTCGGCCGCGCCGAGGCCGCGCAGCAGAGCGTTGTGGTGCAGCAGCAGGGCGTCGAGCTTATCCGGCAGCGTCGCCGGATCGGCGAGATCGCACAGCCGCAGCGCGCGGCGGCCGACCTTGTCCTCATAGGCGGGGCCGATACCGCGGCCCGTGGTGCCGATCTTGTAGGCGCCGCGCGCCTCCTCGCGCGCGCGATCGAGCTGACCGTGCGACGGCAGGATCAGCGTCGCGTTCTCGGCGACGCGCAGGCTCGCTGGCGTGACCGTAACGCCCCTGGCTGCGATATTGTCGATCTCCTTGATCAGCGCCCAGGGATCGACCACGACGCCATTGCCGATGATCGACAGCTTGCCGTCGCGCACCACGCCAGAAGGCAGCAGGCTCAGCCGGTGTTCGACGTTGCCGATGACGAGGGTATGTCCGGCGTTGTGGCCGCCCTGGAAGCGCACGACGACGTCGGCGCGCTCGCTCAGCCAGTCGACGATCTTTCCCTTGCCCTCGTCGCCCCATTGAGCGCCGATCACCGCGACATTCGCCATTGTTGATCTCCGGCGCTAAGTGAGGGCGACGATCTTGCCGCCGTCCAGGAAGTGGCCGCAATTCAGGCGTTTCGCCTCGCCGCGCGGATCGCGGGCCGGCGCGAGGCCCGCCACCGTGATCCAGCCCTCGGCGCGCAGCTGTTTGGCCACCGCGCCGTCCTCGAACGGCACGTAGACGCGGCGCGGCGCCGGCAGCGGCGGCAGCGCCTGGACGATGGTGTCGGTGTAGAGGGTGAAGCCGGTGGCGTCCTCGCCGCCGCCATTGCCGGTGCGATAGCGGCCGCCGCGGCCGAGCTCGCCACGGACGGATTTGGCGAAGAGCGTGAAGCTGACGCCGGTGTGATACTCGAAGCCGCGGTTCTCGACCGGATCGACGGTCATGACGAGACCCGGCGCCGCCCGTTTCACTCGCGCGACGACTTCTCCGAGGCGTGCCCGCTCGACCGCTGCCGGCTTGGGCAGATCGATCGCCGCGAGCTTGGCCAGCGATTTCTCGGCGGCACCGGCGGCCTTGAGCAGCTCGGCGAGCAGCGGCGCCGCGGCCCCCGCGGCCCGGCGCAGCGCGGCGGCGTCTTTGTGATCGAGCGCGCGACGCACCGCGTCGTTTGCCGCCGGCTCCAGCTTCGCGGCACGACAGACCGCCGGCACCAGTGTCGGCAGCGTCAGGTCGACGGACAGCCCCTGCGCGCCGAGATCGGCCAGCGCTTCGGCGGCGATCAAAATCACCTCGGCATCGGCGGAAACCTCGGACGGACCGATCAGCTCGGCGCCGACCTGTCCGACCTGGCGCTCGGGCCGCAGCTGGCTGCCGTTGACGCGCAGGACTTGGCCGGCGTAGCAGAGCCGCAGCGGCCGCGCCGCCTTCTTGAGCCGCGTCGCCGCGATACGCGCGATCTGCGGTGTCATGTCAGCACGCAGGGCGACCATCCGGCGCGACACCGGATCCATGACGCGGAACGTGTCCTGCGCCATCGCCGCGCCGGCGCCTGAGAGCAGGTTGTCCTCGAACTCGGCGAGCGGCGGCTTGACGCGCTCATAGCCGTGGCTCGCCAACGCCGCCATCAGCCGCGCGACGACCTCGGCCTCGATTCCGGCATCCGGCGGCAGCAAATCACGCAGGCCTTCGGGCAGCAGCGCTCGGTGCAGCATCTCGTTCACGGAGGCCGGAATAGCGGTTTTAGCGCGCGGCGGCAACCATCCTGCGCCGCACCAACGAGCGCGTACGCAACCGCCGGTATCGTGATGGTGGTTTCGGTTCAAAAGTAATCAACAGCGCTCACGATGCAACCGGCGGATACGGCCGAGTTGTGACGCTCGGTTCGCTAGAAACGCAGCTCCTTCGCCTGCACAACGTTGGCGATGCCGCGAACCTTGGCCAGCAGCGGATCGCCCAGCGGCTGGTCGACCTGCACGAGGCAGATCGCGTCCCGGCCCGGCGCCGACCGGCCGAGATGGAAGGTCGCGATATTGACCGCCACCTCGCCCAGCGTTCGGCCGAGATTGCCGATGAAGCCCGGCTTGTCGTGATTGCGCACGAAGAGCATGTGCGGACCGAGCTCGGCCTCGAGCGCGATACCGCGTTGCGTCGCGGCGGCGACGTCGATGTTGTCGACGCCGATGCCAGCCCGGCCAATCACCTTGAGCCGTTTCGCCGCCTCGATCACCGGCTTCGTGACCTTGGTGGCGGATCGCACCGCCAGGCCGTCGAACTCGCCGATGACCTTCTTGAGCTCGTCGGGCGTCAGCTTGGTATTGACCACGGTCTCCACGCCGCGCTGCTTGAAGACGGCGACGGCGCGCGGGCTCAACTCGTCCGAAATTAGCACTTTGGGCATGGCGACGACCGGCGTCAGGCGGCGTCGGCGCGGCGGACTTCGCCAAAAGCCCAGTCAAGCCACGGCAGCAGCGCCTTGACGTCGCGGGTCTCGACCGTCGCGCCGCACCAGATGCGCAACCCCGGCGGCGCGTCGCGGTGGCCGGCGATGTCGTAAGCCACCCCTTCGGCGTCGAGCAGCGCCTCGATGCGCTTCACCTGGGCGCGCTGCGCGTCCGGCGCGAGGCGCAGGAACCAATCGTCTACGACCTTGAGGCAGACCGAGGTGCACGAACGGAGCTTCGGATCGGCAACGAGGAAATCGATCCACTCGGATTTTGCGACCCAGCGCGCCACGGCGGCGAGATTGGCCTCGCAGCGTGCCTTGAGCGCCGGAAAGCCGCCGATCGACTCGGCCCATTTGAGGCCGTCAATCGCGTCCTCGACCGCCAGCAGCGACGGTGTGTTGATGGTCTCTTCCTGGAAGACGTTCTCGGCGAACTTGCCCTTCGAGGTGAGCCGGAAAACCTTGGGCAGCGGCCAGGCCGGCTTGTAGGTCTCGAGCCGCTCCACCGCCCGCGGCGACAGCGCCAGCATGCCGTGCGCTGCCTCGCCGCCCAGCACCTTCTGCCAGGACCAGGTGACGACATCGAGTTTGGTCCACGGCAGATCTATGGCGAAGACCGCCGAGGTGGCGTCGCAGATCGTGAGCCCCTTGCGGTCGGCCTTGATCCAATCGCCGTCGGGAATCCGCGCGCCCGACGTGGTGCCGTTCCAGGGGAAGACCACGTCACGGTCGGTGTCGACCTGGGCGAGATCGGGAATCCGGCCGTAAGGCGCGCGCATGACGCGCAGATCGGCGAGCTTGAGCTGCTTCTCGACGTCGGTTGCCCACCCCTCGCCGAACACCTCCCAGGCGAGCAGATCGACGCCCCGCGCGCCAAGGAGCGACCACATCGCCAGCTCGACCGCGCCGGTGTCGGACGCCGGCACGATGCCGAGGCGATAATCCTTGGGAATGCCGAGCAGGCGGCGCGAGCGGTCGACCACATCCTTGAGCTTGGCCTTGCCCGGTTTGGACCGATGCGAGCGACCGAGCAACGCGGCGCTCAGTGCCTGCAAGCTCCAACCGGGACGCTTGGCGCAAGGGCCGGACGAAAATGACGGATTGGCGGGCCGAGAATTCGGCTTCACGAGTCTATTCCTTCCAGAATAGCCGCGCCGTTGGGGGGCGTGTCCCGCCGATGAAACTATGGCGCTTCACGTGTACCGTCAATCGCACACGGTGAATCGCGCGTCGGCGCTGTGTCGTTCGCGCCGGTGCTAGGCCGGCTTGCGCTTGAGCAGATGCATCGCGGTGTAGGTCAGCACCGCCTCGCCCTTCTGGTTCAGGTACCGGTAGGCCGCGCGCATGATGCCGCGGTCGGGTTTCGACTGCGACGGACGGCTCTCCGTCACCTCCATCTCGACATGCAGCGTGTCGCCCGGGCGCACCGGCTTGAGCCAGCGCAGCTCGTCGAAGCCGGGCGAGCCCATGCTGGCGGCCGTGAGGATGCCGGTGTCGTAGACCAGCCGAAATCCGAAGGCGAGCGTCTGGAAGCCGCTGGCGATTAAGCCGCCGTAAATGGTCTGCTTCGCCGCGACCGGATCGAGATGGAATTCCTGCGGATCGTAGACCCTGGCGAAGTCGATGATTTCCTTCTCGGTCAGCGTCTTGCCCGGCGTGACGAACCTGTCGCCGACCTTGAAGTCTTCGAAATAAAGCTCGGCCATCCCCGCGCCCTCCCTCGCGGCGCGGCACCATAGCTCAGCGCCGATCGAGGGTGAAAGCGCGTTCCGAGCGGGTCAGACCGATATGCGGGTAATAGCTCATCGCCTTCGGCGCGGCGAGCAGCAGGAGCAGCGTCTCCGGACCGGCGAGCGCCTGCGTCCGGCGAATCAGCTCCCGGCCGATGCCGCGCCGCTGCCACGCCGCATCGACCGCGAGATCCGACAGGTAGCAGCAATAGGCGAAATCGGTGAGTGCACGCGCCACGCCGATCAGACGGCCGCCGGGCTCACGGGCGCAGAGCCGGATGTCGGCGTGTTCGAGCATGCGCGCGATGCGGCCGCGATCGTCGACCGGCCGGCGCTCGGCCAGCGTGGAGCGCCGCAGCACATCGACGAACTCATCGACGCCGAGGTCGGGCTCGTCGGCGTAGCGGACCGCGTCGGGCATGTTTTCTCCTCGTCTGGCGTTTGGCCGGCATCGGCGCATGGCCGAGCGGGCCGCGACCGGCGCCCAGTCCGGGCGCGTGCCGGATCGCCTGCTGCACGAAAGCGTGGGCGCGCTCGATTACGACGCGCAGATCCAAACCCTGTGCCAAGCCGACGGCGATGGCCGACGCGTAGGTACAGCCGGTGCCGTGCGTGGCCCGCGTCTTTTGGCGTCGCGCCTCGAGCACGAAATGTTCGCGCGGCGTCGTCACTAGATCGGTCAAGCGGTCGCCGGACAGATGGCCGCCCTTGATCACGACCGCGCGCGCGCCGAGCCGCAGCAGGGCCTCGGCCGCCCGGCGCATGCCATCGAGATCGGCGACGGTCAAGCCGGTGAGCAGCGCGGCCTCGGACAGGTTCGGCGTAACGACGGCGGCGCGCGCGATCAGCCGGCGCTTCAGCCGCTCCATGCCCGGCTCGTCGAGCAGCGCCGGACCGCTGGTGGCGGCGATCACCGGATCGACGACCAGCGGTATGTCGGGCGCCAGGGTTTCGAGCGCATCGGCGACGCTCTCCACAACCGCAGCGTCGACCAGCATGCCGGTCTTGATGGCGTCAGCACCGATGTCGACGAGGACGGCTTCGATCTGCCGGCGGACGAAGTCCGGACCCACCGGCAGCACAGCGGCGACTCCCAATGTGTTTTGCGCTGTCAGCGCGGTGATGGCGGTTGTCGCGTAGCCGCCGAGCGCGGTCACCGTCTTGAGATCGGCCTGAATGCCCGCGCCGGCCGAGGAATCCGAGCCGGCGACGATGAGCACGCGGCCGGTCATTCGGCCGCGCTTTCCTCCGCGTGTCCCGCCGCCGCCACCGCGACGGCGACGCTCTCGACGATCTCCGCCACCAGCGCCTGGTCCTCGCCTTCCGCCATGATGCGGACCAGCGGCTCGGTGCCGGATTTGCGCACCAGCAGGCGGCCCTGCGCGCCGAGGCGACGTTCCGCCGCCTGGATGGCGTTCTTGATCGCGCCTTTATGCAGGTCGACGCCGTTCACGCGGACATTGCGCAGCAGCTGCGGCACGGGCTCGAAGACGTTGCAGACCTGGCTGGCCGGCGCGCCGGTCTCGACGATGCCGGCGAGGACCTGGAGCGCGGCGATCAGCCCGTCGCCGGTGGTCGAATACTCGCCGAGGATGATGTGGCCCGACTGTTCGCCGCCGAGATTGCTGCCGATGCGACGCATGGTCTCGACAACATAGCGGTCGCCGACCTGCGCGCGCATCACCGCCACCCCACGGCCGGTCAGGTGCCGCTCGAACCCGAGATTCGACATGACGGTGGCGACCACGCCTGGTGCGGCGAGCCGCCCGTTGCGATGCCAGTTGAGCGCGATCAGTGCCATGAGCTGATCGCCGTCGAGCATGCGGCCACGCTCATCGGCCATGATCAGGCGGTCGGCATCGCCATCGAGGGCGATGCCGAGATCGGCGCCGTGCGCGACCACCGCTTCCTGCATGGTGACCGGGGCGGTCGCGCCGCAATTGCGGTTGATGTTGAGGCCGTCAGGCGAGACGGCGACCGGCACGACCTCGGCGCCCAACTCCCACAGCACCGTCGGTGCAGCTTTGTAGGCGGCGCCGTTGGCGCAATCGACCACGACCTTGAGGCCGTCGAGCCGCAGCCCCTTGGGGAACGTGTTCTTGACGAACTCTATATAGCGGCCAGCGGCGTCATCGAGGCGCTTGGCACGGCCGAGGCCCTTGGACGTGGCGCGCTCGTCGGCGGCGCGGCCGAAGGCGGCCTCGATCTGGGCCTCGATCTCGTCCGAAAGCTTGAAGCCGTCGGGACCGAAAAGTTTGATGCCGTTGTCCTCATATGGATTATGCGAAGCCGAGATCATCACGCCGAGATCGGCGCGCAAGGAACGGGTCAGCATGGCGATCGCCGGCGTGGGCAACGGACCCACCAGCACGACGTCCACGCCCATGGCGATGAAGCCCGCGGTCAGCGCCGGCTCGATCAGATAGCCCGACAGCCGCGTATCCTTGCCGATGACGGCAAGGTGGCGGTGATCGCCGCGGCGCAGCACGCATCCCGCGGCCATCGCGACCTTGAGGGCGGTATCCGCCGTCATCGGCTCGCGATTGGCGGTGCCGCGGATGCCGTCGGTGCCGAACAGCTTGCGCGTCGTCGACTTCACCATGCCCCCTGGAACGCGGAACGGCTCAGCCGCCCGGCTGCGGCTCCGGCTCGGCGCCGCCGGCGGTCTTGTCGCGACCGGCGGGCGGCACGGAGGGGCGCCGCCCCGGCGCCGGCTTGGCCGGCTCCTCGAGCGCTGGCCCCGTATCGCGGACGATTTTCTCGCCGCGGATGACGCGGCGAATCTCGTCGGCCGTCAGCGTCTCGAACTCGAGCAATCCTTTGGCGAGCGCGTGGAGCTCGTCGAGATGCTTGGTCAGGATCCCGCGGGCGCGCTTCTCGCCCTCTTCGACGATGCGGCGAATTTCCTCGTCGATGACCTTGGCGGTAGCATCGGAGACGTTCTTGCGCTGCGTCACCGAGTGGCCGAGGAAGACCTCTTCCTCGTCGCCGCTGTAGCGCAGCGGGCCGAGTTTGTCGCTAAAGCCAAACTCCGTGACCATGCGGCGCGCCAGGTTGGTCGCGCGCTTGATGTCGTCCGCCGCGCCGGTCGTCACCCGCTCCGGACCGAAAATCAGTTCCTCGGCGACGCGGCCGCCGAAGAGGCTCGTGACCATGGCTTCGAGCTCGTGGCGCGATTGGCTGTACTTGTCGCGTTCGGGCAGAAACATGGTGATGCCGAGCGCGCGCCCGCGCGGGATGATCGTCACCTTGTGCAGTGGTTCGTGGCCCTCGAGATACAGCATGCACAAGGCATGGCCGCCTTCGTGATAGGCGGTGAGTTTCTTCTCGTCCTCAGTCATGACCATGGAGCGCCGCTCGGCACCCATCATGACCTTGTCCTTGGCCTGCTCGAATTCGGCCATAGTGACCGAGCGCTTACCCTTGCGGGCCGCCATCAGCGCCGCCTCGTTGACGAGGTTAGCGAGGTCGGCGCCGGAGAAGCCGGGTGTGCCCCGCGCGATGATGCGCGGGTCGACATCGGACGCCAACGGCACCTTGCGCATGTGGACCTTGAGGATTTTCTCGCGGCCGACGACGTCCGGATTCGGCACCACGACCTGGCGGTCGAAGCGGCCGGGCCGCAACAGTGCCGGATCGAGCACATCAGGCCGGTTGGTCGCGGCGATCAGGATTACGCCTTCGTTGGCCTCGAAACCATCCATCTCGACCAGCAACTGATTGAGCGTCTGCTCGCGCTCGTCGTTGCCGCCGCCGAGACCGGCGCCGCGATGGCGGCCGACCGCGTCGATCTCGTCGATGAAGATGATGCACGGTGCATTCTTCTTGCCCTGCTCGAACATGTCGCGCACGCGCGAGGCGCCGACACCGACGAACATCTCGACGAAGTCGGAGCCCGAGATGGTGAAGAACGGCACATTGGCCTCGCCGGCGATGGCGCGCGCCAACAGCGTCTTACCGGTGCCCGGCGGTCCGACCAGCAGCACGCCCTTTGGAATCTTGCCGCCGAGGCGTTGGAACTTCTGCGGGTCCTTGAGGTACTCGACGATCTCCTCGAGTTCGTTCTTGGCCTCGTCAATGCCGGCAACGTCGTCGAAGGTGATACGGCCGACTTTCTCGGTCAGCAGGCGCGCGCGGCTCTTGCCAAAGCCCATCGCGCGGCCGCCGCCGCCCTGCATCTGGCGCATGAAGAAGATCCACACGCCGATCAGCAGCAGCATCGGGAACCACGAGATCAGGATGCCGAAGAGCGACGGCATGTTCTCTTCGGTCGGCGTCGCGCGGATTGTCACGCCCTTGTCGAGCAGGCGGTTGACCAGATTGGGATCGTTCGGCACGTAGGTCGAGAACTCGCGGCCGTCGCTGAACTTGCCGGTGACCGTGCTGCCCTGGGCGCCGGTCTGGATGGTGACCTGACGCACTTCGCCGCGGTTCACGTCATTGATGAATTCGGAATAGGCCAGGCTGTTCGGCGGCGTATGCGTGGTCGAACTCTGGAACAGGTTGAACAGAGCCACCAACAACAGCCCGATGATGATCCACAGGGCGAGGTTCTTGCCGAAATTGTTCACGAGTCCAATGGCCCTTCCGTGCCGCGCCGACCGCCCATCGTTCTGATGGCCGCAGGGCCGGATGCCCCGCCGTGTTGCCGTGCCATGTTACTACATAAGAAGGCTTTGCGCTTAAACAACTGTTAACCCCAACCCGCAGAGCGGCCGGCGCGGGCTAAAAACGGCAATTTCGCGGCGCGCTAGTCCGGCGTCAACGTCGCCGCGCCGCCAGCCGACTGTCGGCACCGCGGCCAAACCGCCGTCGTCGAACAGACCGGGCAGCGTCGCCCGAACCACCGCCGGCACCTCGTCGCCACAGCCGTCGGCCGCGAGCCGCGCAGCGTCCTTGCGACCGACCGCGCTCACGGTGAAGCCGGTCGACGCCTCGGCAGGCAGCGCAACCATGAACCGGCCGTCCCATAACAGATGGCCGCCCGGCGCCACCGCCTGGCTGGCGGCGACCGCCGCCGGTTCGCGACACGCCAGGACGCGCCCCGGCTTGGGCAGCAGTTCGCAACCGCCCAGGGTACGGCCGCCCGAAAGGCCGTCCCGCAGCTCACGGTAAAGCCGTTCGAGAGATTCGAGCCGCGGCGGATAATCCGCGCCGCCGACCGTAATCAATACTGCGGCCAGAGCGCGCAGACCGATCTCTTCCGGTGCCGCGATCAGCGCTGGCATTTCAAGTTCGGCGAAGCCGCAGGGATCGATCGTCACGGCGCGCGCCAGAACCTCGGCGAGCATCGTCTCGAGCGCCGCGCGCGCGCGCCGGAGATGCGCCGCGGTCGCGACCAGCCGATCCGCCGACAATCCCTCCTCCGCCAGCATGGTGCGTGCCGCGCGCAATCGCACGCGCTGGAACGCCGGATCGCGATTCATCGGATCCTCGACATGGGCGACGCCCAGCGCCTTCAGCGTGGCGCGCAGCCGCTGCGGCGGCACGTCGAGCAGCGGACGGAGCACGCGACAGGCACGCCGCGCGCTTTCCGGCGCGATGCCGCCGAGACCGTCGAGACTGCTGCCGCGTGCCAGACGCATCAGCACGGTCTCGGCCTGGTCGTCGCGGTGGTGAGCGGTCAGCAGATGCAGCACACCGTGTTGTTCGCACCAAGCTTCCAACAGCCGGTAGCGCGCCCGGCGCGCCGCCTCCTCGAGATTCGCGGCGGCCGGCGGGTCGGCGCAGACCAGAATGCGATGCGCGACTCCGTGCGCGGCCAAGGTGCGCGCCACTTCGGCCGCCTCGCGCTCCGATTCGGGACGCAGCCGATGATCGACGATTAGTGCGGTGATCTCGCCGCCGCGCGCCTTTGCCCAGCCGTCGGCGAGAAAAGCGAGCGCCAAGCTGTCGCCGCCGCCAGAACAGGCGACCGCGAGATGCGGTTGCGGCTCGAACGGCGCGAAGCGCGCCATCAGCGGTTCGAATTCGGCCGCGACGAGCGGCGTCATCGAGCCGGCGACCGCGCCCTCCATCGCTCAGCAGCCGAGATGCTGCTTCTCGGCCGCGGCCGGGCCGCGCACGTTCGCCGGCAGCTGGCGGAAATCGCGCTCGAGGCGCTGCAACGCGGTGCATGCATTGGCCTTCTGGCCCATATTGCCGAGCGACATGGCGAGCTTCAGCAGATCGTCCGGCGCCTTGCTGCTCTTCGGATATTTCTGATAGCCCTCGGCGAAAGCGATCGCGGCATCCTTCCAATTCTTGCGGACGTAATAGGTCTCGCCGAGCCAGTACTGCGCATTGCCGGCGAGCGGATCTTTGGGATTTTCGGCGACGAACGTCCGCAGCGCCTGCTCGGCGCCGGGATAGTCGGCGCGCCGCAGCAGGGCGAAGGCGTTTTGATACTGCTGGGCCGGTGTCAGCGCGGCCGCGGCGCCGGCGGCAGGCGCCGCGCTTGCCTCGGCCGACGGCGCGCCCGGCTGTGTTGACGCCGGCGGGCCGTTCTCGCCGGCGACATGCCCGTGCTCGAGCGCGGTCAGTCGCATGTCGACGTCGCTCGACAGCTTGGTGACGCGGTCGTTGAGCTGGCTGATCGAGTTGTTGATGACCTGGAACTGACCTGTGAGATCGCGCACCTCGCCTTCGAGCCGCGCCAGCCGGTCTTCGGTCTGCAACACGGCCGGACCGGTGACTTCCGGCGCGCCGCTGTCGGCAGCTGTCGGGGGCGCGCTGCTGCCCCGATACACCTGGCGTTCGAGCGCGCTGAGGTCGCGCTCGATCCGATCGAGCCGGTCGTTCAATGCGGCGGTGTCGCCTGTGTTCTGCGCCCGCGCGGCCGGCACCGTGCCGAGCAGTATGGCGGAAGCGAATAAAATGATCAGGGGGCGCATGACGGCCGCGATCCTTGGCATCCCCAGTGATGATCGAGCATTAGGGCAAAAAAAGGGCGCCTGCCCTCCGCGACTGGTCGGTCGCCGGTAGGGAGCAGGCGCTCCGTGGTCCGATCAGACGTCTCGATGCGCTACTGGACGACAGTCACGCCGCGGCGGTTCTGCGCCCACGCTGCCTCGTTGTCGCCGATAACGGCCGGACGCTCCTTGCCGTAGCTGATCGTCGTGATGCGATTCGGATCGATTCCGAGTGCGACCAGCGCACGCTTGACCGCGTTGGCGCGACGCGCGCCGAGCGCCAAGTTGTATTCACGCGTACCGCGATCGTCGCAGTGGCCTTCGACCGTCACCTTGACATTCGGATACTTCTTCAGCCATGCCGCCTGGCGCTCGAGCGTCTTCTCGCCTTCCGGCTTTATGTCAGACTTGTCGAAATCAAAGAACACGCGATCGCCGACATTTTGAACGAAATCTTCGCGCGAACCCGGCGCGATGGTCGCCGTCGTCGTCGCGGTTCCGGCGGCACCACCACCCGTTTGCGGCGCGCTCTGGCATGCCGCCAGGAACAACATCGCCGCGATCACACAAAGTGACCGAAAATTCATTGTCCACTCCTTGTTGGAATCTTGATCGTGACGGCAGCGCCCGGAGGGGCCCCCATGCCACGCCTGAAACCACCTCGCATCAGGCTTATGGCGCAAATAATGTCGCGGCGACTATAAGCCTGAAATCATTAGGGGAGCAAGGGGGACCAAGCCGGATCGGAGGCGTCCGTCGGCGTCACGAGTTCGCGCTCGTTGTACCCCGTCAGGTCGATCGTGTAGAGGCGGCTCGAGGCGCCGCGGCCACGCGCATCGGCCGGCGTCTGTCGGAAATAGATCAACACGCGGCCATTCGGCGCCCAACTCGGACCCTCGACGAGGAACCCGCTGGTCAGCAGGCGCTCGCCCGATCCGTCCGGATGCATGACGCCGATGTAGAACTGGCCATTGTCGATCTTGGTGAAGGCGATCAGGTCGCCGCGCGGCGACCACACCGGCGTGCCGTAGCGTCCGGAGCCAAAGCTGATGCGGTGGATGTCGCTGCCATCGGCATTCATCACGTAGAGCTGCTGCGAACCGCCGCGGTCTGAATTGAACACGATGTGCTGGCCGTCGGGCGAGAAGCACGGCGACGTATCAATCGCGTTGGTATGCGTGATCTGGACCGCGCGCCGCGTGCGCAGGTCGAGCGTGTAGATGTCGCTGGCACCGTTGACCGACAGGCTCATGATCACGCGGTTACCGTCCGGCGAAAAGCGCGGCGCGAACGTCATGCCCGGGAAATCACCGAGCACCTCCTGCTGACCGGTATCGATATTGAACAGATACACGCGAGGCGTGCCGCTGCGGTAAGAGAGATAGGTGATCTCCTGCGTCGACGGCGAGAAGCGCGGCGTAAGCACCAGCGAGCGGCCATCGGTCAGATAGCGGTTGTTGTAGCCGTCCTGGTCCATGATGGCGAGACGCTTGATGCGGTGATCGAGCGGGCCGCTTTCGGCGATGTAGACGATGCGGGTGTCGAAATAGCCGTCCTCGCCAGTGATCCGCTTGTAGACCGCGTCGGCGATGATGTGGGCGATGCGGCGCCAATTCGAGGCGGTCGTGGTATAGCGCAGCCCGGTCAGTTGTTGCTGCGCGAAGACATCCCACAGGCGAAACTCGACCTGGACGCGGCCGTCGGGCATCTGATTGGCGTCGCCGGTGATAAGCGCCTGGGCGTTGATCACGCGCCAGTCGTTGTAATTCGGTGGGATATGCGACGCCGGATCCTTGTCAACGAAAGCCTGCGGATCGATCGGCTTGAAGAGGCCGGAGCGCTCGAGATCGGCGGACAGCACCTGGGTGATGTCCGCCGCCGCCTGCGCGGTACCGGCGAAACGGGGAATCGCAATAGGCAGCGGCTCAATCTTGCCGCGCGTGATGTCGAGATGGAGTTCGGCGCGCGCGGAGAGCGGAAGGGCGCAGAGCGCGCCGAGCAACAGCAGGGTCAGCGGGCGGAGCAGGCGATTCATGAGCGAAGATCCTTGGGATCGAAGGTTATGGTGAAGTTCTGCCATTGGTCATATTTTTGTGGCGGAAGTTTGAGCGGCTGACAGCTCGGATTGAACAAGGCGCGACGTGCGCTGTCCGCCGCCGCCTGGAAGAAGGGGTCGCTCAGACGCTCGGGGTTCATGAGCGTCGCAGAACGCACGGTCCCGTCAGGATTCATCGTGACCCGGAATTCCGGCGTCAAGTCCTGGGCGTCGCGCGCGCCCGCCGGCACGTTCCAGCATTGTTCGATCTGTTGTTTGACGAGATCGAGTTCGCTCACCGAAAGCTGCGAGCCGAGGGGTGCGATCGGCTGCGACGACGGCTGCGGCTTTTTGGCCGGCTGCGTCGTCGGCTGCTCCCGCGGTAGCGGCTTTGCCGCCAGATTCTTGAGCAGCGTGTCGAAGGCGAGGTCCTGCCGCTTCTGCGCTGGCAGCGGACGCGGCGGTTCAGGCGGTTGCGTCTTGGCTTCGGGCTTCGGCGGCGAAGGCTTTTCGGGAACCTTCACCTCGGCCGGCCGGGGCTTGGGCGGCGGCACGGTCTTCGATTGCGGCGGCGTCGGCGGCGTCGGTTTCTTGGGCTCGGCCTTGGCCACCTTGGTCGAGGCCTTTTCGGTCGGCGGCGTGAACGTCTTCATCATCGCGAGGGTCTTCGGACCGATATTCACGATCTGCACGACGATCGGCTGCTCCTCGGCGAGACGTGCCCGGAAGAGCGACGGCAGGCCGAGGACCACCGCCAGCACGACCATGAGATGCAGAACCGCCGAATAGATGAGTCCGCGCCGTTCCGGCATGTTGTCGAAATGCGCAACCGACACGTCAGCGCCGCAGGGCCTTCTCGTTGGTACCCGGCAGCTCGGCAATCAGCGACACTTTCGTGAAGCCGGCCGAACTGACGATGCCCATGATCTCGAGCACACGGCCGTAGTCGATTGCGCGGTCGCCGCGTACATAGATCGTCGCGTTCGGATTGTTGTTCGTCACGGCGATCAGCCGTGGACCGAGGTCCTTGGAATCGATCTTGCTGTTCTGGAGATAGACATCGCCCTTGGCATCGATAGTGATCACCAAAGGTTCCTTCGGCTCGTTGATCGTCGGCGCCTGGGTTTGCGGCAGATTGACCGGCACACCCACCGTGAGCAGCGGCGCCGTGACCATGAAGATAACGAGCAGCACGAGCATGACATCGACCATCGGGGTCACGTTGATCTCGGACATCGGTCGGTAACGGGCTTGTCGACCTCCGGCCTCGCGTGACCCAGGCAGCATCGCCGCCATCTTAATGCGCCTTCTCGTCGAGCTGACGCGACAGGATCGCACTGAACTCGGTCGCGAAAGCCTGCAGGCGGCCGGCGTAACGGCTGAAGTCGGTCGAGAACTTGTTGTAGGCGACTACCGCTGGAATCGCGGCAACGAGACCGAGCGCAGTCGCGAACAGCGATTCAGCGATGCCCGGCGCGACCACCGCAAGGCTGGTGTTCTTGACCGCAGCGATCGCCTGGAAGCTGTTCATGATGCCCCAGACGGTACCGAACAGGCCGACGAACGGCGCGGTCGAGCCGACGGTGGCCAGGAACGGCATGTAGCGCTCGAGACGATCCATCTCGCGGCCGAGTGTGATCTGCATGACGCGCTCGACACGTTCCTTGAGATTGGCGCGCATGCTCGTGCTTTCGATCAAACCCTTCGCAACACTGCGTCGCCACTCGCGCATGGCGGCGGCGAAGACCGCCGACATCGGATCCTCGGGCCGCTCGCCGACACGGTCGTAGAGATCGTCGAGCGAACCACCCGACCAGAAGCTTTCCTCGAAATGTTCGGCGTCGCGGTGAAGGCGCCGCAGTTTGCTCGTCTTGTCGAAGATCACTGCCCACGACCAGAACGAGGCCGCGAGCAGCAGGAAGAGCACGAGCTTGACGATCGTGTCGGCCTGCATGAATAGCCCGAACATCGAAAGATCGTGCGGTGCCGCGGAACCGGCGAGGGCAAGCTGGTCGACGGGCGCCGGCGGACTGGCGAGCGCGTTCACGGCGTTGTCGATGACGTTACCGGCCATTGGCTTTGATCACCTTGGGAGTTGCGGAGGTTTGAGGGGTAAATAGCGCGACGGCCGCCGCGAGCGGCGGCGGCAAGCGCGTCGGCCGGCCGCTTTTGGCGACACAGACGACAGTGCAGGTCATGACGAAAAGGCGCGTCTGGGCGCGCGTGATTTCCTGTTCGAGATCGATCGCCGCGCCCGTGGCGCTGAGCACGCGCGTGTGGACGACGAGGTCGTCGTCGAGGTGCGCCGGCGCAAGATATTCCGCCGCGAGTCTGTGAACCGCAAGGACGACGCCGGATTCGTCGCGCAGCCGGCCATGCGACGCGCCGAGCGCACGGATCGCCTCGCTGCGCGCCCGTTCGGCGAACTTGAGATAATTGGCGTAGTAGACGACACCACCGGCGTCAGTATCCTCGTAATAGACGTGAACCGGAAAGCGGTGAACGCCATCGAACAGGCGCCCTTCGCGTGGCAGAGTCATGCCCGCTCCTCCTCGGCATCCTTCGCCGCAAGCAGGTCGAGCTGCGCGCCTTTGGAACGGATCGGCTTCAGACCGAGATAGCCGAAGCCGGAATCGGTCAGCATGCGGCCGCGCGGCGTGCGATGGACGAAGCCCTGCTGAACGAGATAGGGCTCGATCACATCCTCGATGACGTCGCGTTCCTCGCCAAGCGCGGCCGCGACCGTCTCGGCGCCGACCGGCCCGCCGCCGTAGTTGCGCGCGATGCAGAGGAGATAGCGGCGATCCATGGCATCGAGTCCATGGCCGTCGACTTCGAGGCGCTGCAGCGCCGCGTCAGCGATTTTGGCGTCAATCCGCGGCGTGCCCCCCACGGCTGCAAAATCGCGCACGCGGCGCAGCAGGCGCGACGCCACGCGCGGCGTGCCGCGCGACCGGCGCGCGATCTCGTTCGCCCCCTTGTCGTCGAGCGTCATGCTGAGCACCCGCGCGCCGCGCGCGACGATCTCGCGCAGTTCGGCCGCCCCGTAAAACTGCAGCCGCAGCGGGATACCGAAGCGCTCGCGCAGCGGTCGCGTGATGAGGCCCGCACGCGTGGTCGCACCGATGAGTGTGAAAGCCGGCAAGTCGATGCGGACGGATCGCGCTGCCGGTCCCTCGCCGATGACGAGGTCGAGCTCGAAATCCTCCATCGCCGGATAGAGCACTTCCTCGACTGCCGGCGCGAGGCGGTGGATTTCGTCGATGAACAGCACGTCGCGCGGCTCGAGGTTGGTCAGAATCGCGGCAAGGTCGCCTGCACGCTGGATTACCGGACCCGAGGTCGCGCGAAAGCCAGCGCCCATCTCGCGCGCGATGATCTGCGCCAGCGTCGTCTTGCCGAGTCCGGGCGGCCCCGACAACAGCACGTGATCGAGCGCTTCGCCACGCGCCCGCGCCGCTTTGATAAAAACCGCGAGATTGTCGCGCACCGTCTTCTGACCGACAAACTCGGCCAAGGTCGCCGGACGCAGCGACAGTTCGGCGTCCTCGGGCCTGCGATCGGCCGACAGGATGCGCGGCGCCGTCACCGGGCGAGCCCCCGCAAGCCGGCGCGAATCAGGGCGTCAAGCCGGGCCGACGGACCGAGCCGGCGCGCGGCTTCCGCCACGGCGCCATAGGCGTCGCCGCGCGGATAACCGAGATTGACCAGCGCCGAAACCGCGTCCGTGGTGGCACCGTCCGCCGGTTCGGCGACGATCGCGACCGGCGACAGCGCCGCCGCCTTATCCTTGAGCTCGGTCAGGATGCGGCTGGCAAGTTTCGATCCGACGCCGTCGGCGTGCGTGAGCGATGCGCGGTCCTGTGCGGCGATCGCGGTCGCCAGCTCAGTCGGTGAAAACGCACCGAGAATGGCCATCGCGATGCGCGCGCCAACGCCCTGCACGCCGAGCAGCAGCCGAAACCAGGCGCGCTCGGCCTCGTCGAAGAAGCCGTAGAAGTGGATGTGGTCCTCGCGCACATGCGTCTCGATGTGCAACCGCAATGGCTCGCCGTGCGCCGGCGCCTTGGCAAGGCTGCGCGACGAGCAGAACACGTGATAGCCGACGCCGTTGACATCGAGCACCAGGCTGTCGATGCCGACCTGATCGACTCTGCCAGCGAGCATCGCAATCACCGCCGGGCCTCCGTGCCGACGACGCGGCTCGCCCACGCCCGGGCACTGCGTGCATGATGGGCGTGGCAGATGGCGACGGCGAGCGCGTCGGCAGCATCGGCAACCGCAACGGTGCCGGGCAGCAGCTTGCGCACCATCAGCGCCACCTGCCGTTTCTCCGCGTGGCCGAAGCCGACCACCGATTTCTTGATCAAGTTGGCGGGATACTCGTAGACCGGCAGGCCGCGCTCCGCCGGCGTCAGCAGGACGACGCCGCACGCCAAGCCGAGCTTCAAAGTGGACGCCGCGTTACGATTGACGAAGCTTTCCTCGACCGCCGCCGCTTCCGGCGCGTACCGATCGAGCACAGCGCCGAGGCCGCGGAACAATTCGGCGAGCCGGTCGGCGAGAGGCCCGGATGCCGCTACCGCGACGACGCCGCAATCGACGTGGCGCAGTCGATTCCCCTCGGCGTCGATGATGCCCCAGCCGGTTCGACGCAGCCCGGGATCGAGCCCGATGAGTCGCATGGCCGGTTACCGGCCGCTGTCCGGCGGCCTCACGCGCTCAACCGCGCCATGATGTCGTCGGACACTTCGAAGTTCGCGAACACGTTCTGCACGTCGTCGCTATCCTCTAGGTTCTCAAGGAGCTTGAACAATGCCTCGGCGTCGTCGCGGCCAATTGGCGTATTCGTCTTCGGACGCCAGACCAGACGCGCGGCGCGCGGCGCGCCAAACCTGCGCTCGAGGTCGTCGCGCACCGCATTGAGGCTATCCGGTCCGCAAGTCACCACGCGCTCGTCGCCTTGGATCTCTACATCGTCGGCGCCCGCCTCGACCGCGACTTCGAACAGCGCGTCGAAATCCACGCCGTCCGGAAAGACGATCTGGCCAACGCGGTCGAACAGGAAGCTCACGCTGTTGGTCTCGCCGAGACTGCCGCCGACCTTGGTGAAGGCGGCGCGAATCTCGCTGGCGGTGCGGTTGCGGTTGTCGGTCAATGCCTCGACAATCACTGCGACGCCGCCCGGCCCGTAACCTTCGTAGCGGACCTCTTCGTAACTCTCGGTGTCGCCGCCGCCGCCGCGCTTGATTGCGCGCTCCATCGTGTCGCGCGGCATGTTCGCTTCCTTGGCCGCCATCACGGCCGCGCGCAGCCGCGGATTGGTGGCGGGGTCGGCGGACCCCGTCTTCGCGGCGGCGGTCAACTCGCGGATGATCTTGGTGAAGACCTTGGCGCGCTTTTTATCCTGCGCGCCTTTGCGATGCATGATGTTCTTAAATTGGGAATGTCCGGCCATCTGCCATTCCGGCGGCAAAATGAAGTCGCCCGACCATACCACATCGGGTGAATCTGCAGCCATCCGCCCCGCTTGCCCCCGCGGTCATTCAGCCGAGGCAATATGGCAGGATTACGGCGGCGGCTTACGACGATAGCGCGTCCACCGTCGCTTCCATCTCGCGCGGCCACGCCGGCGTTAGCCGGCCGCCGATTCGCACCGGCGCGATTCGCCGCGCCAGACCGGTAGCGTCGTCGGTCTCGACGACGACGGCGCATATCGTCGCCGGACCGTCGGCGACCTGCAGCCGTTCGACCGGCATCTTCTTGACGAAACGTGCGACTGCACCCGCGGCCTGCATGCCAATCACCGAATCGTAGTCGCCGCACATGCCGACGTCGCTCATGAAGGCGGTGCCCTGCGGCAGGATGCGGTAATCGGCGGCCGGCACGTGGCTGTGCGTGCCCAGCACGGCCGAGGCGCGACCATCGCAGAAATAGGCCATCGAGGCCTTTTCCGAGGTCGCCTCGCCGTGGAAATCGATCAGGATCGCGTCGACCGAGCCAAGCCGATGCTCGTCGAGCAGCTTGGCCACCGCGGCAAACGGATCGTCGATCGCGTCCATGAAGAGCCGCGCCATCGCGTTCACCACCAGCACCTTGCGCCCGTCATGCGCGGCGAAAATACCGTGGCCGCGTCCCGGCGTACCGGGCGGAAAGTTCACTGGCCGCAGCAGCCGCGGATCGCCGTCGATATAGGGAATGATCTCGCGCCGATCCCAGACGTGATTGCCGGTGGTGATCACGTCGCAGCCGGCGGCGTAGAGCTGCTCGCAGATCTTGTCGGTGATGCCGAAACCGTGCGCCGCGTTCTCGCCATTGACCACGATCAGATCGAGCGCGAGCGACCGGCGCAGGCGAGGCAGTTCGGCGACCACAGCATCGCGCCCCGCCCGTCCAACCACGTCGCCGCACAGCAGCAACCGCATCAATCGATCCTCAGCCGGCTCGCTCGCGAAACCACAACACGCCGCGCTCGGTGATCACCACGTCGAGCGGCACGTCGGTCGCCTCGCACGGCAGCTCGCGCTCCTGCTGCACCGCGAAGGCCACGCCGATGACCATGAGCTTCGGATTGTTCGCGCGCAAGGCGGGCAGCGTGCGATCGTAATAGCCGGCCCCGGTGCCGAGCCGCGTCCCTTTGCCGTCGAACGCGACCAACGGCACGATCAGTGCTTCCGGTACAACGTCCGCGGCCGTCGCCGGCGGCGCTGGCAGACCTGCCGCATCCGTCGTCAGCGGCTCGTTGGGCGCCCAGGCGCGGAACACCATCGGTGAATTCTTCGCCATGACTGTCGGCAGCGCGAGGCAATAGCCGTTGTTCCGCAACGCTTTCAGTATCGGTAGCGGATCGACCTCCGAACCGCGCTGAATATAACCTGCGACTACGCAATGTGCTGGCAAATAGAGCTCGGGCAGATAATTCACGAGTTGCGCCGCGATCTGTATGCCGGTCGCGCGATATGCCATGGCGCGGCGCTCGCGTGCCTGCATTCGAAGGCTCGTTTTGAGCGCGGCAACGTCGGAAGGCGCTGATGAGTTCATCGTATGGCGCAGACGAAACCAAGTGAGGATGGAGCCGCGGCGGCCGTCGGCCTTGACGAACCCTCGTGGCCCGCTAACGCAGGTGGGAACCATATGCCGAAGCCACAGCTCCGGTAGGGACAGTCCCCGAGGTATCGATATCGGCCCCGGGGTTTCATGCGCCTAACGCACCGCGCAGCCCCATCCTCGAACGCTATAATTGGGTTGCTTCGAGCCGCGCCGCAACGGTTTCGATACGCAGCGCCAGACGCTCGATACCAGTAGCGACCGCCTCCTCGTCGGCGCCGCCGGCGGCTGCGCCGCCCGCGCCGCGCGTGCGTCGCAGCGTTTCGCGCGCTTCACTGAGTTCGTCCGCCAGCATCAGCGCCGCCATCACGAGAAGCCGCGCCTCGCCCGCCTGCGGCGCGTCTTTGGCGAAGCCGACGACCTTGGCATCGATGCTCCGCCCGAGCTGACGGACGCGATCCTCCTCGCCGGGCTCGCAGGCGATCGTGTAGGAGCGACTGTTCACCACGACGGTGACTTGTGGCATCAGCCCTCCAACACGCGGTCCAGCCGGTCGATCACGGCGTCGATGCGAGCGCCGACGTCCGCCGGCGGCCGGTTGGCCGCCACCTGACGCTGGCTCGCCGCCTTGCCAGAGACGGCCTCGACCGCCCCTTCGAGCCGGGCGACGGCTTGTTCCAGCCGGTTGGTCGCCTGTTCCATTCGGCCCACTATGCGTCTCCGGAGCGTGGAGGCTTCGACTTTAGGCGCTTTGTAAACGAAAGGTCAACGCAGCCGGGCACTTATCTTTTGGTCCAGTAACGGAGCATTAACCTTTAAATTGTCTTATACTCGCAACTAATGGCGACGATTCCCTAAGGAGCCAGGCCCGATGACGGCGTCCGCCCTCTGGCAGTTCGACCAGCTTTCTCCCGAAGCGCGTGCCGCAGCGGAGAATGCGGCGCGGACCACCGGTCTCCCACTCAATCAGTGGCTCGGCCGTCTGATTGCCGAAACCGCAGCGGCCGAAGGCGTCGTGCTCGGCGCTGCGCCGCGTCCGGCCGCGCCGCCGCCGCTATCGCCGCGCCCAGTGCCGCCAGTGCAGCCGCGCGCCGTCGTTCAACCCTTGCCGATTCGCCCCGTGGTGCCGCCGCGGGTCGTCGCGCCCACACCGACGGCGACCGGCGCGCCGGTCATGCCGCGTCCGATGACGCAACCCATCCCGCCCCAGCCTCACCTCGCGCCAACCAGCCCGGCGCAGCCGGTTGAAGCCACGACCCTGATGATTGCGCCGACCGCAATCGACGCCGGCAGCGTGGGAACGCGCGGCGACGAGGCCGAAGCTCCCGATGCGCTGATCGCGGCGATCGCGCGCGACGGTCTGCACCAGCCGATCCTCGTGCGCCGCAAACCGGACGGACGCTACGAAATCATCGCCGGCCGCCGCCGGTGGCGTGCCGCCAGGCGTATTGGCCTGCCGCAGATTCCGGCGGTCGTGACCAACTTCGCCGATCCCGAGGCGGTGCTCGCCTCGCTGACCGAGAATCTCGGTGAAGGCACGCTGTCGCCGGTCGACGAAGCGCGCGCCTATCTGCGCCTGCTCACGGAGTTCTCGCTCGATCCGCGCGACGTCTGCAGCGCCATCGGCCGCGATATGACTCACGTGGTGCGCACGCTGCGCCTGCTCGGCCTGTCGCCGCGGCTGCGCGGCTTCATCGCCAGCGGTCGCCTGTCGCAAGCCCAGACTTACGCCCTGCTCGACGCGCCCGATCCCGAGCGCGCCGCCGATCAGATGCTGTCCGAGCAGGCTGGCGTCAACGAGGCGCTGCGCAGGATCGCCGCCGTACCGGGGGGACAACGTCCATGATGCGCGAATTGCCCGCCGGCTGGTCCGATATGGACGTCGATCCGACATTGCGGTTGCTCGCCGAGCGCGCCGCGCGCATCGCCGGCATGCCGGTCGATGCATGGCTCGAGCGCGCCATTCGCCGCGCTTGCCCGCAAGCTTTCACGCCGCCGGCGCCGATGCCGGCCGCCTATGTTGAACCGCCGCGGTCCATGGCGCCGCCGCAGACGCCCTTGGCGCCAAGCGCCACCAACGGTGCCGGTGCCGCGCTTGCCGAGTTGATCGCGCGTGCCCGCCAGGCACAGCCCGAGCCACCGGTCGCACCGCAGCCGTCGCAATTCACTCCGCCACAGCCGGTGCTGCCGCAGCCTCAGTTCGTGCCACCGCAAGCCACACCGCAACAGCCGCAATTCGCCCCGCCGCAGCCGCAATTTGTGCCGCCGCCGATGCCACAGCCACCGATGGCGCCGGCGATGAGCAACATGCCGTTCGGGGCCGCCGAACCGCCGACGCCGGTCGGCGGTGCGCATGACGAGGATTTCGCTGGCCGGCAGCCGTCGGCATTGGAACGCGTTCGTGAATCGAAACGGCGCGCCGCCGCTTTCGCGACGGAGGTTGCGGATTGGCGTGGCCACGAGGAGCGCCCGCCTCGCTTCGGCGCGCCGTGGCCCACGCTCGACGAAAACGCCAGCGCGGAACCCTATGTGCCGTTCGACGGTGGCGCCGACTTCGATATGCGTGAGCCGCTCGAGCTGCGCAATCCGATCCGTCGCCGGCGCTCGCGGCGTCCGTTGATCATCGCCGTCTGTATTGCACTTGCCGTTGCGCTCGGAGCGCTTGGCGCCCAGAAATTCATCGCCGGGCGGTTCGGCCGTCTGGCACCCAGCGAAAGCGCCAATCTCGCTGCACCGCCGATCGGCTCGTCGCCGAGCTTGCCGCAACATACGGCGCAATCGCTGCCTCTGCCCGTACCGCCGTCGTCGCCGCCAGCGCAGTCAGCTGCCATGCCGTCGAGCCCGCCCGCCGCGGTGTCGCAGACGACAACCAACGACAATGGCGCGTTGCTGCCGCCGGCGCTGGTGACGCCGCCAAGTTCATCGCCGCCGCCGCCCATGGCGGCGACGACGCCGGTCACACCGCCGACCGCGCTGAGCCCAACGATGTCGGTGCCGAACGCGCCACCGCCGGCCGTCGCGCCCGCGGAGCCTGAAGCGCCTGCCGTGACTGCCGCCGCGCACCCCGATACGCCGCCGCCACTGCCGCCGCGCAAATTGATCGCTGAGCGGCCGGCAGCCGCCACCGCATCGCAGCAGCAGGCGGAAGCTGCCGCTGCGGCCGCCGCGCGTCAAGCCGCGGTTGCCGAAGCGCCCAAAGACCCGACGAAGCTCGCAAGCTGGCTCGAGCAGCGCGCCAAGACCGGCGATCCGGTCGCCGAGTACCGGCTCGGCGTGCTCTATGCGCTCGGCCAAGGGGTGAAGCAGGACTACTCGCACGCGGCACAGCTCTTCAAGGCAGCCGCCAACGGCGGTGTCGCCGAGGCGCAGTACAACGTCGCCGTCATGTACAGCGAGGGCATGGGCGTGCAACGCGACCCTGTCCAGGCGGTGACCTGGTACAAGAAGGCCGCCGAGCAGGGTAACGCCAACGCCGCCTTCAATCTCGGCGTCGCCTACTCCAACGGCACCGGCGTACAGCAGGACATGCCGGAGGCCGCTCGCTGGTTCCGCCGTGCCGCTGCGGCGGGCGTGATCAATGCGCAATTCAATCTGGGCTTGCTTTACGAGCGCGGCGAGGGTGTGCCGCAGTCGCTGGTCGAAGCCTACGCGTGGTATGCGGCGGCGGCCGCACGTGGGGATCAGGGTGCCGCACAGCGGCGCGACCACATCGCCAGTGCGCTCGGCGCCGCTGACCTCAAGAAGGCGCAGGCGCGCGCGACGCAGTTGCAGCAGATGATTCAGACCAGCGCCGCGGCGCTGCCGACGCAGAAGGCCAACGCCGCGTCGCCATGATCGGCGCCTCAGCTTAGCAGTCGTCCCGTCGCCACCCACCAGTCCGGGCGGTTCGCACGCAGTCGCGTTGCGGCCGCTCCCGCCGCATTGGCGTCGGCGAACAGCGCGAAACAAGTCGCGCCGCTGCCGCTCATGCGGCTGAGCAGCGTGCCGTCGCAGTCCGCAAGCGCGGCCAACACCTCGCCGATCTCGGGCACGAGAGACCGCGCCGCGTCGGTCAGATCGTTGCGGCGCGACCGCAGGATGGCGGCGAATGCCACGGCGTCATCGGGGGTTTCGGCGAAGCGCGCGGCTTGTCCGAACGGACCCTGTCGTGCCTTGTAGACATCAGGCGTCGGCAGCGGCCGGCCGGGATTGACCAGCACGACGTAGGTTTCGGGTAGCGCTGGCGCCGGCGCGATCAACTCGCCGACGCCGCCGACGAAGACGGCGCGCCGCCTAAGACAGACGGGCACGTCGGCGCCCAGCTTAGCGCCGAGTGCGGCCAGCCGTTCGGGCGCGAGCTTCGCCTGCCACAACGTCATCAGCAATGTCAGCGTCGTCGCCGCGTCGCTCGAGCCTCCACCGATACCCGATGCAACTGGCAAATGCTTCTCGAGGGTGATGAGCGCGCCGGGCGGGCAGGCGAGCTCTTGCGCCAGCGCGGCGGCGGCCCGCCAGACCAAGTTCTGCGCCGGGTCGTGCGCCGCAAGCCCTTTGCCGAAGGGACCGGTAATCGCGACTTTGAGGTTGTTTGCCGGGCCGACGGTAATCTCATCGCCGATATCGGCGAAGGCGACCAAGCTGTCGAGCAAGTGATAACCGTCGGCGCGTCGGCCGGTCACGTGCAGATAGAGATTGATCTTCGCCGGGGCGAGCAAGCTCAGCCGCCGCTCACCTTTGCCGGAGCGGCGCCGAGGCCATGGTCGAGCTTGGCCTGGATGGTCTTGGCCTCGTCGGCGTCGGGCTTGAACTGAAGCGCGCGGCGCCATTGATAGCGCGCCTCCGTCTCGCGCCCGGTCCGCCAATAGGCGTCGCCGAGATGGTCGTTGATGGTCGGATCGTCGGGCACCAGTTCGTTTGCGCGCTCGAGCGTCTCGGTGGCGCGGGCATATTGGCCGAGATGGAAATACGCCCAGCCGAGGCTGTCGACGATGTAGCCGTCATTGGGCTGCAACGCGACCGCGCGCTCGATCATCTTGACCGCCTCGGGCAGCTTCTCGCCCTTGTCGATCCAGGTGTAGCCAAGATAGTTGAGCACCAGTGGCTGGTTCGGCCGCAGTTTCAGTGCCCGCTCAAGATCGGCCTGGGCGCGCGGCCATTGACCGATGCGTTCGTAACAGACGCCGCGGCTATAGAACAGGCGCCAGTCATCGGCCGTCGGTTTCGGTACCCGCGCCAGCGCTCGGTCATAAGCCTTGACCGCGTCGGCAAAGCGACTGTGCGAGCGGAGGATGTCGCCGAGCTCGATCAGCGGGGCGGGTCGCTGCGGCTGCTCCGCCGCCAGACTCTCGAGCAGCTTGGCCGATTCGTCCGTCTGCGACAATGCGTCGAGGGTCAGCGCAATGCGCATGCGCGCCGTCCAGGCATAGAGCGAGCCACGTTCGATGCGGCGGTAGAGCGCGAGCGCGTCTTTGGGCTGACCCTGCTGCTCGCGAATCTCGCCAGCGAGCAGTTCGGCCAGCGCGAAGTTCGGCCTGAGGTCGATTGCCAGCCGCGCGTAGACCAGGGCGGCGTCGAGCGTGTCAGCCTGATTGAGCAAGCTCGCAAGATCGAACAGCGCCTCGGCCGCACCATCCGCCGCCGTTGCGATCGGCCGCGGCGGCACGATTTGACGCGCCAGACGATCGAGACCGGCGACAGCGACGTCAGAATCATCGACTGGCGCAACACTCTCGTAAACCGCGCGCGCGGCGGCACCGTCATGCTGCCGTTCGTAAAAATTGCCCGCGAGCTGCGCGATCCGCGTCGTGGGCGGCGTCTCCGCCGTCAGCAGCTTCTTGTAGGCTGCGGCGGTGGTTGCCTTCTCGCCGGCGAAATCGGCGATCAGCGCCTGATGCAGCAGCTTGAGCGGACCGAGGCCGCTGGTGTCGCCCATGGTGTCGAGATCGCGCATCGCCTGTTTGATATCGCCGCGGCCTGCGTTGGCCCAGGCGACCAGCAGCGGCGCGGCGTAGCGCTGCGCGCCCTCGTGCGGCACCGCCGTCGCCACCTTGACCGCCGTGTCGAAGTGGCCCGCCTTGATCGCTTGTTCGATCAGCACCAAACCGGCAAGACCGGCGGTGCCGTCGTGCGCGGCGATCTTGCGGGCGAGCGGCATTGCCTGCGCGATGTGGCCTTCCGATACGCGCAGGGCGAAGGCGCGGCGTATCAGGTTGTAGTTGTCCGGATCGGCGGCCAATGCAGCGTCAATGAAGGCGCCGGCCGCGCCATAATCGTGATTCTGCTGGGCATGCAGCGCCGCGAGATAACCGCCGAACGCGCTCTCCGGATGGATTTCGGTAGCCGCCGCCAGCGGTCGGTCGGCCGTGTTCCCGCGACCGGCGGTCAGCGCCAGGATCACGCCCGTCGCCAAAGCTCCGACAAAACAAAAACGCAACTTCATGGCATGCCGTCCGGCCTGTCGCTCGACCCGGCGGAGATTACACCGCTCGCCCGCGCTTGGGTCAGCCTATTCATCACATGTTGGGATAGTTCGGCCCGCCGCCGCCTTCCGGCACTGCCCAGTCGATGTTCTGCGTCGGATCCTTGATGTCACACGTTTTACAGTGGATGCAGTTGGGCGCGTTGATCTGAAGCCGCGCCTGGCCGGTTTGGTCTTGGACGATCTCGTAGACCCCAGCGGGGCAGTAACGCGTCTCGGGCGAACGATAGAGCGCGTAATTCACGGCAATCGCGTCCTTCGGCCGGCGCAGGCGCAGATGCGACGGTTGATTCTCCTCGTGATTGACGTTCGACAGGTACACCGACGACAGCCGGTCGAAACTCAGCATGCCGTCCGGCTTCGGATAGGCGATCGGTCGCGCGGCGGCGGCATGTCGCAGATGTGCGTGGTCGGAGATCTGGCGCAGAGTCCACGGCGCGTGGCCGCGCAGGACATAAGTATCGAGCGCGGCATGGGCGAGCCCCGCCCATAACCCCCAACGAAATGCCGGCCGCACGTTGCGGACGGTGCGGAGCTCGGGCCAGACCCACGACGCGGCGAGCGACTGGCGGAAATCGGCGTCCTCGCCGGCCAGCTGGCGCGCCACGGTCTCGGCGGCGACCATCCCCGATTTCATCGCCGTGTGGCTGCCCCTGATCTTGGGCACGTTGAGGAAGCCGGCGGCACAGCCGATGAGGTGACCGCCGGGGAAGCTTAAGGCCGGAATCGACTGGAACCCGCCCTCGTTGAGTGCCCGCGCGCCATAGGCGACGCGTTGGCCGCCGGCCAGGATCGGCGCGATCACCGGATGCGTCTTGAAGCGCTGGAACTCTTCGAAGGGGTCGAGGAATGGATTGTCATAATCGAGGCCGACGACGAAGCCGATCGCCACCTGGCGATTTTCGAGATGGTAGACGAACGAGCCGCCATACGTCCGGCTATCGAGCGGCCAGCCGATCGTGTGGACCACGCGGCCGGCGTGATGTCGGTCCGCTGGGACTTCCCATAGCTCCTTGATGCCGATGCCGTAGGTTTGCGGATCGCAACGCGCCCGCAAGCCGAACCGCGCTTCGAGCGTTTTCGTCAGCGAGCCCCGGCAACCCTCGGCGAACAGCGTGAACTTGGCATGCAACTCGACGCCGGGCTGGAAATTCGCGGTCGGCTGGCCGTCCTGGCCGACGCCCATGGCGCCGGTGGCCACACCGATGACCCGACCGTTGGCGTCGTAGAGCACCTCCGCGCCGGCGAAGCCGGGATAGATCTCGACGCCCAGCGCTTCGGCCTGCTTTGCCAGCCAGCGGCATAGATTGCCGAGACTGATGATGTAATTGCCGCGATTGCGCATGGGCGGCGGCGGCGGCACCGACCACGACCGCCGCGGCGTCAACAGCATGAACCGATCGTCGCTCGCTGGCGTCAGCAGTGGCGCACCACGACCGCGCCAATCCGGAATCAGCTCGCTGAGCGCCCGCGGCTCGAACACCGCGCCGGAAAGAATATGGGCGCCGACCTCGGAACCCTTCTCGACGATGCAGACCGACGTCGCCGGGGCGAGCTGCTTCAGCCGAATCGCCGCGGCGAGACCGGCGGGACCGGCGCCGATGATCAGCACGTCGTATGCCATGCGCTCGCGCTGCATCGCGCAGGACTATAGCCGGTGGTCTTCAAAGAACCAGCGATGCTACCCTCGCCAGATGCCCGATCGCGCCGCGATTTCGCGGCTTCTCGAATGGCAAGTGGCGATGGGTGCCGACGAGGCGATTCTCGACCGGCCCCGCGACCGCCTGCGGCCCAAGGTATCCGGAGTACGCCCCGCCGCGCCGGCGGCGATGCCGCCCGTGGCGCCGACCGTGATGGCGCCGCCCGCCACCACCGCACCGGCGAGCGCCATGCTGGCGAGCGCACGCGAAATGGCCGCGGCGGCAACGACGCTGGCCGAGCTTCGCGCCGCCGTCGAGGCGTTCGACGGATGTTCTCTGCGGCGCACGGCAACTCACACCGTGTTCGCGGACGGCAACCCGGCCGCGCCGCTGATGCTGATCGGCGAGGCGCCGGGCGCCGACGAGGACCGGATCGGTCGGCCTTTCGTCGGTCGTAGCGGCCAGCTCCTCGACCGTATGTTGGCCGGGATCGGCGTGACGCGGGCGGAAAACGCCTATATCACCAATGTCTTGTTCTGGCGGCCGCCCGGGAATCGCAAGCCGACGCCGGAGGAGACCGCGATCTGCCTGCCCTTCGTGTGGCGACACATCGCCCTGTTGCGGCCAAAAATCGTGGTTTTGTGCGGTGGAACGGCTACGGCCACTTTGCTTAATCGCACCGACGGCATCACCCGATTGCGTGGCCGGTGGTTCGACCTGCCGGTGCCCGGCATCGCAATGCCGGTGCTTGCCTTGGCGACGTATCACCCCTCTTTTCTTTTGCGTGCACCTGCACACAAAAGCGAATCCTGGCGTGATCTCTTATCGATACAGTCAAAGCTGAATTCTTTAAAGTAATAAATCGCCTCGTTGTAGAATTTTTAACCGTGCTATAAATGCAGAGCTGATCACCGCAAACTTTATAAAATTTTGACTTGCCTTTTGCCGGCAAGATAGTTTATGGCGTCCACCATGAACGACTGGGACGGTGGGAGACGGTCGAACAAGACTTACGCTGCGCTGTTTGTTATTGCGATTTTTTCAGCAGCATTGTTCGCCTTCCATAATGCAGCGGCGGCAGAATTCGGTGCCGAATTCCAGACCGCCGCTTTGACATCGCCGAGCGATCTGCGAAGCGATACGGATCTGCCCTACGTATTGAGTGGGGCGGACGCCGAACGCTATAGGTTGATCGAGTTGCAGCAGCAGACGGCGCAGTGGCGGGCAGCCGATCACGAAATTGCCTCGCTCCAGGACCGCCTCCTGCTGGGCCACGTTCTGGCGCAGCGCTATCTCCATCCGCGCTATCACACGAGCTACGCCGAGCTCGCCGCCTGGCTCGACCACTATGGTGACGAGCCGGAAGCCGGCCGCATCTACGCCCTCGCCGTGAAACGTGCGCCTGCGGGCGCCCAACCGGCCAAGCCGGCGGCGGCACCGGTCATGGCGGACAGCGACTTCGGGTCGCGGCCGGTTTCGGCCGACGGCGAAGCGACCGCCCCCCTCGGGCTGTGGCAGGCGGGGCTGGCCGATTGGCGCGCCGGCCGCCTCGAGTCCGCTTTCAAGGCGTTCTCGACGCTCGCCAAATCGTCGGGCCATTCGCCGTGGACCACCTCAGCGGCGGCTTTCTGGGCGGCGCGCGTCGAACTGCGGTCGCATCGGCCGGCCGAGGTCGAGCGTTGGCTCGATATCGCCGCCAGTCATCCGCGCACCTTTTATGGCTTGCTGGCGACGCGGCTGCTCGGCGTCGATGCCGAGTTCAATTTCGACCACGCCGCGTTCACCGCCAGCGACGCCGCGCTGATGACCGGCTTGCCTGCCGGCCGCCGTGTCCTGGCCGAGATCGAGATCGGCGATCGGGCCGCCGTCGCCGCCGAGCTTCGGCTGATGGCGGCACGCGGCGCGTCGCCGACGATCCAAGCCGTCGTCGCGCTCGCCGAGCACGCCAACATGCCGGCATTGAGCCTGCGGCTTGCCGCCATCCTCGCGCATCGGGACGGCCAGGCTCACGATCGGGCGCTCTATCCGGTGCCGCGCTGGACGCCGCTCGGCGGCTTCACCGTCGATCGCGCCCTGCTCTACGGCGTCATGCGACAGGAGTCGAAATTCGCGCCGCACGTCGTGAGTGATGCCGGCGCGCGGGGCTTGATGCAGCTGATGCCGGCGACCGCCCGCTCGATGGCGGCACAGCTGGAGAAAAACGTCGACTTCGAGATCGATCGCACGCAGCTCTCCGATCCGGAAACCAACCTGATGCTGGCGCAGGAATACATCCGGACGCTGCTTACCGACGATCACATCCGCGGGAATCTGCTGTTCTTCGCGCTCGCCTACAACGGCGGACCTACCGCGGTCGCGCACCACAAGGCGGCGATGGCCGACTACCGCAACGATCCGCTGTTATTCCTCGAGACGTTTCCGATCGCGCAATCGCGGGCATTCACCGAGCGGGTGATGGCGAATTATTGGATCTACCGCATGCGTTTCGGTCAGCCGACGCCCGATCTGGACGCGCTTGCCGCGGGCAACTGGCCGATCTATACCGCTTTCGATAATCCCGACAGCGGTGAACGCCGTGTCGCCGACAATCGATGACAAGCGCCCTTTCGTTCCCGTCAACATCGCGATCCTGACGGTTTCCGACACGCGCGACGAAGCGTCCGACAAGTCCGGCCGCACGCTGGTCGAGCTCGCCACCCAAGCCGGCCACCACGTCACCGCCAAGCGCATCATCAAGGATGAGCGGGACGCGATCGTCGCGGCGCTGCGCGCGTGGATCGCCGATCCGAACGTCGATGTCGTGATCTCGACCGGCGGCACGGGTGTCACCGGCCGCGACGTCACGCCCGAGGCGTTCCAGTCGGTCTACGAGAAGGAGATCGCCGGTTTCGGCGAGCTGTTCCGCTGGCTCAGCTACCAGAAAGTCGGCACGTCGACGATCCAGAGCCGCGCCACCGCCGGCGTCGCCAACGGCACTTATCTTTTCGCGCTGCCGGGTTCGCCCGGCGCCTGCCGCGACGGGTGGGAGGTGATCGGTCCGCAACTCGACAACCGCCACCGGCCCTGCAACCTCGTCGAGCTGATGCCGCGACTCAAGGAACACATCGGACATTAGAGCCGGGCCCGACCAAGTTCTTGATTTGTTCCCGCGGCCGGCGCATCATCGGTCGATGGCCAATTCGGCGAGCGTCTTGTTGCAAAAGGGCCGTGGCGCCGGCAGCAACGCCACCGGCCGCTACGAGCAGGAGAAGCGCGAGGCTTTCGATGACGGCTGGAGCACCGCCGACGAGCTACCGCCCCGGCTGCCGACGACCTTCTTGCGCGACAGCACGCGCAGCATCATCGCCCGCAACGATTCACCCGACATCCCGTTCGACCGCTCGATCAATCCCTATCGCGGCTGCGAGCACGGCTGCATCTATTGCTTCGCGCGGCCGACGCACGCCTATCTTGGCCTGTCGCCGGGCCTCGATTTCGAGAGCCGGATCCTCGTCAAGGAGCAGGCGCCGGCGCTGCTGGCGGCTGAGTTGCGCAAGCCGTCCTATCGCTGCCGGCCGATCGCGCTCGGCACCAACACCGATCCCTATCAGCCGGCGGAGCGCCAATACCGGATCATGCGCGGCATCCTCGAAGTGCTGCGCGATTTCCGCCATCCCGTCACCATCGTCACCAAGTCGGCGCTGATCCAGCGCGACATCGACATCCTGGCGGAAATGGCGAAGAACAGCCTCGCGGCCTGCGCAGTGTCGGTGACCACGCTCGATCGCAGGCTGGCGCGGACCATGGAGCCGCGCGCGGCGACGCCGGAGCGCCGGCTCGAGACTGTCGCGGCGCTCGCCGCCGCGGGCATTCCGACCGGCATCATGGCGGCGCCAATGATTCCGGCACTCAACGACGCCGAACTCGAAGCCATCCTGGAGCGCGGCGTCGCCGCCGGCGCGCGTGGCGCCGGTTATACCATGTTGCGCCTGCCGCTCGAGGTCGCGCCTTTGTTCATCGAGTGGCTCAACAACCATTTCCCGGAAAAGGCCAAGCACGTGATGTCGCTAGTGCGCGAGGGCCATGGCGGCAAGGACTATAATCCGCAATGGGGCAAGCGCATGACCGGCACCGGCCCTTATGCCGAAGTGCTGCGCATCCGGTTCGAGACCGCGTGCCGGCGGCTGAAGCTCAACCTCAATCGCGGCCGACTGTGGCGGCTCGACACCACGAAGTTCGCGCCGCCGCCGATGCCGAGCGCGCAGCTCACGTTGTTCTGATCGCGCGGCCGCGATTTCGTCCTCGGGATTCATGTGATTGAACGCGGCTGCGCGCTTGCACGCCGCAACGCAGGCGTGTCTCCTACCGACATGCCGGACCTCGTGCTCGAGCGGGAATGCGACGGCGTCGTCTGCGGCATCGACGAGGCCGGGCGCGGTCCGTTGGCCGGTCCGGTCGTCGCGGCCGCGGTGATCATCGACGCGACGCGTATGCCACGCAGCCTGCGCCAGCAGATCGACGATTCGAAGAAGCTCCTGCGCGAGGAGCGCGAGGAATATGCCGCCCGGCTGTGGTCCTGCGCCCGTATCGGCATCGGCGCCGCCTCCGTTGCCGAGATCGACCGAATCAACATCCTCCAGGCGTCGCTGCTCGCCATGCGGCGGGCACTCGACGCCTTGCCGGCGGTGCCGCATTGGGCGCTGGTCGACGGCAATGTAACGCCGCCCCTGCCCTGCCGGACGCGCGCGGTGGTGCGCGGCGACGGCTTGTCGCTGTCGATCGCGGCGGCATCGATCATCGCCAAGGTGACGCGCGACCGGCTGATGCGGGCGCTGGCGCATCGCTATCCGGGCTACGGCTGGGAAACCAATGTCGGCTATGCGACCGAGGAGCACCGCGCGGGATTGCTGGCGCTCGGACCGACCCGGCATCACCGCATGTCCTTCGCGCCGTTGCAGCTCAGTCTCGATTTCGACTCAAATCCTAGCGAGTTCGACTAAGCTCTTGACTCTATGTAGACATTGACACTGCGAGTCGCGCCGGCGCAGGATGCGCCGATTCGGCTCCGCGACGCGACTCGCGCCGCGGGCCGAAATCCGGACAGGCAGCCGGATGCGCGAGTCGGGGGAAACGGGCGATTATCTTGGCGAGGTGCTGACCGGCGACTGCGTCGACGTGATGGCGCGGCTGCCGGCGGATTCGGTCGACCTGGTTTTCGCCGATCCGCCCTATAACCTGCAACTCGGCGGCGAACTCCACCGGCCCGACAACAGCCACGTCGACGCCGTCACCGAGGCCTGGGACAAGTTCGCCGATTTCGCCACCTATGACCGCTTCAGCCGTGCTTGGCTCGAAGCGGCGCGACGCCTGCTGAGGCCGGACGGTACGCTCTGGGTCATCGGCTCCTATCACAACATCTATCGCGTCGGCACGCTGCTCCAGGATCTCGGATTCTGGATCCTCAACGACATCGTCTGGCGCAAGACCAATCCGATGCCGAATTTCCGCGGCCGGCGCTTCACCAACGCGCACGAGACGTTGCTGTGGTGCGCCAAGTCGCGCGACAGCCGCTATACCTTCAACTACCACGCGATGAAGGCGCTCAATGACGACGTGCAGATGCGCAGCGACTGGCTGCTGCCGATCTGCGGCGGCAGTGAACGCTTGAAGCGTGACGGCAAGAAGGCGCATCCGACGCAGAAACCCGAGGCACTGCTGCATCGCGTGCTGCTCGCCGCGACCAAGCCGGGCGACCTGGTTCTCGACCCCTTTTTCGGCAGCGGCACCACCGGCG
Source organism: Alphaproteobacteria bacterium (assembly GCA_028871455.1). Taxonomy (GTDB): domain Bacteria; phylum Pseudomonadota; class Alphaproteobacteria; order ATCC43930; family CGMCC-115725; genus REEB95. The sequence continues at coordinate 109,462 of JAGWNF010000001.1, forward strand.
CGGTCGCCAAGCGGCTCAACCGCCGTTTCATCGGCATCGAACGCGAAAAGGACTATGTCCGGCTCGCCCGCGACCGCGTCGCGGCGATCGAGCCAGCAGCGGCCGACGATGTCACGACCGCCGAAAAGCGCAGCGAGCCGCGGGTGCCGTTCGGCGCTCTGGTCGAGAGCGGCCTGCTCAAGCCTGGCGATGTGCTGTTCGACGCCTCGCGCCGGTGGACCGCCAAAGTGCGAGCCGACGGCACCCTGATTTCGGCCGAGGTCAAAGGCTCGATCCACAAAGTGGCCGCCGAAGTGCAGGGCGCGGCCGCCTGCAACGGCTGGGCGTTCTGGCACGTCGACGTCAAGGGCCGCGCCGTGTCGATCGACGTCTTGCGCCAGAAGTTCCGCGCGGAGATGGGCTCGGCCGACTAGCGCGCGGCGTCGGCGTTCTGCGCCCAAGCGATCACTTTCTTCATCACGCTCGGCAGGGCGTGGTCCTTGAGGCGGCTTGGCAGCACCCAAAGCCCCTCGCGGGCGGTCGCCGACTTCGCCGCCGCAGCGAAGATCACCAGCTCTAGGTCGAAATGCGTAAAGCCGTGTTCGACCGTGCCCGCCAGGCGCCGCCAGCGCGCTTTCACCGGCGCAGCCTTCTTCGCCTCCCCGTCCTTCCAGGGCCGAGTTCGCCAATCCGTCGAGGGCACCTCCATCATGCCGCCGAGCAGCCCGCGCTCGGGGCGGCGGCGCAGCAGCACCGCGCCGGCCTCATTGACCGTCCAGAAGGCGACGCCGTGGCGCCGGGGCTTGGCCGGCTTGGCGGCTCGCCGTGGCAACGCCTCAGCAAGGCCGCACGCGTTAGCCTGGCAGACATCGCGCCACGGACACAGGTCACAGCGCGGTTTCTTCGGCGTGCAGACGGTCGCGCCGAGATCCATCAACGCCTGAGCGAAATCGCCTGGCCGGTCTGCCGGCACCAGCGCGTCCGCATAAGCGCGGAGATGCGGCTTGGCCGCCGGCAGTGGCGTGGGCACGGCGTAAAGGCGCGCCAGCGCGCGCTCGGCGTTGCCGTCGACCGCGGCGGCGCGGCAGCCGAATGCGATTGCGGCGATCGCCGCCGCAGTGTAGGGGCCGATGCCGGGCAGAGCGGCCAACTCGGCCTCGGTGCTGGGAAAGCCGCCACGCCGCGTCACCGCCCGCGCGCAGGCGTGAAGATTGCGTGCCCGCGCGTAATAGCCGAGGCCCTGCCAGGCATGCAGCACGTCGTCGAGTTCGGCACGCGCCAGCGCCGCCACGTCGGGCCAACGCGTCAGGAAGCGCGCGTAATAGGGTCCGACCGTCGCGACGGTCGTCTGCTGCAGCATGATCTCGCTGAGCCAGACGCGGTAAGGATCGGCCGCTTCGCCCGGCGGGGTGCGCCACGGCAGGACACGGCGATGCCGGTCGTACCACGTCAGCAGCGATGCCGACAGCGACGCGGCAACAGGCGGAAGCATCGACGGCGCGCGCAACACGCTCTATCCTGACACGGCCGCAAGGAGGTGGCGAGGTGGCCGGTAAGGCAAGCGACGCCGAATCACGGCGCGGTGCGATGCGCGCCCTGGCGGCGGACGTGCCGCACATCGTCAAGCCAGCGCTCGGCAAGCGCGGTTTCGTCGAGGGCCAGCTCGTAGCCCAATGGGCAGACGTCGTGGGCTCCGAACTCGCGCTGCGCCTGCTGCCCGAGAAGCTGACATTTCCGCCCGGCCGGCGGAGCGACGGCACGCTGCGGCTGCGCGTCGCGCCCGGATTTGCGCTCGAAGTGCAGCACCGCGAGCCGCAGATTCTCGAACGTCTCAACGCCTTTTTCGGCTATCACGCGTTGACGCGGCTCGTGCTGGTGCAGGGCCCCTTGCCCACCGATCGCGCGACGGCCCGGCGTTGTCAGCGGGACCTTGCCGCCACCGAGCGAGCCGCCCTAGAGGAACGAGTCGCCGGCATCGCCGACACCGACCTGCGCCACGCATTGACGCGACTCGGCGAGGCCGTGATCGGCACCGCCGGCGATAAAGTTCGTTGAGCTTTTTCACGAGTCGACGGCGGCGCGTTGCTTGAACTGGCGCCGCTCTGGCCCTAGCATCGGCCCCGTTTTAATTTGGAGTTGTTCATGCGCTTGACTCGGCTGATCTGCGCTGCCGTGATCGCGATGGGCGCAGTCTATGTTGCGGCAGTACCAGCGCGTGCCGCCAGCGTACCGACGCTGGAGCCCGGCGATCACATCCTCGGCAAGCAAAACGCGCCGATCACGATCTTCGAATACGCCTCGCTGACCTGCCCGCATTGCGCGGCGTTTGCGAACGATACCCTGCCGAAGCTCAAGAAAGACTGGATCGACACCGGCAAAGCCAAGCTGGTCTATCGCGACTTTCCGCTCGACCAGTCCGCCGCCGTCGCCGCCACCGTCGCGCGCTGCTTTCCGGCGGACCGCTATTTTCCCTTTATCGAAACGCTGTTCGCGACCCAGCAGCAGTGGGCCTATCGCGACGAAGCCTCGACCAAGACCGCGCTGGTGCGGATCGCCCGGTTGGGCGGCATGAGCCAGCAACAGTTCGACGCCTGCATCAGCAATCAGACGATCTCGGACGCGGTGCTCAATTCGCGGCTCGTCGCGGAGAAGCAATACGGCATCGAATCGACACCGACCTTCTTCATCAACGGCACCAAGGTGGAAGGCGATTATCCTTATGACGAATTCGTCAAATATCTGGATGCCAAGAGCGGCGAAGCGGCGCCCGATGCAAGCGGTTCCGCGTATGCCGGCAATGCCCCGCACCGTGGCCTGATGACCATCGTCCGGTCCTGGTTGGGTTCGATTATGTCGCGCATCTAGCCTTAGACCGATCGTGCATTTCGCCAAGCTCCGGCTCTCCGGCTTCAAATCCTTCGTCGACCCGACCGAACTCGTCATCGAGCCGGGTATGACCGGCATCGTCGGACCGAACGGCTGCGGCAAATCAAACATTCTCGACGCGATGCGCTGGGTCATGGGCGAGACTTCGGCCAAGCGCCTGCGCGGCAGCGAAATGGACGATGTCATCTTCTCAGGCACCAGCGCACGACCGGCGCGCAACGTCGCCGAGGTGATGCTCCATCTCGACAATACGGTGCACGACGCGCCGCAGCCCTATCAGGCCCATAACGAGATCCAAATCCTGCGACGGATCGAGCGGGGCATCGGCTCCGATTACCGCATCAATGACCACGAGGTGCGCGCGCGCGACGTGCAGCTGCTGTTCGCCGACGTCGCGACCGGCGCCAATTCGAGCGCCATCCTGAGCCAGGGCCGCATCGGCGCCATCATCAGCGCCAAGCCCGCCGACCGCCGGATGCTGCTGGAAGAGGCCGCGGGCATTGCCGGCCTACACTCGCGCCGCCACGAGGCCGAGCTGCGCCTCAAGGCCGCCGAAACCAATCTGGCGCGCCTCGACGACGTATTGCGCACGCTCGAGGCGCAGCTCGAAGGCCTCAAGAAGCAGGCCCGCCAGGCCCAGCGCTATCGTCGTCTGTCGGACTGGATCCGCCGCGCCGAGGCGACCGTGCTGCATCTGCGTTACGTCGCGGCAACTAGCGATCTCAATGCGGCGGAAGAGCGGCTGCGCGCCGCCGAACGCGTCGTCGCCGAGCGCACGACGGCGGCAGCGGCGGCGAACCGGTTGCGCGAAGCGGCCGCCGCCGACCTGCCACCGCTGCGTCAGAACGAGGCGGTTGCCTCGGCCGAGCTGCAACGCCTGACTCTGGCGCGTCAGGCGCTCGACGACGAAGAGCGCCGTATCATGGCGGCACGCCAATCGGCCGAAGCGCGGCTCGAACAGCTGGCCGCCGACCTGAAACGCGAAGATGAGCTGGGTGCCGACGCCCGCGCCGCCCTGGCGCGGCTCGGCGAGGAGCGCCAGTCGCTCGTCGCGGCGCAGCAGGACGAACAGGCGGCGCAGGCGAAAGTCGCCGATGATCTGGCCCGCGCCGCCGCGGCGGTTGAGGCGCTCGACGCGCAGCTCACTGCGCTGACCGAGCGCGTTGCGGCCGAAGACGCGCGGCGTGCCGCGCTCTCGACGCGGATCACGGAAACGCAGGAGCGCCAGGCGCGGCTCAAGGATCGCGAGGATGAAATCGCGCGCCAGCGCGCCGCGCTTGAAGGCGAGGCCGGTGCTGGCGGCGTCGGCCCCGAGACCCTGGCAGCGCTCAAGGCGGCCGAAGGCGCGACCGAGGAAAGCCGCGCCGCGCTCGCGACCACCGAACAGGCGTTGGCGGAGGCACAAAAGGCCGAAGCCGAAGCGCGCGTCCCGCTCCAAACCGCTGAGATGAACCGCGCCAAGCTCAAGGCGGAGGGTGAGGCGCTCGAGGCGCTGCTCGCCAAGCCGGCGCAAGACAAGTGGCCGCCGGTGGTCGATGCCATCCAGGTAGCGCAAGGCTTCGAGGGGGCGCTTGGCGCGGCGCTCGGCGACGATCTCACGATGCCGACCGACGCCGCCGCGCCGGCACACTGGTTCGGCCTGCCCGATTACGCCGATGTGCCGCCGCTGCCAGCCGGCGTCGACCGGCTTTCGGCGCATGTCACAGCACCGTCAGCGCTGGCGCGGCGCCTCAACCAGATCGGGGTGGTGGCGACCGCCGCCGAGGGCGAACGGCTGCAGCCGGGGTTGCGTCCGGGCCAGCGCCTCGTCAGTCGCGACGGCGGCTTGTGGCGCTGGGACGGTTTCCGTCGCCTGCCCGGCGCACCGGCGGCCGCGACGCTGCGGCTCGAGCAGCGCCGTCGTCTGACCGAGCTTTCCCGCGAGCTGCGGGACGCCGAGGCCGAGCTGACAGCGCAGCGTGCAGCGCTCGATACGGCGCAGCGCCATCGCGCCGAGCGCACCGAAGCCGACCGCCAAGCGCGCCAGCGCGCTCGCGAAGCGCTCGATGCCCTGGCGGACATCCGCAACCACGAGGCCGAGTTGGCGCGCGCCGCCGCGGCCGTGGTATCGCGCCGCGCCGCGCTTGAAGAGGCGGTCCAACGGCTGCGGCTCGACCGCGGCGAGGCCGAGGCCGAAGCCGACACGGCCCGTGCCGCACTTGCGGCGCTGCCCGAGTCGGCGAAGGGCCGTGACGAGATTCAGGCCGCACGCGGCGCTCTGGCCGAGAAGCGCGCGCTGCAGCAGGCGCACCAGGGCGAGCATGATCGCCTGCTGCGCGAAGCGGCCGGGCGCACCGAACGGCTGGCCACGATCGGCGTCGAGCTGAACTCGTGGGAGCAGCGCGCCGAGGCCGCTGCGCGTCAGCGCCAGACGCTCGAGTGGCGCCGCGGCGAGCTTCACGCCGAGATCGAATCGTTGGCCAAGCGGCCGCAGGAAATCGCCGCCGAGCGCGACAAGCTGGCCGAAACCATCGCGGCATCGACGGCGCGCCGCAATCAGGCGGCCGACGCGCTCGCCGCCAGCGAGGGCAAGCTCGCCGAAACCGACAAGGCCGCGCGCGCGGCCGAGGCCGCCGCAGGCGAGGCACGCGAAGAACGCGTGCGCGCCGAGGGCGGCCGCGACCAGTCGGTGCTCGCGCGCAAGACGATCGCCGACGCCATCGCCGAAAAGCTGCAAGCCACGCCCGACCAGGTTCTGGCCGCCGCCGGCATCGAAGCCGACGAGGAGCTGCCCGAGATCGGCGCAGCGACGACGCGGCTCGAGCGCCTGTTGCGCGAGCGCGAGAACATGGGGCCGGTCAACCTAGTCGCCGAACAGGAATCGCGCGAGATCGAGGAACGGCTCAACGGCCTCAATCGCGAGCGCGAGGATTTGACCGGCGCGATCGCCAAGCTGCGCCAGGGCATCGCCGCGCTCAACCGCGAGGGCCGCGAGCGCCTGCTCGCCGCCTTCACGCAGGTAAACGATCATTTCGGCAAGCTGTTCGCGCGGTTATTTGGTGGTGGCAACGCTCATCTGCGGCTCGATCCCGGCGAAGACGACGATCCGCTCCAAGCGGGCCTCGAGATCATGGCGAGCCCGCCGGGCAAGCGGTTGCAGAACCTGACTCTGCTCTCGGGTGGCGAGCAGGCACTCACTGCGCTGGCGCTGCTGTTCGCCGTCTTCCTCACTAATCCAGCGCCGATCTGTGTGCTGGACGAGGTCGATGCGCCGCTTGACGACGCGAATGTGGATCGCTTCTGCCGGCTGGTGGCCGAGATCGCGCAAAACGCCGAAACCCGCTTCCTGATCATCACCCACCATCGGCTGACGATGGCGCGGGTCGACCGGCTTTACGGCGTGACCATGGGCGAAAAGGGCGTGTCGCAGCTGGTTTCCGTTGATCTCCAAGGCGTCGAGCAGCTTCGTCGCACCGCCTGATTCGGTGCCTTCCCGCGCTTGACTCGGCTATCCCTGCCGTTTAGAAGTTGCGCGCCTTTCCGGTGGGGGCGGATCGCAAACATCCGCGCTGTGGGGGAACCTCTCGGGCATTCCGGACGGTTGGGATGGGCGAACGCGAGGCGCGTGGAAGCCTCAAGGATTTGGGTGAGCGCCTGGCCAGGCTGCAACCAACTCGGATTTGCATATTCCGGAACCTTGGGACGGATTGAAGAGCAAACTTGCAGCTAATCATGAGCAAGGGGCGGGGTACGCTGCATAATAACCACGGATCCTTCGACCAGCGGCTGGAAGCGGCGCGCCGCCGCGCCGGACTGGATCAGAACGGCGAGAATTCGCAGCCGACAGAGGCCAATCCGCTCAGCCTCGCGATGCAACTCGGGGCTGAAATGGTTGCCGCACTCGTGGTCGCCGTTGCGATCGGCTACGGGTTGGACCGGCTGCTCCATACCACGCCATGGTTCATGATTGGCTTCGTTCCGATCGGGGCCGCGGCTGGCGTCCTCAATCTGCTTCGGGCGATGCGAACGACGAAGAATTGATGCTGGAGACACGATGGGGAACGAATCGATCGACGCGCTCGGCCAGTTCAAACTCACCACCGGGCTTGGTGCGTTCGGCCGCGCGTTCGAGTTCACGAATTCGAACGAAATGATGCTATTCGGCTCGGCCATCGTGGTCGCGCTCTACGTCGTCGCGCTCCGTCGTCGCGCGCTCGTGCCGGGCCGGTTACAGGGGCTTGCCGAGATGACCTATGAGTTCGTCCACCAGATGGTGATCGACACGATGGGGCCGGAAGGTGCCCGCTTTTTTCCCTTCGTGTTCACGCTATTCGCATTCATCCTGGTCGGCAACATACTCGGCCTGTTTCCATATTTTTTCGCGTTCACGAGCCACATCGCCATCACCGGCGCGCTCGCTGTCTTCGTTTTCCTGCTTTCGACCGCCGTCGGCTTTTGGTACCACGGGATCGGCTTCCTGAAGTTCTTCTCGCCGCCGGGTGTTCCTGGCTGGCTTCTACCGCTGCTAATCCCGATCGAGATCATATCGTATATGTCTCGACCGATTTCGCTCTCGGTTCGGCTGTTCGCGAACATCACCGCCGGCCACGTTATGTGGGAAGTGTTCGCTGGCTTCATGCTGCTTCTCGTCGCCAGCATGGGAGCGGTCGGCGCCATGGCGTCGATCATCCCGCTTGGCCTGAATATCGCGCTGACGGCCCTCGAGTTCCTGGTCGCCGTTTTGCAGGCTTATGTCTTCGCCATTCTGACCTGTCTTTACCTACACGACGCAATCCACATGCACTGACATTCGATCGAGGATTGCGCCGTCAAGTTCACCGTTCACAAGTTCGCCAAATCGAAAAGGATCTCTACTATGGATATCAATACTGCCCTACTTGCCCGTGACCTCGGTGCCGGTCTGGCAACCATCGGCGTCGCCGGTGCCGGCGTCGGCATCGGCAATCTTTTCGGTTCGTTCGTGACTGCGGTTGGCCGCAACCCTGCGGTCCGCGACCGGGTGTTCCGCGATGTGCTGCTGGGGTTTGCACTGACCGAAGCGGTCGCGTTGTACGCCCTGGTGATCGCGTTGATCATCCTGTTCGCCACCTGATCACCACCGCCGCGTTGTCATCTGGCGTACCACGATGCGCTTCTCACGATCAGCCACGGTAACCGGACTCACGGTCGCGTTATCGGCCGCGTTTTCGACGGTTGCAGCGGCGGAGGGCGAGATGCCCCAGATGAATTTCGCCAACCCGCTCACCTTTGCACAGGTGGTCTGGATGGCGGCGATCATGATCGTGCTATACGTCCTGATGGCGCGCTGGGCGCTTCCGCGGATCGGCACGGTGATCGAGAATCGCAAGCGGCGCATTGACGATGATCTCGATGCCGCCATGCAGGCCCGCACCGAGGCGAATCGAGTTATCGCGGAACTCGAACGGGCTATCCGTGAAGCCCACGCCGAAGGACGAGCCGCGATCGCTGGTGCGATGAACGATGCCAAGGACAAGGCGCGGATCGAAGAGGATGCGCTGAAAGCCCGTCTTGAAGCGGACTTGGCCCACGCGAAAGAAGAAATCGAGCAAACGCGGCGTGCGGCCGTTGCGGTCATTCGCCCGGTAGCGGACGACGTGGTGCGCACGCTGGTCGAGAGGTTGACCGGTCGACCGGCGGAACGGGCCGCAATTGATCGGGCTTTGGACGCCGTTCAACGATAGGAGCCGGACATGGAATACGCCGCGCTTCACGGGATTATCTGGAGTAAGGGCACCTTCTGGGTCGCGGTGGCCGTACTGATCTTCCTCGGTCTCGCAGGACGGAAGATCGTTGGGGCCATCGTCAAAATGCTCGATGACCGAAGCCTGGAGATTCGTCGCCAGATCGATGAGGCAACCCGCCTGCGGGCCGAGGCCGAGGCCGCATTAAAGGACGCCGGGACGCGCAAGAACGCTGCTCTAGCTCAGACGCGTGAGATGCTCGTCGCGGCTTCACGCGATGCCGAACGACTTGCTGCCAAACTGATCTCCGATGCCCATGCCGTTGCAAAACGTCGGGAACAGATGGTCACGGAACAAATTGCCGCGGCGCGCAATGCCGCTCTCGAAGAGATTCAGCGACAAGCAGCTGCGCTCGCGTGCCGGGCGACGGAAATTGTCCTGCGGCAAATGATCGACGTCGACCAGGGCAAGCGGCTCATCGATTCGGCCATCGCCGACCTCCCGGAAGCGCTTTAACGCCGCGCGGCTCGTTAGGCTCGAACGTTCCGACGGTCTCCGCCCAATAGACGAAAATCGGCTCGGGCTTGGGCAGCGCCCCTTATTCTCCGCTCGGGAATGCCGCCTGTTCCGGCGCGATATAGGCCGCACCCAGTGATTGCGCCACAGCCGGGTGTGTGATCCGGCCTGCCTCGATATTAAGGCCTGCCATCAAATTGCGGTTTTCAGCCAACGCACGCTTCCAGCCTTTTTGCGCCAGCGCCAGAACATAGGGCAGCGTCGCGTTGTTGAGCGCAAAAGTCGAAGTGCGCGCGACCGCGCCCGGCATGTTGGTAACACAATAGTGGATGACGCCGTCTTCGATATAGGTCGGATCGGCATGCGTCGTCGGCCGGCTGGTTTCGCAGCAGCCCCCCTGATCGATCGAGATGTCGACGATCACCGAACCGGGTCGCATGCGCCTTACCATGTCGCGTGTCACCAGCTTGGGTGTCGCCGCTCCGGGCACCAGGGCGGCGCCGATCACGAGATCGGCGGCAATCACCTCGCGCTCGATATTGTCCACGGTCGAAAACAACGTATGGAGCTGCGAGCCGAATTGCAGATCGAGGGCATAAAGCCGCGCGAGCTGTTTGTCGATTACGGTGACGTGTGCCTCCATGCCCATGGCCACACGCGCCGCGTTGGTGCCGGCAATGCCGCCGCCGAGCACGACGACCCGCGCCGCCGCCACGCCCGGCACCCCGCCCAGCAGGATTCCGGCGCCGCCCTGTTCCTTTTCCAGACAATGCGCGCCGACCTGCACCGCCATTCGGCCGGCGACCTCGCTCATTGGCGCGAGTAGCGGCAATCCGCCGCGTTCGTCGGTTACGGTCTCGTAGGCTATGCAGGTGGCGCTGGAGCGCAATAGGCTTTCGGTCTGCTTTCGGTCGGCGGCGAGATGAAGGTATGTGAACAGCACTTGGCCGCGGCGCAGGAGCGCGATCTCTCTCGGCTGCGGCTCCTTCACTTTGACGATCAGCGCCGCGTTTGCGAAAACCTCGGCGGCCGTAGGCGCAATCGTCGCGCCGGCACGGCGATAGGCCTCGTCGTCGAAGCCGATTCCCGTGCCGGCACCGCTTTCGACGACGACCGTCTGTCCGTGATGGACGAGCTCGCGGACACTGCCCGGTACCAGGCCGACGCGGTATTCGTGCGTCTTGATCTCTTTCGGCACGCCGACCAGCATCGTCATCCCTGCTCCGATTCGGTGAATCGCCGATGAATCGCCGCCACCTGCTCCTCGCACCGCTCGCGCTGTTGCTTTCGTCGATCGACGCGTCGCGCGCCCGCGCCCGTTCGTACAAGCTCGGCGTTATCGAGATCAGTCATCCCTGGGCCAAGCCACCGACCGGCGACGTCGCGGCCGTCTTTATGGCGCTCGCCAATACCGGGGACAAGCCCGATCGGCTAACCGCTGCGTCCACGCCGATCGCCGATACCGTTCTGTTCCAAGACAGCGGCAACCGTCCAGTCGCCGCCTTCGATCTGCAGCCGAAACAGCCTCTGGCGCTGCGGCCCGGCAGCCGCCGCATCGTACTGCAGGGCGTGAAGCAGAAGCTGGCCATCGATGACGTATTTCCGCTGACGCTGCGTTTCGCCGGCGCCGGCGGCGTCACGGTCTTGGTGCAGGTCGAGCGCGGACCGGTGACGCCGGCGTCGGCTCATTGACCAGTGCGCCGACGAAATCGGCGATCGCCAGCGCACTGGTCAAGCCGGGCGACTCGATACCGAACAGGTTGACCAAGCCGGGAACACCGTGGCGCTCCGGTCCGTCGACGCGGAAATCGGCAGCCGGCTCGTCGGGCGCGCTGATCTTCGGTCGGATTCCAGCATAGCCGGGCTGCAGTGCGCCATCAGGTAGTGCCGGCCAGTATTTGCGGATCGCGGCGTAGAACCGTGCGCCGCGCTGAGGATCGACGGTGTAATCGATGGCATCGATCCATTCGGTATCGGGGCCGAAGCGTCCCTGGCCGGCGAGATCCGGCGTGTAATGGATACCGAGACCGGCATGCTCAGGCACCGGATAGACTGGCCGGCGGAACGGTGCACGGCCCGACAGCGTGAAATAGACGCCACGGCAGAAATAATCGTGCGGGATGCTCGCCGGCGGTACGCCCTCGATCCGCCGTGCCACGCCCGGCGCATAGAGACCCCCAGCATTGATCAAGGCCTCGCACTCGAGCGTCATCGTCTCGTCGCCGGCGATCGTGAGTGTGAAACCGCCGCCATCCCGCACGCGGCCGGACGCGACCTCGCACCGCAGCGCCACCATCGCGCCATGCGCTTCGGCCTCGCCTTGGAGGCTCAGCATCAAAGCGTGACTGTCGATCAGCCCGGTCGAGGGCGAATGGAACGCCGCCACGCAGAAGACTTCGGGCTCCATCGCCTTTGCCGCAGCGGCGTCCAGCAGCTCGAGATCGTCGACGCCGTTTGCGCGCGCCCGCGCCATGACTTTCGCCAGCATAGACACTTCGCTCTCGTCGGTCGCCACGACCAGCTTGCCGATGCGTTTGGTCGCGACACCGCGCGCCGCGCAGTACTCGTAAAGCCGCCGGCGGCCGGCGATACAGAACTGCGCCTTGAGGCTGTTCGTCGGATAATAGAGTCCAGCGTGGACGATCTCGCTATTGCGCGACGAGGTGTGTGCGCCGATATGGCGCTCTTTCTCGACGACTAGCACGCTACGGCCGCTCAATGCCAGCACGCGTGCTACCGCCAAGCCGATGACGCCGGCGCCAATCACCACGCATTCAACAGATTCACGCATGCAGCTTCTCGCATGGCCATCATGCCGCGATTGACGGGATGACGCGAGAGCGACTATCTCCAGCGTCGGTTTCTGGGAGCCGCCATGCCCGCCGCGCCCGTGCACAGCCGTCCGGCCAGCCGGTTCGACGCGCTTTATCCCTATCTGCTGTTGATGCTGTGCAACCTCTTTTGGTCCGGCAACTGGGTGCTCGGCCGCGCTGCGCACGGCGTAGTGCCGCCAGTGGCGCTCACCTTCGGCCGCTGGGCAATTTCGGCGATCTGTCTCGCACCGCTGGCATTGCCGCGGCTCAGGAACAAAGGCACGGTGCTCCGGCGCCACTGGCGGCTGATCGCCGCGCTCGGCTTCTTCGGCGTCGCCTTCTTCCAAATCGCCGTCTATACCGGTTTGCGCTACACCACGGCGATCAACGCGGTGATCATGAACGCCGCTGCGCCCCTCTACATCATTGCCATCTCCTGGTTGCTCGATGGCGAGACCGTGACGCCACGACAGCTCGTGGGGATGCTGCTGTCATTTTGCGGCATTATCGTCATCATCTCGCACGGCACCTTCGCGCAGCTGCTCCATCTGCGATTCAACATCGGCGACCTAATCATCCTGCTCACCATGCCGGCCTGGGGCCTGTATTGCGTCCTGCTGAGCCGCACGCCCAAGTCGCTCGACACGCTGGGCCTGCTCTTTGCCGTCAATGTCGCCGGCCTGGTGATGACGACACCAGCGCTGGCGGTCGAGGCCATCTTCATTCGCGTGCCGCAGGCGACGCCGCTGGCCGCTGCAGCGGTGCTCTATACCGGCGTTTTCGCCTCGTTTCTGGCCTATATCTGCTGGAACCGGGGCGTCGAGCTGGTGGGTGCGAACCGCGCCGGCTTCACCTCGCATCTGCTGCCGGTCTTCGCCACGGTGCTCGCCGTGTTCACGCTCGGCGAGGCGCTCCACGTCTACCATGTGGTTGGTATCGCGGTGGTGCTATTCGGCGTCTGGTTGGCGACGAGTGCGCGGCGCAAGCCCATTGTCGCGCCGATGGACTAGGGCAACCGGCCGGGGCTAGGCGCTGCCGTAGCCGCCGCCACCCGGCGTCTCGAGCACGAAAACGTCGCCCGGCGCGACATCGATCACCTGGGTGCCGTCGAATTCCTCGCGCGTGCCGTTGGCGCGCTCGATCCAGTTGCGCGCCACTGCACCCGGCGATCCGCCGGCAAGGCCGAACGGCGCGACGCGTCGGCGATCGCCGAGAATGGCCGCCATCATCGCTTCGCGGAATCGAATGCGCCGCACCGCCCCGTCGCCGCCGCGCCATTTTCCGGCGCCGCCGGAATTTTCGCGGATGGCAAAGCTTTCGAGCAGTACCGGAAAGCGCCATTCCAACACTTCCGGGTCTGTCAGGCGCGAATTCGTCATGTGGGTATGGACCGCCGCGGTGCCGTCGAATCCCGGACCGGCGCCGGAGCCGCCACAGACCGTCTCGTAATACTGATAGCGTGCGTTGCCGAAGGTGAAATTGTTCATCGTGCCCTGCGACGCCGCCATCGCATCGAGCGCGGCGTAGAGCGTGTCGGTGATGCACTGCGAGGTCTCGACGTTGCCGGCAACCACCGCCGCGGGATAACGCGGGCTCAGCATCGAGCCGGCCGGAATGCGAATCTCGATCGGCACCAGGCAGCCGGCGTTCATCGGTATGTCGGATTCGACTAGCGTGCGGAAGACGTAGAGCACCGCCGCTTTGCACACCGCCTCCGGCGCGTTGAAGTTGGTCGGCAGCTGCGGGCTGGTGCCGGCGAAATCGACGACGGCGCGACGCGCCGCGTGGTCGATCGTGACACGAGCCCGGATCACCGCGCCGGAATCCATCTCGCAGGCGTAATCACCGTCCTTCAGCCGACCCAGCACGCGCCTGACCGCTTCGGCGGCGTTGTCCTGAACGTGCGCCATATAGGCTTCGACCGCGTCGCGGCCGAAATGCCGAACCATGCGATGCAGTTCCTGCGTGCCTTTTTCGCAGGCGGCAATCTGCGCCTTGAAGTCGCCGATGTTCTGGTCGGGATTGCGCGCAGGATAGGGGCCGCTGGCAAGCAAGACACGCGTCTCCGCTTCGCGGAAGTGGCCGGCATCGACCAGCAAAAAATTGTCGATCAGCACGCCTTCTTCTTCGATGGTGCGGCTCATGGGTGGCATCGAGCCGGGCGTTATGCCGCCGATATCCGCCTGATGGCCGCGCGACGCGACATAGAACAGCACCGGCCCCTCGCCCCGCTTATCGTCCTCGGCGAAGACCGGCGTAATCACCGTTACGTCCGGCAGATGGGTGCCACCGTTATAGGGCGCATTGAGGACATAGACGTCGCATGGCTTCATGCCGCGACCGTCAGCTTTCTGTCCGCGCGCGGCGATGACGCTCGCGATGCTCTCGCCCATCGAGCCGAGATGTACCGGCATATGCGGCGCGTTAGCGATCAGGGCGCCGCTGCGGTCGAATAGCGCGCAGGAGAAATCGAGCCGCTCCTTGATGTTGATCGAATAAGCGGTATTCCGGAGCGCGATGCCCATCTGCTCGGCAATCGACATGAACAGGTTGTTGAAAACCTCAAGCATCACTGGATCGACCTCGGTGCCGATCGCCACCGCACGCGGCCGCGGCACGACCCGCTCCAGGATCAAATAGCAATGCGCGTCCATGCGCGCGCGCCAACCCGGCTCGACCACCGTGGTAGCGGTATCTTCGACGACGATCGCGGGACCATCGATCACGTGGCCGGGCGCCAGCGCCGCACGCGCGTAAACCGGCGCGGCCCAGGTCTTTCCGGCGGTAAAAACGCCGACGTGGTCGAGCGGAGCCGGCAGCGCGCCTGCCGCCGCGGGATAGACGCGATCGTCGGCACGACCAACGACGCCGATCGCCTCCACGCCGAGAGTTTCGACGACCAGTGGCTTGCCTTCGATGATAAAGCCGTAACGCTGCTTGTGTGCGGTGGAAAAATTCTCCTGCAGCCGTTCGACGTCATCGTAATCGACCACCAGCGGCACATCGGTGCCTTCGTATTTCACGTGTGCCTTGCGCAGGACGACGATGTCTTCCGCGGCGATGCCCTGGGCGGCGAGTTCGGCCTTGGCGGCATCGATCAGCCGGCTGAGCACGGCATCGAACTCAGCCATCGCCGGCAGCGCGAGCCGCACCTCGACCGCCTGTTCCTTGAGGCTGCGGAGATCGGCCAAACCCATGCCATAGGCCGACAGCACGCCGGCGAAGGGATGGATATAGATGCGCATCATGCCGAGCGCGTCCGCCACCTGGCAGGCATGCTGACCGCCGGCGCCGCCGAAACAGCACAGCGTGTATTCAGTCATGTCGTGGCCGCGCTCGATCGAAATTTTCTTGATCGCGTTAGCCATATTCTCGACGGCGATCTTGATGAAGCCGTCGGCGACTTCTACCAGCGTACGACGATGGCCCATCGCGCGCGCGACCGTCTCTGCGAGTGCCGTGAACTCGCGCTCGACGACGTCACGATCGAGCGGCTGGTCGCCGCGCGGACCGAAGACGTACGGAAAGAAGCGCGGTTGGATCTTACCGAGAATCACGTTGCAGTCGGTGACGGTTAGCGGACCGCCGTGGCGATAGCACGCCGGACCCGGTATGGCGCCAGCGGAATCCGGCCCGACACGAAAACGCGCGCCGTCGAAGGAGCAGATCGAGCCGCCGCCAGCCGCCACTGTGTTGATCTGCATCATCGGTGCGCGCAGGCGGACGCCCGCCACCAGAGTCTCGAAGCTGCGCTCGTACTCGCCGGCATAGTGCGAGACATCGGTCGACGTGCCGCCCATGTCGAAGGCGATGATCTTGCCGAAGCCGCCGATCTCGGCGGTGCGCGCGGCACCGACAATGCCGCCTGCCGGACCCGACAGGATCGCGTCCTTACCGTGGAAGCGATGGGCGTCGATCAGGCCGCCGTTCGATTGCATGAAAAACAGCCGCACGCCCTGGAGCTCCGTGGCGACCTGATCGACATAACGTCGCAGGATCGGCGAGAGATAGGCGTCGACGACCGTCGTATCCCCGCGGCTTACCAGCTTCATCAGCGGACTGATTGCGTGGCTTGCGGAGACCTGGTCGAAGCCGACGCGACGCGCGAGGTCCGCGACGAGACGTTCGTGCGCCGGATAGCGATAGCCGTGCATGAAGACGATGGCGGCGCTGCGACAACCGGCGTCATAGGCCGCTCGGAGTGCGACCTCAGCAGTCGCGAGATCGGGAACGCACAGCACTTCGCCTTCGGCCGTCACGCGCTCGTCGATTTCGACGACGCGCTCGTAGACCAGGTCCGGCAAGACGATGTGGCGCTCGAACAACTTGGGCCGGTTCTGGTAGCCGATACGCAGCGCGTCGCGAAATCCCTTGGTGACGACGAGGACGGTGCGCTCGCCCTTGCGTTCGAGCAGCGCATTGGTCGCGACCGTCGTGCCCATCTTGACCGAATCGATGACGTCGCTGGGCAGCTGCGTCGTCGGCATGACACCCAGCAGCTCGCGAATGCCGGCCACCGCCGCGTCACGATAGCGGTCGGGGTTCTCGGACAGCAGCTTCTTAGTGACGAGCGTTCCGTCGGGCTGCCGTGCGACTATGTCGGTGAAGGTACCGCCGCGATCGATCCAGAATTGCCAACCCGGCATCGGGGCGCGGTGTTTAGTGCGCGGATCCGTGACCATGATGACCGTGCGACGCGTTGTCGGCGGTCTGTCCCGCGTCACGGCCGGGAATGGCCGCAAGGCAAAGCGCGACCACGGCGCTGCCGAGAACGAAGAACAACACGCCGATCGCGAAGGACATGGCTCTCTCCCTTGTTACGGAGATCATGGCTGCTGCGAGGCCTTTCCGCTAGGCTCTCGCACACCGCCTATGCGCATCGTCGACCAGCTTTCGCCCAACCACGATGCCCGTATGGGCGCGATCGACATGCTGATCCTCCACTACACTGGGATGCTCGACTGCGCCGCGGCGTTGGCGCGGCTGACCGACCCGTCGGCCAAGGTGAGCGCCCATTACCTGATCGGCGAGGACGGCGCGGTGTTCCGGCTCGTGCCAGAAGAACGCCGGGCCTGGCACGCGGGCGTGTCGTATTGGGCCGGCCGTCGCGACATCAATGACCTGTCGATCGGCATCGAGTTGGTCAATCCCGGGCACGAGTTCGGTTATCACGATTTTCCGCCGCCGCAGATGGAGGCGCTCGTCGCGCTCGCCATCGACATCCGGCAGCGGCATCGTATTCCAGACCGGTGCGTGCTGGGTCATTCCGATGTCGCCATCGGCCGCAAGCAGGATCCGGGCGAGCGCTTCGACTGGCGTTGGTTGGCGCGTCGCGGTATCGGCCTGTGGCCGGATTTCGGCGGCGGGTCGACGCGTTCGGGCAGCATCGCCGAACTGCAACGCGATCTCGCGAAGTTCGGCTACGACTGTCCCCAGACCGGCATCGCCGACGAGGCGACCCGCGCCGCAGTGCGCGCGTTCCAGCTGCATTTCCGGCCGGACCGCTGCGACGGCACGGCTGACGACGAGACCCGACGCCGCGCCGCGGTGCTCGCGGCCACAGTCGTTTGACTTCGGCCGCGCCAACCCATCTTATGCCTGTGCCAGACGGCCGGATGGCCGCTCCCCGTCGTAAGGCGGGGGGAGGAAAGTCCGGGCTCCACGGAAACGCGGTGCCGGGTAACGCCCGGCGGGGGCGACCCCAGGGAAAGTGCCACAGAAACACACCGCCTAAGCCCTTCGGGGCCGGCAAGGGTGAAATGGTGCGGTAAGAGCGCACCGCGCCGCCGGTAACGGCGGTGGCAGGGCAAACCACACCGGGAGCAAGACCAAGTAGGGACGGCATGCCCTGTAAGTCCTTGGATTTACATGGCAAGGCGGGTTTCCGAGGCCGCCGTCCGGGTCGGTCGCGTGAGGCGTCCGGCGACGGGCGTCCCAGATGAATGGCCATCCCCCGCGTCAGCGGGGACAGAACCCGGCTTACAGGCTGTCTGGCATTTCCCTCCCTCCCTCCCTCTCTTCTTTACGGCTAAAGTTCATATTATGTTCCTATCTTCGCAAGTAGTCGTCCCGCGCATTCTGGAACAGGCTAAATCGATTACCGGGCCTTCGCCTAAATTGACCTTCAAACGGCGGCTAACTTACGGATTTATAGGGAAAATCATTTGACCACCCATTTAATCCCATGCTATCCCATACAGTCCCATAAACGAGCCTGCGCCGCCGCTTTGCAGGTCTCCGGGACGTCGGCGCCAAACGGGCGCAGGGGCGCCGTTTCGGGAGCGAAGCGTTGGCGGTTTTTCTGTCGACCTACGTCAACAAGATCGACCGCAAGGGAAGGGTTTCGGTCCCGGCGGCGTTTCGCGCCGCGCTGACGCCGGTCAGCACGAAGGGCATCGTCGCCTACCGCGCGGTGAAGCTCGCGGCGATCGAGGGCGGCGGTCTCGATCGCGCCGAGGATCTCTCGCGTCGCATTGATCGGCTGCCCGAGCTGTCGGACGAACGCGACGCGCTATCGGCGATCCTGGGTGAGCTGCGGCCGCTCGATTTCGACGGCGAAGGCCGCATCGTCCTGCCCACCGACCTCGTGCGTCACGCCACCCTTTCCGACGCTGCGGTCTTCGTCGGCTGCGGTCCGACGTTCCAGATCTGGGAACCCGAGCGGTTCCGGCGTCACCAGGAAGAAATGCGCGCGCGCATCCGCGAGCGCGGCCTAACGCTGCCGCCGGGCGAGACGCCATGACGACTCATGTCCCCGTGCTACTCGCCGAGGTGGTCGCCGCGTTGCGGCCGCGCGACGGCGCACTCTATCTCGACGGCACTTTCGGCGCCGGCGGCTACAGTCGCGCGCTGCTCGACGCCGCCGTCTGTCGCGTCGTCGCTTTCGACCGCGATCCGACGGCGATCCGCGCCGGCGCCGCGCTCGCCACCGCCGCGAACGGCCGCCTGATTCTGATCGAAGGCTGGTTTTCCGAGATGGAAACGCTGCTGAAGCCGCTCGGTGTCGACGCGGTCTTCGGCATCGCGCTCGACCTCGGCGTCTCGTCGATGCAGCTCGACGATGCCACGCGCGGCTTCTCGTTCCGCGTCGACGGACCGCTCGACATGCGCATGTCGCAGGACGGCGAAAGCGCCGCCGATCTGGTCAATCGTCTATCCGAGGCCGAGCTCACTCAGGTCATCCGCGATTACGGCGAGGAGCGCTTCGCCCGTCGGGTCGCGCGCGCCATTCTCGCCACCCGCAAGACCGCCCCGATCACCCGTACCGGCGAGCTCGCGGCGCTGGTGCGACGCTCGGTTCCGGACTCCGGCACGATCGATGCAGCGACGCGCACCTTTCAGGCGCTGCGTATCGCCGTCAACGACGAGCTCGGCGAACTTGATCGCGGCCTGCTCGCCGCCGAGCGGCTGCTGGCGCCCGGGGGTCGTCTCGCCGTGATCTCGTTTCATTCGCTCGAGGATCGCCGCGTGAAATCGTTCCTGCGCGGCCGCTCAGGCCACGCGCCGCGCGGCACACGCCACTTGCCGGCGATGTGCGAACGCGCGCCGAGCTTCCGGCTGCTAACGACCAAGCCCGTAACGCCATCCGAAGTCGAGATCGCGCGCAATCCGCGGGCGCGTTCGGCCCGGCTGCGTGCCGCCGAGCGCACCGATGCGCCGGCCTGGGACGTGGCTGCATGATCATCCGGCTGAGCACCATTTTCTGGACGCTGGCGGTGGTGATCGCCGGCTATGCCATGTTCCAGGTCAAGTTTCAGGTCATCCGGCTCGACGACGAGCTGATCCACCTCAACCGGCAGATCACCGCGACGCGTGAAGAGACCCGCGTGCTCAAGGCCGAATGGACGCTGCTCAACGACCCGCAGCGGCTGGATCGTCTGAACAGCGCGTTCCTCAAGCTGCAGCCGGTCGCGCCGGCACAGATCGTCACGCCGGCGCAACTTGACCAGTTGCCGATGCGTAATGCGTCGGCTGTGGCCGCGTCGATCGCGCCGCCGCAGGTCGCGAGCGCGCGGGAATCGCAATGAAGCGTCCCAACGACATGCGCGACGATCCGTGTCGGCCGCGTCATTTTCGGCCGCAGGCTAGCGCACCCGTGCCGCCCGAAGGGCCGGCGCAAGATGCGATCGAGCTGAGCCACACGCGGCTGCTGATCGCCGGCGCGCTGTTCCTGCTGGCGTTCGCGGTGATCGGCGCACGCCTCGTCGAGGTCGCCGGTTTCAAGACCGGCGACGTACACCTCGCGCGCGGTCATGCCGCCGCCCGGATGGTGATTACGCGGGCCAACATCGTCGATCGCAACGGCGTTCTGCTGGCGACGACACTCGAAGTGCCGTCGCTCTTCGCCGATCCAAAGCTGATCGCCGACAAGCGGGATACTGCGCGCAAGCTGGCTGCGATTCTGCCCGAATTGGCCGAAAGCGAGATTTATGCCCGGCTCAACACCGACAAGAGCTTCGTCTGGCTCGATCGGCGTCTCACGCCGCAGCAGGAGAACGCCGTCAATCAGCTCGGTATTCCCGGCCTCCGGTTCCAGAGCGAGGGCAAGCGCGTCTATCCCGAAGGCAGCCTCACCGCGCATGCCGTCGGTTACGTCGGCATCGATGATAACGGCCTCGCCGGCATCGAACGAAGCTTCGACCAGGAATTGAAGCGCCACACCCAGCCGGTTCAGCTGTCGCTCGACATACGGCTGCAATACATCCTGCACCGCGAACTCGAGCGTCAGTTCGACGAGTTCAAGGCGATCGGCGCCGCCGGGCTGATCATGAATGTGCGCAACGGCGAGGTGCTGGCGCTCGACTCACTGCCGGATTTCAACCCGGCCGATCCGGGTAGCGCGACGCCGGCGGAGCTCTTCAATCGCGTCAGTCTCGGCACCTACGAGATGGGCTCGGTGCTCAAGATCTTTAACACGGCGATGGTGCTCGACGACGGCGTCGCGACGATGGGCACGACCTTCGACGCGACCAAGCCGCTGCAAGTCGGCCGTTTCGTCATTCACGACTATGAGCCGAAGAAGCGCTGGCTCAGCCTGCCCGAAATCTTCGAGTACTCGTCCAACATCGGGTCAGCGCGCATGGCGGCCGAGGCCGGTGCCGATCGCCAGCGCGCGTTCCTGGCGAAGCTCGACCTGCTGCATCCGCCGGCGTTCGAACTGCCCGAAGGCACGCCGCTCTATCCGACTCCGTGGCGGCCGATCAACGTCATGACCATCGCCTTTGGCCATGGCATCAGCATCAGCCCGCTCCAACTGGCGGCGGGGGCCAGCGCTATCGTCAACGGCGGCGTCTACTATCCGCCGACCATCATCAAGCGGCCGGAAGATGTTCCGGCCGATGGCCACCGCGTAGTTTCGGCGACGACTTCCGACGAGATGCGGCGACTCATGCGGCTGGTGGTCGAAGGCGGTACCGGCAGGCTGGCGGCTGGCTCGGGCTACGACATCGGCGGCAAGACCGGCACCGCGGAAAAAGACGCCGACGGCCGGTATGAGACCCACAAGCTACTGTCCTCGTTCCTCGGCGTCTTCCCGATTGACCAGCCGCAGTTCCTGGTCCTGGTCATGCTCGACGAGCCGCATGGCGACGCTCACACCGGCGGCTTCGCCACCGGCGGCATGGTCGCGGCACCGGCGGTCAAGCGCATCGTCATGCGCATGGCGCCGATCGTTGGAATTCCTCCGGTAGACCAAAATTCGCCCGAAAATCGCCGTTCTCTGATGGTCGGCTTGCCCAACCCGCAGGGACGGAAGCTTGCGGCTAACTGACATCATGGATGGCGGATCGCGCCCGCGCAGGTTCGCGCCGTCGATGGGCGATCCCGAGATTCTTGGCCTGACGTCTGACTCCCGCGAAGTGAAACCCGGTTATCTCTTCGCCGCCTTGCCCGGCGTCCGCGATAACGGCCGGCGTCATGTCGACGATGCGCTCGCGCGCGGCGCCGTCGCCATACTCACTGATGACGCGCCGCTCGAGCGACCGATCGGCGTGCCCGTCATCGCCGATCCCAAACCCCGCCGTCGCTTGGCGCGGATGGCGGCGCGGTTCTACGCGCCGCAGCCGGCGACCATCGCCGCCGTCACCGGCACCAACGGCAAGACCTCGGTCGTGGTCTTCACGCGTCAGATCTGGGCGGCGCAGGGACTGAAGGCGGCGAGCCTCGGTACCATCGGTTTGGTCGCGCCGGGGATGGTGCAGCCGGGAGCCCTCACCACACCGGATCCAGTCAAGCTGCATGCGTTGCTGCGCGACCTGACGCGCGCTGGCATCGAGCACGTCGCGCTCGAAGCGTCGTCGCACGGCCTCGACCAATATCGGCTCGACGGCCTCACGCTTGCCGCCGCGGCCTTCACCAATCTGACTCGCGATCATCTCGACTACCACGGCGACATAGCACACTACTTCGCCGCCAAGCGCCGGCTGTTCGCCGAACTGCTGCCCGCCTCGGCCAGCGCCGTCATCAACACCGACGACGAGTACGGCCGCATCCTCATCGGCGTGGCGAAGGCGCGCGGCCAGCACGTCATCACCTATGGCACCGCGGACGATGCCGAGCTGCGGCTGATCTCGGCGTCGCCGGCCGCGCGCGGCCTGTCGGTCAACATCGCCGTCCGTGGCGAGCGACATCGGCTCGATCTGCCGTTGCTCGGAACTTTCCAGGCGATGAACGCGCTCGCCGCGGTCGGCCTCGCCATCGCGACCGGCACGCCGGCGGCGGACGCGCTCGGCGTCCTACCGCGGCTCGAAGGCGTGCCCGGCCGCATGGAGCTGGCGGCGACGCATCCCGCCGGCGCGTCGCTGATCGTCGATTACGCCCATACCCCCGACGCGCTCGAGACCGCGCTCAAGGCGCTGCGCCCGCACGCCGCCAAGCGGCTCGTCGTCGTGTTCGGCTGCGGCGGCGACCGCGATGCTGGCAAGCGGCCGCAAATGGGCGCCATCGCGGCGCGGCTGGCCGACATCGTCATCGTCACCGACGACAATCCGCGGTTCGAGGAACCAGCCATCATTCGACGCGCCATTCTCGCCGCCTGCCCCGGCGGCCGCGAGATCGGCGACCGCCGCGCTGCGATCCGCACCGCGGCAAAGCTGCTCGAACCAGGCGATGTCTTGCTGATCGCCGGCAAGGGCCATGAAGCCGGCCAGATCGTCGGCGCACGGACCCTGCCGTTCGACGACCGGATCGAGGCGCAAGCGGCGGTCCGTCTGCCGGGAGGCGGCGCATGAGCGCGCTCTGGACGGCAGCCGAGGCCGCCGGCGCCACCGGTGGCATGAACACCGCCGACTGGACCACGCAAGGCGTGTCGATCGACAGCCGCTCTCTCCTGCCCGGCGACCTCTTTGTCGCCCTCAAGGGACCGAAATTTGATGGCCACGAGTTCGTCCTCGCCGCCTTCGACAAGGGCGCGGCCGCCGCGATGGTCAGCCGGCAAATGCCCGACGCTGCCATGCCGCTGCTGATGGTCGCCGACACGCAGACCGGGCTCGAAGATCTCGGTCGCGCCGCGCGCGCTCGAACCGCCGCCAAGATCATCGGCGTCACCGGCAGCGTTGGCAAGACCGGCACCAAGGAAGCGCTGCGTCACGCGCTCGAGCGTCAGGGTCCGACGCACGCCTCGACCGGCAGCCTCAACAATCAGTGGGGCGTGCCGTTATCGCTGGCTCGTATGCCGCGCGAGACCGCCTACGGCGTGTTCGAGATGGGCATGAATCATCCGGGCGAGATCGACGCGTTGACGCGACTGGTCCGGCCGGATGTCGCCGTGATTACCACCGTCGAGCCGGCGCATCTCGGATTCTTTCCGTCGGTCGAGGCGATCGCCGACGCCAAGGCGGAAATCTTCAACGGCATGGAGCCGCGCGGTTGTGCCGTGCTCAATCGCGACAATCCGCATTTCGATCGTCTCGCCGAGCGGGCGACGGCCGCCGGTGTTGGCCGCATCGTCGATTTCGGCGCGCAGGCGGCAGCAGCGGTTCATCTGATCGATTGCCATCTCCACGCTAGCGCCAGCGCCGTTACGGCTTCGGTGCAGGGCGAAATCGTCGACTATTGCCTGGCGCTGCCCGGTCGGCATTGGGTGATGAATAGCCTTGCGGTCCTGGCAGCGGTCAAGGCTGCTGGGGGCGACGTCGGCACCGCCGCCGCCGCTATGGCGACGCTCGAGCCGATGGCCGGACGCGGTCTAAGGCGCAAGATCGCCGCGGCCAGCGGCGATGCCCTGTTGATCGACGAGAGCTACAACGCCAGCCCAGCGTCAATGCGCGCGGCAATCGCGGTGCTCGGCGCGGCGCAACCCGAAAGAGGCGGCCGCCGGATCGCCGTGCTCGGCGACATGCTCGAATTGGGCGCCGACGCCGCCAACCTGCATGCCGAACTGGCCGGGCCACTGCACGACGCCGGCGTTGATCTGGTCTTCACCGTCGGCGCCTCCATGTGGGCGCTGCACGAGGCTCTGCCGACACGGCGTCGTGGCGGTCACGCGGCGACCGCGACCGAGATAGCCGAAACTGTCGCCAGCCGGCTTCGGCGCGGCGATGTCGTCATGGTCAAAGGCTCCTACGGCAGCCGAATGCGCGACGTGATCGCGCGCCTGTCGACTGCAGCCGAACCGGCGAGGCATTGAGCAATGCTCTACCTGCTGTTCGCCCCCCTCGCCGACCGGTTCGTGGCGTTCAACCTGTTCCGCTACATCACGTTCCGCTCGGGCGGCGCAGTGGTGACGGCGCTGATCATCAGCTTCATCTGCGGACCGTCCATCATCGCCTGGTTGCGCTCCAAACAGGCGGGGGGCCAGCCGATCCGCAGCGACGGCCCGGAAAGCCACCTCCTGACCAAAAAGGGCACGCCCACGATGGGCGGTTTCCTGATCCTGCTGGCAATCACCGGCTCGACGCTGCTCTGGGCCGATCTGGCCAATGCCTATATCTGGGTGACGCTGTTCGTCACTGCCGGTTTCGGCGCCGTCGGATTTGTCGACGATTATCGCAAACTCACGCGCCGCTCGCACAAGGGTCTTTCCAGCCGCGCCAAATTCCTGATCGAGCTGACGATCAGCGCCGTCGGTGCTTATGCCGTCACGCTGATCACGCATCCGCCGCTCGGCACGTCGCTAGCCGTGCCGTTCTTCAAGGGCGTACTGCCCGATCTCGGCTGGTTCTTCCTCGTCTTCGCCGCGTTCGTGATCACCGGCGCCTCCAACGCGGTCAACCTGACCGACGGGCTCGACGGCCTTGCCATCGTTCCGGCGATGATCGCCGGCGGCTGCTTCGCGCTGATCTCTTACCTCGTCGGCAATGTGATCTTCGCCAATTACCTTCAGTTGTGGCACGTCGCCGGTGCCGGCGAGCTTACCGTGTTCTGCGGCTCGCTGGTCGGCGCCGCACTCGGCTTCCTCTGGTTCAACGCGCCGCCGGCGATGGTCTTCATGGGCGACACCGGATCGCTCGCGATCGGCGCAGCTCTCGGCGTCGTTGCCGTGATCACCAAGCACGAACTCGTGCTCGTGATCATCGGCGGCCTGTTCGTGCTCGAGACGGTTTCGGTGATCGTCCAAGTGGTGAGCTTCAAGCTGACCGGCCGGCGCGTCTTCCGCATGGCGCCGCTGCACCACCATTTCGAACAGAAGGGCTGGCAGGAACCGACCATCGTCATCCGCTTCTGGATCATCGCCTCGATCCTCGCGATCGCGGGCCTATCGACCCTCAAGCTGCGGTGAGGCGATGATCGAGGTCGCGCAATTCCGCAATCAGACGATCGCCGTGCTCGGCCTGGCGCGCTCGGGTCTCGCCGCCGCTGTCGCGCTCAAGAGTGGCGGCGCCAAGGTCGTCGCTTGGGACGACGCGCCGGGCCGCCGCACCGAGGCGAGCCGCGCCGGTTTCGACCTGGTTGATCTCGCCGCCGATCTCGCGGGCGCCAAGGCGCTCGTGTTGTCGCCCGGTATTCCGCACACCTTTCCGCA
Organism: Alphaproteobacteria bacterium; assembly: GCA_028871455.1. GTDB lineage: Bacteria > Pseudomonadota > Alphaproteobacteria > ATCC43930 > CGMCC-115725 > REEB95. The sequence continues at coordinate 135,318 of JAGWNF010000001.1, forward strand.
GCCGCATCCCGCGGCGGCGCGCGCCAAGGCGGCCGGCGTACCGATCATCGGCGACATTGAGCTGCTCGCCTTGGCGCAGAAGGCGGCGCGCTTCGCCGGCGTCTCCGGCACCAACGGCAAGTCGACAACCACGGCGCTCATCGGCCATATCCTCGCCGAGTCGGGACGCAAGGTGGCGGTCGGCGGCAATCTCGGCGTGCCGGCGCTGCGACTCGAAGCCCTCGGTGCCGACGGCATCTATGTCCTTGAGCTCAGCTCCTACCAGCTCGAGCTCACGCACAGCCTGGTGCTCGACGTGGCGGTGCTGCTCAACATCACGCCCGATCATCTCGACCGTCACGGTGGCATGGACGGTTATGTCGCCGCCAAGCAGCGCCTGTTCCGCGGCCAGGCTGCCCGGCATACGGCGGTCGTCGGCGTCGACGACGATATCTGCCGCGGCATCTGCACCGCGCTGGTGAACGCGAACCGGCAGCGCGTGATCCCGATCTCGGGCAATCGCGCCGTCGAGCGCGGCGTCTATGTCGCAAACGGCATGCTCGTCGACGATCTCGACGCCACGGCGCGGCCGGTGCTCTCGATGACCGAAGCGCCGCGGCTGCCCGGCATGCACAACAGCCAGAACGCCGCTGCAGCCTATGCCGCCGCGCGCGCGCTGGGCTGCGAGCCGGACGCGATCGTCCGGGCGATCCTGACGTTCCCGGGCCTGGCGCACCGCCAGGAGCTGATCGCGACGATCGACGGCATCCGTTACGTCAACGACTCCAAGGCAACCAATGCCGACGCCGCCGAGAAAGCCCTGATCTGCTACGACGACATCTACTGGATCGCCGGCGGACGCGCGAAGGAGGACGGCATTGATGCGCTGGCGCCGTTGTTCCCGCGCATCCGGCACGCGTTCCTGATCGGCGAGGCGGCTGATCGCTTCGCGCGCACCCTCGATGGCCGGGTCGCTCACGAGACATCGGGCACGCTCGATGCGGCGGTCGCCGCCGCGCGTCATGCCGCGCTCAACGACCGCCGGCGCGGCGCCGTCGTGCTGCTGTCGCCGGCCTGCGCCTCGTTCGACCAGTTCCGCGATTTCGAGGATCGCGGCGACCACTTCCGTCGGCTGGTGGAAAAGCTGCCCGGGAGGCGCGCGTGAACTTCGCCCGCACCGATCGCAGCGCGGTGGCGCAATGGTGGTGGACAGTCGACCGCTGGAGCCTCGCCGCCTTGGCCGGTCTGATCGCGTTCGGATCGCTGCTGGTCATGACCGCGAGCCCGTCGGTGGCCATCCACATGCACGACCCGCGGCTCCATTTCATCATCCGTTATTTCGCGGTGCTGCCGGTCTCGATGGCCGTGATGTTCGTGGTGTCGTTGCAAAATCCGCGCGCGATACGTCGCATCGCGGTGGTGGGTTTCGCGGTTTCGCTGCTGTTGCTGGCCGCCACGCCGTTCGTCGGCGTCGAGATCCTCGGCGCCCGCCGCTGGATCGAAGTCGGTGGCTTTTCGCTTCAACCGTCGGAGTTCGTCAAGCCGTGCTTTGCGGTGATCTGCGCCTGGCTCTTCGCCAAGTCGCGCGAGCAGCCGGACTTCCCTGGCCAATGGATCGCCGTCGGACTCTTCGGTGTCATCTTGATTCTGCTGATCGGTCAGCCCGATCTCGGCATGTCGGTGGTGGTCTCGGCGGTCTGGTTTACCCAGCTCTTCCTCGCCGGATTGCGGATCGCGCAGGCGGCAATAGTGCTGGGCCTCGGCGCTGGCGGCCTCGTCGCGACCTATTTCACGCTGCCGCACGTCACCAGCCGCGTCGACCGGTTCTTCGACCCGGCAAGCGGCGATTCGTATCAGGTCGACCGCGCCATGGACGCCTTCGTCCACGGCGGCCTGTGGGGCGTCGGCCCGGGCGAAGGCACGATCAAGCAGTCGCTGCCTGACGCGCATGCCGACTTCGTCTTCGCCGTCGCCGGCGAGGAACTCGGCCTCTTCGTCTGCCTGATCATCGTCGGACTGTTCGCCTTCATCGTGCTGCGCGGTTTCACGCGGCTGCTGCAAGAGAACAACCTGGCAGTCGTGCTCGGCGCGACCGGCCTTCTTGTCCAGTTCGGCCTGCAAGCCGTGATCAACATGGCGTCGACGCTCCATCTGATGCCGACCAAGGGCATGACGCTGCCGTTTCTGTCCTATGGCGGCTCGTCGATGCTGGCGCTCGGTCTCGGCATGGGCATGGCCCTGGCGCTGACGCGCCGACGCTACGGCGGAGAGCCGACATGAGCGCGCTGATCGTGCTCGCCGCCGGCGGTACCGGCGGCCACATGTTCCCCGCCGAAGCGCTCGCCGGCGAACTGGTCGGACGCGGCGTGAAGGTGGCATTGGTCACGGACCGGCGCGGCCAAGCCTTCGAGAGCCGGTTGCCAGGCGTCGCCCTGCATCGCATCCGCGCCGGCCGGCCGGGCCCCGGCCTCGCGAGCCGGGTGCTGGCGCTCTGCGAGATCGCGCTCGGTCTGTTGGCGGCGCGCCGGATCCTGCGCGCGCTGGCGCCGGCCGCGGCAGTCGGCTTCGGCGGCTATCCATCGGTGCCGACCATGATGGCCGCCTCGCGTCTCGGCGTGCCGACCGTGATCCACGAGCAGAACGCCCGGCTCGGTCGCGCCAATCGGTGGCTCGTGCCGCGGATGAAACGTATTGCGACCTCGTTCACGCAAGTCGACGGCCTCGCCGACATTGCGCGCACACGCATCGTCGAGACCGGCAACCCGGTGCGACCGGCCGTCGCGGCGGAGCGCGGGGCGCCCTATGCGGCGCCGACCGACGGGCCGATCAGTTTGCTGATTATCGGCGGCAGCCAGGGCGCGCGGATCCTCAGCGCCGTCGTGCCGGCGGCGCTGGCCCTGTTGCCCTCCGGGCTCAAGGCGCGCCTCGCGGTCGCGCAGCAGGCGCGACCGGAGGACCTCGAGGCGGTCAAGCACACTCATGAGACGAACGGCATTCATGCCGAAGTTGCCAGCTTCTTCACCGACGTGCCGGCGCGCATGCGACGCGCCCACCTGGTGATTTCGCGCTCCGGCGCCTCGAGCGTCGCCGAACTCTGCGTCATCGGCCGGCCGGCGATTCTGGTGCCCTATCGCTACGCCGCCGACGATCATCAGACCGCCAATGCCGAGGCGCTGGCCGCGGTCGGTGCCGGCTGGACGATGAGCGAGCCGAACTTCACGCCTGAGACCTTGGCGCAACGTCTCGTGACGCTGTTCGCACAACCGCAGTCGCTCGCTGCAGCGGCTGCCGCCGCGCAGCATCTCGGCCGGCCCGATGCGGCGCGACGGCTGGCCGACCTTGTGATCGAAACCGCGGGAGGCGCGCGATGAGAGCGCTGCCTCTTGACATCGGCATCATCCATTTCACCGGCATCGGCGGCATCGGCATGAGCGGCATCGCCGAGATCCTGAAGAATCTCGGCTACGAGGTGCAGGGCAGCGATCTCGCCGACAACGCCAACGTCAAGCGGCTGCGTAGCCTCGGCATACGTATCTTCATCGGCCATCGCGCCGAGAATCTCGGCGCCGCCAACGTCGTCGTCGTATCGTCGGCGGTGAAGCCCGACAACCCGGAGGTCGTCGAGGCGCGCTCGCGCCTCGTCCCGGTCGTGCGTCGCGCCGAGATGCTTGCCGAGTTGATGCGACTCAAATGGGCCATCGCCGTCGCCGGCACCCACGGCAAGACGACCACGACCTCGCTCATCGGTACCCTGCTCGAGACTGCTGGCCTCGATCCGACGGTCATCAACGGCGGCATCATCAACGCCTACGGCACCAATGCGCGTCTTGGCGCCGGCGCCTGGATGGTGGTCGAGGCCGACGAAAGCGACGGCACTTTCGTCAAGCTGCCGTCGACCGTCGCCGTCGTCACTAACATCGACCCCGAGCACCTCGACTATTACGGCTCGGTCGAGGCGCTGCATCAGGGGTTCGAAAGCTTCGTCGCCGCCATCCCGTTCTACGGCGTCGCCGTGCTCTGCATCGATCATCCGGTGGTGCAAGGCCTGATTCCGAAGCTGACGGATCGCCGTATCGTCACCTACGGCTTCAATCCGCAGGCCGATATCCGCGCCGAGGCGGTCACACTCGGTGCCGACGGCGCGCATTTCGACGCTATCGCCACCGACCGCCGCGACGGCAGCAGCCGGACGATCGCGCGTCTGCATCTGCCCATGTTCGGCCAGCACAACGTGCAGAATGCGCTCGCCGCGGTTGCGGTCGCGCGCGAGCTGAAGTTGTCGGACGACGTGGTGCATCGCGCCTTCGCCAGCTTCAAGGGCGTCAAGCGCCGCTTCACCAAGACCGGCGAGTGGAACGGGGTCACCGTCATCGACGACTACGGCCACCATCCCGTCGAGATCGCAGCAGTGCTGCGCGCAGCGCGCGGCGCGACTCAGGGCAGCGTCATCGCCGTGGTGCAGCCGCACCGCTACACGCGATTGAAGAACCTGTTCGAGGAATTCTGCACTTGCTTCAACGACGCCGACACGGTGTTGGTCGCCGACGTCTATCCGGCGGGCGAGGCGCCGATCCCCGGCATCGACCGCGACGCGCTGGTGGCCGGCCTCAAGGCGCATGGCCACCGCGACGTGCAGCCCCTCGCCTCCGCCGATGCGCTGCCAGCAGTCGTCCGCGAGCTGGCGAAGCCCGGCGACTTCGTGGTTTGCCTCGGCGCCGGGTCGATCACTGCCTGGGCCAACGCTCTACCCGACGATCTGGCGGCGCTCACGCCGCAAAGGAAGCGCCGATGATGGCTGTGCGGCGCGACCGTCCGCCCCGTTTGATCGAGCGCCTGCCGCGCGTGCGCGGCCGGCTCACCGAAAACGCGCCGCTGGCGCAGATGACCTGGTTCCGAGTCGGCGGCCCGGCCGAAGTCATGTTCCGGCCCGCCGATCCCGACGATCTCGCCGAATTCCTCGCCGGCAAGCCGAAGGACGTGCCGGTGACCGTGATGGGCGTCGCGTCCAACCTGCTGATCCGAGACGGCGGCGTGCCCGGTGTGGTAGTGCGGCTGGGCCGCGGTTTTGTCGAGATCGCCGCATCGGACGACGAAATCACCGCCGGCGCCGGTGCCCTTGATCTTAACGTGGCGCTTGCGGCCTGCCAGGCGGGCATCGCCGACCTCGAATTCCTCTCGGGCATTCCGGGCACGGTCGGCGGCGGTCTGCGGATGAACGCCGGCGCCTATGGTCGCGAATTCAAGGACGTGCTGCGCGAGGCGACTGCATTCGACGGCGAGGGCAGCCGACACGACCTCGATCCTGGCGAAATGGACTTGTCATACCGGCAGTGCGGCGTACCTGCGGACTGGATCTTCGTCTCGGCGCGGCTCAAGGGCCGACGCGATGATCCGGCGGCGATCGGCGCCCGCATGGCCGAGATTCAGGCCCAACGCGAGGCGACCCAACCGATCTGGGCGCGCACCGGTGGCTCGACTTTCGCCAATCCGCTCGGCCACAAGGCCTGGGAGCTGATCGACCGCGCCGGTTGCCGTGGCCTGACGCGCGGCGGCGCCATGGTCTCGGAGAAGCACACCAATTTCCTGATCAACACCGGCACCGCGACCGGCGCCGACCTCGAAGGCCTTGGCGAAGAGGTGCGTCGGCGGGTCAAGGAAAAGACCGGCATCGAACTCGAATGGGAGATCAAGCGGATCGGTGTGCCGCAGCCGAGCAGGAGCACGCGATGAACGGCGCGATACGTTCCATCGCTGTACTGATGGGCGGCTGGACTGCCGAGCGCGAAGTCTCGCTGGTCAGCGGCCGCGAATGCGCCACCACGCTCGCGTCGCTTGGCTACGAGGTGCGCAGTATCGACGTCACGCGCGACCTCGGCGCGCTGGTGCGGGCGTTGACGCCGGCACCCGACGTCGTTTTCAACGCGCTGCACGGCCGTGGCGGCGAGGATGGCACTGTGCAGGGCGTGCTCGAATTCCTGCGCGTGCCCTATACGCATTCCGGCGTGCTCGCCTCGGCCGTGGCGATGGACAAGCCGACTGCGCGCAGCGTTTTCGCCGCCGCCGGTCTGCCGCTGGCCGACGGCCGGATTGCGACCCGTGCCGAGATCGCCGCCGGCGACGTCTTGCCGCGGCCCTACGTGGTCAAGCCCGTCAACGAGGGCTCGAGTGTCAGCGTGCGCATCGTGCAGCGGTCTGACAATTCCTGGGCGGCCGAGGCCAAGGCATGGCATTACGATCTTGCCCTGGTGGAGCGTTACGTGCCCGGTCGCGAGATCACCGTCGCGGTCATGGGCGATCGTGCGCTGGGCGCGCTCGAAATCCAACCGGCCAAGGGCTTCTACGACTACGACGCGAAATACGCACCGGGCGGCTCTGCGCACCTCATGCCGGCACCGATTCATCCGCGCGCCTACGAGGAAGCGCTCGCCATCGGCCTTGCGGCACACAAGGCACTCGGTTGCCGCGGCGTCAGCCGTGCCGATTTGCGTTACGACGATACCGCGGGCGAGCCCGGCAAGCTGGTGCTGCTCGAGGTCAACACGCAGCCGGGCATGACGCCGACATCGCTGGTGCCGGACATCGCGCGCCACGCGGGCATCGATTTCCCGGCGCTGGTGCGCTGGATGGTGGAGAACGCGGCATGCGATTTCTGAGCCGCCGCGCCGCCGCGCCGCCGCGCCGGCGACCCTTTCCGATCGCGGCAACCGCGGTGAGCGTCGGCGTCGTATTGGCGAGCGCGTCTGCGGCCGGCGGCTATTGGCTGTGGCGCGACGGGGTCGTGATCCGTACCGCGAGCGCGATCGACGCGCGACTCCTCGCCATCGGCGACCGTCACGGTCTGGCGCTCGAAAACGTCGATGTTGTTGGCCGCCGGCGACAAAGCGTCGCCTCGATCCTCCAGGCCCTCGGCGTGCAGCGTGGCATGCCGATGTTCGACATCGATCTCGCCACGGCCAGAAGGCGACTCGAGATGTTGCCGTGGATCCGCAGCGCCGATGTCGAGCGCCAGTTGCCCGATACGTTGTTCGTCCGCCTCACCGAGCGCGAGCCGTTCGCCTTCTGGCAGCGCGGCGACACGTTGTCGTTGATCGACCGCGATGGGACCGTGATTCAGACCGACAATGTCGCGCAATACGGGCCGCGGCTGGTGCTCGTCGGTGACGATGCGCCTGCCCAGGCCGCCGGTCTGGTCGATATGCTGGCGACCGAACCGGCGCTGGCGCGGCGGGTCACCGCCGCCGTCCGCTTCGGCGACCACCGTTGGACGCTGCATTTCGATACCGGCGTCGAGGCCGCGCTGCCCGAGACCGGCGCGCCGGCCGCCTGGCAGCGGCTGGCCAGCCTCGAAGGCCGGGATCACATCCTCGAACGCAATATCGTCGCGGTCGACCTTCGTCTGCCCGATCGCCTGATCGTGCGCCTGGCGCCTACGGATGCGGCGAAGCGCGCCGGCAGCCGCGTCGGCAACAAGGGGCGCAGCTCATGAGCAGCAAGAAGCTCAACGGCCGCGCCCGCGGCGGCGCCATCGGCGTACTCGATATCGGCACCACGAAGATGTGCTGCTTCATCGCACGGCGCGATACGCCACTGCCGCGCATCGTCGGCATCGGCCACCACATTTCCCGTGGCATCAAGAATGGCGTGATCGCCGACATCGAGGCCGCCAGCCAGGCGATCCTTACGACTGTCCACGCAGCCGAACAGATGGCCGACGAACATCTGGCGGAGGTCGTGGTGAATCTATCCGGCGGCTTCTCAGCCTCGCGGATGGTCAAGACCGAAATCAATCTCAACGGCCGTGAAGTCTCGGACGCCAATATGCGGCGCGTGCTCGAGCACGGCTTTCGCATCAAGGAGCCGGCGGAACGCGCAGTGATCCATTCGGTGCCGGTCGGCTTCGCCATCGATGGCGGCCGGCCGGTACGCGATCCGCGCGGCATGTATGGCCACAAGCTGGCGGTCAACATGCACGTCGTCACCGCTGAATCGGCCGCGGTGCGCAATGTCGCCAACTGCCTTGGCCGCTGTCGCCTCGAGATCGCCGCTGTGGTCGCCAGCCCCTATGCCTCCGGTCTGGCGACATTAGTCGACGACGAAAGCGAACTCGGCGTCACCGTCATCGACATGGGCGGCGGCACCACCACAATCGGCGTGTTCTTCGACGGCAATCTGGTCTTCGCCGATAGCATTCCAGTCGGCGGCAATCACGTCACCAATGATATCGCCCGCGGCCTCACGACGCCCATCGCACATGCCGAGCGGATGAAGGCGCTCTACGGCAGCGCCATTCCCTCGGCGGCAGACGAGCGCGAAACCATCACCGTGCCGCTCGTCGGCGAGGAAGAGGAGCACGCCAACCACGTGCCCAAATCGCTTCTCGTCGGCATCATCTCGCCGCGACTCGAGGAGACCTTCGAGTTGGTGCGCGACCGCCTCGAACACTCAGGCTTCGACAAGATTGCCAGCCGCCGCATCGTGCTGACCGGCGGCGCCAGCCAGCTGCCGGGCACCCGCGAGCTGGCCGCACTCATCCTCGACAAGCAAATGCGCATCGGCCGTCCGCTGCGCGTCGAGGGTCTAGCGGAATCGACCGCCGGACCCGCTTTCGCGACCGCTGTCGGACTCATCCATTTCGCTCTTGCCGAGCACGCCGAGCCGCAGCGACGCGGCCGGTTGGGCGCGGAGGAGCCAAGCGGCCTGTTTGGCCGAATCGGGGGCTGGCTACGTGAAAACCTTTGAATCGAACACCGACGACCCGTCCTTCGCCAGGCGGGTAGGCGGCAACCCATTTCTGGCGACGCTCTGGAGGGAAGTATGACGTTGAACCTGAAGGTACCCACCGAAGAGCTGGAGCTGCGGCCCCGGCTCACCGTGATCGGCGTCGGCGGCGCCGGCGGCAATGCCGTCAACAACATGATCCGCTCGAATCTCGTCGGATGCGAGTTCATCGCGTGCAATACCGACGCTCAGGCGATGAAGCAGTCGCTGGCCGAGCGCCGCATTCAGCTCGGCATCACCGTGACCCGCGGACTCGGTGCCGGATCGCGGCCGGATGTCGGCCAGATCGCGGCAGAAGAGGCGCTGGACGAGATCATGATGGCGCTCGAAGGCTCCAACATGGTTTTCATCACCGCCGGCATGGGCGGCGGCACCGGCACCGGCGCGGCGCCGGTGATCGCCCGCGCCGCACGCGAGGCCGGCATCCTTACCGTCGGCGTCGTCACCAAGCCCTTCCATTTCGAGGGCACCCACCGGATGAAGACGGCGGAAAAGGGCATCGAGGAGATGACCAAGTACGTCGACACGCTGCTCATCATCCCCAATCAGAATCTGTTCCGGGTCGCCAACGAGCGCACCACCTTCGCCGACGCGTTCAAGATGGCGGACGATGTGCTGCACGCGGGCGTGCGCGGCGTGACCGATCTGATGGTGATGCCGGGCCTGATCAATCTCGATTTCGCCGACATCCGCGCGGTGATGAGCGAGATGGGCAAGGCGATGATGGGTACGGGCGAGGCTGAGGGCGACCGTCGCGCGATCGACGCCGCCGAGGCTGCGATCTCGAATCCGCTGCTCGAGGACGTGTCGATGAAGGGGGCGCGCGGGGTCCTGATCAACATTACCGGCGGACCCGACATGACGCTCTACGAGGTTGATGAGGCGGCCAATCGCATCCGCGAGGAGGTCGATCCCGACGCCAACATCATCTTCGGCTCGACCTTCGACGAGAAACTTGCCGGCCGCATGCGAATCTCTGTGGTGGCGACCGGCATCGACGCCGACCAGATGGAGCATCCGAAGCCGCTCGAAGTGGTGCAAAAGGAACGGGCGGCGCGCGACGCGGCAAGTCACGCTGCCCGTCCGGCATCTGCACCACCCGCGACGCCGGTCTCGCCCATGCCCTATGTGGTGCAACCGGCCGCCGTGGGACCGGTGCTGGCGCCCGAGCCAGAGCCGGAGCCCGACTTCGCCGAGCCAATCGCGGCTACGGCCGAGCCGGTCACGCCGCGCGTCGACGTCATCGAGCAGCAGGCGCTCAGTCGCGGCACCTTTATGCCACAGCGGCAGCCGGTCGAGCCGGTGATGGTGCGTCCGGCGGCGATGCGTCCGACACCGGCGCCGAACGCCTTCGCCGATGCGGCAATTGCCAATGGCGGCCGCCAACCGCAACGGCCAACGCCGCAGCCGCGGCGGACGCCGAGCCTGTTCGAGCGCGTCACTAATGCGGGCCGCTTGCTCCATCCGGCCGACGAGCCGGCAACGGCGAGGCCGGTGGCCGAAGCGGCTCCGATGTCGCGGCCGCAACCCGCGCCGTCGCCGGTTGCGGCTCCGCCGGCCCAGCCCACACTGGTGACGACGCGGCCCGAACCGGCGGCCGAGCGGCCGCGGGCGAAGGACGAGGATCTGCTGGAAATTCCCGCGTTCCTCCGCCGGCAGGCGAATTAAGCGATTCGCGCGGTTCGCGGACGCCAGAGGCCGGCGTCCGCGAGCCGGCGCGAACCGCGCATGCCGTTTAAGTCGATGATTTTTCTAGAGAATGTCCGTCACAATCTGAAATAAAGAGTGATTTGCCGCGCTGCAAGGCGGTCGGTAACCGTTGGTTCGTTAAGGAGTTCGCGGGGGATGGCTCAGACTTTTGGCATGCAGAAGACGCTCAAGGCGCCGATCCATTGTCGCGGCATTGGTCTGCATTCAGGTGCGCGCATCGAGATGGTGCTGCGGCCAGCGGCGCCCGACACGGGAATCCGATTTTATCGTGGCGATTTGAACACTGAGATCGCGGCCGACTGGCGTAACGCTGTCGAGTCGCCTCTCTGCACGACCTTGGCCAACGCAAAAGGCGTGTCGGTCGGCACGGTCGAACATCTGATGGCCGCATTGTCCGGCCTCGAGGTCGACAACACCTTGATCGAACTTGACGGGCCGGAGGTTCCGGTCATGGACGGCAGCGCCTCGCCCTTCGTTTTCCTCATCGAATGCGCCGGCCTCACGGTGCAGGACGCGCCGCGGCGCGTCATCCGCGTACTTAAGCCAATTTCCGTCGGGACGCCGGGTAAGTCAGCCGCGCTCGTGCCGGATGACCATTTCTCGGTGACCTTTGCGATCGATTTCGCGTCGAGCGCCATCCGCCGGCAGGAGCTGACGCTGTCGCCTTGTCCCGCGACCTTCAAGCACGAGCTCAGTGCCGCGCGCACTTTCGGCTTCCTCGACGAGGTCGAGCGCATGCGCGAAGCCGGCTTGGCTCGCGGCGGCTCGCTCGAGAACGCGGTTGTGGTCGCCGGCGACCGCGTGCTGAACGAGGAAGGCCTGCGCTACGTCGATGAGTTCGTACGTCACAAGATGCTTGATGCGATCGGCGATCTCTATCTCGCCGGCGCCCCCTTGCTCGGCCATTTCCACGGCACCCGGTCGGGTCATTCACTCAACCGGCAGCTCCTGACGGCTTTGTTCGCGGACCGCTCGGCTTGGTGTTACGCTGGCGCTGAACCGACGCCGGAAGCGGCCGTGGCCTGAGCCCGACTCGGCTTAAAGCCTAGCTGTTTCCGACGCTGTAGTTTTCCTGTTAAGGCCCCCCGTGCTATAAGACCGGGCCGTGGAGTCCCTCAGCCATTTCATCCGGATACCGGCAAGCGGGCGCGCCGCCGCGCTGGCGAGCGGCTTGCTGCTCGTGCTCGTCCTCGCCGGCTGCGCCAGCACCAAGAAGGAAACCTACGTCGAGCGGCCGGTCGACGTGCTCTACAACAACGCCATGAATTTGATGAACCAGGAGAACTACGCCAAGGCCGCCGATGCGTTCGACGAGGTCGAGCAACAGCATCCCTACTCGGTGTGGGCGACGCGCGCGCAGCTGATGTCGGCCTATGCGCTGTACCAGGCCAACCGTTATGACGATTCGATCGTCGCCGCCGACCGCTACATCCAGCTCCATCCCGGTAACCGCGACGTCGCCTACGCCTATTACCTGAAGGCACTCGACTATTACGTCCAAATCGAGGACGTCGGCCGCGACCAGAAGACCACCGAGCAGGCGCTACAGGCCTTGCAGGAAGTGGTGCGGCGCTTCCCCAACACCGCCTATGCCCGCGATGCGCGTCTCAAGATCGATCTCGCGCGCGACCATCTTGCCGGCAAGGAGATGGCGGTCGGCCGCTGGTACGAAAAACAGGGCTATTACCTTGCGGCGCTCAATCGCTTCAAAACGGTGGTCGACAAGTATCAGACTACCACCCACGTGCCCGAGGCGCTCGAGCGCCTGACAGAATGTTACCTGGCGCTTGGCCTCAAGGACGAGGCGCGCCGCACCGCCGCGGTGCTCGGCTACAACTATCCCGGCAGCTCGTGGTACACCGCGACCTATACGCTGGTCACGGGCAAGGAAGTGGCCGAGAACACCAAGGCACCGCCGCTGTCCAACAGCAAAGAGAACGAGGGCTGGTTCAGCAAGATGCTCGGCTTCGTCTTCTAGACGAATCGAATCGAACCCGGCCCCGCTGGCCTCGGCCGGAAGGCGGCGATATCATTTCGCGGTCATGCTGATCGGCCTTGCCATCCGCGACGTCGTGCTGATCGACCGGCTCGACCTCTCCTTCCGTCCGGGTTTGTGCGTGCTTACCGGCGAGACCGGTGCTGGCAAGTCCATTCTGCTCGATGCGCTTGGCCTCGCGCTCGGCGTCCGCGCCGAAAGCGGCCTAGTGAGACGCGGCGCCGAGCAGGCCACCGTGACCGCGGAGTTTACCCTTCCTGCCAAGCATCCCGTGCGCGCACTGCTCACCGAGGCCGGCCTCGCGATCGACGACGAGACGCTGGTGCTGCGGCGGACCGTCGCCGCCGATGGCCGCAGCCGCGCCTTCATCGCCGACCAGCCCGCGAGCATCGGGTTGCTGCGTCAAGTTGGTGAGGCGCTAGTCGAAATCGAGGGGCAATTCGCCCAGCGCGGCTTGCTCGATCCGACGACGCATCGCGAGGCGCTCGACGCCTACGGCGTGGCCGAGGCCGATACGAGGGCGCTGACCGAAGCATGGCAGTCCTGGCGCAATGCCATCACCGCGCATGAGGCGGCAGCGCAGCGCCTCTACGCCGCTCAAGCCGAAGAGGAATTCCTCCGCCACGCAGCGAAGGAACTCGAGGCACTCGATCCACGGCCGGGAGAGGAGACGAGCCTCGCCGATGAGCGTGCGCTGATGCAGAACCGCGAACGACTGACCGAGGCGCTGGAATCGACGCTTGCGGAGCTCGTCGGCGACCGTGGCGGCGAGCGCGCCCTGCAGGCCGCCCTGCGCCAGATCGAACGCGTGAAGGACCGGGCCGGCGGTCGGCTCGACCCGGCGGCGGCGGCCCTTGAACGGGCCGTCGTCGAAGCCCGTGAAGCGATTGCGATGGTCGAAACTCAACTGCGGACGCTCGGCGGCGACGCCAGCCGGCTGGAGCAGATCGAGGAGCGTCTGTTCGCGCTCCGTGCACTCGCGCGCAAACACAACATTCCGGTCGACGGCCTCGCCAGCCTGCGTGCCGAGATCACCGCCAAGCTCGGCGCCCTCGAAGACGGCAGCGGCGCCGTCGAGAAATTCAAGCGGTCGGCCGACGCCGCGCGCAGCGCCTACATCGCCGCCGCGGACAAGATCTCCGCAACTCGGCGTAGCGCCGCCGCCATGTTCGATCAGGCGGTGACGAAGGAGTTGAAGCCGCTGAAGCTCGAAAAGGCGCGCTTTGCCACCGTCCTGACCGCACTGGGCGAGGCCGATTGGGGCCCGCATGGCCGCGAGCGCGTGCATTTCGAGGTCGCCACCAATCCCGGCGCGCCGGCCGGACCGCTCGCCAAGGTCGCCTCGGGCGGCGAGCTGTCGCGCTTCATGCTGGCGCTCAAGGTCGTTCTGGCGCGGACCTCGCCGGTGCCGACCCTGGTCTTCGACGAAGTCGACAGCGGCATTGGCGGCGCGGTCGCGGCCGCGGTTGGCGAGCGCCTGCACCGCCTCGGCCAAGAGCTGCAGGTGCTGGTGGTGACACATTCGCCGCAAGTGGCGGCGCGCGGTGCGCATCACTGGCGCGTCGAGAAGAGCCAAGCGGCGCAGAAGACTTCGACCCGCGTCGAGGAGCTGTCGGCCGATGCGCGGCGCGAGGAAATCGCCCGCATGCTGTCGGGCGCGTCGATCACCGCCGAGGCGCGCGCCGCGGCGGCTTCGCTCATGGCCGGAGCGCGGGCGTGAGCCGCGCGTCAAAGGACGAAACCCCGGTCGACAAACTCAGCAAAGCCGAAGCCAAGGCCGAGCTGAAGCGTCTCGCCGCCGAAATCACCCATCACGACCGGCTCTATTACCAGAAGGACGCGCCTGAGATTTCCGACGCCGAGTACGACGCGCTGCGGCGACGGAACGCGGCGATCGAAGCGCGCTTTCCGGACCTAATCCGCGCCGATAGTCCTTCAAAGCGCGTCGGCGCGCCGCCGACAACCGGTTTCGCCAAGGTGCGGCACCCGCATCCGATGCTGTCGCTCGACAACGCCATGGACGAAGACGACGTCCGCGAGTTCTTCAAGGGAGTGCGCAACTTCTTCCGCGCGCCCGAGGACGTGAAGCGCGTCGAGCCCGACAGAATCGCGGTCATGGCCGAGCCCAAGATCGACGGGCTTTCCTGCTCTCTGCGTTACGAGGGCGGCAAGCTGGTGCGCGGCGCGACGCGCGGCGACGGCATCACTGGCGAAGACGTGACCCGCAACGTCGAGACGCTCGGCACCGTTCCGAAGCGGCTCGAAGGCCGCTTCTGGCCCGACGTGATCGAAGTGCGCGGCGAGGTCTACATGGAACATCCCGGCTTCGCCGCGCTCAATCGCGAGCGTAAGAAGGCCGACGAGCCGCTTTTTGCCAATCCGCGCAACGCCGCCGCCGGGTCGCTGCGCCAGCTCGATCCCGCCATCACCGCTCAGCGGCCGCTCAAGTTCTTCGCCTATGCCTGGGGCGAGGCGAGCGAGCCATTCACCAAATCACATGCCGACGCGCTCAAGCATCTCAAGGCCTGGGGTTTCGTCACCGACCCACACTCGAAGCTGTGCCATGGCGTCGAGCAGGCCCTCGCCTTCCATCGCGACATGGCGGCAAAACGCGCCTCCCTGCCCTACGACATCGACGGCATCGTCTACAAGGTGAATGACCTCGATCTCGAGGAGCGCCTGGGTTTCGTGAGCCGTGCGCCGCGCTGGGCGATCGCGCACAAATTCCCCGCCCAACAGGCGCAGACCGTGGTCAAGGCGATCGAAATCCAGGTCGGCCGCCAGGGCACGCTGACGCCGGTCGCCAAGCTCGAGCCGGTCACGGTCGGCGGCGTCGTGGTGAGCAACGCCTCGCTGCACAACGAGGACGAGATCAAGGACAAGGATATCCGCGTTGGCGACACGGTCATCGTGCAGCGGGCCGGCGACGTGATTCCGCAGATCGTTGAGATCATCAAGGATAGCCGGCACGAGAAGCACGCAAAGTTCAAATTTCCGCACGAATGCCCCGTCTGCGGCAGTCCGGCGCTACGTGTGGAAGGCGAGGCGGCGTGGTATTGCACCAACATCGCCTGCCCCGCCCAGGCGGTCGAGCGGCTGCGGCATTTCGTGTCGCGCGAGGCGTTCGACATCGAAGGCCTCGGCGAAAAACATATTGCCGAATTCTGGCAGGACGGCCTGCTCAAGACGCCGGCGGATATCTTCCGGCTCGATCCGGCGAAGATCGCCAAGCGCGAAGGCTGGGGCGAGACCAGCGCGCGGAAGCTGACCGCGGCCATCGACGCGCGGCGCGACGTGACGCTCGACCGTTTCATCAATGCGCTCGGCATTCCGCAGACCGGGCCGGCCACGGCCAAGCTGCTGGCGCGGCATTATCGCTCGTACAAGAAATGGCGCCACGCCATGACCGAAGCCAGGGACCGCCACGGCGCGGCGTGGCAGGAGCTCAACGACTTGCACGGCATCGGCGAGAACACCGCCGCCGACATCGTCGGCTTCATCGCCGAGCGGCATAACCAGCGCGTGCTCGACGAGCTCGAAAAGGAACTTCGTGTCGCCGATTACGCCGCGCCGGCGGAGGGCTCGACGCCGCTGGCCGGCAAGACCATCGTTTTCACCGGTACGCTCGAGGCGATGTCGCGCAACGAGGCCAAGGCGCGCGCCGAAGCGCTGGGCGCGACCGTGACCTCGAGCGTCTCAGCCAAGACCGATTACGTCGTGATCGGCGCCGATCCCGGCTCGAAGGCCACCAAGGCGCACGAACTCGGCGTGAAAATTCTCAGCGAAGACGACTGGCTGAAACTGGCGCGCAGCTGAGTGCGCTCAGACCACGACGCGCATCTTCTCGCGCTCAGGCTTCTTCTCGGCAAAGCCGGACACCATCGGTAGCGAGCCCCACATGTCGAGGGCATAGCGCTCGAACGGGAACTGGCGCGGCCGGTACGTTGCCTCGTCCTCGGGCATGATGTGCTTCACGCCGACCGAGTACTCGAACACCATTCCGTCAGGCCCCTCGAAATAGACCATCATCGCGCCCGACAGCGGATGGCGGCCGGGGCCAAAGACGATGTTGATGCCACGCTCCTTGAGGAAATATCAGGAGCGCATCACGTCGTCGATATCCTCGACCTGGTGGTTGATGTGCTGAATGCCCGGCCGCGTCGTCGGGAACAGCACCACTGAGTGATGCGCGGTGTGGATACGGAAGAGCGGCGTGTCACCGAGCCAGTCCGAGACGCGCGCGTTGAACACCGTCGTCCAGAACTTCTCGTCGCGCTTGGGATCGGTGGTGTTGAGGCCAATATGGCTGAAATGGGTGATGCTGACGTCGCGGCCGGGGAAAAAGCGCACGCCAGTGTTGTAAGGCCGTGCCAGGATCTCGATCTTGTTGCCGGTGGGATCCTGGGTGGCGATGAATGCCTTGACCCGACGCTGGTCGCATTCGTCCTTGGTGCCGGGACGCGCCTGGTAGCCCGCGTGCGTGAGTTCGGCGCCGACCTTATCGAGATCGTCCGGATGCTTGAGCTCGAGGCCGATGGTATGGTCGGTCGGATCGCCTTCGAAATAGGCCAACGTGCCACGGCTCTCAACCGGCGGATAGCGGCCGCGTCGCCGCCTCCAGCCAGCCGGCAGTTTCCTGATCGACCATAGGCTTGAGCTCCTGCCGCACCCGGGCATGGTAGGCGTCGATCCAGGCGGTCTCGATCGCATCGAGCAGCTTGGGCTCGATCAGCGCCCGGTCCAAGGGCGCGAGCGTCAGAGTCTCGAATCCTAGCATCGCCTTGCCATTGCCTTTCGCCCCGTCCGCGGGCGTCACCGCGATCAGGTTCTCAATGCGGATGCCATAGGCGCCGGTTTTGTAGTAGCCGGGCTCGTCCGAGACGATCATGCCAGGCAGCAGCGGCTGTGCGTTCGGCAGCTTGGAGATGCGCTGCGGCCCTTCATGCACGCCGAGATAAGAGCCGACGCCGTGGCCGGTGCCATGGTCGTAATCGAGGCCGGCATCCCACAGCGGCTTGCGCGCCAACGCGTCAAGCTGCGAGCCGGTGGTGCCTTGCGGGAACCGGCACGAGGCCAGCGCAATATGACCCTTGAGCACGCGGGTGAAGCTTTCGCGCATCTCGCGTGAAGGCCGGCCGATCGCAATGGTGCGGGTCACGTCGGTGGTACCGTCGAGATATTGCGCCCCCGAATCGACGAGATAGAGGCTGCCGGACTCGAGCTGGCGCTCGGTTTCGCGCGCGGCGCGATAATGCACCACCGCGCCATTGGCGCCGGCGCCGGAGATCGTCGGGAAGCTCAGTCCCTTGAAATGCTTGCCACTGGCCCGGAACTGCTCCAGCCGGTCGGAGGCGGCTATCTCGGTAAGTTTGCCGGTCACGGCCTCGATCGCGAGCCAGGCGAGAAAGCGGCTGAGCGCCGCGCCATCGCGCCGATGCGCGCACCGCGTGCCTTCGAGCTCGACCGCGTTCTTGCAGGCTTTGGGCAGTTGGCAGGGGTCGGCGCCGCGCTGGATGCTCGCGCCGGCCTGCGCCAAGCGATCGAAAATCCACGACGCGCCGGTAAGCGGATCGGCCAGCACGCGCGCCTTGCCACGGCCGAGCACGTCGAGCGCCGCCCCGAGCTCCGCCGGCTCGGCGCAGCGTACCGCATGGCCGAGATGCCGGAATAGCTCCGGCGACGTCTTGCGGCGATCAATGAACAGATCGACCGAAGCGTCCGTACGTAGGATGGCGAAGGACAGCGGCAGCGGCGAATAGGTCACGTCGCCGCCGCGGATATTGAGCAGCCAAGCGATAGAATCGGGCGCGGTCAACACCGCAGCGTCGAGCTTATCGGCCGCGAGTCGCTGCGCCAGCTCGCGGCGCTTGTCCTCGCTGCTTTTACCGGCGAATTGCAGCGGATGCGGCACCACGGGCGCCAGCGGCGGCGGCGGCCGGTCGCGCCAAATGACGTCGATGGGATTTGAGGCAAGCGGTACGAGTTTGCCGCCAGCGCGTCCGCACGCGGCGCGATAACGCTCGACATCGCCCGGCGTCAGCAGCCACGGATCGTAGCCGAGCGTCTCGCCGGACCGGAGATGCGCGGCAATCCAGTCGGTCGCCGGCTGTTCGACCAGATGACGGCGCTCATAGAGCTTGCCGTCGATCTGCGCTTTCGCCTGGAGCGTATAGCGGCCGTCGACGAAGATCGCCGCGCGCTCGCGCAGCACGACGGCGAGGCCGGCAGAGCCGGTGAAGCTCGTGAGCCACGCCAGCCGCTCGGCCGACGGTGGCACGTATTCCCCTTGGTGCTCGTCGGCGCGCGGTACGATGAAGCCGGCGGCGCCCTGACGGCCGAGCTCAGCGCGCAGTCGCGCCAACTTCTCGGCGCTGCTTTCCTTGGCTGGCATCTCGCCGCTGATATGGCGCGCGTCCATCCGGCGGAGAATAGCAAATTGGCCTGCGCTGCACGCCGCAGTGCATCCACCCGTCAAATCGCAGCCTCAGGCACCCAGCTTGGCCAAATTAACCCTGCCGACCAGTCCCGCGATGCGCTGGCGTGGTGCCTGGTATACCAATATTGCACTGCACAATAGGTCAGTAAGCATTATCTTTTTTGTGGTGCAATAAGCCTGCACTGGAAGGATTTAGCCATGTCGAGCCTTGTCGCCCAAGCTTTCCACGCTCTGGCCGAGCGCTATGCCAACTGGCGCGAGCGCCAGCAGGCCTATGCCGAGCTCACCCAGCTCGACGACCGCTCGCTCGCGGACATCGGCATCAGCCGGGCCGAGATCCCTTACGTGCTGAGCCAACCGCGTCCGTCGCGCGCGCCGATTTGGGCGCGCTCGGGCCGGCATTCGCACGCGCACTGAGCGCGTTATAGCCGCCGCGGCTCGGATATCGCGGCGGTTGGTGCCCCGATGATCGGGGCGTGAAGAACGTTAAATGGGGTTTGGTCATGCTGCTCACCGGAGTACTTTTCCTGGCGCTCGTCGTTGGAGTTGCCGGCCTGGCGTTCGATAGCGTTGCCGACGGCTCCGAAGAGGACCGCAAGGGGTCGCCGCACCGACGGTAATCAAGGGCCATAGCGGCCCCTCGCCTTGCCTCCGAATCGGAGGCAGATTAGGGCGATGGGGTCCGCGCATATCCCACATCGTCACGCGCATCACGGCGCCGCAGGCCACGCGGCGCCGTTTGCGTTGGCGCTCGCGCTCAATCTTGCTTTTGTTGGCGCCGAGACCGCCTACGGCCTGATCGGCGGGTCGATGGCGCTGCTCGCCGATGCCGGCCACAATTTTGGCGACGCCATGGGCTTGGCCGCCGCCTTCGTCGCCGCGCGATTGGCGCGGCGCGAGCCCAGTCACCGCTTCACCTATGGCCTCGGCAGCTCGTCGATCCTGGCGGCATTGCTCAACGCCATCATCCTCCTGATCGCGGTCGGCGCCATTGCCACCGAAGCGATTCAGCGTCTGATTGCGCCGACGCCCGTCGCCGGCGGCACGGTGATCGCCGTGGCGCTGGCCGGCGTCATCGTCAACGGCGCCGTCGCGCTACTGCTGTCGCGAGCCGGCCATCGCCATGATCTCAACGTCAAGAGCGCGCTGGCGCACGCGTTAGGTGATGCTGGCGTCAGCTTGGGCGTCGCGGCTTCCGGCGCGGTCGTCGTGGCGACCGGTTGGCTCTGGCTCGATCCGGCGGTCAGCCTGATCATCGCCGCCGTCATCGTCGCCGGCACCTGGCGGCTGCTGCGGCGCAGCCTCGCCATGGCGCTTCACGCCGTGCCGCATGAGATCGATCCGGCCGCGGTGCGCGCCCAGCTCGCGGCGATGCCCGGCGTCGCCGCCGTGCACGATCTCCATATCTGGCCGATGAGCACGACCGAGACGGCATTGACCGTCCATCTCGTCATGCCGGACGGCCATCCGGGCGACGCCGCGCTGGCCCGGCTCATCGGCGAGCTCGACCGACGCTTCGCCATCGGCCACGCCACCGTCCAGATCGAGACCGGCGACGGCGAGCTGGTCTGTCCGCTGGTATCGGAGCGCGTGGTCTAGAGCACGAAGAGCAGAAGTGCGAGTGAGACCGCGCCGAATGTCCAGCAGTACCAGGCGAAGGGATCGAGCGCTTCGAAGTCGTGCCGTTTGAAGTAATGCATCAGGAAGGCGACGCTGAGGAAAGCGGTCACACCCGCCACCGCGCCCGCCAGCCAGGCCACCGGACCGAAACTGCCTCCGGAATGGAGCAGCTTCGGCACCTCGAGCACGGCGGCGCCGAGGATGATCGGTGTCGCGATTAGGAACGAGAAGCGCGCCGAATCCTCGTGATGGAGGCCCGACAGCAGGCCGCCCACCATGGTCGCGCCCGAGCGCGAAATGCCGGGAACGAGCGCGGTCGACTGCCAGAGGCCGATGATGACCGCATCGCGCCAGCGCATGGCTTCGAGCTTGCGCACCGAGCGACCGGCGCGGCGCAGCCGCTCGCCGAAGAACAAGAGGCAGCCGTTGACGATCAGGAACACCGAGGCAACGACCGGCGTGCCGAACAGATCGCGGAAGAACTTCTCCAGCGCGAAACCCAAAATCACCGCCGGGATGGTCGCGACCACGATCAAGCCCAGGAGGCGCAGCCGGCCGGCGCGCTCCCCGCGCGGCGCGATGCCGAAGACGGCCAGCGCCAGACCGATCCAGTCGCGCCAGAAATAGAGGAGCAGCGCCGCCGCCGTGCCGACGTGCAGCACGACCAGGAACGGCAGGAATTGCGGCGCATGCTGATCGATGTCCCAGCCGAAAAGGTGCGGCAGGACTACCGCATGACCCAGGCTCGACACCGGGAACAGCTCGGTCAAACCTTGTAAGACGGCCATGACGAGGGCTTGCAGAAATGTCATCGGAGCTCGCTTCTCAAGTTTGCAGAACGGGGAAATTGGCCGGCACGTGGTGGCCACGGGTCAGAATCAGCGTCCGCCAGCCGCCGACGTCGATCCGCGCGGCCAGGCGCAGACCGGCGGCGCGATGCGCGCTCAGCACCAGCGCTTCCTGGCGCGGCAGCAGGCCGGCGAGGATGGCGACGCCGCGCGCGGCGAGAACGCGGCCAAGATCGCGCGCCAGCAACGCCAGCGGTCGCGCCAGGATATTGGCCAGTACCAGATCGAACGGCGCGTGGCGCCGGAT
The DNA here is from genome assembly GCA_028871455.1 of Alphaproteobacteria bacterium. GTDB lineage: Bacteria > Pseudomonadota > Alphaproteobacteria > ATCC43930 > CGMCC-115725 > REEB95. The sequence goes on from JAGWNF010000001.1 coordinate 156,932, forward strand.
CGCACGCCGGCGATAGGTATCGGCGCGTACGACGCGCACCGCCGGCACAACACCGTTGCGAGCGGTGTTGATACCGGCAACGCGCACCGCCTCGCCTTCTATATCGGCCGCCAGCACGCAGCGCCCGAAGCGCTTGGCGGCGGCAATGGCGAGAATGCCCGTGCCGGTGCCCATGTCGAGGATCCGCCGCGGTCGGTCTAGGCGCGACAGCGCCAACAGGCAGCCCCTGGTCGAACCGTGCTCGCCGGTGCCGAAAGCAGTCGCTGCATCGATCAGCAGCGGCACGGCGCCGGCCGGCGCGCGACCGGCGAAATTGCCGCCGTGCACGAAGAACCGACCGACGCGAAAAGGTGCGAAGCTTGCCTGGTTCTCGCCGAGCCAGTCGCGCGCCGGCAGGCGTTCGAGCGCAATGGTCGGCGGCTCGCCGCGGCCGCTCCAAGCCAACATCAATCGCGCTTCGATGGCGCCGCGCGCCGGCGGTTCGAGGGCCAAGCCATCGACCTGCCAAAGCCCACCCGTCTGCTCGAACACGCTGACCGCACCGCAGGCATCGTCCAGCGCCGACGCGGCGGCGGCGGCGCTGTCGGCATCGGGAGCTTGGATACTCACCCGCCAGATCGCGCCCGCGCTCACGCCTTCTCCACGAAGCTGTCCATCACCATCTTGTCGCCGGCCTGGTCGAAGGCGATCGACAACTTCCCCCCCTCCGCCGTCCGCACGGTGCCGAGACCGAATTTGCGATGGAAAACGCGGTCGCCGGCCGCGAACTTGACCCCCGCATTAGGCGGCGGCGGTGTGACATCCTGGTGACGTGTCTGCATCAACAGCCGCGCCAGCTCCGGCCGGCGGCGGAGCAGCGGCGTCGGTTGCCAGTCCTCCTCGAGGCCGGGCGCCAGTCCGGCAGCGCGCGGGTGCAGGCCCGGCTCGGCGTTCATCTCGGTATGGTCCTGCGGCAGGTCGGCGATGAAGCGCGATGGCAGCGTCGTCTGCCATTGGCCGTGAATTCGCCGATTCGCGGCATAGGAGACATAGGCTCGCTGCCGCGCCCGCGTCAGGCCGACATAGGCGAGGCGCCGCTCCTCCTCGAGGCCCTTCATGCCATGCTCGTCGAGCGAGCGTTGATTCGGGAACAGGCCTTCTTCCCAGCCCGGCAAGAAAACGACGTCGAATTCGAGGCCCTTGGCGCTGTGCACCGTCATCAGACTGACCATATCGCCGCCGCTCTGCCCGGCATTCTCCATAACCAGGCTGACGTGATCGAGAAAACCGGCGAGATTCTCGAACTCGTCCATCGCCGCGACCAGCTCCTTCAGGTTCTCGAGCCGGCCGGGCGCGTCGGGCGATTTATCGGCTTGCCACATCGCGGTGTAGCCGGACTCATCCAAGACGATTTGAGCGAGTTCCGTATGCGGTACCGCCTGCGCCAGGCCGCGCCAGCGCGCCAAGTCGGTCAGGAATCCACCGAGTGACTTGCGCGCCGCCGGCTTGAGCTCGTCGGTGGCGATCAGCCGCGCCGCCGCCTCGCCGAGCGAGATGCGCGCGCTGCGGGCCAGATGATGCAGCGCCTGCAGCGTCTGCGTGCCGATGCCGCGGCGCGGCGTGTTGACGACGCGCTCGAAGGCGAAATCGTCGGCCGGCTGATGCACCAGCCGGAGATAGGCGAGCGCGTCACGGATTTCTTGTCGCTCGTAGAACCGCGGGCCGCCGACGACGCGATAAGCGAGGCCCATGTTGATGAAGCGTTCCTCGAACTCGCGCGTCTGGAAGCCGGCGCGGACCAGGATGGCGACCTGCGACAACCGTTCGCCCTTGCGCTGGAGCGATTCGATCTCATCACCGATCCAGCGCGCCTCCTCCTCGCCGTCCCAGACGCCGCGCAACAGCACACGCTCGCCCTCGTTGGCGGTCGTCCACAGCGTCTTGCCCAGGCGGCCGGCATTCTTGGCGATCAGCGCCGACGCGGCGGCCAGGATGTGCGGCGTCGAACGGTAATTCTGCTCCAGCCGGACGATCTGCGCGCCGGGGAAGTCCTTCTCGAAACGCAGGATGTTGCCGATCTCGGCACCGCGCCAGGAATAGATCGACTGGTCGTCGTCGCCGACGCAGCACAGATTCTTGTATTTCTGCGCCAGCAGTCGCAGCCACAAATACTGCGCGACGTTGGTGTCCTGGTACTCATCGACCAGGATATAGCGGAAGCGCTCCTGGTATTCGGCGGCGATCTCCGGACGCATCTGGAAGATCGTCAGGTTGTGCAGCAGCAAGTCGCCGAAATCCGCGGCGTTCACCGTCTGTAGCCGCTCTTGGTACTGGCGATAGATCTTGAGCGCGCGACCGTCGGCGAGATTGCCTGGATCCGTCACCTTGTCGGGCGCGAGGCCGCGGTCTTTCCAGCGCTCGATCGCACCGAGAATAGCCCGTGCCGGCCAGCGCTTCTCGTCGACGCCTTCGGCGGCCGCAACCTGCTTCACCAGGCGAAGCTGGTCGTCGGTGTCGAGAATGGTGAAGTTGGGCCTGAGACCGACAACCTCAGCGTGGCGGCGCAGAATGCGCACCGCGATGGCGTGGAACGTGCCGAGCCACAATCCCTCGGCCGCCTGGCCGATCAGCCGCTCGAGCCGCTCGCGCATCTCCAGCGCCGCCTTGTTGGTGAAGGTGACGGCGACGATCTGCGACGGCCAGGCGCGCCGCGTGGCAAGGATGTGAGCAAGGCGCGCGGTTAGCACCCGGGTCTTGCCGGTGCCCGCGCCGGCCAGCACCAGCACCGGCCCGTCGACGGCCTCGACGGCGCGCCGCTGGGCGTCGTTCAGTTCGGCGAGATAGGGCGGCGGCGGAGTAGCGGATACGGGCGCAACAGGCGCCGAGTCGGTCTCAGGCATGGCGTTCTATAGCACGGGAGCGCGCCCGGGAGATAAGCACCGCGGCGACCGTTTGCGAGTCGGTCTCAGGCGCTGCTCGGCTCGACGTCGGTGACCTCGGCTGGTCGGCGATGGCCGCTGATCTCGGCGCCCGCCGCCGGATGAAGCCGCGCGAAGAAGATCACCGAAACCAGCGACAGCAGGCCGGCGAGCACGAACGCCGCGCGGAAATCGAAGATGGTCAACGCGCCGCTCCAGTGCCGGGCGATCTGCAGCATGAGCGCGCCCAGCGCGACGCCGAGGCCGTTCGACAGCTGCTGCATCATGCTGGCGGCACTGGTCGCGCCGCTCACCCGGCTGCCGCCGATCTCGGCATAGGCGACGGCGTTGAGGCTCGTATATTGCAGCGAGCGAAAGAAGCCGCCGAGCAGCAGCACGCCGAGAATGACGGCATAGGGCGTCGTCGGTCCGAACAGTGCGCACAGCATTATCGAGACGCCGCTGACGATGCCGTTGCCGACCAGCACCCGGCGGAAGCCGAAACGGCGCAGGATCGGTCGCGCCGTCATCTTCATGGTGAACGATCCCATCGCCGCGGCGCAAGTCAGCAGGCCCGAGGTGAACGCAGTCACGCCGAAACCGACCTGGAGCATGATCGGCAGCAGGAAGGGCAGCCCGCCGACGCCGATGCGGAAGATCGAGCCGCCGACGATGCTCGTGAAATAGGTGGGAACCCGAAGCAGCGAGAGATCGATCAGCGGATGCGGATGGCGCAGCGCGTGCCAGACGGTGACTGCGCCGAGCACGGCGCTGCCGGCCAGGATCACGGCGATCACATCCGCCTCGACCAGCGGCCGGCCGATCAAATCGAGGCCGTAAACCAGGCCGGCGAGCGCGCCACCGCTCGAGATGAAACCGAACCAGTCGAGTGCCGGCGTCTGCTCTTCGCGCGTATTGTCGATCAGCAGCGTCACCAGAGCAATACCGAGCACGCCAATCGGCACGTTGAGGAAGAAGATCCAGCGCCAGCTGGCGTAGGTGGTGATGAAGCCGCCGATCGGCGGGCCGAGCACCGGACCGAGCAGCGCCGGCACGGTGAGATAGGCCATGGCGCGGACCAGCTCGGGCTTCGAGACGCTGCGCAGCAGGATGAGCCGGCCGACCGGCACCATCATGGCGCCGCCCATGCCCTGGACGATGCGCGCCGCCGCCAGCTCGAAGAGGTTGTTCGTGAGACCGCACAGCACCGAGCCGAGGGTGAACACGGCGATCGCGGCACGGAACACCGTGCGCGCGCCGAAGCGGTCGGCGACCCAGCCGCTGACCGGAATGAAGATGGCGAGGCTGATCATGTAGACCGTGACGCCGAGACTCAGGCGCGCCGGCGTATCGCCGAACGCCGTCGCCATGGTCGGCAGCGCGGTGGTGATCACCGTGCCGTCGAGGTTTTCCATGAACAGGCCGCAGGCGACGATGAGCGCGACGACCATCGGCCGGGTGACGAATCCGAACATGCGCCCGCGATGCTACCCGACCGCCGTAATGAACGCCGCCGGTCTTTGCGGATACCGGCCATTCGCCACAGGTCTGTGGCATGGCCGGCGCAACTCACGTATATCTCGCGGCGCCCATGCCGGAAGACGCCACCCCCGCCGCCGCGCGGCCCCTTTCACCGCGTAAACAGCGCCTGCGCGATCTGTCCGACCGCTGGGCGCCGGAGCGCGACGCCTTCGCCGCCAAGAATCGGGCATTCCACGACGACGACCGCCGCTATCTTGCGTTCCTTATTCCCGAAGGCCTGCGCGTGCTTGAGATCGGCTGCGGCACTGGCGGGCTGCTCGCGGCACTGAGGCCGACGAAGGGCGTCGGCGTCGACATCTCCGAGGCGATGATCGCACGCGCCCGGACGGCGCATCCGGAACTCGACTTCGTGGTCGGCGACATCGAGGACGCGGCAACGATCGCCCGGCTCGACGGTCCGTTCGACGCAATCGTCATCGCCGACGCGATCGGCATGCTCGACGATTGCCAGGCGATGTTCGAGAGCCTGAAACCGCTTTGCCGACCGGATACGCGTCTGGTCGTCGCTTATCACAACTATCTCTGGGAACCGGTACTGCGCCTCGCCGAGCTGATGAAGTTGCGCATGCCGGAGCCGCTGACCAACTGGCTGCGGCCGGCCGACATCGCCAATCTGCTCGAGCTGGCGAATTTCGAGCCGGTGCGGATGGAATGGCGGCAGTTGATCCCCAAGCGGTTGTTCGGCATCGGCACGCTGATCAATCGCTTCATCGCGACGCTGCCGCTCATCCGCAAGCTCTGTCTGCGGCACTACCTCGTCGCACGACCGCGGCCGGCCGGCGAGCGCGAGACTCTGTCGGCCAGCGTCGTCGTCCCCTGCCGCAACGAGCGCGGCAATGTCCAGGCGATCGTCGCGCGCATTCCGCAGTTCTGCGACGATCTTGAGATCGTCTTCGTCGAAGGCGGCAGCAGCGACGGCACCTGGGACGAAATCGTGCGCGTCAAGACCGCCAACCCGGATCGCGACATCAAGCTCTTCAAGCAGGACGGCCGAGGCAAGGGCGACGCGGTGCGCAAGGGCTTCGCGACCGCGCGCGGCGACGTGCTGATGATCCTCGATGCGGACCTGGCGGTGGCGCCCGAAGAGCTGCCGAAATTCTATGCCCTTCTGGCCACCGGCCGCGGCGAATTCATCAATGGCACGCGGCTGGTCTATCCGCTGGAGCGCGATTCGATGCGGCTGCTGAACCGCATCGGTAATCATACGTTCTCGGCGCTGTTCAGCTGGCTGCTCAACCAGCGTTTCACCGACACGCTGTGCGGCACCAAGGCGCTCCGCCGGCGGCATTACGAGCGCATCGCGCAGGGCCGCGCCTATTTCGGCGACTTCGACCCCTTCGGCGATTTCGACCTGATTTTCGGCGCGGCGAAGCTATCGCTGAAAGTGATCGAGGTGCCGATCCGCTACGCTGCCCGCACCTACGGCGAGACCAATATCTCCCGGTTCCGGCACGGTTGGCTGCTCTTGCGCATGGTCGGTTTCGCCTTCTGGAAGCTCAAGGCACTCCCCTAAAGGCCCGGAAAGCCGGCGATTGGCCGGTCGCACCGTGGTCGCAGGAACACACTCTTTTGCAATGTGCGGCGGTGCCGGCGGCCGACCTTCCGTGCGATGTCGGCTTTGCCCTATAGAATGAAACCGCCCGGCGCACCGGCCTTTGCGGCGCGCCTCGCCTGTCCGGGTTCATGCACGACGCCGTCATCATTCTGGTTTTTCTGCTGGCCTATGTCGGCATAGCGGCCGGCCGCCTGCCCTGGCTGTCGGTGGATCGGACCGGCATCGCCCTCCTGGGCGTGGTGGCGCTGCTGGCGAGCCAGCAGGTCACACTCGACGAGCTTGGCTCCAGCATCGACGCGCCGACGCTGGTGCTGCTGTTCGGCCTGATGATCATTTCGGCCCAGTTCGTCGCCTCCGGCTTCTTCGAGATCTGCTGCGACTGGCTGATGGCGCAAAGCGACGAACCCGTCGTGCTGCTCGGCCTCACGGTCGCGGTGTGCGGCGCGCTTTCGGCGTTCTTGGTCAACGACCTTGTCGCCTTTACCATGGCGCCTCTGCTGATCGCCGGCGCCCAGGCGCGCAATCTCGACCCGCGGCCGTTCCTGATCGCGCTGATCGGCGCCAGCAACGCCGGCTCGGCCGCGACCTTCATCGGCAATCCGCAGAACATCCTGATCGGCCAGATGGGCGGCTTGAGCTTCCACGAGTTCCTGATCGCCTGTCTCGTACCGGCACTCGTCGGGCTCGGTTGCGTCTACGGCGTCGTCTGGTTCATGTGGCGCGACCGCATCAGCACCACCGAGCTGGCGGCAAGTCGAGTCGTTGCCGACTTGCCGCGTCACCCGCACGATCGCAACCAGACGATCAAGGGCCTGATCGCCCTGGGCGCCATGCTGATCCTGTTCGCCACGCCGCTACCGCGCGAGATCGGCGGCATGCTGATCGCCGCGGTGCTATTGTCGAACCGCAAGTTCACCAGCCGCACCATGATCGCGGCAGTGGATTGGCCGCTCCTGCTGCTGTTCCTCTCGCTGTTCGCGATTACGGGCACGCTCGCCGATACCGGCCTTCCCTACTCGGCCCTGTCGTGGCTTCAGTCGGTCGGCCTCGGCCCCGACAGCCTGATCGTGCTGACGCCGCTGACGCTGGTGATGAGCAATATCATCGGCGCCGTACCGTGGGTGATGTTCCTGATGCAGATCTGGCCGAGCCCGCCGGCGGGGGAGCTTTACGGCCTGGCGCTGATTACGTCACTGGCGAGCAATTTGCTGCTGCTGGGCTCGGTCGCCAGCGTCATCGTCGTCGAGCGCGCCAAGGGACTAGGCATCCGCCTGTCGAACGCCGAGTATGCCCGCGCCGCCGTGCCCTTCACACTGCTGTCGCTGGTATTTGCGATACTGTGGTTGAAGTGGACCGGCGCAATGACGTGGCTGCCGATCGGCGGCTAGACCGAGAAGTACTTGGCCTGCGGATGGAGGACGACGATGGCCGAGGTCGACTGCTCGGGATCGAGCTGGTCCTCCTCGGTGAGGCTGACGCCGATTTCCTGCGCCCGTAACAGCGACAGCAGTTGACGCTGCTGTGCTAGGTCGGGACAGGCGGGATAGCCGAAGGAATAGCGGCTGCCGCGGTATTCCTGGCGCAACAGTCCCTCGATGTCGCGCGCCTCCTCGCCGGCGAAGCCAAGCTCGGCGCGGACGCGCTGGTGCAGGTATTCCGCCAGTGCCTCGGCCATCTCGACCGACAATCCGTGCAGGTAGAGGTAGTCCTTGTAGCGGTTGTCGGCGAACCATTGCCGCGCGACCTCCGACGCGCCGCTGCCCATGGTGACGACTTGCAGCGCGACGACGTCGCGCTCGTTGGCGGTGATATCGCGGAAGAAATCGGCGATGCACAACCCGCCCGGCTTGCTCTGGCGCGGGAACGAGAATCGCGCGACCTCGTTGGCGCTTTCGGGGTCGTAGAGCACCAGCTCGTCGCCCGCGGCAGCGCATGGCCAATAGCCGTAGGCCGCCTGCGGCACCAGGATGTTCTCCTGCGCCACGCGCTCGAGCAGCTGGTTCAGCACCGGCCGCAGCTCCTGCCGCGCCCAAGCCTTGAACTCGCCGAGCGTGCGGCCCTGCTTCCGGAAACCCCAGTGGAATTGATAGAGCATGCGCTCGTTGAGATAGGGCACCACGGTCTTAAGCGGCACGCGTGCGATGGTGCGCGGTCCCCAGAAAGGCGGCCGCGGCACGGGCACGCCGCGCGCGAGCTCGGCTCGGCGCAGCCGGATCTCCTCGAGCTCGACCGGCCGCAACGGTCGCGGCTCGGCGGCGCGGCCGAGCCGGCGTGATTGGTTCACTGGCTTGTCCTTGGTCTTCTCGCGCTGCTCCGCGACCGTGTTGACGAAGGTGCCGTTGACGACGTTGTTCATCAGCGCCAGGCCCTCGAAGGCGTCGCGCGCATAGGCGACCGTGCCGCCGGCATAGGCCTTGGCGCAATCCTCCTCGACGTAGCGCCGGGTGAGTGCCGCGCCGCCCAGGATCACGGGCAGGCCGATGCCGCGGCGGGTCATCTCTTCGAGATTTTCGCGCATGACCACGGTCGACTTCACCAGCAGGCCGGACATGCCAACGGCGTCGGCGCTGTGGCTTTCGGCGGCCTCGAGGATCGAATTCAGCGGCTGCTTGATGCCGAGATTGATCACCTTGAAGCCGTTGTTGGTGAGCAGGATGTCGACCAGGTTCTTGCCGATGTCGTGGACGTCGCCCTTCACCGTGGCCAGCACGATGGTGCCCTTCTCGGCACCCTCGATGCGCTCCATATGCGGCTCGAGATGGGCGACGGCCGCCTTCATCGTCTCGGCCGACTGGAGCACGAAGGGCAGCTGCATCTTGCCGGCGCCGAACAGATCGCCGACCGTCTTCATGCCAGCGAGCAGGATGTTGTTGATGATGTTGAGCGGCCCCATGCGCTGGAGCGCCGCGTCGAGATCGGCTTCGAGGCCCGAACGGTCGCCGTCGACGATGCGGGCCTTGAGCCGCTCCTCGAGCGAGACCGGCTGAACCTTCTTTTCCGCCTTGGCCGCGGCGCGGTTTTCGTACAGCGCGATGAACGCGTGCAGCGGATCATAACCCGGCCGCCGCCGGTCGTAGATCAGGTCGAGTGCGGTCTTGGCCTCGTTCTCGGGAATTTTGTGGGACGGCACGATCTTGGAGACGTGCAGGATCGCGCCGGTCATGCCGCGCTTCAGCGCCTCCTCGAGGAAGACTGAATTGAGCACGCTGCGCGCCGCAGGGCCGAGGCCGAACGATATGTTCGACAGGCCGAGGATGATCTGGCACTCGGGCAGGTTCTTGGCGATGGCCTCGATAGCGTCGAGCGTCTCGAGGCCGAGGCGCCGATCGTCCGCGTTGCCGGTGCAGATAGTGAAGGTCAGCGGATCGAACAGCAGGTCAGACGGCGGCAGGCCGAGCTTGTTGCTGGCCAGATCGTTGATGCGCTGCGCAATTGCGAACTTGCGCGGCGCCTCCTTGGCCATGCCTTCCTCGTCGATGGTGAGGGCGATGCAGGCCGCGCCAAATCGCTTTGCGAGGCGGACTTTCTTTTCGAGTGTCGCCTCACCGTCCTCGAGATTGATCGAGTTGATGACCGGCTTGCCGCCGTAGAGCTTGAGCGCGGCTTCGAGGACCGGAAACTCGGTGGAATCGATCGCCAGCGGCGCGTTGACGCCTTTGGCCAGCTTGGTGATCGCGGCGCTCATGTCGGCGACTTCGTCGCGGCCGACGAAGGCCGTGCACAGGTCGAGTGCGTGCGAACCGTCCTTGACCTGGGCGCGCGCCATCTCGACCGCACCGTCCCAGTCGCCGCGCTCCTGCAGCTCGCGGAAACGCTTCGAGCCGTTGGCGTTGCAGCGCTCGCCGATCGACAGATAGGCGTTCTCCTGCCGCAGCGGGACCTGGCTGTAGAGCGAGGCGACGGACGGCGTCCACGACGCCTGCCGCGCCTTGGGCCGCGGCCGCAGACCACCATCCGCCAACTCGCGCAGCGTCGCGTCGAGCGCCGCAATGTGTGCCGTCTCCGTGCCGCAACAACCACCGACCAGATTGGCGCCGTCCTCGCGCACGAAACGCGCGATCCACGGCGCGAATTCGGTCGCGGTCAGCGGATAGTGCGTCTTGCCGTCGAGCAGCTCGGGCAGGCCGGCGTTGGGCTGGACCGACAGCAACGCGGTCCAGTTCTCGGACAGCCAGCGGAGATGCTCCGACATCTCCCGCGGACCGGTGCCGCAGTTGAGACCGATCAGCGGCACATCGAGCGCCTGGATGATCGTCGCCGCAGCGGCAATGTCCGGACCGACCAGCAGCGTGCCCGTCGTCTCGACAGTGACCTGGACGAAGATCGGCACGTCGCGACGGGCCTCGGCGCCCGCGCGCTTCGCGGCGTTGACCGCGGCCTTGATCTGCAACGGATCCTGGCAGGTTTCGGCCAGGATGACGTCGACCCCGCCGGCGACCAGGCCCGAAGCCTGGATCGTCAGCGCATCCTCCAACGTCTGGTAGTCGATGTGACCGAGCGACGGCAGGCGCGTGCCCGGACCGATCGAGCCGATGACGAAACGGTCGCGGCCGTCGCCGGCGCATTCGGCGACCGCTTCGCGCGCAATCTCGGCGGAGCGTCGGTTGATCGCAAAAGCCTGGTCGGCAAGGCCGAATTCGCCGAGCGTGATCGGCGAACCGCCAAACGAGTTGGTCTGCACGACATCGGCGCCGGCGCGGAAATGGCCGAGATGGATCGCACGGATGACATCGGCACGGCTCTGATTGAGCACTTCGATGCAGTTCTCCTTGCCGAGAAAATCGCGCTCAAGATCGAGGTTGCGCTCGTGCACGGCGGTGCCCATGGCGCCGTCGCACAGCAGCACCCGATCGCGCATCACGTCGAGAATATGCGCCATGATTCAGCCCACAGGGGCCTTCACCGCGTCAGCCGACACCGGTCCGCGCACGCCAATCATGTGGCAGATCGCCACAATGAGATCGGCTCGGTTGAGCGTATAGAAATGGAAATCCTCGATGCCGTGGGCCTGCAGCCGGCGGCACTGCTCGGCGGCGATCGAGGCCGCGACCAGCCGGCGCGTGTCGGGATCGGCGTCGAGGCCGTCGAACATCGGCGGCATCCACGCCGGAATACTGGCACCGCACAGTGCGGCGAATTTCTTCACCTGGGCGAAGTTGGTCACCGGCAGGATGCCCGGCACGATCGGCACGTCGACACCCTTCGCGTGGGCGCGGTCGACGAACCGGAGATACGAATCGACCTCGAAGAAGAACTGAGTGATCGTCCGGTCAGCGCCGGCGTCGATCTTGCGCTTCAGATTGTCGAGATCGGCCTCCGGGCTGGCCGCTTCCGGATGCATCTCGGGATAGGCCGCGACGCTGATTTCGAACGGCGCGATGCGCTTCAGGCCAGCGACCAGGTCGGTGGCGTAGGCATAGCCGCCGGGATGCGGCGTGTAACGGCCTTCGCCGCCCGGCGGATCGCCACGCAGCGCAACGACGTGACGGATGCCCGAATCCCAATAGAGCCGCGCGACCGCGTCGATGGCATCACGCGGGGCACCGATGCAGGTGAGGTGCGCCGCCGGCTCCAGCCCTGTATCGGTGCGGATGCGCAACACGGTTGCATGCGTGCGTGCGCGAGTCGAACCGCCGGCACCGTAGGTCACCGAGACGAACCGCGGCCCGAGCGGCTCGACTCGCTTGATGGTCTGCCACAGCTTCTCCTCCATCTCTTCGGTCTTCGGCGGGAAGAACTCGAAAGAGACGCGCGGCGGCTTGCGCTCCGAACCGGCGAGCGGATCGGCCGCAAGAAGGGCGCTGACACCGCCCGCAGACTCGGTTTTTCGTTTCCGACTCGTGGTGGCCATCAGTCCAAAATACCCCGGGAAATGGGCAGAATCCCACTGCACATATCGTGCGTGCACCATAGCGCGTCCAGCGCCAAAATTGCGACCCGGCTGCACCCTTGTCGCTGCCCTTGCGGCGGCCCTATGCTCGGCAAAAAGCCGCAGGGCGCACAGCGCCGGGCGGCGAGTACATTACGGGGGGGATCATCGGGGGGACCCATGCCCGCACTCTCTCGCCGTTCTCTATCTGTATCTGTCCTCGCCTTGGCAACGGCCATCATGGTCTGGACCGCTCCGGTTCGGGCCGCTCCAGCCGACCCAGCCACCTTCGTCAACGGGTTGGTCCAGCAGGCTCTGGGTGTCCTGCGCGACCCGCAGATGCCCGACGCGCAGCGCGAGCAGCGCTTCAGCACGTTGCTGCACACGGGCTTCGACATTCCGCGCATCGCTCGCTTCGTGCTCGGTCGCTACTGGCTCAGTGCCACCGATCAGGAGCGCAGCCAGTTCAGCCAGCTGTTCTCGGACTGGGTCGTGCGGACTTATTCCGCTCGCTTCAAGCAATACAGCGGCGAGATCATCAAAGTGGACGGCTCGCGACAGGAAAGCCCGACTAGCTATGTAGTCACAAGTCAGCTCATCCACACCAATGGTGCGCCGCCGGCCACGATCTACTGGCACGTGCGCGACAACGCCGGCGACCTGAAGATCGTCGATGTCGAGGTCGAAGGCGTGAGCATGGCGCTCACCGAACGCGCCGAGATCGCCTCAGTGATCGAGCGCAGCGGCGGTTCGATCGCCAGCCTGAACAAGACGCTGCAGCAGCGCCTCGGCGTCGGGCCCCAGGCGCGAACCCAGTAAGCGCGTCAGCTGCGCGTCAACGGCTTGTAGCGGATGCGGTGCGGCTGATCGGCGGCGGCACCAAGGCGTCGTTTCCGATCGACTTCGTAGTCCGCATAATTGCCCTCGAACCAGACGACCTGGCTCATACCCTCGAAGGCGAGGATATGGGTCGAGATGCGGTCGAGAAACCACCGATCATGGCTGATCACGACGGCACAGCCCGGAAATTCGAGCAACGCTTCCTCGAGCGCGCGCAGCGTGTCGACATCGAGATCGTTGGTCGGCTCGTCGAGCAGGATGACGTTGGCGCCTGCCTTGAGCATCTTGGCGAGGTGAACGCGGTTGCGCTCGCCACCCGATAGCTGGCCGGTTTTTTTCTGCTGATCGGGTCCCCGGAAATTGAATAGCGCACAATAACCGCGCGCCGGCATCTTGCGCCGGCCGAGATCGATTTCGTCGGCGCCGCCCGAGATCTCCTCGAACACCGATTTGGCGGGATCGAGCGCGTCCCGGCTCTGGTCGACATAGCCGAGTTTCACCGTCTCGCCGAGCCGGACCGTGCCCGAGTCGGGCTTCTCCTGGCCGATGATCATGCGGAAGAGCGTGGTCTTGCCGGCGCCGTTCGGACCGATGACGCCGACGATGCCGCCGGGCGGCAGCCGAAACGACAGGTCCTCGATCAGCAGGTTTTCGCCATAGGTCTTCGTTAGATGGCTCGCGTCGATCACCGTCTCGCCGAGCCGTGGCCCCGGCGGCAGCACGATCTGAGCGGTCTCCGGCGCCTTCTCGCGGCTCTGCGCGACCAGGCTTTCGTAGGCCGAAAGCCGCGCTTTACTTTTCGTTTGACGAGCGCGCGGGCTCTGCTTCACCCATTCGAGTTCGCGTTCGAGCGTACGCTGGCGCGCCGCTTCTTGTCGGCCTTCCTGCTCCAGCCGCTTGCGCTTCTGCTCGAGCCAGCCGGAGTAGTTACCCTGGTAGGGAATCCCCTGGCCGCGATCGAGTTCGAGGATCCAACCCGCGACCTCGTCGAGGAAATAGCGGTCGTGCGTCACGGTGACGACCGTGCCCGGATATTCGGCGAGAAACCGCTGGAGCCAGGCGACCGACTCAGCATCGAGATGATTGGTTGGCTCGTCGAGTAGCAGCAGATCGGGCTTTTGCAACAGCAGGCGGCACAGCGCGACTCGCCGCCGCTCGCCGCCTGATAGCTTCGTGACATCGGCGTCGCCCGGGGGACACCGAAGCGCGTCCATGGCGATCTCTACCATGCGCTCGAGTTCCCAGCCGTTGACGGCGTCGATTTTCTCCTGCAAATCGGCTTGCTCGGCGAGCAATTCATTCATCGCGTCGTCGGATAGGCTTTCGCCGAGCTTGGCGCTGACCGTTTCAAAGCGTTCGAGCAGCGTCTTGATCGTGCCGAGTCCCTCGGTCACGTTGCCGGCGACCGTCTTTTTGGGATCGAGTGCCGGCTCCTGCGGCAGATAGCCGGTGGTGACGCCCTCGGCCGCCCAGGCCTCGCCGGCAAAGTCATGGTCGAGGCCCGCCATGATGCGCAGGAGCGTCGACTTGCCGGCGCCGTTGGCGCCCAGCATCCCGATCTTGGCGCCGGGCAGGAACGACAGCCAAATGTCCTTCAGAATCTCGCGTCCGCCAGCATAGGTCTTGCTCAGACCCTTCATGACGTAGATGTACTGGTAGGCGGGCATGCGGACTCCAACGGCGGGTGCGGACATACAACGTGCAGGGCGGCAACCGGTTACGTGGCGCGACCGGCCGTCTAAATGCCGAGCGGACGACGGGTGGCGCCGGATCGAGTCCGGCCTGCCGATGAATCAGTCGGCAACCGTCCGATGGTTCAGAAGTGCATGAAGTGCTTGAACTCGATCAGCATCTGGGGCCAGAGAGCGAGCTGTTCGTCGATATTTTCGGTGGTGCCGCGCGAGATGCGCGCATCCATTTCCGCCCAGATGATGTCGCCGGGCTTCCAGTAGACGCGCACGAAGCGTTTGGTCGTGTTCCATTGATTGATTCGCTCGGGAGTCGCGGTGTTGTTGGACCAGCCGGCAGCGAATTGGATATCGCGGCAGACGCCTTTCGCACACTCATAGAAATACACGTCGAAATTGACTTCAACCACCCGGCTGGAAATGATCGTCACGCCGTTGCTGTCCTTGCCGATCTTGGCGGGCAGGCCGCGCTTGGACATCAGGTTGGCCATTTCCTGGACGGATATGCCGGCCGGCCCGATCGGAGCGGCGATTGCCGGCACCGTGAACAGCAACACCGCGATGACGGAAGCAAAAAACTTCCCCATTGGATACCCCCTCTTTTGGCCGAGGGCGATTGTCCACCGAGACCGTGGTGAAAATCAATTTGCCTTGTGACGGCGTCTACGGCCCGGGAATGGTGGGCCCGGCAGGATTCGAACCTGCGACTACACCGTTATGAGCGGCGCGTTCTAACCGCTGAACTACGGGCCCGCGCCAATCTAAGCGGCGAGCCCGAGTCCCGTCATCAGGTATCGAGGAACGAGCGCAGCTTGCGCGACCGGCTCGGGTGCTTGAGCTTGCGAAGCGCCTTGGCCTCGATCTGGCGGATGCGCTCGCGCGTGACCGAGAACTGCTGGCCGACCTCCTCGAGGGTGTGGTCAGTGTTCATGCCGATGCCGAATCGCATGCGCAACACGCGCTCCTCGCGCGGCGTGAGCGACGCCAGGACCCGAGTTGTGGTTTCGCGCAAATTGCCGTGGATAGCGGCATCCAACGGCAGCACCGCGTTCTTGTCCTCGATGAAATCGCCGAGGTGGGAGTCTTCCTCATCACCAATAGGCGTCTCAAGGCTGATCGGTTCCTTGGCGATCTTGAGAACCTTCCTCACCTTCTCCAAAGGCATGCCGAGCTTCTCGGCGAGTTCCTCCGGGGCAGGCTCGCGGCCGATTTCGTGCAGCATCTGGCGCGATGTCCGCACCAGCTTGTTGATGGTCTCGATCATGTGCACCGGGATGCGGATGGTGCGTGCCTGATCGGCGATCGAGCGCGTGATCGCCTGGCGAATCCACCACGTCGCGTAGGTCGAGAACTTGTAGCCGCGACGGTACTCGAACTTATCGACCGCCTTCATCAGGCCGATATTGCCTTCCTGGATCAGGTCGAGGAACTGGAGACCGCGGTTGGTGTATTTCTTGGCGATCGAGATCACCAGGCGCAGATTGGCCTCGACCATCTCCTTCTTGGCGCGCGACGCCTCGCGCTCGCCACGCTGGACTGTTGCGACGATGCGGCGGAACTCGGCCGGCGGCACGCCCGCCTCGGCCGCAATCGCCGCGATCTCGGCGCGCAGGTTCTTGACCTCGGCGCCGTGCTTCGAGATCAGGTTACTCCAGCCTTTGCCGTGCAGCCGGCGCACGCGCGAGACCCAGTCGGGCTGCAGCTCGTGACCCAGATGGTGGTCGAGGAAATCCGGGCGCTTGACACCCGAATGCTCGGCAAGACGCAGCAACTTGCCATCCGCCGACTGGAGGCGGCGGTTCAGCGAGTAGAGCTGCTCGACCAGATATTCGATACGCGCGTTGTTGAGATGGACGTTGTCCATCGCCTTGACCATCTCGGTGCGCAGTTTCTCGTAGCGCCGCTCTGCCGGCTTGGCGATCTCGTCGCCTTCCTTGAAGGCCGTCAGGCGCTGATCGTGCAGCTTGTGCAGTCGCTTGTAGAGCTGCGCGATCTCGTCGAGATTCTTGAGCACGCCAGGCTTCAGCGTCTCTTCCATCGCCGCGAGCGAGATCGAGCCTTCCTCGCCTTCGCCGCCGTCGGCCGTGCCCTCGGGTGGGGCTTCCTCGTCCTCACCTGCAGCCGCGGCTTCGGCCTCCTCGTCATCCTCGCCCTCACCCTCGGCGGCGCTAGCATCGAACTTGCCGCCATAGGTCGCGTCGAGATCGACGACGTCGCGCAGCAGCATCTTGCCTTCCATGAGCGCATCGCGCCAGCCGATGAGCGCGCGCATGGTAAGCGGGCTCTCGCACAGACCGCCGATCATCATCTCGCGACCGGCTTCGATGCGCTTGGCAATGGCGATCTCGCCTTCGCGCGACAGCAGCTCGACCGAGCCCATCTCGCGCAGATACATGCGCACCGGATCATCGGTGCGGCCGATATCCGCATCGTCGAGATTGCCGCCGGAACGGGTTTCGGTTTCCTCCTCCTCTTCACCGCCCTTCGCCTGGGCTTCTTCGGCCTCTTCGTTCTCGACGATGTTGACGCCGAGTTCGGACAGCATGGTCATGGTGTCCTCGATCTGCTCGGAGGACACCTGCTCGGGGGGTAGCGCGGCATTGATTTCGTCGTACGTGACGTAGCCGCGGTCCTTGCCCTTGGCGACCATCTTCTTGATCGCGGCGGAAACGGTATCGAGGAGCGGCGCATCGGCCGCTTCTTCGCGGCTCTCGGACGTCTCGCTCGTTGAATTCGCTTTGGTCGCCATGTCGTTCCGCCTTCGCGTCGTTTGCTTAGATCGCCCGTTCAACAGCCGCAAGAAGAACACCGTGCACGATCACTCGCGCCGCTGTTCTGTTCCAATCGGTTTGTCCGCCTGCCGGCACCGCGCCGTCCATCAACTGAGATCCCCGCTCGCGTCGTCGTCCTTGGCCTGGCTGGCGTAGAGCATCTCTTGGAGATGTCGCAATCGCGCGAGAGTCTCCTCGTTGGTGTCCACGGCGAGGTTGCGCTCCGCTTCCGCGATCTGAGTCAAAAGACACTGCTGCTCGTACCGCCGTTTGATGTCGATCCACCCCGACCGAACCGATTCGACATCCGCTTCACCCCTGGCAAAACGGGCAAATTCCAGGACACGCGGGGACAGGATTCGTTCCACCGCCGGGCCGAATCCTTCGCGAGTTAGGTGGCCTTTCAAGGTCTCCGCGTCAAGGGCGGGATTACGCTGGTGCAGTTCTAGGATTTTGTGCGAAAGACTGTCAAGTTTTCCGGCTGCTGGAAAGTCGATTTGTGCAAGTTCTTCAGCGGCTTCAGCCAAAAGGAAGGGGTGGTTCAGCAGGTAGGCGAGTAGAACCTCACCGAGAACCGGCAGCTGGCTTTCAGGATCGGGCGCACGGATCGGCTCCAGGCCGAGCCAATCAGCGGCGCCGAGGAAGGGACGCCGCGGCATCGATCGGCGTGCCGGTGCGATGCGCCTGCCACCGACGCGGGGCGGGATGCGACGACCAGACGGTGGTGTCTCCATACGAGCCAATTTTTCAAAAATGAAATCCGAATACTCTTTTTGGACGGTTGCGTCAGCGATCTGAGCTATGCGGGCTTTCAACTTAGAACGGAAATCAGCGCGTTGTTCTGGGGTTTGCCTCCCTGGCGAAGCAGAGGTTTGCTCGATTCGTAATAACATCTCAGCGAACGGTACAGCTCCCTCCAATATGGAATGCATCGTCTTCCAACCCTGACGCGCGATTAGTGTGTCGGGGTCATCGCCTTTAGGCAAAATTGCAAATCGCAAACTATGGCCTGGCTTGAGCAATGGCATTGCACGATCGAGCGCGCGCGCGGCAGCGCGCTGGCCGGCGGCGTCGCCGTCGAAGCACAGGATGGGCTCCGGCGCCAAGCGCCACAATTCCTCGATCTGGCTCTCGGTCAGCGCGGTGCCGAGCGGTGCAACGGCGGTGCCGAAACCGGCGCGCTGCAGCGCAATCACGTCCATATAACCTTCTACGACAATTGCTGTTTCGCTTTTCGCTGCGGCCGCGCGTGCCGCCGCCCAGCCGTACAGCGTGCGACCCTTGGCGAAGAGCGGCGTCTCCGGCGAGTTGAGATATTTCGGTTGGCCGTCGCCGATGACACGGCCGCCGAAGGCGATGATCCGGCCGCCGCGATCGCCGATCGGGAAGATGACGCGATGGCGGAAATAGTCGAACGGTGCGCGGCCGTCGTCGCCCTGGTGGATCAGGCCTGTCTCGATGAGCAGCGGTTCCGGAACCTTGCTGCCGAGCGCCCGCTTGAGAGCATCGCGCCCGTCGGGCGCGTAGCCGAGGCGGAAGCGTTTGATGGCGGCATCGTCGAGACCGCGGCTCGCCAGATATTCGCGCGCGACGCGACCTTCGGGCGCACGCAGCTGCGTCTCGAAGAAGGCGCACGCAGCCTCCATCGTGCCTTGCAGCGTCGCCGCGCGCTCGGCACGTTGACGCTCTTCCGGCGTCGCCTTTGGCACTTCAAGGCCGACCTGGCGCGCGAGCTGTTCGACGGCTTCGGGAAACGCCAGATTCTCGGTCTGCATGACGAAGCCGATGACGTCGCCATGCGCGCCGCATCCGAAGCAATGATAGAAGCCCTTGTCCTCGACCACCGAGAACGACGGCGTCTTCTCGGTATGGAACGGGCAAAGGCCGGTGTACTCGCGGCCGCGGCGGATCAGCTTGACGCGGCGGCCGACGATCTCGGCGAGCGAGACCCGATGGCGCAACTCGTCGAGGAACCGGGGCGGAAAGGCCATGATGTCGTTGTCAGCTCGCAGCCGCCAAGTCAGCCTGCACGGCTGAAACAGGCGGGATTCTATCGCAAAAGCCGCCGTGCCGATAGCCGACGGCGGGTCGACGGGCGTCAGCCCGCCAGCAGCTTCTTGACCGTCTGGCTCGCGGCGGCGGGATCGATCTGGCCGGCGTATTTGGTTCGCAGCGCCGCCATCACCTTGCCCATGTCCTTGATTCCTGTAGCACCGGTTTCCTTGATCGTATCCTTGATCGCCGAGTCGAGCTCGGCACCGGTCATTTGCGTCGGCAGGAAGCGCTCGATGACGGCGATCTCGCCCTGTTCCTTGGCGGCGAGTTCGGGTCGGTTGCCTTTTTCGTAGAGCTCGATCGACTCGCGGCGCTGCTTGATCATCTGCATCAGCATCGCCTGGATCGCCGGATCGTCGATAAACTCGACCTTGGGCCGCGCCTCGATGTCCTTTTCCTTGAGACGCGCGAGGATGAGGCGCACGGCGGCGACCGTCGCCGGGTCCTTGCTCTTCATCGCCGCCTTAAGCGCCTCATTGAACTGGTCGCGCAGCATGATGCCTCCGGATTCGCCGCGGGCGGCGGCGCTTGACGGCATCCTATCCGCGGTCTATCTCAATGTCTTCAAGTCCGATCGCATTTCTGCCGCGCCGCCGGATGTTTCCAGCGGCGCGTTTTGGCGCGGCCGGACATCGACTCTGCACCCGAGGCCCCGTTCGACCAGATGACCATCGCCACCCGCCCCGCCGACGCCACCGCGGCATTGGTCTTGGCCGACGGTAGTGTCTTTTGGGGGCGCGGCATCGGCGCCGAGGGCGTGCGCGTCGGCGAGGTCTGCTTCAACACCAGCATGACCGGCTATCAGGAGATCATGACCGATCCGTCCTATGCCGGTCAGATCATCACGTTCACGTTTCCGCATATCGGCAACGTCGGCGCCAACGCCGAGGACATCGAGACCGTGACGCCGGCAGCGCGCGGCTTGGTGCTGCGCGTGGACGTCACGGCGCCGTCGAACTGGCGCGCGGCGCAGCCCTTCGACGCCTGGCTCAAGAAGATGGATCTGGTTGGAATTTTCGGCGTCGATACACGGGCGCTGACGCGGCGCATCCGCGATCGCGGCGCGCCCAACGGCGCGCTCGTGCACAGCGCGAGCGGCAAAATCGACGTCGACGATCTGCTGCGGCGCGCACGCACCTGGCCCGGTCTCGAAGGCATGGATCTCGCCAAGGAGGTGTCGTGCCAGCAGAGCTACCAGTGGACCGAGACTGACTGGAAGCTCGGCAGCGGCTACGGTGCGCTCGCCAAGCCGCGCTTCAAAGTCGTCGCGGTCGATTACGGCGCCAAGCGCAACATCCTGCGACAACTCGCGAGCGAAGGCTGCGCCGTGACGGTGGTGCCGGCGACCGCGACCACCGAAGACATCCTGCGCCATAGACCGGACGGTGTGTTCCTGTCGAACGGTCCGGGCGACCCGGTGGCGACCGGCACCTATGCCGTGCCGGTGATTCGCGACCTGATCGCCAGCGGCAAGCCGGTGTTCGGCATCTGCCTCGGCCATCAGCTGCTGGCGCTCGCGCTCGGCGGCCAGACGCGGAAGATGGCGCTCGGCCACCGCGGCGCCAACCATCCGGTGAAGGACCTCGCCACGGGCAAGGTGGAGATCACCAGCCAGAACCACGGCTTCTGCGTGCTGCCCGAGACCCTGCCCAAGGAGGCCGAGGTCACGCATGTCTCGCTCTTCGACGGCTGCAACGAAGGCATCCGCCTCAAGGGCAAGCCGGTGTTCTCGGTGCAATACCATCCCGAGGCCAGCCCCGGTCCGCAGGACAGCCACTACCTGTTCCAGCGCTTCGTCAAGCTGATGGAAAAGCAAAAAGGCTGAGGCGATGCCGAAACGCACCGACCTCAAGAGCATCCTGATCATCGGCGCTGGACCGATCGTCATCGGCCAGGCCTGCGAGTTCGACTATTCCGGCGCGCAGGCCTGCAAGGCCCTCAAGGAAGAGGGCTATCGCGTCGTGCTGGTGAACTCCAGTCCGGCGACGATCATGACCGATCCCGGCCTGGCGGACGCGACCTATGTCGAACCGATCACGCCCGAAATGGTCGAACGCATCATCGTCAAAGAGAAGCCCGATGCCCTGCTGCCGACCATGGGTGGACAGACCGCGCTGAACACGGCGATGGCGCTCGCGCGCACCGGCATCCTCAAGAAGCACAAGGTCGAGCTGATTGGCGCCAGCGAGAAGGCGATCGCCAAGGCCGAGGACCGCCAGCTTTTCCGCAACGCGATGGACCGGATCGGTCTCGAATCGCCGAAGAGCCGCATTGCCAAGACGGCCGACGCGGCGCGCGAGGCGCTCGCCCAGGTGGGCCTGCCGGCGATCATCCGGCCGTCCTTCACACTCGGCGGCACCGGCGGCGGCATCGCCTACAACGCACAAGAGTTCGAGGAGTTGGCGCGGAACGGACTCGCCGCGTCGCCGGTACACGAGATCCTGGTCGAGGAGTCGGTGCTGGGCTGGAAAGAATTCGAGATGGAGGTGGT
This sequence comes from Alphaproteobacteria bacterium, assembly GCA_028871455.1. Classification (GTDB taxonomy): domain Bacteria; phylum Pseudomonadota; class Alphaproteobacteria; order ATCC43930; family CGMCC-115725; genus REEB95. The sequence continues at coordinate 178,640 of JAGWNF010000001.1, forward strand.
GCGCGATAAGGCCGACAACTGCATCATCGTCTGCTCGATCGAGAACGTCGATCCGATGGGCGTGCATACCGGCGACAGCGTCACGGTGGCGCCGGCCCTGACGCTCACCGACAAGGAATATCAGATCATGCGCAATGCCTCGATCGCGGTATTGCGCGAGATCGGCGTCGACACCGGCGGATCGAACGTGCAGTTCGCGGTCAATCCGGCGGATGGACGCCTTGTTATCATCGAGATGAATCCGCGTGTGTCGCGCTCGTCGGCTCTCGCCTCGAAAGCCACCGGCTTCCCGATCGCCAAGGTCGCGGCGAAGCTCGCCGTCGGCTACACGCTCGACGAGCTCAAGAACGAGATCACCGGCGTCACGCCGGCAAGTTTCGAGCCGACGATCGACTACGTCGTCGTCAAGATGCCGCGCTTCGCTTTCGAGAAATTCCCCAAGGCCGACCCGACATTGACGACCTCGATGAAATCGGTCGGCGAGGCGATGGCGATCGGCCGCAGCTTCGCGGAGGCGCTGCAGAAGGCGCTGCGGTCGATGGAGACCGGACTCACGGGCCTCGACGAGCCGGAGATCGGCGGCGCGGCGCTAGATGACAAGGACGCGCTCCGCACCGAGCTCGCCAAGCCCAAAGCCGATCGGATTCTGGTGATCGCGGCTGCCTATCGTGCCGGACTGACAACGGCCGAAATTCACGCCGCGTGCAAATACGACCCCTGGTTCCTCGAGGAAATTCGCAAGCTGGTCGCCGCCGAAGCACAGGTGCGGGCCGCCGGCTTGCCGCAGGACGCCGCCGGATTGGCGCGCCTCAAGGCCATGGGTTTCGCCGATACGCGCCTCGCCGAGCTGAGCGGCACGGGCGAAAGCGACGTGACGGCGCTGCGCGCGCGGCTGGGCGTCCACCCGGTCTACAAGCGCATCGACACCTGCGCCGCCGAGTTTGCATCGCTGACACCGTACATGTACTCGACCTACGAGACCGCGCCCGCCGACGGCGCCCCGCAATGCGAGGCCGATCCGTCGGCGCGCGACAAGGTCGTCATCCTCGGCGGCGGCCCCAACCGCATCGGCCAAGGCATCGAATTCGACTATTGCTGCGTCCACGCCGCCTATTCGCTGAAAGAGGCTGGCGTCGAGACCATCATGGTCAATTGCAATCCCGAGACGGTCTCGACCGACTATGACACCTCGGACCGGCTTTATTTCGAGCCTCTGACTGCCGAAGACGTGATCGAGGTCGTGCGCACCGAAGCGTGCAACGGCCAGCTCAAGGGCGTGATCGTGCAGCTCGGCGGCCAGACGCCGTTGAAGCTCGCCGCGGCGCTCGAAGCCGCGAAGATTCCGATCCTCGGTACTTCGCCCGATGCGATCGACCTAGCCGAGGACCGGCAGCGCTTCCAGAAGCTGTTGCAGAAACTCAAACTGTTACAGCCCGAGAACGGCACGGCCAAGAAAACCGACGAGGCCGAAGCGGTCGCCGCTGCGATCGGCTATCCGGTCGTCATTCGTCCGTCCTACGTGCTGGGCGGCCGCGCGATGGAGATCGTCCACGACGACGCCGGCCTCAAGCGCTACATGACACAGGCGGTCAAGGTCTCGGGCAAGAATCCGGTGCTGATCGACCGCTACCTGCAAGATGCGATCGAGATCGACGTCGACGCGCTGGCCGATGGTAAGACGGCGTTCATCGCCGGCATCATGGAGCACATCGAGGAAGCCGGCATCCATTCCGGCGACAGCGCCTGCTCGCTGCCGCCCTACTCCCTGCCGGCCGCAGTGGTGAAGGAGATCGAGCGCCAGACCACCGAGTTGGCGATGGCGCTCAAGGTCGTCGGGCTGATGAACGTCCAATTCGCCGTGAAAGACGGTCAAGTCTTCGTGCTCGAGGTCAATCCGCGCGCATCGCGCACCGTGCCCTTCGTAGCGAAGGCGACCGGCTTGCCGATCGCCAAGATCGCGGCGCGCCTGATGGCGGGCGCGTCGCTCGGCGACTTCACGCTCAAGCCGCGGCAGAAGCGCAGGCATATCGCGGTCAAGGAAGCGGTGTTCCCGTTCAACCGCTTCCCCGGCGTCGACCTGATCCTCGGACCGGAAATGAAGTCGACCGGCGAGGTCATGGGCCTCGACGCCGATTTCGGCCGCGCTTTCGCCAAGTCGCAACTCGGCAGCGGCGTGGTTCTGCCGCTGTCGGGGACCGTCTTCGTCTCGGTGCGCAATCACGACAAGCCCGGCCTGGTCGAGCCATGCCGGCGGCTGCACAAGATGGGTTTCAACCTGCTGGCGACGCGCGGCACCGCGGCGGCGCTCCAGCAGGCCGGGCTGCCGATCGAGACCGTGAACAAAGTCCTCGAAGGCCGGCCGCATGTCGTCGACCGCATGCTGTCCGGCGACGTGCAGCTTGTCTTCAATACTACAGAAGGCGCACGTGAAATTGCCGATTCATTCACACTGCGGCGCACCGCCCTGGCTTACGGCATCCCCTATTACACGACCGTCGCCGGCGCCCGCGCGGCCGTTGAAGCCATCATCGCCCTCAAGGCCGGTGGGCTTGACGTGGCCGCGCTGCAATCTTATTTCGAGGGGTCGTTCTGACGACCAAGCGTCGGCCAACCCACGGATTTCGCTGGGAAAGTCGGCGTTTTGCCGATTCTGCGAAAGCTTGCTAGGATTCGATATGGCGAAAATCCCGATGACCAGCGACGGCTATGTGCGTCTCCAGGACGAGCTGAAACGGCTCAAATCCGTGGATCGGCCGGCGATTATCCGCGCCATCTCGGAGGCCCGCGATCACGGCGACATCTCCGAAAATGCCGAGTACATCGCCGCGCGGGAGCGGCAGGGATTCATCGAGGGTCGGGTGCTCGAGCTCGAGGACAAGATCGCGCGGGCGGAAGTCATCGACGTCTCCAAGCTGTCCGGCAAAGTGGTCAAGTTCGGCGCCACGGTGACGCTGGCCGACGAGGAAACCGACGAAAAGGTCGTCTACCAGATCGTTGGCGAGGACGAAGCCGACATCGCCGAAGGCCGGCTCTCCGTCACCTCGCCGCTGGCGCGCGCGTTGATTGGCAAGAGCATCTCGGATTCAGTCGAGGTCACGACGCCCCGCGGCGGCGCGCGCTCCTACGAGATCATCAAGGTTCAATTTCGCTAAGCTTTGCCGTTGACTTCGATCGGCACGCCGGGCGCGTATTTCGCCGTCCGGATGGCGAGCGACGAGCGCACATGCGCCACGTTCGGCGCCGGCGTCAGCCGGGTCGTGAGGAATTTCTGGTAGGAATCCCAGTCGTTGGCGACGATCTTCAGCAGGAAATCGGTTTCGCCGGCCAGCATGTGGACCTCGCGCACCTCGTCCCATTCGGACGCCAGGGCCTCGAAGGTTTTGAGGTCGGCTTCGGCTTGGCTCTTCAGACCGACCTGGGCGAAAACCGTGACGCCAAACCCCAGCGCCTCGGGATTGACCTCGGCGTGATAGCCGCGGATATAGCCACCCTCCTCGAGCGCGCGCACGCGCCGCAGGCACGGTGGTGCCGAGATGCCGGCGCGACCGGCAAGCTCGACATTGGTCATGCGGCCGTTCGCCTGGAGATCACGCAGGATTTGCCGGTCGACCCTGTCGAGTTTGATGCGTCGCATGGCACCGTCTGGGAAGTCGGCAATGATCTGTCACGGTGAAATACGCACCGGCAACAACCGTTCGATTTTGCCGCGACCGCCTGCCCGTCATTGTAGTATACGGTAATAATATTTCAAGGCGGCTGGCCAAGGCGCAGCAGCGACGCCGCGCGAACGTCCGGTTCGCGCTCGCGACCGGAACGGCGGAAGATGTCGGCAATCATCTGGGCGGTGCATGACGGCAAGATCGGCATGGCCAATCAGGCGCTCGGTTTGGCCGATGCCGTGGCCGTCGCCGTGAACGGGACCGTAGTCGAGAAACGCCTCGCGCTGCGGGCGCCCTGGCGTTGGCTTCCGCCGCAAGCTTGGCTCGCGCCGCTGGCGGCGCTCGATCCGGCCGGCGACCGGCTCACGCCGCCATGGCCCGACATCCTGATTTCGTGCAGCCGGCTCGCCGCCGCACCTGCCCGCGCTGCGAAGCGCGCCAGCGGCGGAAAGATCTTCTGGGTCCAGGTTCAGGACCCGCATTACGCACGACGCGAGGCGGATCTGATCGTGATGCCGCGGCATGACGGCAACGGCGGCGCCAATGCCTTTTCCACGCTGGGCGCCGTTCATCGCGTCACACCGGAGCGCCTCGCCGACGGTGCGCGTCGTTTCGGCCCGGCGCTCGCGCACCTCAAGCGACCGCTCGTGGCGGTGCTGCTCGGCGGCGACAGCCGTGTCTATCGACTCACCCCCGAGCGGCTTTCGACGCTCGCCAAACAGTTGGCAACCCTCGCGACCCAGGGTTATGGCCTCGCGATCACGACCTCGCGCCGTAGCGGCCCGCGCGTCGCATCGGTGTTACGCCAGGCCTTGCCGGACGCCTTCGTCTGGAGCGGCGACGGCGAAAATCCCTATTTCGGCCTGCTCGCGTGCGCCGACGTCTTCGTCGTCACGGCGGATTCAGTGAACATGGTGAGCGAGGCGGCCGCCACCAGAAAGCCGGTTTACGTCGCCGAGCTCGAAGGCGGCTCGGCCAAATTCGCTCGTTTCCACACGGCGATGCGCGAAGCCGGCGTGACCCGTCCGTTCACCGGCGCGATCGAGCGCTGGACCTACACGCCGCCCGATGATACCGCGCGCGCCGCCGCCGAGGTCGCGCGGCGATTGTGGGCAACGCGATGACGCGCGGCATCGCCATTTTTCTCACGGCGTTCGTGGCCGCGATGGGAATCCTGGTGCTGTTTCCCGGCATCGACCTTGCGGTGTCGAGCGCGTTCTACAGGCCGGGGATCGGCTTCTCCCATTCCGCGATCCTGAACGCGATTCACGAGGAGCTGCGCTATTTCGTCGTCGCGGTGGTCGCGACCGCCGGCGCCGCGGCACTGTTCTGGCCCGGGCGACGACGCGCCGCGATCTTCCTGCTACTCGCTCTGGCACTCGGACCCGGCCTCATCGTCAACACCGTATTCAAGGATCACTGGGGCCGCGCGCGGCCGGCCCAGGTCGTCGAATTCGGCGGTACCAAGCGGCTGACGCCGGCCTTCGTACCGGCCACCCAATGCACGACCAACTGCTCGTTCCCGGCGGGCGATCCGGCCGTGGGATTCTTCCTGGTCGCGCCGGCGCTTTTGATGACCGGCATCGCGGCCCGGCGCTGGGCCATCGGCGGCGCAATATTGGTCGGCGCGGCGCTCGGCTTCGTGCGCCTCGCCCAAGGCGGGCACTTCCTGTCGGATGTCGTCGCCTCGGGTTTCATCGTAAGCGGACTGAGCTGGCTGCTCTACCGCGCGATCGTCGTCGCTGACGGCCTTGGCGCATTGTGCCGCGCGCTTCGCCGACCATCGCCCGCATTCAAGCGCTGGGCGGCGATCACGGCGGTCACCGGGCTCGGGGGCGTCGTGTCCTTTCTCTGGCTCGATCAGCCCATCGCGATCGCGTTGCACGACCTCGGGCCGGCATGGCGCTCCGTCATGGCCGTCGTCACCGCGTTCGGTCTCGGCGGCCCTTATCTGATCGCGAGCGCGGTGGCGGTCTCGGCGGCGCGCCTGACCGGCCGGATCGACGCGGCGTGGCGGGCCGCCTACGTCTTCCTTGCCGTCGGCGCCTCCGGCCTCTTTGCCGACATCATCAAGCCGGTGGCCGGCCGCGCGCGGCCAAAGCTGCTGTTTGCGGACCACCTCTACGGCTTCACCGGCATCGGCGCGCCGGCGGATCACTGGTCGTTTCCGTCGGGCCATTCGGTGACCGCCGGCGCGCTCGCAGTCGCGCTGTCGGTGCTCTATCCGCGGCTTGCGCCGGCCTGGATCGCCGCCGCGTTGCTGATCGGCTTCAGCCGTCTGGCACTCGATCAGCACTATCTGAGCGACGTCATCGCCGGTCTCTATGTCGGCGCGGTGTTTGCGTGGGCGATCGCCGCTACGCTGGAGGCACGCGGCGTCGCACTGCACCGGCGATCAGCGGCGGTCGATATGTCGGCGACGCAACCCCGCGGCTAATGGCCGCCCTCGCCGGGCCGATAGCCTTTGAAGTCGTGCAGGAAACGCGCCACGTAGTCCCGCGACGTGCCGCCACCAAGCGGAATGATCACGTGCTGGACCGGCCCGGCGGCGGCGAAGCGGTTGAGAACGCGCTGGATGTTCTCGGGATGGTGGCTCACCAGCACGAAATCCCGCCCCACGTCGGCCTCGGGATGTGCTTCGAGATCGAACTGGTCGTTGATTTGGCGGCTGTCCCCGTTCCACTTCAGCGCGTCGAACGGATGCGGATGCACGTAGTACATCAGCACCGCCAGATCCTCGCGGTCGTCCGACAACAGCAGCGCATTCGGGTGCTGCGCCAGGATGCCGCCGATGGCGATCCCGAGCCGGTGCCAGCCCCGCAAGCGATGCAGCGCATCGTAGCGCGCCGGCGGGCTGTAGCCCGCGGCTCGCGCCGCGTCATAGCCGGTAAAGACGACGACGGACGCGAGCAAGTCGATCGCCACGGCCGCGGCGATCCAGCGTCCATGACCGCCGCCGAGCAGCCAGGCGCAGACTAGGATGGCGGCCGACACGTAGACCGGTGCCGCCCAGTTGGGCTCGGCGTGGGTGATGAAACTGACGACCATCATCATCGCCAACGTCGGTAGCGCGAAGATCGCCAGCAGCGCCGCCGGCCGCGACGTCAAAGCACGGCGCGCCTTAAATGCGATCAGCAGCAGCGCCGCAAATCCAATCGGACCGAAGACGGCGAACTGCGAGCCGACGAATTCGAGGAGATGCGACGGGTTGAACAACGCGCCGTGCGATTCGGCATTCTCGCCGGTGTGATGGTACGAGACGAAGCCATGCTGCGCGTTCCAGACGAAATTCGGCGCGTAGATCAGCAACGCCAAGCCGGTGGCGAGAAAAAACCGGCCGAGATGACGGCGCTCATCGCAGAAAACCAGCAGATAAATGAGCGCCGAGGCCAGCCAATAGGCCATCGCGTATTTGGAGAGCAGGCCGAAGCCGGCGGCGATCCCGACGGCCCACCACCAGCGCTCGCCGCCGGCCTCGCGCGCGCGCACGAAGGCGTAGAGCGCGACCGCCCAGCACAGCAGCAACGGCGCGTCAGTCGAGATCAACGCCGCCGACGCCGACACGCCGGGCAAGGTGACATAGAGCAATGCCGACCAGAAGCCGGTGCGCGCATCGTAGAGGCGTTCGGCGACGCGGAATACGACCAGTGCGGCGGCGAAATGCAACAGCGGCGCCGACAACCGGATCGCGCCCTCACTGTCACCGAATACGTGCGTGGTGAGAGCGATGAGCCAGGCGACGACGGGCGGCTTCGAGTAGTAGCCGAAGGCCGGGTGCAACGACCACAGCCAGTATTGCGCCTCGTCAGGATAGAGGTCGGCGCCCCCATAGGCGAGCCAGGCGAGGCGCAGGACGGTGACGACGAACACGGCATTGACGGCATAGAACCAGTAGCGCTCGTCGCTGACGGATTTCGCCGCGTGGTTGCCGAATGCCATGGGCGGCGAGACTAGCTTCGGCTCGCCGGACTGACCACCCCATTGCGGCGTGCCGCCGCACCCGCGTCGGCGCGGCGAAGGGGGTAGCCATCGGCCAGCCCGCTTGCTAAGTCATGGGCGCGCAGGCGCTCATGCAACTCGACATCGAGACCTTCAGCAACGTGCGGGGCGGCAACGCTTTTTTCAAGGCGGTGACGCATCCGCTGGCGGCAGAACGTGGCCGTGTGCTGTTCGCGCGACTGGCACGGATGAAGCGCGTTGCCATCTACGATCCGGAGAATTGCGTCGGTGCGCTCGGCCAGCTGTACGATCTTTCGGGTATCCCCGTCGCTGGACTCTATGCACAGGACGTGACGGCGATCGGGCGTACCGCGCTCGGCCAACGTGCGCAGCCGGTGACGGCGCTGAGGGACAGCGGCGCGGACGCCGTGCTAGTCGCGTGCTTCGACGCCGAACGTGTGACCGCGCACATCCGCCACCTGCTGCCGGAGGGCGCAACGGTCGCCAGTCTCGATGCGCTCCGCTTGCCCGACGCGATGGTGACGAACCGCGGGCGTTATCTCGATCCGATCAACTTCACCACCAATTTCGTATTCTTCCGCGACGCCGAAGGGCTGTCGACGCGGCTGGTCACGGCGAATTACTGGTCGGGTTATGGCGCCGCGGCTGTCGTACTGTGGTGCGTCCTTTTCGACGGCGCCGGCCGTGAGATCGCGCGCTGGGACGAGACGTTGCCGCCGGGCGCCGGTAGCGTCGTCATCGACAGCTGGACGGTGCGCCGGCGTTTCGGCCTCGGTGACTTCGCCGGCCAGATTTTCCTGCACGCCGTCGGCGCCGCCGGACACGACGTCGTGAAATACGCGCTCGACGTTTACGGCGAAGGTGCGAGCCCGGCGAGTCTGTCGTGCACCCACGACGCCAATTCTTGGCCGTCGGCCCTCTATGCCGGGCTGCCTGCGCCGAACGACGGCGAAACCGTCACGCTCTGGGTCCAGAATTCGATGCCCTGTGCGATTCCATCCGGCTCCGTTGGACTCAACCTGATGGGCGATGCGGCCATCACCTATGTGGCGGAGGCAATTCCTGCGTTCGCGAGCCGTGCGCTCGATGTCGCGACGCTACTGCCCAAGGCGCGTTGGCCGCAGCAGATCGAGATGCAAGCCGGCAAATACCTCGTCCGGCCGCGCTACGAGGTGCGCGGTCGCGGCCGGCTGCGCATCGCGCACGTGAACGTCGAACGCTCGGATCTGAAGCCCGATCCGAAGATCGCCGAGCTCGGTAACTTGCTCGGTAAAGGCTATTTGCTCCCGGCGCCCGTGTTGCCGCGCGCGTCCTGGCGCTCGATCGCCCTGCCGACGCCGATGTCGACGGCGCAACAGGACCTGCCGGTTGCGTTGATCGTCTATGACCGCCGCGGTCGCGAAGCGGCACGGCATGGTTTCGGCCGTTTGGCGCGCCACGACTCGGTAGCAGTCGACGTCGACTCGTTGCTCAACGGCGCCAAGCTGCCCGACGACTATGGTCACATGGAGCTGGTCTACGACTTCGCGCAGGGTGGTAGCGCCGACGGCTGGCTGCATGCGCTCTTCCGCTACGAGGATCGAGTCAGCGGCCACGCGGCCGAAACCAGCTTCGGCGCACATGTGTTCAACACCGTGCTCATCTATAACGGCGAGCCGCAATCCTATGCCGGCCGGCCGCCGGGACTATCGACGCGGCTGTTTCTGCGGCTTGGTGACGCGCCGCATGACACGCTTTGCCATCTGATCTATCCGGCGTCGACGCCCTGGCATGCCGAAAGCGCGACCGACTTGGTCCTACACGACCACGCCGGCCGCGAGATTGCACGCGAGCGCATGACGATCGCGTGCTCCGGCTCGCGGTTCTTCCGCTACCACGAGGTTTTCGACGCCAGGACACGCGAGCGCGCCGGTGAATCGGCTTATATCGTGGTGCGCGACACCACCTGCCGGCTTTTCGGCTATCATGGCCTGATCGGACGCGACGGCGCTTTCAGTCTCGACCACATGTTCGGCTTCTGACATGGCACAACGCCACCACACCAAATTCCTGATCATCGGTGCCGGCCCGGCCGGCTACACGGCGGCCATCTACGCCGCGCGGGCCAATCTGAAGCCGATCCTGGTGCAGGGACTCACGCCTGGCGGCCAGCTCACAATCACCACCGATGTCGAGAACTATCCCGGATTTGCCAAGGCGGTGCAGGGACCATGGCTGATGGAGCAGATGCAAGAGCAGGCGGCGCATGTCGGCACCACGCTGGTCCACGACATCATCGTCAAGGCCGACCTGTCGAAGCGGCCGTTCCATTGCGTCGGCGATTCCGGCGACGAGTACGTCGCCGCGACTCTCGCCGTCTGCACTGGCGCCGAGGCGCGCTGGCTGGGCGTGCCGGGCGAAACGCTGCTGCGCGGCGCGGGCGTCTCGGCATGCGCGACCTGTGATGGGTTCTTCTTTCGCGGCAAGGAGGTGGTTGTCGTGGGCGGCGGCAATACTGCGGTCGAGGAAGCGCTCTATTTGACGCACCACGCCACCAAGGTGACGGTGATGCACCGCCGCGACCAACTGCGCGCGGAGAAAATTCTCCAGGCGCGGCTCTTCGCCAATTCGAAAGTCACCATGGTCTGGAACAGCGTCATCGAAGAGATCCTCGGCGGTGGCCAGCCCGCGCATGTCACCGGCGTCCGGGTCAAGAACGTCAAGACGGGCGGCATTTCTAACCTCGCCTGCGACGGCGTATTCGTCGCTATCGGCCATGACCCGGTCACTGGCCTGTTCAAGAATCAGCTCAAGATGGATGCGGCCGGTTATCTGATCACCAAGCCGGATTCAACCGCGACCGACATTCCTGGCGTCTTCGCCGCCGGCGACGTCAAGGACAAGGTCTTTCGCCAGGCGGTGACGGCCGCCGGCATGGGCTGCATGGCCGCGCTCGAAGCCGAGAAGTTCCTCGCGGCGCAAGAGGCCGGCGCTCTGCGTGCCGCGGAATAGGCGCCGATGGACTGGGACAAGCTGCGGGTCTTCCACGCGGTCGCCGAAGCCGGGAGCTTCACGCATGCGGGTGAAGCGCTCAATCTCTCGCAGTCGGCGGTGAGCCGGCAGATCAGCGCGCTCGAGGATAGCCTCTCGGTGCCGCTGTTTCACCGCCACGCGCGCGGTCTGATCCTGACCGAGCAGGGCGACCTGCTCTACCGCACGGCGCGCGAAGTCTTCGCCAAGCTGGCGATGACCGAATCGATGCTCACGGAATCCAAGGATCGGCCGAAGGGACCATTGAAGGTGACGACGACCGTCGCTTTCGGCGCATCGTGGCTGACGCCGCGCGTGCGCGAATTCGTCGATCTCTATCCCGAGATCGAGGTCAGCCTCGCGCTCGACGACAGCGAACTCGACCTATCGATGCGCGAGGCCGATGTGGCGATTCGCATGTCGCCTCCGCGTCAACCGGATTTGGTGCAGCGCCATCTATTGACGGTCCGCTATCTCGCTTACGCGTCGCCCGAATACCTGAAAAAGCACGGTACGCCGCGCAATCCCGAAGACCTCGACAAGCACCGCATCATCGTCTACGGGCCCGAAGCGCGGCCGGTGCGCAACGTCAACTGGGTGCTCGAGGCCGGCGCGCGGCCAGGCTACGAACGACGACCGATTCTGGCAGTGAACAATCTTTACGCCATCGCGCAAGCGATCCAAGCCGGTCTGGGCATCGGTGCGCTGCCCGATTTCATGATCGCCGAAAGCCACAACCTCGTGCGCGTTCTGCCCGAGGTGAAGCCGGTCGAGGCCGCCGCCTACTTCGTTTATCCCGAGGAACTGCGCAATTCAAAACGCATCGCGGTGTTCCGCGATTTCCTGCTGCACAAGGTCGGCGAGAACCGTAACGGCGGCTGAACCGCCCGCCGACAGCTGTAAAGAACACCGGCACTCGACTTCAGTATCGGACGCGCGCTAACCTTAATGAAGATTAACGGGTCGGTGCGGCACGAAGGAACCGCGCCTCGAGGATGATGATGCGCGATCGTTGGCCGATGTTCATCGCCCTGACCGTGTCGAGCCTGGCCGTGGTTGCCACGGGCATTACGGGCGGGCTCGCGTTTACCATGGGCACGCAACCGGCTGTGCTCACCCTCGGCGCAACCGGTATCGTCGTCGCCTCCGCCGGTCTACTGGCGGTGGTCCGCTGGATGCTGGATGCGGAGGCGATCTATCCCGATTACCGCTATCGCCGCGCCTTGGCGACGGGCTTGGTATCTTTGACCGCCGCGACGACAGGCGATGATGCGCCGCCACCGCCGGCGGCCGGGCGCACGCAGCCACTGCGGCCTGAGGGCCTCGGCGATAACGTCGTAATCTTCGATGTCGCTCGCGCCCGGCGAAAGCGCCCCCGCACACGCTGACGTTGTCCGGCGGTCGCCGGCACGGCAGGGTTAAAAGAGCTTCACCGTGTTGCGCTGATTCGTCCATTTTTTACCAAAAGCCAATCTTGCTTTACGGTCCTTTATCGGGTTTCGCGTTAGAACCGGTACTCAACGCGGCGATCCGACGAGCCCATGAGCAAGCGACGCGATACGACCGACTCTGCACGCCGTGACAGCGGGCTGAAATCACCGACCCGCCGGGTAATTCTCGGCGGCATTCCGGTCGCCGTGACGCTGGCCAGCAAACCAGCGCTGGCGATGACCGGCGAATGCTCCGTATCGAACGCGCTGTCCGGCAATTTGTCGCATCCCCTGCCCGAAGGCACGAATTGCGGCCTGACGCCCGAAAGCTGGATCAAGCTCGCAGGCACCGAGCAGCTGTGGTCGCGTACCGGCTTTGCGCCGTCGACCAGCTTCCTTTCGGCGTGTGGCGCGCAACCCTTCGGTACCCAATGGACATGCGGCGATCAGTCGTTGCTCGCGGCGTTGGAAGGCGACCTGACCGTCGGCTGCAAGATCGGCAAGGATACCGCCACGCTCGATGCCACCCGGTTCGGCGCGCAACTCGCCGCAGCGATTCTCAACGCGGGCTGCTTCTCGCCCACCAACTATCCCGAGACGGTATCGCAAATCCGCAATCTCGTGGCCACGATCTGGTCGAGCCAACCGACGACGCGAAACATCGCGCAGTCCGAGCTCGACGCCGCCACCGACCGCGTTTCATCCCTCAACATCAACTCGTAGGCTCGCGTGACTGCGCCCGCGTCGACCTGCCCGACTGCCGAGACTTGGCAAATCGCCGCCGAGATCGATTGGCGCAGCTGGGACAGCGAGATCGTCGCCTATAACGGCCGGACCGGTGACACGCACCATTTCGCGGATTTCGCCGCGTGGCTGTTCACTCGCCTGGCGCGACAGCCGGCAGATGCGGCGGCCCTGGCGGCGGCCGCGACCCAGGCCGTCGAACTGCGGTCCGGCGAGCTGCCCCGCGTAACGGTCGATCGCACGCTCGCGTTGTTCTGCCAGTTCGATCTGCTCGACCGAATCGCGGTTTGACGATGTGGTGCGAGACCGTCCATCTTCGGCTCGGTCCATTCACGGCGGCGCTTTCGACTGCTTTCGGCGACGTCGTGACCGCGCTCGAGCGGCTCTATCCGCCGCAGTTCCGCGAATGCAAGGGCGACTTCAGCGATTTTCACGTGCAGCTGGTGCCGGGCAAGGGCATGCGCCGCTACGTGCGACCGCAAGCACGACTGCTTATCGACGGCCAGGATCCCTTCAAGCCGCTGCCGGCAAATCAGGCATTGCCGTTGATCGAATGGGGACTCAATTATGCGATCGCCGGCTTGGCGCATCAGTATCTGATCGTGCATGCCGCGGTAATCGAGAAACATGGTCGTGTCGCCATGCTGCCAGGCGCACCCGGCTCGGGCAAAAGCACGCTTGCGGCGGGGCTCGTGCATTGCGGTTGGCGGCTGTTGTCGGACGAGCTCGCTTTAATCCGCCGCGACGACGGACGTGTCGTGCCGCTAGCGAGGCCGATCAATCTCAAGAACGAGTCGATCGACGTGCTGAAAGCCTTCGCGCCCGACGCGGTATTCAGCGATCCGGTCGCCGATACCGTCAAGGGAACAGTCGCCTTGATGCGCGCGCCTGACGACAGCCTGACACGCGTCGACGAAAGCGCACCAATCGGCTGGATCGTGTTCCCGCGCTGGCGCGCCGATGCGGCGGCAGCGTTTACGCCGTTCTCAAAGGCGGCCGGCTTGATCGAGATCGGCCATCACGCGATGAACTACAGCCTGCACGGCGCTCAAGGCTTTGGGCTATTGAGTGAAATTCTCGAGCGAAGCGGCTGCTACCGCTTCGTCTACGCTAACCTCAACGATGCAGCGCGCGCGTTCGACGCGCTCGCCGCTGCCGCGTGACCGCGATGACCGCGATCAACTCAGCGCCACACCGGCTTGCCGAGATAGATCTGCGATGGATCGCTGAGCGCACCGGCGGTGGCGCCGAGCGCACCGCCGAATACCGCGCCGGTCAGCGGCATCCCGACCGCCGCGCCGGCCAGGGCGCCAACGCCGGCGCCCATGACGCCGCCGCTCAAGGCGCGATCGCCCGGGCTCGACCCGCAGCCGGCGAGCAACAGCCCGCCCGCAACCACCAAAATGGCCATACGACGCATGAGTTCACTCCCCAAAGGCCGAAAGCGCGCGAGTATAGGGCGTCGATTTTTTGGAATACAAGAGTCTCATATAAGTCAATTGGTTGTATGTTCGACTTAAAGTCACACAAGAGCAGAATCGAGCTAAATCAAGCAGTTACGCCGATTTCCGATTCGTGCCATCTGCGGGCGCGCCCCGGAACCGGCTTAGAAACGACGAATCGGGGACCCAGCGAGAACCGCGTCTGTACCGAAGGATGCCATCGACGCCACCCGCACCACGGAGAGTTCAGGTGATCTCGCTCTTTCTCTGGCTGCTGCGCATACCGGTTCCGGTCCTGGTTCTGCTCTACCTGTTCAAGGTGATCTGACCGGTACAGCCGCGCCCGATCAGGCGACGCTTCCGCGGATCAGCGGAACAGCTGCTCGCCCTTGATGCCGTCGTACATCGTCGCGACGTATTCGCCGTAACCGTTCCAGATCAGCGTGGGCCGCCGCGTGTCTTCGCCGAGCTCGCGTTCGGTTGCTTGGCTCCAGCGCGGATGCGGCACGGCGGGATTGACATTGGCCCAGAAGCCGTACTCGTTGGATTGCAATGCAGTCCAGAAAGACACCGGCTGCCGATCGGTGAAGCTGAACTTGACGATCGACTTGATCGACTTGAAGCCGTATTTCCATGGCAGCGCCAAGCGCAGCGGCGCGCCGTCCTGCTTCGGCACCGGCTTGCCGTACATACCGGTGACGAGAAACGCGAGATCATTGTTGGCTTCGAACATGGTCATGCCCTCGATGTAAGGCCAAGGATAGAAGAAGGCGCGCTGGCCCGACGCCATCTTCGGGTCCATGAAGGTGACCATCTTGATGTACTTGGCACCGCTGAGCGGTTTCGCCATGTCGACTAGCGTCTTCAGCGGAAAGCCGGTCCACGGCACCGCCATCGACCACGTCTCCACGCAGCGGTGGCGATAAAGCCGTTCCTCCAGCATCACCTTCTTGAGCAAATCGTCGATGCCAAGAGTGAACGGCTTCTCGACCATGCCGTCGATCGAGATCGTCCATGGCCGGATCTTCAGCGCATCGGAATACTCGTAGACGTCCTTGTTGGTCGTGAACTCGTAGAAATTGTTGTAGGTAGTCGACAGCTTTTGCGGCGTGACCAGCCGATCGAGCGTATATTTCGGGTCGCGCTTCGCCGGATAGAGGCCCGCCGACGGATCGGCATCGGCGAAAGCCGGCGCCGCTGCGGCCAGTGCGCCGGCGCCACCGGCAGCCGCCATCGCGCCCATGGCCTTGAGCAAGGCACGCCGATTGTGGAACACCGCTTCCGGCGTCGATTCGCGCTCGGGGATTTCCCAACCCCGTTTCCGCTTCACCCACATGGCCGACCTCCGTCCTTGTGATCGCAGCGATATCGTCAAGCCCGGGTCACATCAAGTCACGCTCCCGCGACTGCGGCTGAAACGATTTCAAGGCCCTCGAAACGGCGTTATTGCGCGGCTTCGCCGGTCCGCGCCGCCAGCACCTTCTCGGCCAGCTTGCCGGTCAGCTCCTGCAGCCGGTCGAAATGATGCGTGAAGGTGCCGGTGCCGAGCGTCACCGAGCGCAATTCGATGATGAGATCGTGCATCTCGGCCAGCGGCATATCCGTCGCCACCACGTCCCATCCGGCCCAATCAGGCTTCGCGTCGTAGCCCAGGATATGCCCGCGCCGGGCCGAGACAATGCGCTGGACCCGCGAGGTGAAGGCGTTGGGTATCGAGATTTCAACGCGGTGGATCGGCTCGAGCAACACCGGATCGCATTTCGGCAGCGCCTCGCTCATCGCCTGCCGCGCCACCGTCTTGAAGGCCTGGTCCGAGCTGTCGACAGCGTGGAACTGGCCGGTCACCAGCTTCACCGACAGGTCGACCACGAGACTACCCAACGGTCCGTGCCGCAGATATTCCGTGACGCCCTCCTCGACCGCCGGAATGTAGTTACGCGGAATGGCGCCGCCGACCACGGCGTCGACGAAGGCGAAACCGCCGCCGCGTGGCAGCGGCTTGACCTCGATCTGGATGTCGGCGAACTGGCCATGGCCGCCGGTCTGGCGCTTGAAGCGCGAGTGCAGCGCGGCGCCCTTGCGGATAGTCTCGCGATAGGGGATCTGCGGACGACGCGCCTGGACAGCGAGGTTGAATTTGTGGCGCAGCCGATCGAGCGCGATCTGGAGATGGATGTCACCCTGGCCCCAGAGCACCAGTTCCTGGAGTTCCGCGTTCTGCTCGAGCGACAGCGTCGGATCCTCCTCGATCAGCTTCTGGATGGCGCCGGTGAGCTTGACGTCATCGCTCCGCTTCTCCGCCGCGATTGTCAGACCGAGGACCGGCTTCGGCGGCGTGATCGAGGGCAGCTTCGGCGCCGGTCCGGTCGCCAGCACGGTGCCCGTGGTGACACCTTCGAGCCGCGCGAGCGCCGCGATCTCGCCCATGCCGGCGCCAGGCAGTTTTTCGGATGCTGCGCCCTGGAGCCGCAGCACGCCGCCGACCCGCACGCCATTGAGGCTCATGCCTTCATTCACCGTGCCGCGCCAAATCCGGACGAGCGACAGCTTGCCGGCATGCGGCGGATTGTAGGTCTTGATCACCTGCGCGACCGTGCCACTGCCGGCGCCAACGCCGAGACGCTCCGCGGTCACGGTGGCCGCTGGAGTTTCGTGCCGCAGCGCCTTCCACAAGCGGCGCACGCCGTGATCGAGGAGCGCCGAGCCGAGAAATACCGGCACGATCAAATCGCGCCGTAGATCCTGCGTGAGCTGCTTGTAGATCTCGTCCTTCGACGGCTGGATGTCTTCGAGCAACTGCTCCAGCAGCTTGTCGTCGAAATCCGCGAGTTTCTCAACCAGGCTGGTGCGCGACTCCTGTTCGGCCGCCGTCATGTCATCGGGCAGCTTGATCAGATCCGAGGCCTTGCCCGGCTGGTAGCGGTAGGCGCGCTCGCTGACCAAGTCGACATAGCCGGCAATGGTGCTATCCAGACCGGGCAACGGCACCTGGCGCAATACTAGCGGCCGCGCCGAAATCGACTGCAGCGCCGCCAGCACCTCCGAGACACGCGCTGACGTCTGATCGATCTTGTTGACGAAGATCATGTGCGGAATTTGGCGATCGTCGAGGAACTTGAGCAGTGGCGACAACGCCAGCACGCGGTCAGGCACGGCCTCGCACACCACCACCGCGACATCGGCGGCGAGCATCGCGGTCTGGGCCTCGGTCGCGAGCTCGACCGATCCCGGGCAATCGAGAAAAAACCAACGGTCACCGAGATAAGTGGCGTGCGCCGGGTTGATCTCGGTCGACATCTGGCGCGCCCGAGCCTCGGGAGCGGAATCGCCGACTGTGGTCTGATCTTTTTGGGTGCCGCGTCGGTGGATGGCGTCGGCGGCGAAAAGCAGGGATTCGAGGAGGGTTGTCTTGCCGGAGAGGTACGGTCCCGCCAGGGCCGCTACACGCGGCCCGCCTGCCCTTTCGCCCATGTGTGCCTCCGCTTTGCGCCATGCGCCGCGTCCGGCCCGGTTTCGACCCGTTTCGGGGCTTTCTCAGGAACGCCCCGCCCGCTGGCGACGCAATCTCCAATGAAGATGGTCGCGCCGCCAAGCGGACGAAGCAACGGGAATTTCGGCGAACGCGTCCTATTTCAGCGCAGCACAGGCGCGCGCGATGCGCTTGCAGGCCTCGGTCAGCGCCTCGGTCGAGGTCGCGTAGGAGATGCGGAAATAGGGCGAGAGACCGAACGCCTCGCCCTGCACCACCGCCACGCTCTCGGCCTCGAGCAGATAGTCGACGAAGTCGCCGTCGGTCTTGATCGTCTTGCCCTGCGGCGTGGCCTTGCCGATCGTGCCGGCGCAGGACGGATAGACGTAGAATGCGCCTTCCGGCACCGCGCAGCGCAAACCGTCGCAGCGATTGAGACCGGCGACGACAAGATCGCGTCGCTCCCGGAAGACCTTGTTGTGGCGCGGGATGAAGTCCTGCGGACCGTTGAGCGCCTCGACGCCCGCCGCCTGGCTGATCGAGCTGGCGTTGGTGGTCGATTGCGACTGCAACGTCGCCATCGCCTTGATCAGCGCCTTGGGACCGCCGGCGTAACCGAGGCGCCAGCCCGTCATGCAATAGGTCTTGCTGAAGCCATTGAGCGTCAGCGTACGTGGATAGAGTTGCGGTTCGACGTTGCAGATCGTCGCGAATTTGAAATCGCCGTAGGTCAGATGCTCGTAGATGTCATCGCTCAGCACCCAAACCTGGGGATGGCGCATCAGCACGTCGGTGAGCGCCTTGAGCTCCTTTGCGGTATAGGCCGCGCCCGACGGATTCGATGGCGAGTTGAGGATCAACCACTTGGTGCGGTTGGTGATCGCCGCATCGAGTTCCTCCGGTCGGATCTTGAAGCCGTTGTTTTCCGGCCCCACCACCGGCACCGGCGTGCCTTCGCACAAATTGACGATGTCGGGATACGACACCCAATAGGGCGCCGGCACTATCACCTCATCGCCGGGATTGATCGTCGCCAGTAGCGCATTGAACAGCACCTGCTTGCCGCCGGCGCCGACGATGATCTGATCCGGCGCGTAGTCGAGCGCGTTTTCGCGCTTGAATTTGGCGATGATCGCCTGCTTCAGCGCGGGCGTGCCTTCGACCGCCGTATACTTCGTCTCGCCCTTGTCGATGGCGCGCTTGGCCGCTTCCTTGATGTTCTGCGGCGTGTCGAAATCGGGCTCGCCGGCGCCAAGGCCGATGATGTCGCGGCCCGCAGCCTTGAGGCGGCGCGCCTTGTCGGTCACCGCAATGGTCGGCGACGGCTTGATGCGTGCAAGCCTGGCAGCGAGCGGCGCGGCGGCAGGTTTGGTTTCAGCGAGCGTTTCAGTCATGGGGCCAAGCTAACCGCTCATGCTGCACCGCGCAATGCCGGGCGTGCGCGATTTTCGTCGCATGCCGCTTGACTCGAATCCCGCCTTGCCCGCACTTTCGCATCCGGTGGTTCCCCGTTGGGGGATCAAAAGGGAATGCGGTGCGCGCGTCGCGAGACGTGCAATGCCGTAGCTGCCCCCGCAACTGTAAGCGGCGAGCGCGGACCCCGTAACGCCACTGGCGGCGACAGCCGCCGGGAAGGCCGGTCCAAGCCAAGACCCGCGAGCCAGGAGACCTGCCACCGGCCGTGGTCACGCGCGAGCGCGTCGGGCGGGGTGCACCGATGGAAGACCGGCCGGCGGGCGCGGCAATGCGTTCGGCGGGCGCCTTCAGTTCGCGGTGACGTGCCACCACCGCGAGTCCGCCATGCCCAACCTTGCCCTGTTTTCATCGCGCCGCGCGTCGGCGTTGTCACTTGTCGCTTTCGTCCCCGTCCTCATCTATGCGAGCGGCGCATCGGCCCAGCAGGCCCAAAGCGCCGGCACGAGTTTTGGCGCGATGACGCCGATTGTCGTCACACCGACTCTGATTCCGACGCCCGTCGCCGAGATCGGCGGCGACATCACGGTGATCACGGCTGCCGACATCGCGCGCAAACAGGAACGCACGCTGCCCGACGTGCTCAAGGACGTGCCGGGACTTAACGTCGTGCAGACCGGCGGGCTCGGCGGTCAAACCTCTGTCTTCATGCGCGGCACCAATTCGAATCACACCAAGGTGCTGATAGACGGCATCGACGTGAGCGATCCGAGCACACCCTCGGGCGCATTCGATTTCAGCCAGATTCCGACTTGGGACATCGAGCGGATCGAAATCCTGCGCGGCCCGCAAAGCGGCCTCTACGGCTCGGACGCGATCGGCGGTGTCATCAATATCATCACCAAGCGGGGCGCCGGGCCGGCCAAGTTCAACGCCCTGGCCGAAGGCGGATCCTTTGGCACGTTCAATCAGGCGGCCGGCGTCAGCGGCTCGCAAGGCCGCGCCAATTACAACTTCAATGTCGTGCACCTGCGCACAGCCGATCTTCCGGTCACACCCGCCGACCTGCTCGCGTCGGGTGAGGCACGCAACAACGACTTTGCCAGCAACAAGACCTTTTCGGGCAAGGCCGGAGTCGACCTGACCGACAATTTCAGCGTGAACGTCATCGGCCGCTATGTTGACACACTGCTGCGCAACACGACGGATACCTCGGCTTTCCCCAGCGCGCCCGAGGCTACACAAGCGACGCAGCGGGAACACGCGTTCTTCACGCGCGGCGAGGCCAAGCTTCTATCGTTCGATGGCCGGCTCGAGAACAAATTCGGGGTTGCCTTCACTCACTACACGCGCAGCAACACCGACGTCGACTCCGGCAACTCGCCATCGACCTTCTCGGGTGACCGCACCAAGCTGAACTGGCAGGGCACGGTTCATCTCGGCGCCGACCGCACGATTGTTACCGGCCTCGAAGATGAAACGGATCGATTGGCCAACCTCGGACTGACGCCTTCCGTGCGCGACCGTGCCGGTTTTGCCGAACTGCACACGCCGATCCTGCCGAACCTTTTCGCCACCGCCTCGGTGCGCGTCGACGACAACAGCAGCTTCGGAAAGGCCGTGACCTGGCGGCTTGCGCCGGCCTATCTCGTGCCGGAAACCGATACGCAACTGCGGGCGAGCTACGGCACCGGATTCAAGGCACCGGAGCTATCGCAGCTCTTCGTAGGAACCTCCGCCAACGCGGCCCTTCGGCCGGAGAAGAGTCGAGGCTGGGATGTCGGGTTCGAGCAGCCTTTGCTGGGAAACAAGCTTCGGCTTGGCGCCACTTATTTCCACAACAGTATCCACGACCTGATCACGTTTGCGCCGACGGTACCTTTCCAAAACGTCAACATCAATCAGGCGACAACTTACGGCCTCGAATCTTTCGTGGCCGTGAAGCCGACACAGACCATCGATCTGCGCGCCGACTACACCTACACCGTCGCGCGGAACGACAATACGGGTTCGGCACTGCTGCGCCGACCAAAGAACAAGGCGAGCCTGGATGCGACCTGGCAGCCGGTCGACGCACTCACGTTGACGACTGAGATCATTTACGTCAGCACTTGGCTCGATGCGACTCGCGATAATCCGACGATCTTCACCGCCCAGGCGGCACCCTACACGCTGGTCAATATCGCCGCCGAGTACCGCCTCACGGCGAACGCCACGCTTTTCGGCCGCGTCGATAATCTGCTTGACCGCCACTACCAGGAACCCATCGGCTTTTTGCAGCCGTCGCTAGGCATATTCGCCGGCATCCGGGTCGCCTGGGGCGGCGCGCCAACGGGGAACGCGAATTGATTGCCTGCGCCGGAAGCCCTAGACTCTCCAACCAAACGAGGACCACACCATGACGTTCAAATCATCCGCTCTGCCGCCGCTCGCGCGCAACGCACTGTGGCCGGCGCTGCTTGCTGTCGCCGCCGTGGGCGGCAGCTGGGCGCTTGCCTGTGTGACGCCGTTCGCCGCTTTCGCGGCGATCCTGGCCGAGACCGAGAGGCGAGGCACCGCACTCGCGACGATGGCGCTCATCTGGCTCGCCAATCAGGCGGTTGGCGTGCTGCTGCTCGGCTATCCGCTGGACATTCACAGCGCAGGCTGGGGTTTGGCCATCGGTGCCGCGGCGCTCTTAGCGACGATCGCGGCGTCGGCCGTCACACGGCTCGAGCTGCGGCGCGGTCTGCGTCTAGTATTCGCCTTCGCCACCGCTTTCGCGGTCTACGAGGCGGCGTTGATGTTGGTCGCGGCCGCCACCGGCGAACTGGCGGAATTCACGCCGGTCATCGTGGCGCAGCTCGTCCTACTCGAGGCGGCATGGCTTGCGGCTCTGGTCGTGCTGCACGATGGGCTCGCCCTCGTCGGCTGGCGTCCGGTCGACCGCCGCCTCGCCGCCTAGCTCATCTGGCATCGCAGCGGGCGAGTCCTTATCTTAAGGGGCCATGCCCACACCGTTGCTGACCGTCGACCGGCCGCTTGCCGACCAGGGCCGGCGCTTCGCCATCCAGTCCGAATTCCGCCCAGCGGGTGATCAGCCGAAGGCGATCGCCGAGCTGGTGCGCGGCATCCGCGAGAACGCACGTGACCAAGTGCTGCTCGGCGTGACCGGCTCGGGCAAAACTTTCACCATGGCGCATGTCATCGCCGAAACCCAGCGGCCGGCGCTGATTCTGGCACCCAACAAGACTCTGGCAGCCCAGCTCTACGGCGAGATGAAGAGCTTCTTTCCCGAAAATGCCGTCGAATACTTCGTCTCGTATTACGACTATTACCAGCCCGAAGCCTACGTCCCCCGCACCGACACCTATATCGAGAAGGAATCATCGATCAACGAGCAGATCGACCGCATGCGGCACTCCGCGACACGCGCGATTCTCGAGCGCCCCGACACGGTCATCGTCGCCTCGGTGTCGTGCATCTACGGCATTGGCTCGGTCGAGACCTATTCCGAGATGACGTTCACACTCACGGCGGGCGAGCGCGTTGCGCGCGGCGACTTGCTGGCACGCCTTGTCGAGCTGCAATATCGACGCAATGATGCCAATTTTGTCCGCGGCGCGTTCCGCGTGCGCGGCGACACAGTCGAGATCTTTCCCGCTCACTACGAGGACCGCGCCTGGCGTCTGTCGCTCTTCGGCGATGAGATCGAAACCATCCATGAGTTCGATCCGCTGACCGGCGAAAAGACCACTGCGATCGAATCGATCAAGATCTATCCCAACAGCCATTACGTCACGCCCAAGCCGACGCTTTACCAGGCCATCGAGCAGATCAAGCGCGACCTCAAGCTGCGCCTTGAGGAATTCCGCGGCCGGGGCAAGCCGCTCGAAGCCGAGCGCCTCGAGCAGCGCACGACGTTTGATCTCGAGATGATGCAGGCGACCGGCAGCTGCGCCGGCATCGAAAACTATTCGCGCTACCTCACGGGCCGCGCGCCGGGCGAGCCGCCGCCGACGCTGTTCGAGTACTTGCCCGATGATTGCCTGGTCTTCGTCGACGAAAGTCACGTCACGATTCCGCAGCTCGGCGGCATGTCCCGCGGCGACTGGGCACGCAAGTCGACGCTCGCCGAATACGGCTTCCGCCTGCCCTCTTGCGCCGACAATCGGCCCTTGAAATTCGAGGAATGGGATGTGATGCGCGGCCAGACGGTATGCGTCTCGGCAACGCCGGGACCGTGGGAGTTGGGTCGCACTCAGGGCGTCTTTGTCGAACAGGTGGTGCGGCCGACCGGCTTGGTCGATCCGGTGCCGATCATTCGGTCAGTCGAAACCCAGGTCGACGACCTGATGGCCGAATGCCGCGATTGCGCCAAAAAGGGCCAGCGCGTCCTGGTGACGACGCTGACCAAACGCATGGCCGAAGCGCTGACCGAGTACTTCCACGAGAACGGCATCCGCGTCCGTTACATGCACTCCGATGTCGATACACTGGAGCGCATCGAGATCATCCGCGACTTGCGGCTTGGCGTCTTCGACGTGCTCGTCGGCATCAACCTGCTACGCGAAGGCCTCGACATTCCCGAATGCACGTTGGTCGCAATCCTCGACGCCGACAAGGAAGGCTATCTGCGGTCGCGCACGGCGCTGATCCAGACCATCGGCCGCGCCGCGCGCAACGTCGAAGGCCGCGCGATCCTTTATGCCGACCACACGACGGAGAGCATGAAGGCGGCCATCGAGGAGACCAATCGTCGACGCGAGAAGCAGCAGGCCTACAACGCTGCGCACGGCATCACACCTGAAAGCGTCAAACGCGCCATCGCCGATATCCTCGAAAGCGTCTACGAGCAGGACCACATCACGGTCGAGACGGGCGAGGACGCAGCGCCCCATTACCAGGGCCACAACTTGCAAGCAGTGATCGCCGACCTCGAGAGCCGCATGCAATCGGCCGCGGCCGATCTCGAATTCGAGGAGGCGGCGCGGCTCCGGGACGAGATCCGGCGGCTCGAAGAGTTCCATCTCGGCATCGGCAGTCCGGGCCTGCCGGCAGCCCCGCGTGGCCGCTCGACGGGCGGTCGCGCCGGAACTTCGGCCAAGGCGCTGGCCAAGGCCAAGGCGGCCAGAAGCCACCGCATGCGCGAGCGTTTTTGATGTCGGGTCGCAGCGCGCTGGTGACCGGCGGCGCCCGGCGCATTGGTCGTGCGATCGCTTTGACCCTCGCCGCCCACGGCTGGGACGTCGCCGTGCATTACGGTGAATCGCGCGAAGACGCCGAGGCGCTGGCGGCTGAGATCGGCCAACGCGAGCGTCGAGCCGTGGCGCTTGGCGCCGACTTGACGCGCGAAGCCGACGTGATAGGCCTCGTTCCACGCGCGGCTGCGGCTGTCGGTCCGTTAACGCTGCTGGTCAACAACGCGTCGCTGTTCGAACGCGACGACGCGCTGACTGTTACGCGCGCCAGCTGGGACCGCCATCTGGAGACCAATCTGCGCGCGCCGTTCGTGCTGATGCAGGAATTCGCGCGGCAACTCCCCGCCGAAACCGACGGCTCAATCGTGAACATTCTCGACGAGCGCGTCTGGAATCTGACTCCCTACTTCGTCTCCTATACCGTCAGCAAGACGGCGCTGTGGACGCTGACGCAGACGATGGCGATGGCGATGGCGCCGCGTGTCCGCGTCAACGGCATCGGTCCGGGCCCGACACTGCCGAGCCCGCGGCAAAGTGACGAGCAATTTCGCCGCCAAGTCGAGCTTCTGCCGCTGCGGCGCAGCACGACGCCGGACGAGATTGCGCGCGCGGTGACGTTCATTCTGGATTCGCCGGCGATGACAGGCCAGATGATCGCGCTCGATGGCGGCCAACATCTCAACTGGGCACCGACCAGCCGCGTCCCGCCGGCGAGCGAGTGACGGATATTTGACGACAGCCGCGTGACAAAGATGGTGCTGTCACGGGCGCGCTGATGCCGTGTCACAAATCGGCTAAGTTTCTGGATTGCGAGGAATTTTTCGTCTTACCCAGGGGAATATCGGTGGCCAGCAGTTGTCAACAGGCCGAGAACTCCATGGCAGTTCCATGGCACAAACCCCTTTGTTTCCTTGCTGTTACGGCGGGTTTACAGATTGCGCGGGAAACGCCATGTAAAAACAAATCCCTGGCGTCTCTGCTAATTTTTTGGGCAAGGCGGTCGGATCGCCGATTCGACCATTAGCCATTTAGCGTGACCGCTCCTTATGAACAAACTTATGCACAGGTTTCGTGGATATCATTGCGGCCTGCCCACGGCCGTTCCACGCCATGAGTGAAATTTTCGAACCTGACGACGCGCTGGACGGAACCGCGCCGCCGGCCGGTAACTTGGCGCGCGGCGCGGACCTGATCCGGGCAGCACTCAAGACCATGCCGCCGGCGCCGGGCGTCTATCGCATGCTCGACGCCAAAGGTGAGGCGCTTTACGTCGGCAAGGCCGCCAATCTCAAAAACCGCGTTGCCAACTACGCCAACGTCAACGGCTTGGCGCTGCGCCTCAAGCGCATGGTTGCGGAGACACATTCGCTCGAGATTGCCATCACCCATACCGAGGTCGAGGCGCTGCTACTCGAATGCAACCTGATCAAACGCCTGACGCCGCGCTATAACGTGCTGCTGCGCGACGATAAGTCGTTTCCTTACATCCATCTGACCGGCAATCACCCCTTTCCGCAGCTGACCAAGCACCGCGGCGTCCGCGGCCGCGATGGCGACTACTTCGGGCCCTTTGCTTCGGCCGGTGCGGTCAATCGCACTCTCATAGCGCTGCAACGGGCGTTCCTGCTGCGCTCGTGCTCCGACAGCGTCTTTGCCGCGCGCACGCGGCCGTGCTTGCTCTTTCAAATCAAGCGTTGCAGTGCACCCTGCACCGGCCGTATCGATCGGGCCGGCTACGAGCACTTGATCGACGAAGCGCGCGGCTTCCTGTCGGGACGCAGCCACAAGGTCCAAGCACGTCTGGCGCGCCACATGCAGGAGCTGTCGGATCGCCGCGAATTCGAAAGCGCGGCGGTGATTCGCGACCGCATCCGCGCTCTGACGCAGGTGCAGGGCCGCCAGGACATCAATCTCGACGGCCTCGGCAACGCCGACGTTGTTGCGCTGCACCAAGCTGGCGGCCACAGTTCGATCCAGATCTTCTTCTTCCGCGGTGGACAGAACTGGGGCAACCGCAGCTACTTTCCGGCACACGCCCGTGATCTGGAGCCGGCGGACGTTATGGGCGCGTTCCTCGGTCAGTTTTACGACAACAAGTCGCCGCCGCCGCAGATCCTGGTTAGCCACCGGCCGGCCGAAGCGATGCTGCTTGCCGACGCATTAAGCTCGCGCGCCGGAAGGCGCGTCGAAATCGCCGTACCCGAGCGCGGCGACAAGCGCAAGCTCGTGGATCAGGCGCTGCTCAACGCGCGCGAGGCGCTGGGCCGGCGCCTGGCCGAAAGCACGGCGCAGCGGCGGCTGCTTGAAGGCGTCGCTGAGACTTTCGGCCTCGACGGACCGCCGCAGCGCATCGAGGTCTACGACAACAGTCACATCCAGGGCTCGCACGCGATGGGCGCGATGATCGTCGCGGGCCCCGAAGGCTTCATCAAGAATGCCTACCGCAAATTCACCATCCGCGGGCCGATCGCGCCGGGTGACGATTACGCCATGATGCGTGAGGTGCTGGGCCGGCGGTTCGCCCGCGCGCTGAAGGAAAATCCCGAGCGCAGCGGCTTTCCTGACCTGGTCCTGATCGACGGCGGTCAGGGCCAACTGGCCGCGGCCTGCCAGATACTGGTGGATCTCGGCGTCAATGACGTGCCGGTGATCGGTGTCGCCAAGGGACCGGAACGTAACGCCGGTCGCGAACGCTTCTTCCGCCCCGGCAAGCCGCCCCGAAGCCTCGACCCTAAGGACCCAGTGCTCTATTTCCTTCAGCGGCTGCGTGACGAGGCACATCGCTTCGCCATCGGCGCCCATCGCAGCAAGCGCACCAAGGCGATTGGTGCTTCGCCACTTGATGAGATTGCCGGTATCGGCGCTGCGCGCAAGCGGGCGCTGCTGCATCATTTCGGCTCGGCGCGCGCGGTCGCGGCGGCTGGCCTGCCGGACCTCGAACGCGTCGCGGGGATCAGCAAAATCGTCGCAAAAAAGATTTATGATCATTTCCATGTCGAGGGCTAAACTCGGAAACGGATGCGGCCGGGATCAGTGATTCGTCGTCCGGTCAGGTTCGGGAAGCCATGCTGACAACGTTGCCCAATCTGCTGACCCTGTCGCGGATCGTGGCCATTCCCCTGGTCATTGCGACCTTCTATGTCGCGGCACCGCTCGGGCCGTGGCTCGGCTGCGTCATCTTTGGCCTGGCAGCGATCACCGATTGGCTGGACGGCCGGCTCGCCCGGCTATGGCAACAGCAGTCGGAACTTGGCCGCTTCCTCGATCCGGTCGCGGACAAGCTGCTGGTCGCGACGACACTATTCATGCTGGCGGCCTACGACCGGCTGTCGGCGATGAGCATCGTGCCGGCGCTAGTCATTCTGACGCGCGAGATCATGGTTTCGGGCCTGCGCGAGCATCTCGCCGGGCTGCGCGTCGGCATGCCAGTGTCGCGGCTCGCCAAGTGGAAGACATTCATTCAGATGCTCGCGATCGGCTTCCTTCTGGTCGGCGATGCCGGTCCGGCCGCAATCCACGTCCGCGCCATCGGCGAGCTGCTGCTGTGGATCGCCGCCATCCTCACCGTCAAGACGGGCTATGACTACCTGCGCGCCGGGTTGAGTCACATCAATCGACCCGTGTCCCAAGGCCCGTCGATCAAGACGGCCAAGCCGAGCGCAACGTGAGCGTGCCGGCGATGCGGGTCTTCGGCCTTGCCGGGTGGAGCGGCAGCGGCAAGACGACGCTGCTGATCGAGCTGATTCCCGCGCTTACCGCCATGGGCCTGCGGGTGTCGACCGTCAAGCACGCGCATCACGAATTCGACGTCGATCAACCGGGCAAGGATTCGTGGCGCCATCGCAAGAGCGGCGCGACCGAGGTCATGGTTGCGTCGTCGGTACGCTGGGCGCTGATGCACGAGCACCGCGGCGTGCGCGAACCGGGCCTGCGGGAGCTGCTGGCGAAAATGACGCCGGTCGACCTGGTGCTGGTCGAAGGCTTCAAGGGCGAAGACATCCCGAAGCTCGAAGTCTACCGGCCGTCGGTCGGCAAGGCGCCGCTCTATCCCGAGGATCCGCACATCGTCGCTTTGGCCTCGGACGAGCGCCTGCCAGCGACGAAGTTGCCGCAATTCTCGCTCGACGACGTCGACGGTATCGCGCGCTTCATCCTTGAGCAGTGTCGCATTGAACCGATGTTCCATGGCGCAACTGAGCGATGATTGTTTCGCCTTCGGCGGACAGTTGATGTCCGCCGGCGATGCGCTGGCGATCCTCAGATCCAAGGTTCAAGCCGTTACCGAGGTCGAAGCCGTTGCCCTGAACGAGGCCCGCGGCCGCATCCTGGCGGCGCCCGTGGTGGCGACGCGGGACGTGCCGCCGCATGACAACGCTGCGGTCGACGGCTATGCCGTGAATTTCGAGGATCTCAAGCCCGGCGAGCCGACGATCCTGCCGATCGGCGGTCGCGCCGCAGCTGGTCATCCGCTCGGCCGGCCGGTTCAGCGCGGCGAATGCATCCGCATCTTCACCGGCGCGCAGATGCCCGAGAGCGCCGATACGGTGCTGATGCAGGAAGACTGCCACGTCGCCGACGGCAAGGTGACGCTGCCGCCAGGCATCAAGCGCGGGGCCAATCGGCGCTTTGCCGGCGAGGACGTCAAGCGCGGCGCGACGGTGCTTGCCGCCGGCCGCCGTCTGCGACCGCAGGAGATCGGCCTTGCCGCCTCGCTCGGCCTGACGACGTTGACCGTGCGGCGCAAGCTGCGCGTCGCGATCTTCTCGACCGGCGATGAGGTGCGCGAGCCAGGCGGCGAGCTGCCACCGGGCGCGATCTTCGATTCAAACCGCTACACCTTGCGCGCGCTGCTCGAAGGGCTGAGTTGCGCTGTCACCGACCTCGGCATCCTGCCCGACAGCCTCGATGCGGTGCGCAGCGCGCTCGCCAAAGCCGCCGGGGCACATGACTTGGTGGTGACTTCGGGCGGCATGTCGACCGGCGAAGAGGATCACGTCAAAGCGGCGATCGAGGCTCTGGGTAAGCTCCATTTCTGGCGACTGGCGATCAAGCCGGGCCGACCCGTGGCCATGGGTCAGATCGGCCGCGTGCCCTTCATGGGCCTGCCGGGCAATCCGGTGGCGGTGATGGTGACCTTCCTGCTGCTGGCGCGGCCGCTGGTGCTGCTGCTGTCGGGCGCAGAGGATGCACCACCGCGCCTGTTCCGCGTCACCTCGGGCTTCGCCTACGACAAAAAGGGTAGCCGAACGGAATATCTACGCGCGCGATTGAAGCCGGGCGAAGCCGGCTGGGTCGCCGAGAAATTCCCGCGCGACGGCGCCGGCATTCTGACCTCGATGGTCGAATCCGATGGCTTGGTCGAGATTCCCGAGGGCCTGAGCCATGTCGAACTCGGCGGCGCGGTGAATTTCCTGCCTTTCAGCGAGGTCATCGCGTAAGCCTTGCGCCGTCCTGTCGCAGGGCCTAAGTCAGACCCATGCGGCTGCTGTATTTCGCGTGGCTCAAGACCAAGATCGGCAAAGCCGAGGAAACCCTCGAATTGCCGGCCGACATCGTGACGCCGGCGGCGCTAGTCGATTGGCTGAAAACGCGCGGTCCCGGATTCGCCGACGCACTGAAGGATCGACGGACGCTGCGCGTCGCGGTCAATCGCCGGCACGTCGACTGGGATTTCGCACTGAAGCCCGGCGACGAGGTGGCGTTATTTCCACCGGTGACGGGCGGCTGAGGCGACCATGATCCGCGTGCAGCGCGAGGATTTCGACGTCGGCGCGGAAATCGAGCGTCTGGCCCGCGACAAGACGACGATCGGCGGCGTCGTCACCTTCGTCGGCACAGTGCGCAGCGCCGGCGGCGCCGACGCAATCACCGCGATGACGCTCGATCACTATCCCGGCATGACCGAGGACGAGCTCGCTGCCATCGAGGCGGAAGCCAACAAGCGCTGGAAGCTCGAGGCCTCGTTGATCGTGCATCGCTACGGCCGGCTGTTGCCGGGGGAGCGCATCGTGCTGGTGGTGACGGCGGCGGCACATCGCGCAGCGGCCTTTGCCGCGAATGAGTTCCTGGTCGACTGGCTCAAGACCAAGGCGCCGTTCTGGAAGCAGGAAGAAACGCCGCAGGGCGCGCGCTGGGTCGAGGCCCAGGACAGCGACGATCAGGCGGCGAAGCGCTGGGCGAAGGGTTAGGCGGTGTGCTTGGCGAAATACTCAAGCTCTCTCCGCAAATAATCCAAGCCATATCTATCGCGATGACGGCCTACTTCGCGATTAGATCGCTTCGAGCCTGGAGGACACAACTCGTCGGGAAAAGGCGCTTTGAGGTTGCCGAGCAAGCGATAGTGGCCGCCTACAAGGCCAAGGAGGCATTGTCGTGGATTCGTAGTCCGCTCTCGTCGAGTGCCGAAGCGAAGGAGCGACCTCGTGAAAAGGATGAGACTGACTCTCAGTCCCGCTTGCGAGACGCTTACTTCGTGCCCTTTAAGCGAATGAAGGACACGGCCGACGATTTTGCTGAACTTCAGAAAGTTCGGCTACTTTGCAAAGTCCATTTTGGTGAAGAGGCAGTGAAGCAGATTGACGTGTTGTTCCGCGCCAGGACCGAAGTGCGCGTCGCTGCCGAAATGCTTTTCGACGCTGTCGGCCAAGATCCCTATGAGCGCGCCAAATCCGATTTTGATAAGGAATGTAGGCACAAGATTTGGGCACATGAGGACAACAAGGACGTGCTAACCAAGTTGATCAACACGGCACTCGAAGAGTTGGATAAGTTGCTTACGCCCTATCTGAAATGACCTACGCCGCGCTGGCCTTCTCGGCCTCGCGCACCGAGCGATCGAAATCCTCGATCAACTTTTTGGTCAGTGCGCCGGGCGTGAATTTGTATTGGCCGATCTCGCGCACCGGCGTGATCTCGGCCGCCGAGCCGGTGAGGAATACCTCCGACGCCTTGGCGAGCTCGTCCGGCATGATGGCGCGCTCAACGATCTTGATCTGACGTGCCCGTGCCAAGCCGATGACGTGTCGGCGCGTGATGCCGTCGAGGAAACAGTCCGGCGTCGGCGTGTGCAGATTGCCGTCGATGTTGAGGAAGATGTTGGCGCCGGTTGCCTCGGCGATCTGGCCGCGCCAATCGAGCATGAGGGCATCCTCGTAGCCCTCGGCCTCGGCGGCGTGCTTCGACAGCGTGCAGATCATGTAGAGACCGGTCGCCTTGGCCTTGGTCGGCGCGGTTGTCGGCGCCGGCCGCGCCCATTTCGCCCAAGCCATGCGGATGCCCTTGAGCCGCGCCTCGGGCGCGAAATAGGTGCCCCAGTCCCACGCCGCGACCGCCATGTGGATCTTAGTCTGCTGCGCGGAGACGCCCATCTGCTCCGGACCGCGCCAGGCGATCGGCCGGACGTAGCCGTCCTTGATGTTCTGCGCCTTGACCGCGGCTTTGCACGCAGCCTCGATCTGATCGCGCGTCCAAGGAATCTCGAAGCCCAGGATACGGCCGGAATCGATTAGACGCTGGCTGTGCTCGCGCAGCTTGAAGATCGTGCCACCATAGGCGCGCTCGCCTTCGAAGACCGCGCTGGCGTAATGCAGGGCGTGGGTCAGGACATGGACCTTGGCGTCGCGCCACGGCACCAGCTTGCCGTCGAACCAGATGAATCCGTCGCGATCGTCGTAGGGAATGAGGCTCGCAGCCATGGCCTTACCTAGCGCGTTCCCGGGCGTTTCGTTCTGCCACGATAGACGATAAAGGTGCCGCCCTGCACCTGCATCGCCTAGGCCGATTATGTGCGATTATGGCCGTGAGGAAACGCTTCCATCATACCGGCCTTGGCGCATATAAGTCAACATGGCTGACGTAAAATCCCAGGCCAACCCCTTGTTTCTCCGCGAAGAGGAGCTCCGGCAGGCCATCGAACTCCTCTATTACGCCTACCGCGACTTCACGGCGGAGCCGGACGCGATGCTGGCGCGTTACAATTTCGGCCGTGCTCATCACCGTGTGATCTATTTCGTTGGCCGCCATCCGCAGATGAGCGTCAGCGATCTGCTGGCGATCCTGCGCATCACCAAGCAGAGCCTGTCGCGTGTGCTCGGACAGCTGGTGCGGCAGGGATTCATCCGGCAGTCACCCGGCAGCCGCGACCGACGTCGCCGCTTGCTCGAGCTGACCGAGAAAGGCGTCGAGCTCGAGCGACAGCTTTCGGAGAACCAGCGCCAGCGCATCGCCCGGGCATATCGCGAGTCCGGCGCGCAGGCGGTCGACGGATTCCGCAAGGTGATGTTCGGCATCATGTCGAGCGAGGAGGACCGCAAGCGTGTCGCCCGCCGCACCGAGGTGCCGCGGTGACCGGCGCGTGATTCGGCGGCGATGAGAGCTTATACTGACGCCATGGACGCCACGGAGCCGCATCTCCTGGTCGTCGACGACGATGCGCGGCTAAGAGATTTGCTGCGCCGCTATCTTACCGACCAGGGATTTCGCGTCACCACCGCCGGCGACGCCGCCGAGGCCCGTCGCAAGCTGGAGGGCATCGCCTTCGATCTGCTGGTGCTCGACGTCATGATGCCGGGCGAGAACGGTCTCCAGCTCACCGCGAGTCTGCGCGCCTCGAGCCGCGTTCCCATTCTGCTGCTGACGGCCAAGGTCGAGACCGTCGACCGCATCGATGGGCTCGAACGCGGCGCCGATGATTACCTGACCAAGCCGTTCGAGCCGCGCGAGCTGGTACTGCGCATTCGCAACATTCTGCAACGTTCCGCCACCGAATCCGAGCGTCTCACCGTTCTGCGGCTCGGCGAATATCGCCTCGATGTGCGCCGCGGCGAATTGCGGCGCGGCGACGAGCCGGTCCGCCTGACCGGCGCCGAGCAGTCGTTGCTGGCGGCGCTCGCGGCGCATCCCGGCGCCGCGATTTCGCGCGAGGCCTTGGCCGAGGCGACGCAGCTTGGCGGTAATCTACGCGCCGTCGACGTCCAAGTAACGCGCCTCAGGCGTAAGATTGAGCGCGATCCGAGATTCCCGCGCTATCTCCAGACGGTTCGAGGAACGGGCTATGTCCTCAAGCCCGATTGAACGGCGCGACGACGGGATCGAGTTATTTCCCGACTTGGCGGCGCGACACGACCTCGGCCTCAACAGCCACCGGCGCTGGTTCAAGCGAATGCTGCCGCGGTCACTTTATGGCCGTTCCCTCCTGATTCTAATCCTGCCGCTGGTACTTGCGCAGTCGATTGCGACATGGATCTTCTACGATCGGCATTGGGAGACAGTGGCGCGCCGGCTGTCGAGCTCGGTGGCCGCCGACATTGCCCTGACGCTCGATTCGATCACAATCGCCACCAGCGACCAGAGGCGTGAAGCGATCTTCCAGCGGGCCGACGACGACACCCAGCTGGCGTATGCCTTCCGTCCCGGCGAGGCCCTGCCGAAAGACATGCGCCAGACCGACGGATCGCGCATCGAAGACACGCTGGCACATGCGGTCAACGAGCGCGTCGGCTTGCCTTTCGCGATCGGCGGCGAATACGAGCCGCGCGACATCCTGGTCTCGATCCAGACTGACAACGGTGTGCTCCAAGTAGCGATACCGCGTGACCGATTGTTCACGCCGACGACCTACATCTTCATCATGTGGATGGTGGGCTCGTCGCTGGTGCTGTTCGCGATCGCTTTGGTCTTCATGCGCAACCAGATCAAATCGCTGCGGCGGCTGGCCGTGGCAGTCGACGATTTTGGCAAGGGCCGGGACGTGCCGAACTTCAAGGTCGAAGGCGCGACCGAAGTGCGGCAGACCGGCACGGCATTCTTGCGCATGCGCGACCGCATCCAGCGCGCGATTGCCCAGCGTACCGAGATGCTGGCCGGCGTTTCGCACGATCTGCGAACGCCGCTGACACGGATGCGGCTGGCGCTCGAGCTGCAGAAGGACGACCCGCGTGCCGCCGAACTCAAGGCTGACGTCGCGGCGATGGAGAGAATGATCCAGGGTTATATCGATTTCGCCCGCGGCGAAGGCAGCGAGCAGACTCGTCCCGTGGACCTCGTGGCGCTGATCCGGGCGCTGGTTGCCGGATTGGGCCAGACGGGCGCGCCGGTAATGACCGCGCTACCGGAAGAGTGCGTGCTGCCGCTGCGGCCCGATGCCATGCACCGCTGCCTCGGCAATCTCATCGCCAATGCGCAGCGCCACGGCCGGCATGTCTGGGTGACGGTGATCGAGGGCAAAGCCCAACTCGAGGTATTGGTCGACGATGACGGCCCGGGGATTCCACCGGCGGATCGCGAGGCCGTTTTCCGACCGTTCTTCCGGCTCGATCCATCGCGCAATCCGGAGACCGGCGGCACCGGTCTCGGCCTTGCTATCGCCCGCGACGTGGCGCACGCACACGGCGGCGAGATCATGCTCGAAGATTCGCCGCATGGCGGCCTACGCGCCCGTATCCGGCTGCCAAAATAATAACGGCATGCGGTTGACCTTCATCGGCAGCGGCGACGCCTTCGGCAGCGGCGGCCGGTTCAATACCTGCTTCATGGTGCGTGGCCGCCGATCCTGTTTTCTGATCGATTGCGGCGCCACCAGCCTGATTGCGCTCAAGCGCGCGGCTGTCGATCTCGATGCCCTCGACGGCGTGATCTTGACGCATCTCCATGGTGATCACTTCGGCGGCCTGCCGTTCCTGCTGCTCGACGCGCAATTGATGAGCAAGCGCCGGCGGCCGTTCTTCATCTGGGGACCGGACGGCTTCAAGGCACGCCTCGCGGCGCTGCGCGAGGCGCTGTTTCCCGGTTCGTCAACCGTCGCGCTCAAGTTCGCCATCGAGACCGCGATCCTTCGCGCCGGCATCCGCCACCAAAGTGGCGGAATCGCTGTGACGCCATATCTGGCGGTGCATTCCGCCGGTTCGCCGTGCTTCGCGCTGCGCGTCGAATGCGACGGCAAGATCATCACCTATTCCGGCGATACCGCCTGGACCGAAACGCTGATCGATGCCGGGCGTGGCGCCGATCTGTTCATCTGCGAATGTAGCAGCTTCGACCGCGACCTGCCCGGTCACCTGAGCTGGCGCACGCTCGCGGCCAAGCTGCCATCGATCGGCGCCCGGCGCGTGGTGCTCACACACATGAATCCGGACATGCTGGCCCAAGCAGAGTCATTCGACGTCGAGACTGCATCCGACGGCCTGACACTCGCGGTCTGAGCGAGCAAACAAAAAGGCCGTCCGTGGGGTGGACGGCCTTCTCGCATGTGTTTCGGCGCGGCCCCTGCGGAGAGACCGGTCGGTTACTTCGCGACGCGCTTCTTCGCCTCGTCGCGAATCTCTTCGAAGCCGGCGGCGACCCGCTTGGCGACGACGTCGAAAGCTTCGGTGTTTGCCTTGGTGAGCATCAGCGTAAGCTCGCGCGTCGTGGCGAGACCGCGCTCGAAGGTCTGCTTCAGGAGCTCGGCGTTCTTCGCGATGCGGTCTTCGGGCGCCGTCGGCTGCACGATGTCGCGCAGAACCGCCGAAGCCTCGTCGATCGCCTCGCGAGTGATTTCTGCCTGGCGCCGGGCCACGGCCTGCACGCCCTCGACCGCGAGTTGGTTTGCCTGGGTCAGCGCCTCGATATTCTTGCGCTGGCTCGCCAGCACCGCTTCGACGTCAAAGCCGGGCAGGGTGAAGCCGGCAAACGCCTTACTGAAATCCGTATCCAGGAAAGTCTGTCGGCCATCCATGATCTGAGTCCTTGGTTGGGAGCGCAGCCGTATGCTGCACTGCACAATGATGAATATGATCGCGCCCAAGACCGCCGTCAAGGGCCAAAAAGGTCAAGTCCGGTTAATTTTGCGGCGCAACAATATTGCGCGTTGACCGCAGCCCCACATCGCGGCACGAATCGCAGCCCGGATCCGCTTAAAGCCCCAGCAAAGGCTCGATCAAGGACAGGCGCCGGTCGAGCGCCGCCATGGTCTTGGCAAGATCGGCGCTCTCGTCACGCAGGAACACCACGAGAACGGAGAGATAGGCCAAGGCGAGGATACGGCGTTTTGCCATCCCCGGCAGTCCGGCCGTCGGGATGCCGGCAGCCTCGAGCATCCAACCCATTGAGGTCAGCAGCCGCTTCAGCGCCAGCACCGCCGCCGGATCGCCGACGCTGTCCCAAACCATCACGCGGACGGCCTTGCGGTGCGGCTTCAGTGCCTCGAACCGCCGCATCAGCAGATCGAACAGTCGATCCTTGGGCTTATCGTCCTTATCAGCCGGCGGCCCGGCGAGCGCAATCCGGTCGAAATGCCGCAGGCAGGCCGAAAGAATGGCGCCACGGGAGCGCAAATGGGCGTACAGGTCGGCCAGCGACAGGCCGGCCTCGTGCGCAATTTCGGATAACGTGGTGTGCCGCCAGCCTCGGCGATCCGCCAAGCTGAGCGCCGCTTCGACCAAGCGGGATTCGGCATCGCCGCCAGCTGCTCGCCAGCCGGCCTTGGCGCGCTTGGACGAGGTTCTGCGTCCCGTCGCCATGGTAATAGTTTAGCGCAAGCCGCTGCGCCCGCCAAACCTCAACGCCGAGTCCCTATTACGATGTGCTTCTTTAATGCGCCAACTCGCGCGAGCGCCGTGTCGCCGCCGCCACCGCATCGGCGATGAGGCGACCGAGGCCGTTCTTTGCCATCAGCACGTCGAGTGCCGCCCGCGTCGTGCCGCCCGGACTGGTCACGGCTTCGCGCAGCTGTGCCGGCGTTTCCTTGGCGATCCGCGCCAGCTCGCCGGCGCCGGCGACCGTTGCGACCGCCAGCCGTCGGGCGAGATCGGGGGCGAGACCTTGTGCCTCGCCGGCCGCCGCCAGAGTTTCGATCAGCAAAAAGACATAGGCCGGTCCGCTGCCCGATACGGCAGTAACCGGATCAAGCAGTTTCTCGTCCGTGACCCAAGCCACTTCGCCCACTGCACCGAGCAGCGCAGCGCAGAGTTTGCGCGCCTCTTGATTCACCTTGGGTCCGGCGCAGGCGACGGTGATGCCGCGGCCGATCGCCGCCGGTGTGTTCGGCATAGCCCGCACCGACACCGCGTGCTCGCCCAGCAGCTGCGCCATCGTGCCGAGCGTCTTGCCGGCGGTGATCGACAGCATGGCCGCGCCGCCGTCGGCGAAGTGCCGGTAGTGCGGCAATACGGCATCGAAGGCCTGCGGTTTGACCGCAAATACGATCGCTGCCGGCCGCAGTGTTCGCGGCAACCGCTCGGGATTCGGATAATAGCGTGCACCGTCTCGGCGTCGCGTCGGCGCCGGTTCGACCACATGGAAGGGACCGCTGATGCGCCGGCGAATCCAGCCGGCCAGCAACGCGCCCCCCATCTTGCCGCAGCCGACCAGCAGCACAGGCGCCGGACGCGTGCGTCGGATCGTCACGCCTCGCCGACCGGATCGATCATGGCTGCAGCGATCGCCTCATGCGCCGACTTGCCTCCCCAAACGACGAGCTGGAAGGCGGGATAAAAACGCTCGCATTCGGCCAGGGAGATGTCCACCAGGTCCTCGATCTGCTCGACGCTGGCGCCCTGCGCCCCCCGCAAGAGCACCCCCTGCCGGAACGCCGGGTTCTTGTCGTCCGCGAGATCGAAGTGGCC
The DNA here is from genome assembly GCA_028871455.1 of Alphaproteobacteria bacterium. Taxonomy (GTDB): domain Bacteria; phylum Pseudomonadota; class Alphaproteobacteria; order ATCC43930; family CGMCC-115725; genus REEB95. The sequence continues at coordinate 216,547 of JAGWNF010000001.1, forward strand.
GAGCCACAACCGCTCGTTGACCGCAGCGAGCAGCTCGTGCATGGCGATGCGCCGACCACGCGGTACCTTGAGCTCGAAGCCGCAGGAATATTGCAGGGCATTCAGGGACGACTCCCAGACGAAATGCAGCCGGTAAGCACACCAGCGGCCGGCAACCTCGATCACCATCTCGTCGTCGCTCGTCCGGTCATGCGGCCAGGAATTCGCCTGCACGATTTCTTCGACCAGATCGATGGGATTGGCGCCCGCGACCCGGGTCTCGAGCGACAGCGTCGTCATCCGCCCTCCTTGGCAGCAGGACAGGGATGTCGACTAATGGTATGGTTACTCCCCGCCAACCACTATGGCTAATCTGCCAAATGGTTTCGAGCCGAGGCAAGGGCCGAATGACGAAAAGCTGTGGAGGACTCGCGTTTTAGCGTGATTTTGACCGCGTCGCGGCACGGCGCCGCGGCCGCGCGGAGGCGGCCTTGCCGGTAGCGATGCCCAACTTGGCCTCGATCGCGACGAGCCGCGTGGTGAGCGCCTCTTGCTCGCGTCGCGCCTTGGACGCCATGGCCTGCACCGCGTCGAATTCCTCGCGCCGTACCAGGTTCATGCGCGACAGCACGCGGTCGACCTGATCCTTGATCTGGGCCTCGAGCTCGTCGCGCAGGCTGGCCAGCGCGCCGGCGGCGCCTTGTGCAACGCGCGCGAAATCCTCGAACAGACGGTTGTTGGTGGCCATCGGCGCTCCTCCCTAACGGCAACATAAGCAGGCACGGGGCCGAGGAACAGGCTATAACACCGGCCGCAGGAAACCAGCCATGATCGTGGTCACCGGCGGCGCCGGCTTCATCGGTTCGAATCTGGTCGCCGCGCTGGAGGAACGCGCGGCGGGCGACATCGTCGTGTCCGATTTTCTCGGTCAGGACGAGAAATGGCGCAATCTGGCCAAGCGTGAGCTGGCTGCCGTGGTTCCGCCAGACCGGTTGTTCACCTATCTCGACGAGCACGCCAGCGCGATCGAGACCGTTTTCCACATGGGCGCGATTTCAGCGACGACCGAGCGCGACGTCGACCTAATCGTCGCCAGCAATTTCGCCTTGTCGCAGCGGCTATGGGATTGGTGTGCGGCGCATCAGGCGCGACTGATCTATGCCTCCTCGGCGGCGACTTACGGCGACGGCAGCGCCGGTTTCGACGACGACTTCGCCCCAGCGGCTCTGGCGAGGCTACGGCCGCTCAACGCCTACGGTTGGTCGAAACATCTCTTCGACCGCCGGGTCGCCAGGCCGGCCGCCGGCAATGCGTCGCGGCCGAGGCAATGGGCAGGACTCAAATTCTTCAACGTCTATGGCCCGAACGAGTACCACAAGGGTGCGATGAAGAGTGTCGTGGCGCACATTTATCCGCGCGCCGAAGCGGGAGGAACGGCGCGGTTGTTCAAGTCGCATAATCCGGCGTATCCCGACGGCGGCCAGAAGCGCGATTTTGTCTATGTACGGGATTGCGTCGCGATGATGCTGTGGCTCTACGACCACCCGGACGTGAACGGCCTGTTCAATGCCGGCACCGGCAGGGCGCGCAGCTTTCGGGACTTGGCGAGCGCGGTCTATCGCGCCCTCGGCAAAGAACCCAAGATCGAATACGTCGACACGCCGATCGAGATCCGCGACAAGTACCAATACTTCACCGAGGCGCGGATGGATCGGATTCGCGCCGCCGGTTATGCGACACCCGCGACCGAGCTCGAGGATGGCGTGCACCATTACGTCCAGACCTATCTTGCGGCTGCCGATCCCTATCGTTGAGGTCTCGTTCACGCATGCTATTCACGATTCCGTATCCGATCATCAATCCGGTGGCACTCTCGCTCGGACCCTTCGTCGTCCGGTGGTATGCGCTCGCCTACATCGCCGGCCTGGTCATTGGCTGGCGCTATTGCCTGTGGATCGCCTCGCGGCCGCCGCGCATCGCCCGGCGCGAGGATGTCGACGATTTCCTGATGTGGGCGACGCTGGGCGTGATCCTCGGCGGCCGCACCGGCTACGTGCTGTTCTACCGGCCGGAATTCTACTTTGCCCATCCCAGCGAGATCTTAAAGCTGTGGCACGGCGGCATGTCGTTCCACGGCGGCGCGCTCGGCGTGCTGGTCGCGATCTGGCTCTTCACGCGCCAGCGCAAGATCAACCTGCTCGCCTTCGCCGACATCATCGCGCCCGCTGTGCCGATCGGCCTGTTCTTCGGCCGCATCGCCAATTTCATCAACGACGAGCTGTGGGGCCGCGTCACCGACGTGCCGTGGGCGATGGTTTTCCCATCCGATCCCGCGCATCTGCCGCGCCATCCGAGCCAGCTCTATGAAGCGACGCTCGAGGGCATCGTCCTGTTCTGCGTGCTATTCTTCGTGATGCGGCGCACCGACGCCCGGCAACGGTCGGGCGCCTTGTCCGGCACGTTTCTTGTCGGCTATGCGATCGCGCGCATCATCGGCGAGTGCTTCCGCCAGCCCGACGTCAACCTTGGATTCATTTTCTGGGACATCACCATGGGCCAGATCCTTTCGGTGCCCGTGCTGATCTTCGGCCTGTGGCTGCTGTGGCGGGCGCGACGGCAACCGAAGCTGGCGTGAATTCGGCGCTGCTGCTCGAGCATCTGCGCGAACTGATTCGCGCCGATGGGCCGCTGACGGTCGAGCGCTACATGGACATCGCGCTATGGCATCCCGACTGGGGCTATTACGCCACGCATCAGCCGGTCGGCGCGCGCGGCGACTTCGTTACGGCGCCCGAAATCAGCCAGGTCTTCGGCGAGATGATCGGCCTCTGGCTCGGCGAAACCTGGCAGCGGCTGAGCGCGCCGAATCCAGTCGTGCTGTGCGAGCTCGGTCCTGGCAACGGCACACTGATGGCGGATTTGCTGCGCGCTGCCGCAGTCGCGCCGACGTTCCGCCAGGCCGCCCGCATTCACCTGATCGAAACCAGCGCACGCCTGCGGTCGGTGCAGGCGCAGACGCTCGCCGCAGCCGCTCCAACCTGGCACTATTCGCTTGCGACTGTGCCGACTGGTCCGCTGCTGCTCGTCGCCAACGAATTTCTCGACGCGCTGCCGATCCGCCAATTCGAGCGCGGGGCCGACAGCTGGCATGAACGCGGGGTCGGTCTCACTGCCGACGGCGCGCTGAGTTTCGTGCGCAATCCCGCTGGGGCGACCGAGGAGCTACCAGACTGGCCGGTCGGCAGCATCGTCGAACGCCGGCCAGCGGCGCGCGATCTCGCGCACGATCTCGGTTGCCGGTTGGCACATCAAGGCGGTGCGGCACTGTTCATCGACTACGGCTATTTCCCGCCGGCGCCGGGCGACACGCTGCAAGCGGTTGCGCGTCACCGCCGGCACGATCCACTGCGCAACCCCGGCACCGCCGATCTAACAGCTCATGTCGACTTCGCCGCCTTCGCTGCGGCGACGACCGCAGTCGGCGCGCGCACCTGGGGACCGGTGTCACAGGCGCGCTTCCTCAAAGCGCTCGGCGTCGAGATTCGCGCCCGCCGGCTGGCCGCCGGCAAGAACATGCAGCAGCAGGCACAGATCGAATCGGGATGTCGCCGCTTGCTTGACGAGACACAAATGGGCACCTTGTTCAAGGTCCTGGCGATAACCGGTGCCGATGCACCGACGCCGGCCGGCTTTGATTGATCTTATGATCCGCCTCGACATTTTCGACTCAGCCCCCGTCCGCCACGCGTTCTTCACACGTGAGGGCGGTGTCAGCGAGGGTCTCTATGCCTCGCTCAACTGCGGTTTCTCGGCAGCCGACGATGCCGCACGTGTCATCGAGAACCGCGCGCGAGCGATGCGCACGCTCGACCTATTGCCCGACCGGCTCGCCACGGCGAAGCAGGTGCACGGTGCCGAAGCAATCGTAGTCGAGACACCCTGGTCGCCGGGCGAGGCGCCACGCGCCGACGCGCTGGTCACCCGCGTACCGGGCTTAGCGCTGGGGATTCTCACCGCCGACTGCGTGCCCGTGCTGTTCGTCGACCCGGAGGCCGGCGTCATCGGTGCGGCCCACGCCGGCTGGCGCGGCGCACTCGCCGGCGTTATCGAGGCGGCGATCGCGACGATGGAAGACCTGGGCGCGGCGGCGCATCGCACGGTGGCTGCCGTCGGCCCGGCTATCGCCCAACAATCCTACGAAGTGGGTCCGGAGTTTCCACGTCGCTTCCTGGCGCAGACCCCTGCCAACTCGACATTCTTCGTGCCGGCTGCCAAGGCCGGCCATTTTCTGTTCGATCTCAAGGGTTATGTTGCGCGGCGACTCGAGGCGCTCGGCGTCGGCGCCATCGCAGTCGCCGAGGCCGATACCGCCACCGACCCGGACCGTTTCTTCTCCTATCGCCGCGCTTGCCTGCGCGGCGAACTCGGCCATGGGCTCGGCCTGTCGGCGATCGTGCTCGCCCCATAGCTTTGCCGCGACAGCGACGATAAGATCGCTGCCGCATGCGCCGCCTCTGGCTTCTCGCCCTTCTTTTCCTTGCCGCCTGCAACAGTCCGCCGTTGCCGATCATGGGTCGGTCACCGCCGCCGGTCGCTCTGAGCCCGCCGGATAGCGCCGGCATTTACGTGCTGCCGACGGAAAACGCACCGTCGCCCGCCGCGGCCGCGCTCGCGGCCGCGATGGCCGCGGCGCTGCAAAAGGCCAACATTCCTGCAAGCGCGCGCGCCTCGAACCGCGGCAGCTACCGCCTGCAGTCAATTGTCACCGTCACGCCGGGCACCGACGGCCGGGAAAGCATCAGCGTGGTGTGGAATCTGCACAACGCGGCCGGCAAGCTGCTGGGTTCGACGCCGTCGCGGCTCGATGCCATTAACGACGCCTGGCAGCGCGGCGACGACAAGCTGGCAACTGCCCTCGCCGCCCCTGCCGCGCCGGCGATCGCGCAGTTGGTCCAGACCGACCTGCCCTTGCCGCAAGGACAATTGATGCCGGTGGTGGCATTGCGCACGGTCACCGGCGCGCCGGGTGACGGCGATCGCGCGCTGACCCGCGCCATGGGTATTGCCCTACAGCGGTCGAATCTCGCGCTGGCGACCGCACCCGCCGACAAGGAAGACTTCATCGTTACCGGCACGGTCGAGGTGGCACCGCCCGCCGGCCAAAAGCAGCAGGTGAAGGTCACCTGGGTGCTGCGGCGACCGGACGGCAGCGAAGTCGGCCGGGTCAAGCAAGAGAATTTCGTGCCCATGGGTAGCCTCGACGGCGCGTGGGGGGGTGTCGCCTATGCCGTCACCGACGCTGCCGCGCCGGGCGTCCGGCGGCTCATCGAAGAGGTCGGGCTAAGTTCCGCCGGACGCTCGTAAGGCCCTGCACCGCCGCGACTTTTTGCCTGCCGGCGGGTGGTCAAAGTCGTTGCGGCAGCGAAACCCCTTTGTTACATTCCGCCGCGCTTGGGCGGCCCATCCGGGCGCACTGCCGCGGACGGCGAAACCGACATGAAAATCCTTGCCTGTAATGCCAATCGGCCGCTCGCCGAAGCGATTTCGGCGTACCTGCACACCCCGCTGACCGACGCCAGCGTGCGGCGGTTTTCGGACATGGAGGTGTTCGTCGAAATCCACGAGAACGTGCGCGGCGAGGACGTTTTCGTCATCCAGCCGACGTCGTATCCGGCGAACGACAATTTGATGGAATTGCTGGTGACGCTCGACGCGCTCAAGCGCGGTTCGGCGCGCCGTGCCACCGCCGTCATTCCTTACTACGGCTACGCCCGCCAGGACCGCAAATCCGGCCCACGCACGCCGATCTCGGCCAAGCTGGTCGCCAATATGATCACCGCTGCGGGTGCCGACCGCGTTCTGACGCTCGACCTGCACGCCGGCCAGATCCAAGGCTTTTTCGATATTCCCACCGACAACCTGTTCTCGGCACCGGTGTTCGCACAGGACATCAAAGAGCGTTTCAACGGCGGCGACATGACCATCGTTTCGCCCGACGTGGGCGGCGTGCTGCGCGCCCGCGCCATTGCCCGCCGCCTTGACGCCGACCTCGCGATCATTGACAAAAGGCGCGAGCGAGCCGGCGTGTCCGAGGTGATGAACATCATCGGCGACGTGCAGGGTCGCCGTTGCATCCTGGTCGACGACATCGTCGACAGCGCCGGAACGCTTTGCAACGCCGCCGAGGCGTTGATGGAGCGCGGCGCCAAGTCGGTGTCGGCTTATGTCACGCACGGTGTCCTGTCGGGCGGTGCGGTCGCTCGCGTGACCGCGGCACCGATTGAGGCGCTGGTCACCACAGATAGCATCGCCGCGACCGAGGCGGTGCGTGTCGCGCGCAATATCCGCCGGCTATCAATCGCGCCGCTGATGGCCGAGGCCATCCAGCGGATCAGCGAGGAACGGTCGGTTTCAAGTCTGTTTGCATAATTCGCGTAGGAAGGAGTTTCGACATGGTCGAATTGACCACTTTGAGTGCCAAGCCGCGCAACGGTGCCGGTCGCGGACCGGCCCGTGCCGTGCGCCGCGAGGGCCGGGTGCCCGGCGTGATCTACGCTGAAGGCAAACCGCCGGTCATGATCTCGGTCGATCCGCAACAGCTGAGCCGTGAGCTGGTGAAGCCGGGCTTCTTCGCGCGGCTGCTCAACGTCGAGCTCGACGGCGCCAAGGTGCGGGCTCTACCGCGCGAGGTGCAGGTTGATCCGGTCACCGACCAGCCGGTGCATGTCGACCTGCTGCGCGTCACCGCTGGCACTCGCATCCGCGTCAACGTACCGGTACGCTTTCTCAATCCCGAGGCATCGCCCGGCATCCGCCGCGGCGGCATCCTCAACGTCGTGCGCCACGAGATCGAGATGCTTTGCCCGGCGGACGGCATCCCGAGTGAGATCACGGTCGACCTCGAAGGCCTCGAGATCGGCGATAGCGTCCACATCAACCAGGTGAAGCTTCCCGCCGGCGTCAAGCCGACATTGACGCGCAATTTCACCGTTGCCTCGGTGACTTCGCCGACGGCTGTGCGCGAAGAGGCTGCCGCAGCCGCAGCCGCAGCCGCAGCCGCGGCGGCCGCAGCCGCGGCCGCAGCTGAGGCCGGCGTGCCGGCGGAAGGCGAAGCGGCTGCCGCAGCCGCCGCACCCGGGGCGCCGGGCGCCGCTGCGGGCGCTGCGCCGGGTGCCGCACCAGCGGCTGGTGCCGCGCCAGCAGCTGGCGCCAAACCGGCCGCGGGTGCTGCGGCGCCCAAGGCGCCGGCGGGCCAGCCGCCGAAGAAGTAATCGGGAGGGGCGATGCGCCTCATCGTCGGGCTCGGCAATCCCGGAGCCCGTTACGAGCGCACACGCCACAATGTCGGATTCGTGGCGGCCGACGCGATCCATCGCCGTCACGGCCTCGGTCCGTGGCGCGCCAAATTCCAGGGCCTGCTTGCCGAAGGCGCGCTCGGCGGCGCACGCGTCTCCCTGCTGAAGCCGCAGACCTTCATGAACGCGTCGGGCGAAAGCGTCGCCGAGGCGGCGCGGTTCTACAAGATCGCGCTGGCCGAGACCGTCGTGATCCACGACGACATCGACCTCGATCCCGGCAAGTTGCGTGTCAAGCAGGGTGGCGGCGCCGCGGGCCACAACGGCTTGCGCTCGATCGACGCGTTGCTCGGCGAGGATTACTGGCGAGTGCGGATCGGCATCGGTCATCCCGGCATTAAGGAGCTGGTTGAGCCCTATGTCTTGCAGAATTTCTCTGTCGAGGATCGGGATTGGCTGCCGCCGCTGATCGACGCGATCGCCGAGGCATTTCCGATTCTGGTCGCCGACGGCGCCGCGGCGTTCACCACCAAGATCGCGCTGATCCTCAAGCCCAACCGTAAAGAGCCCGCGGCCGGGACTTAGCATGGGATTCAATTGCGGCATCGTCGGCCTGCCCAATGTCGGCAAGTCGACACTGTTCAACGCGCTGACGGCAACGCAGACGGCCGAGGCGGCGAACTATCCTTTCTGTACCATCGAGCCGAACGTGGGCCGCGTCGCCGTGCCCGATCCGCGGCTCGACACGCTCGCAGCGATCGCAAAATCGGCCAAGATCGTGCCGACGCAACTCGAATTCGTCGACATCGCCGGCTTGGTGCGCGGCGCGAGCAAGGGCGAGGGCCTCGGCAACCAGTTCCTCTCGCACATCCGCGCCGTCGACGCCGTCGCGCAAGTGCTGCGCTGCTTTGATGATCCCAACGTCACGCATGTCGAAGGCTCGGTCGACCCGATCCGCGACATCGAGACGATCGAGACCGAGCTGATGCTCGCCGATCTCGAAAGCCTCGAGAAGCGCCGCCTAGCCGCCGAGAAGCGCGCGCGCGGCGCCGACAAAGAGGCGAAGGCCGAGCTGAGCGTCATCGAGCCGGCGCTGGCGGCGCTCACGGCCGGCAAACCGGCGCGCAGCATCGGTTTGCCGGAAGAGCTCAAACCGGTCCTGAAATCGTTCCAGCTTCTGACTGCCAAACCCGTGCTCTATGTTGCGAACGTCGAAGAATCCGCTGCCGCTGCCGGCAATGCGCGCTCGCAGCGCGTTGCGCAATACGCGACACATCAGGACGCGCAGAGCGTGGTCATCTCGGCGGCGATCGAAGCCGAGGTCGCGCAACTCGCCGATCCGGACGAGCGCCGCGCCTTTCTCGAAAGCCTCGGTCTGCACGAGACCGGGCTCGCGCGCATCATCCGCGCCGGCTACGCGCTGCTCGACCTCGTCACTTTCTTCACCGTCGGACCCAAGGAAGCGCATGCCTGGACGGTGCGCAAAGGCGCCAAGGCGCCGGAGGCGGCCGGCGCTATCCACAGCGACTTCGAGAAGGGTTTCATCCGCGCCGAGGTGATCGGTTATGCGGATTACATCGCCTGCGGCGGCGAGCCGGGCGCCAAGGACGCTGGCAAGCTGCGGATCGAAGGCGCCGATTACGTCGTCGCCGACGGCGACGTCCTGCATATCCGGTTCAACCTCTAGCGACGCCGCCGCCGGCCCCGTATAGTCCCGGACCCACAAGAGCCGCGAGGCACGCAGGATGGGGCAGACGGTTTCGCTCACCGCCAAGGACGGGCACAAACTCGACGCCTATGTCGCGACGCCCGCGGGCAAGCCGAAGGGCGGCTTGGTGGTGATCCAGGAAATCTTCGGCGTTAACCACCACATCCGTAACGTCGCCGACCGCTTCGCGGCGACGGGCTACGCTGCGGTGGCACCGGCCCTGTTCGACCGCGTCCAGAGGGGCATCGATCTCGGCTATGATCCCGACAGCATCGCCAAGGGCCGGGCGTTGCGCGAAAAGGTGCCGATGGACGGATCCCTCGCCGACGTCCAGGCGGCGATCGACCATGCCAAGCAGTTCGGCAAGGTCGGCGTCGTCGGCTATTGCTGGGGCGGATCGCTCGCCTTCCTGGCCGCGACTCGGCTCAGCGGCGCGACTGCGGCGGTGAGCTATTACGGCGGCATGATCGCCGGCCACGCCACCGAAAAGCCCAAGATTTCCATTGTCCTGCATTTCGGCGACAAGGATCAGTCGATTCCGATGAGCGACGTCGAAAAGGTGAAGCAGGCGCGGCTGGAGGTGCCGATCTACGTCTACAGCGCCGGTCACGGCTTCTCGTGCGACGAGCGCGGCGCGTTCGACAAGACCGCGCACGAACTGGCGCTGCAGCGCACGACCGCATTCTTCCGGCAGCACATCGGTTGATTTGCCGCACACCGCGGGCGCGGGCCCGATCTCGGCCCGCGCCTACGGGCGTGCCCAGCGCTCGGGGAAAAGCGACAGCAGACCTTCGCGTGACGCCGCACAGACGCCGCGTTCGGTGATCAGCGCCGTGACGTACTTCGCCGGCGTGACGTCGAAGGCGTAATTAGCGGCGGCGCTGCCGTCGGGAATCACGCGTACGCGCGCGATCTCGCCCGAATCGAGCCGACCGGCGATTTCCGAAACTTCGTCGGCATTGCGCTCCTCGATCGGAATGGCGCGGCCATCGGCGAGCGACCAGTCGACGGTCGGCGACGGCAGAGCGACATAGAACGGCACACCGTTGTCGTGCGCTGCCAGCGCCTTGAGATAGGTGCCGATCTTATTGGCGACGTCGCCGGTCACGGTCGTGCGGTCGGTGCCGACGATGCAAAGATCGACGCGGCCGCGCTGCATCAGATGGCCGCCGGCGTTGTCGGCGATCACCGTGTGCGGCACGCCGTGCTGACCGAGTTCCCAGGCGGTGAGGCTGGCGCCCTGGTTGCGCGGCCGGGTCTCGTCGACCCAGACATGTACCGGTACGCCTTCGTCGTGCGCGAGATAGATCGGCGCGAGCGCGGTGCCCCAGTCGACCGTCGCCAACCAGCCGGCATTGCAGTGCGTCAACACATCGACACGCGTTTTGTCCGCCTTGCGTGCGAGCGCCTGGCTGATCAGCGGCAGGCCATGGCCGGCGATGGCGCGGTTCATCGCGATATCGGCTTCGGCGATTTCGCCGGCACGGCGATAAGCGGCTTCGACTCGACGCTCAGCCGGCGTCTGCTGCAGCAGCGTGCGCAAATCCTCCACCGCCCACCGCAGATTGACGGCCGTGGGCCGTGTCGCCAGCAGCAATTCGCTGGCATGTGCGATCGCCGCATCGGACGGATCGGCGCGCACCGCCAGCGCCATGCCGTAGGCGGCCGTCGCGCCGATCAATGGCGCGCCACGCACCAGCATGGCGCGGATCGCGTGCGCCGCCTCCTCGACGGTGATGAGCCGCTGCGTCCGCAGCTCGAACGGCAGGCGCATCTGGTCGATGATGCCGACCCCGACGCCATCGGCTTCGAGCCAGATGCTGCGCATGGACTGGCCCGCGACCTTCATCGGCTCAGGCCTTGCGCTTGCGGCCTCGCCGCGCCGGATGCAGGACGCGGCCGGCCACGGCGTCGAGCGTCTTCATCAGCTTGGGATCGCGCTTCTCCGGCGCGGTGATCAATGCGTGATCGAGCGCGCGATCGCAACCCTGCGGGCACGGCGCCCGGTCGTGCGCGATCAGCGGCACCAGCGCCTTGACCAGCGCCTTCGCCTTGTCCGCGTTGGCCAGCAGCGTCGCCACGATCATCTCGACCGTGACGTGATCGTGCTCCGGATGCCAACAGTCAAAGTCCGTCACCATGGCGACGGTGGCGTAGCAAATCTCCGCTTCGCGGGCGAGCTTGGCCTCGGGCATGTTGGTCATGCCGATCACGTCGCAGCCCCATTCGCGATAGAGCCGGCTTTCGGCCAGCGTCGAGAACTGCGGTCCTTCCATCACGAGATAGGTACCGCCGCGGGTGATCGCGATACCGGCTGATTTTCCCGCCTCGCCCAGGTGCCTGCCGAGCCGGCCGCAGACGGGATGCGCCATCGAGACGTGTGCGACGCAGCCGGTCCCGAAGAAGCTCTTGTTGCGGGCGAAGGTCCGGTCGATGAACTGGTCGGCTAGTACGAAGCTGCCCGGCGGCAGATTCTCGCGGAACGAGCCGACCGCCGAAAGCGAGATCAGATCGGTGACGCCGACCCGCTTCAGCGCATCGATATTGGCGCGGAAGTTGATTTCGCTCGGCGGGATCGGATGGCCGCGGCCATGGCGCGGCAGGAAAACGAGCTCGACGTCGCCCAGCCGGCCGAAACACAGTGCGTCCGACGGCCGGCCGAAAGGTGACGCGACCCGGCGCCAACGAACGCCGGTCATGCCCTCGATCTGGTAGAGACCGCTGCCGCCGATGATGCCGATGACGCGCGCGGTCATGCCGATTTCCCCGCCATGCGGGGCGCAGTCAACCAGTCCAGCGGTCCGCCGACAACCGGAATCAGTGCTCGACGTCGGACCAGACGCGGCGCTTGGCGCCGTAAAGCACGCCGGTCATCGCCAACAGGAACAGAATGACCTTGGCGCCTGTCTGCTTGCGCTGTTCCATCGTCGGGTCGGACGCCCAGGTGAGGAAGGTCACGACGTCGTGCGCCTCCTGGTCGAGCGTTGCCTTGGTGCCGTCGGAATATGTCACCACGTTGTCCTGCAACGGCGGCGGCATGGCGATGACATGGCCGGGGAAATAGAGATTGTAGTAGCGGCCGGAGGGCACGTGGAAACCCTTGGGCGGCTCGCGGAAGCCCGTGAGTATGCCGTAGACATACCGCTCGTGGCCGTCGCGCGCCTTGATGATGTCCGACAGGTCGGGCGGCGCCGTCCCCCCGAAGCCCGCGCCAGCCGCCTTCTCATTCGGGAACGGCGGGACGAAATGATCCGACGGCAGCGCCGGCCGCATTGCCGGCTGTCCTTCCTTGTTGATCGTCGGAACCTGCTTCTGCGCCGCGATCGCCTTGACCTCAGCCTCGGTGTAGCCGAGCCCATCCGGACCGGCGAGGTCATCGTAGGTGAGCAGGTTCATCGAATGGCAGGTCGAGCAGACCTGACTGTAAATCTGGAAACCGCGTTGCAGCGCGGCGCGGTCGAAGGTGCCGAACGGACCCTCGAACGACCACGACACATCGGGCAGCGCCGGCGCGCCTTCCTCTGCTGCCTGCGCCCGCGCCAGCTGAGCCGGCTGCGCCAGTGCTGCCACGGCGATTACGGCGCCGATGAGCAGCGCTGGCATGGCCAAGTGCGGTCTCATGGCTTGCTCCGCGTCGCGGCGACGCCAGTCAAGGCGCCCTCGCCGCCGCGCTTCTGCTTCTTTTTTAGAACCGCCTCCGAGATGCTTGGCGGTAGCGGCAGCGGCCGCTCGAACCAGCCGATCAACGGCATCAGCACGAGGAAATGGAAGAAGTAATAGAACGTGCCGATGCGGCCGATGTAGATCCAAAAGCCCTCGGGCCGGTGCGCGCCGACCGCGCCGAGCGCGAAAGCGTCGATCACCAACAGCCAGAACACCCACTTATAGATCGGGCGGAAATAGGCGCTGCGCACCTTCGAGGTATCGAGCCACGGCACGATGAACAGGATGAAGATCGAGGCGAACAGCGCGCAGACGCCGAGCAACTTGTTCGGGATCGCGCGCAGAATCGCGTAGAACGGCAGCAAGTACCATTCCGGCACGATTTCCGGCGGCGTGTGCAGCGGATTGGCCGGGATGTAATTCTGCGGATCGCCCAGCACGTTCGGGAAATAGAACACGAAGATCGCGAAGACGACCAGGAACACGCTCAGGCCGAACATGTCCTTGTAGGTGTAGTACGGATGGAACGGCACGCTGTCCTGCGGTCCCTTGCGATCGATGCCGAGCGGATTGTTGGAGCCGTGCTGGTGCAGCGCCATCATGTGCAGGCCGACGACGCCGAGGATCACGAACGGCAGCAGGTAGTGGAGCGAGTAGAACCGATTGAGCGTCGGATTGCTGACGGCGAAGCCGCCCCACAGCCAGGTTACGATGTCCTTGCCGACGACCGGAAACGCCGAGAACAAGTTGGTGATGACGGTCGCACCCCAGAAGCTCATCTGGCCCCAGGGCAGCACATAGCCCATGAAAGCCGTCATCATCATCAGCAGGACGATGACCACGCCCAGCATCCACAGCAGCTCGCGCGGCGCCTTGTAGGAGCCGTAGTAGAGCCCGCGGAAGAGATGGATGTAGACGACGATGAAGAAGAACGACGCGCCGTTCATGTGGATATAGCGGATGAGCCAGCCGTAATTCACCTCGCGCATGATGCGCTCGACTGATTGGAAGGCGTCGCCGACGTTCGGATCGTAATTCATCGCCAGGAAGATGCCGGTGAGAATCATGATCGTCAGCATGATCCCGGCGAGCGAACCGAAGTTCCACCAGTAGTTCAGGTTCTTCGGCGTCGGATACTCGTTGAGCTCGTGATCGAGAAAGGAGAACACCGGCAGGCGGTATTCGATCCATTGCACGAGCTTGTTCTGCGATACCGCCATGACGCCGCCTCAGATCTGCACGATCGAACCGAATTCCCACGCCACGTTCGGCGGATTCTCGCCGATCCGGACGGTGGTCTCGTTGACGAAACGATGGGGCGGCACCGGCAAATTGTAGGGCGCGGGTACACCGGTGAAGACACGGCCCGACAAATCGTATTTCGAGCCGTGGCAGGGACAGAAATATCCGCCGGGCCACCCCGGACCGAGCGTACCGCCGGGCTCCGGTGTGAATTCCGGAATGCAGCCGAGATGGGTGCAGATGCCGACGAGAACCAGATACTCGGGCTTAATCGAGCGATGCCAGTTCTGCGCGTAAGGCGGCTGCTGCTCGACTTCGGATTGCGGATCGCGCAACAGCCCCGTATCGTTCGGCTCCTGGAGCTTCTTGAGCTCAGCTGGGGTGCGGTTAACGATGAAGATCGGCCGCGACCGCCACAGCACGAGAATCTGCTGACCGGGCTTCAGACTTGACAGATCGACGTCGATTGGCGCGCCGGCAGCGATCACGTCCCTGGCGGGATTCATGCTCGAGACCAGCGGCCAGGCCGTGCAGGCCGCGCCGATGCCGAGCAGCGCGTTGCCGGCGATTACCAGGAAGTCGCGTCGTGTGCCGCCCGTTTCGTGCGTGTCGGCCGTCGTCGAATGCGCCGAATCCGCCATCAATCCCCTCTTCGCCCGGCTCAAAAGCTGGGGCGCAAGCTACAGGCTTGAACGAAAGCTTCTATGCGACATCCTGCCGCACGAACGGCTAAAACCCAAGCTGTCGCGCCGCGCGCAAGACTTGCCAAGGCGACGTATCCGTCCCCAAGGTGCCGACATGCGGCTGGCCCTCTACGAGCCCGACATTCCGCAGAACGCGGGCGCCATCCTGCGCCTCGGCGCGTGCTTCGGGGTCGCCATCGATATCATCGAACCTTGCGGCTTCCTGCTCGACGACCGTCACTTGAAACGCGCGGCGATGGATTATCTCGACCGCGTCGCGATCGCGCGCCATGCGTCATGGGAGACGTTTCGGCGCTCGCAACCCGGCCGATTGGTGCTGCTTTCGACCAAAGCGCCCCTCCCCTATCATCGCTTTGCCTTCGCCCGCGACGACGTCCTGCTGCTCGGGCGCGAGACCGCGGGCGTGCCGCCGAAGGTGACCGAAATGGTGGATGCGAGCGTAGTGATACCGATGCGGCCGGGATTGCGCTCACTCAACGTCGCGCTGGCCGCGGCGATCGTGCTAGGCGAAGCGCTGCGCCAGACCGCGCTGTTGCCGGAGCCGGCGGTTTGAGCGACGCCGCGCAGCAGCAGGAGGCCGCGCACTGGTTCGCGGAGCTGCGCGACCGGCTGTGCGCGGTGTTCGAAGCGATCGAGGACGAATACGCCGCGGCGCGGCCCGAGGACGGCTCTGCCGGCCGCTTCGTGCGCCAGGACTGGCAGCGCGAAGGCGGCGGCGGCGGGACCGTGGCGCTGATGCACGGCCGGGTGCTGGAGAAAGTCGGCGTCAACGTCTCGACGGTGTGGGGCGAATTCTCGCGCGAGTTTCGCGCGCAGATTCCCGGCGCCGCCGAAGATCCGCGCTTCTGGGCAGCGGGTATTTCACTGGTGGCGCATCCGCGCTCGCCACTGGTGCCAGCGGCACACATGAACACGCGGCACATCCGCACGACGAAGGCCTGGTTCGGCGGTGGCGCCGATCTGACGCCGGTATTTCCGGAAGAGGCCGACACGCGCGACTTCCACGCCGCGCTGCAAGGTGCTTGTGCGGCGCACGATCCGGCCTACTACCCGCGGTTCAAGGCGTGGTGCGACGAGTATTTCTTTTTGAAGCACCGCAACGAGCCGCGCGGCGTCGGCGGCATCTTCTACGACGATCTGGCAACCGGCGATTGGCATCGCGATTTCGCCTTCACCCGTGCCGTCGGTGAAGCCTTTCTGCGCATTTATCCCCGACTGGCGCGCCGGAACATGCTGCGGCCGTGGACCGACGAGCAACGCCGGGCGCAACTCGTCAAGCGCGGCCGCTACGTCGAGTTCAACCTGCTTTACGACCGCGGCACGCTGTTCGGCCTCAAGACCGGCGGCAACGCCGAAGCGATCCTGATGTCACTGCCGCCCGTCGTACTGTGGCCTTAGCTCATGGGCGTTCCTCCGGCGGCTTGCGGCCGCCGAAGCACGCCAGCAACAGCAGGTCGTAGACCGCCTTGATGCTGCCGGCGAGCAGCACCGGCCAGCCGAACGGCGATACCGTCAGCAGCCAGCCGGCCAGCACCGGCGCCAGCGCCGCGGCGAGACTACGCGGCACCGCTGTCGCGCTCGCCGCCGCGGCGCGCTCGGCCGGAGTCACCACCGCCATGACATACGAGGTGCGCGTCGGCACATCCATTTGCGACAGCGACGAGCGCACCAGCCACAGCGCGACGGCGATCCACAATTTGGGAGCGAAGGCCATTGCAACCAGGCACAGGTTCGACGGCAGGTGCGTGAACACCATCGTGTTGACGAGGCCGATGCGCGCGGCGATACGGCCGGCCGCCACATAGGATGCCGCCGAGGCCAGGCCGCTCCAGAAGAAGATCGTGCCAGCAGTCGCGAGCGAGAGACCGAAGCGCTGGAAGAACCACAACGCGAGCAGAGACCGGACGATCAGTCCGCCGCCGAAGGCATCGAGGCTGAACAGCGCGGCCAGGCCCAACACGACGTTGCGCGACGGGCCGAGCGGCGGCGCCGGCGTCTCCGCTTTCGGATCGAGGCCGACCGGCAGGCGCCGGTACAGGTGATAGCTGGCGAGGCCGAGCAACGCGTAAAGGCCGAACATCCAGCGCAGCGCGTCGACGAGGTCGAGGCCAAACCAGCCGCCGGCGGCCTCAGGCAGGCCCGCGGCGAGCGCGCCCAGCGCGCCCACCAGCGAACCGACGAGGCTGTAGACCACGAAGGCGCTGGTGCGTGCGCGCGCCGGCGCCGCTTCGGCAAGCAGGGCCTGCTCCAGCGGCAAGAACAGGCTCACGTCGCTCGTCGACGGATTGAGCGTGCCGCAGAACGCAATCAGCGCCAGCGGCCAGAAGCGCTCGAAGCCCGCAAAGCCGAGGCCGGTGCCGATCATCAGCAGCGTCGCGATCACCAGGAGCCGGCTGCGGCCGTAGCGATGGGCGGTGAAGCCGACCACGGTGGTGGCCGCCGCCGAGCCGATGAGCGTCACGGCCGCGATCAGGCC
Organism: Alphaproteobacteria bacterium; assembly: GCA_028871455.1. Taxonomy (GTDB): domain Bacteria; phylum Pseudomonadota; class Alphaproteobacteria; order ATCC43930; family CGMCC-115725; genus REEB95. Next base: position 233,614 of record JAGWNF010000001.1, read on the forward strand.
GATCTGGAAGGCGTCGAAGCCGAGCGCCTTCAAATAGACCGGCAGCAGCAGGCTGACGAAGCCATCGCCGAAAGCGCGCAGGCCGCGCGCCCAATAGAGCGTCGTTGCAGCCGGCGCAACGTCCACAGGCAGGATGCGCACGACGCCGTTAGCTCAGCCGGGCCAGCGCCTCGCCGCCGAGCGCCCCCAGGATGACAACGGCCCAGGGCGGCACGCGGATCCGCAGCAGGACCAAGGCCGCAGCCGCGAAGGCGAGATCGCGCCAGTTGAACACCGCGCTGACGAAGACGGGCCGGTACAGCGCAGCCAATAACAGGCCGACGACCGCCGCGTTGACTCCCTTGAGCGTCGACTGCATCGCCTGGTTGCGCCGCAGCTCGCTCCAGAATGGCAGAGTGCCCAGAATGAGCAGCGAGCCGGGCAGAAAGATGGCGACAAGCGCGATCAAGCCGCCGATCAGGCCGCCGGGCGATGGCTGCATCGCCACGCCGAGAAACGCGGCAAAGGTGGACAGCGGTCCCGGCAGGGCCTGGGTCGCGCCATAGCCGGCGAGAAAAGTGTCCTGGCTCACCCAGCCCTTCGGCACCACGACGGCATCGAGCAGCGGTAGGATTAAATGGCCGCCGCCGAATACCAGCGAGCCAGACCGATAGAAGCCATCAAAGAGCTGCGCCGAGGTCGCATGTGTCGCCGCTGCCACCACGGGCGACAACGCGAGCAGGACACCAAACGCGACGAGGGCGCCGATCGCGACGCCGCGCGACACCGGAGGCGCGAAATGCATGGTTGCGGCTCGCACATCGGTCGAGAGGAACAGCCGGCCGATCACCGCGCCGAACCCGATTGCCACGAACTGGCTCCAATTCGGCGGCAGCAGCAGCACGATCGCCGTCGCGGCCAGCGCCAGCACCCCGCGCGGCACGTCATTGGCGAGGCGCCGCGCCATCTGCCACACGGCCAGCGCCACGACGGCGACGGCAACCAGCATCAGGCCGTGCAGCCAGGCGGCGCCAGCAAGACTGCCGGCACGCGCGACGCCGTAAGCAAAGCCGCCCATGATCAATGCCGAAGGCAGCGTGAAGCCGAGCCACGCGCAAAACGCGCCGAGCAGGCCGCCGCGCAACAGGCCGACGGCGAAGCCGAACTCGCTCGACGCCGGCCCCGGCAGGAACTGCGCCAATGCCAGCAGGTCGGCAAAGCCCGCTTCGTCGAGCCATCGTCGCTTGGCGATGAACTCGGCGCGGAAATAGCCCATATGCGCAACCGGGCCGCCGAAGCAGGTCAGACCGAGCCGCAGGAAGACGCCGAGGATTTCGAGCGCCGAGGACCGCGCTTGTGCGGGTGCGGCAACGTCAGCCATGGATGCGCCGCTTCAGCTCGGCGCGGCATTGCGCCGTCGTCGCGCGGAAACCGCTCTCGATCCACCAGGCTTCGAGCGCGGCCAGTAGTTCGCCGATGGCCGGTCCGGGTGCGACGCCAGCGGCCACCAGGTCGCGCCCCCGCAGCGGAAAGCGCGGTGCCTTCCAATTCTTCGCCAGCATCAGCAGCGGCGCGATGTTGTGCCTCCCGCTGGTTGCCGCCGCCAGCAGCACATGATCGCGATAGAGCTCGGTGCCCCAGCGATAGAGCGCGCGCCGCTGCGCCGCACGGTCGCCGCGCAACTCGGCCGGCGGCCGTGTGCACATCGCTATCAGCCGGTCGCGCTGGGCGCCGGCCAGCTTCAGGCGCTCGGCCACCGCCGCCGGATCGCGAACGATCAGCGCAGCAAGGCGCCGGATCGGATCGGGCTCGGGCTCGAGCGCGATCAGGCGACGCAACCGCGTCAGCGCGCCGGCTTCGGGCAACAGCACCTGCAGCACGCCGTCGGCGCGCATCAGCCGGAGCGCCGGCAGCGGCTCCGGGGCCGCCAGCAGCTTCAGCAGCTCCGCGGCGACGCGCTCGGCCGAGAGTGTCGGCAGCAAGGGCGCCGCCTCGCGGCAAGCCACGCGCGCAGCGCGGTCGCCGGTGTCGCGTCCGAAATATGCGAAGAAGCGGTAGAAGCGCAGCAGACGCAGCACATCCTCATGGATGCGCGTCGCCGGATCGCCGACGAAGCGCACGCGGCCGGCTTTGAGGTCGGCGAGGCCGCCGACATAGTCGTAAAGCGCGCCGCCGGTGTCGAGCGACAGCGCGTTCATGGTGAAGTCGCGGCGCCGTGCATCGCCTTCCCAGTCGGCATCGAAAGCCACCTTGGCATGCCGGCCGTAGGTCTCGACATCGCGGCGCAGCGTGGTGATCTCGAAATGGCGTTTGGGCGTCGCCGCAGTCACCGTGCCGTGCGCGATTCCGGTCGGCACCGCCCTGATGCCGGCCGCGGTCAGCCGCTCCATCACGGCTTCGGGCTTCAGCGGCGTGGCGATATCAATGTCGATCACCGTCCGACCGAGCACCGCGTCGCGCACCGCCCCGCCGACGAATCGCGGCGCCGCGTCCGGTGCCGTCAGCGCGCGCATTACACGCCGCGTCGCCGCTTCGCGCATCCACGGCGGATTGATCCGGCGGCTCGCGGTCATCAATGCCCACCCGGTGGCATGATCTGGCCCGGCACGAGGCGACCGCTCTCAACGTGCGGTGGCACGTAGGTACCCGTGCGCGAGCCGGACCCGACGCCGATGACCACCAGTGCGACCGCCGCGGCGACGAGGCCGCCGACGATGAGCCACGTCCATGGCGCGCCGCGCTCACCGACGCGACCGATGGTGTAAAGCCAGAGGAAATAGATCGCGGTTGGAGCGAGGAGCGGCAACAGGATGGTGAGCGCCACCCGGATCATGGCGGGTTCACCGACCCAGCACCTCGGAAAGATTGACCAAAATGCCCGCGGTCGCGCCCCAGATATAGCGGTTCTCGTAGGGCAGCACGAAGAAGGTGCGCACGCCGTTCTTCAGCTCGCGCGTTTCACGGCGATGATTGGCACGATCGACGACGAAGGCCAGCGGCACTTCGAACACGTCTGTCACCTCGCTGGGATCGGGCGCGAGCGCCAAAGGCGGCGCAAGCAGCGCCACCACCGGCACGATCTCGAATCCGGTGCCGGTGATATAGGTGTCGAGGCGGCCAATCACTTGGGCGCGGTCGGCGGAGAGCCCGATCTCCTCGCGCGTCTCGCGCAAAGCGGCGGCGACCGCGTCGGTATCGACCGGCTCGACCTGGCCGCCGGGCAACGAGATTTGGCCGGCATGGGCGTTCAAGTTCTCGTGGCGCTGGGTGAGCAGAACCGTGAGGCCCTCGGTACGGTCGACAATCGGTACCAGCACAGCGGCCGGTCGCAGGCCCGGCGGCAGCTTGACGTCGGGGTTCAGAATGTGGTCGCCGCGTACCTGCTCGGTATCGAACGAGCGCAGGCCCGGTTGGTACGCGCCAAAGCGTTGGCGCACCGCCGCAGCGGTCAGCGCATCGGACTGAGTGTGTCGAGCGGAAAGAATTTTGCGCTGCTCCATACGCCGAACGACGTCTTGCCTCCGACTTGTTCTTCGCGGCCCAAATCCACGAGCTCGTAGAATGCCGGCCGGGCTATCCGCGCTTCCAGCCCGCCGCGGACTAAAATATAGGGTACCGGCGTGCGCGTAACCACGTCCTCGGCAATGCGCAGCGGATGTGCCGCGTCGAGGGTCACAATGTCGTCAACATTTGTGCGAAAGACCAAGCGCTGGCGCGGGCCGGAATCCTTGACGGCCAACGCCACGACGATGAAAGGCGCGTCCTCGACCGTGATACGGCCACGCTCGGCTGGCGTCACCAGCCAATATAGCCCGTCCGTGTCGCGCTCCAGCACGCGGCTGAACAGCCGAACCAGCGCAATCCGGTGGATTGTGGAGCCGCGATAGAACCAGCTACCATTGCGGTCGATGCGGATGCCGAAGTTGCCACGGCCGCGCGGCATCACTGCCTCCGCTGCCAGGCGCGTGAGTCCGGAAGATGAGGCCTTGTCCATGACCGTCCGCATCCGCAACAGGAGTGCCCGTTGAGCACCACCGAATCGGCCGTCTCGAACGCCGGCGCCGATCTCGCGCGCGAGATCGAGGCGCTGGGGGCGCGTCTCGCCGCCGTGCGGCAACGCATCGGCCGCGTCATCTTCGGCCAGGCCGAGGTGATCGATCAAGCGTTGATCACCCTCTTGGCCGGCGGGCACGCGCTATTGATCGGCGTGCCGGGCCTGGCGAAGACCCGGCTGGTCGAGACGCTCGGCACCGTGCTCGATCTCGATGACAAGCGTGTGCAGTGCACGCCCGACCTGATGCCCGCCGACATCATCGGCTCCGAGGTGCTGGAGGAAACTGAGAATGGCCGGCGCAGTTTCCGTTTCATTCCGGGGCCAGTGTTCTGCCAGCTGCTGATGGCCGACGAGATCAATCGGGCGAGTCCGCGGACCCAGTCGGCGCTGCTGCAGGCAATGCAGGAAGGTCGCGTCTCGGTTGCCGGCCAATACCATCCGCTGCCCCGGCCGTTTCACGTGCTGGCAACGCAGAATCCGCTCGAGCAGGAAGGCACTTATCCGCTGCCCGAGGCGCAGCTCGATCGCTTCCTGCTGCAGATCGATGTCGGCTATCCCGATCTCGAGGCCGAGCGCCGGATGCTGATCGCGACCACGGGCATCGCGGAGGAAGCCGCCGCGCCGGTACTCAACGCCGCCGAGTTGCTCGCGGCGCAGCGGTTGGTGCGGCGCGTACCGGTCGGCGACAGCGTCGTCGAGGCGATCCTCACGCTGGTGCGGTCGGGCCGACCCGACAGCAGCGCCGATGCGGCTCAGAAGCACATCGCCTGGGGGCCCGGACCGCGCGCTAGCCAGGCGCTGATGCTCGCCGCCCGGGCGCGCGCTTTGCTCGATGGACGGTTGGCGCCGTCGGTCGACGACGTGCTGGCGCTGGCGCATCCGGTCCTGCGCCACCGCATGGCGCTCACCTTCGCCGCGCGCGCCGACGGCGTCGGCATGGCGCAAGTCATTGACCGGCTGCTGGATCCGTTGCGCTGATGGCCGAGACGGCGCTCCGTCACCGCGCCGAAGCAGCATCGCTTGCGCTGCCGCCGCTCCTGATCGCGGCCGAGCGCGTTGCCGCCGCCGTCGTCCAAGGCACGCACGGGCGCCGGCGCACCGGTCAGGGCGAGACCTTTTGGCAGTTCCGCCGCTACGAGCCGAGCGATCCGATCGGCCGCATCGACTGGCGCGAGACCGCCAAAACGCAGCACGTCTACGTACGCGAGACCGAATGGGAGGCAGCGCAGAGCGTCTACCTCTGGCGCGATGGTTCGCCATCGATGGATTACGCGTCGGAAACCAATCTGCCGACCAAACGCGCACGGGCTGATCTGTTGACGCTTGCGTTCGCGGCCCTGCTTGTGCGCGGCGGCGAGCGCGTCACCATGATGGGTTCGGGCCTGGCACCCACGTATGGCCGGGCCATGCTTGACCGCCTAGCGTTGCTGCTCGAGCGCGCCGGCGGCGGCGCCGATCTGCCGGCGTATGAAAAACTGCCGCGTTACGGGCAGGTGGTCTGGTTCGGCGACCTGCTAGCGCCGCTCGATGCGACTGCGGCGTTGGTCCTGCGTTATGCCGATGCCGGCCTTAAAGGTCACCTGCTGCAGATTCTCGATCCAGCCGAAGAGAGCCTGCCCTTCGCCGGCCGCGTGCGCTTCGAGGGCTTGGAGCAGGACGAAAGGCCGTTAATCATCAGCCGTGTCGAGTCGATCCGCGCCGCCTATGCCGAGCGCCTACAACGCCACCGTGACGGTCTGGCAGCGCTGGCGCGCGGCGTCGGCTGGACCTTCGCGACCCATCGCACCGACCATCCGCCCCAGCACGCGCTGCTCGGCCTCTACCGGACCCTGACGGAGCGCTAGGGCCATGCTGACGCTCGGCCCCATCGCTTTCGTCGCTCCGTGGCTGCTGGCCGGCTTGGCCGCGCTGCCGGTGTTATGGTGGCTGTTGCGCGTGACGCCGCCAGCGCCTAACCGCATCCGCTTTCCGGCCTTGCGCCTGATGCGCGGATTGGCGCCGCCAGAGGAGACGCCGGCAAAGACGCCGCTGTGGCTGATCCTGTTGCGCATGCTGCTGGCGACGGTGGTCATCCTGGCACTGGCCCAGCCGGTGCTCAATCCGCGAGCGACCATCGGCGCCGCCGGACCCGTGGTGTTCGCGGTCGACGACGGCTGGGGCGCCGCCCGCAACTGGGACGCGATGCGCGCGACGCTCGACCGCCTCATCGATCAAGCGGGCCGCGAGGGCCGCCAGATCGCGCTATTCGGCACCGCCGATCCGCCCGGCGGACGCGCCCCCGGCGATTTATCGTTGCTGCGGCCGGCCGATGCGCGAGCAGCGGCGGCCAATCTGCGACCGCGGCCCTGGCCGGACGATCGCGGCCGGGCGTTGGCGCGATTCGCACGGCTTGATCTGCCGCACGCTGCTGAGATCGTCTGGCTGAGCGATGGCCTCGACGAGGGCAGTGCCGACGCTTTCGCCGCCGGGCTCGCGCGCCATGGCCAGCTGACGGTGATGGCGGCAAGTAGCAACGCGCTGCCGCGACTGTTGGCCGCCGGCAATCCCGGCGATCGGGATTTGTCGGTCACGGTCCGGCGCGCCGATCCCAGCCGACCCGATACCGTCGTGCTGCGCGCGCTGGGCGACGACGACCGACTGCTGGCACGACGCACCGTGACGATCCCGGCCGAACAAGACTCCGTCATCGCGCACCTGCCCATGCCAACCGAGTTGCGCAACCGCGTGACCTCGATTGCTATCGAGAACGAAGCGTCGGCAGGTGCGGTGCTGCTGCTCGACGAGCGCTGGCGGCGCCGGCCGATCGGCATCGTCACCCGGCGCGACGCATCTCAGCCGCTCTTGAGCGGCGCCTATTACCTCGAGAAGGCGTTGGCGCCCTTCAGTGAAATTCGCACCGGCGACGTCAGCACCCTGATCAAGGGCGACATCGCCGTGCTGGCGCTGCCCGACGGTGCGCCGTTGAGCGAGAGCGACCGACAAGCAATCGTCAAATGGCTAGACGACGGTGGCACGGTGTTGCGCTTCGCCGGACCGCAGCTGGCGGCACAGCCCGACGACGATCTCCTCCCGGTCAGACTCCGGCGCGGCGACCGCACGCTCGGCGGCGCGCTATCCTGGGAGCGTCCAGCCAAGCTCGCACCGTTCGCCGCCGGCAGCCCGTTTGCCGGCCTCGCCATCCCGAACGACGTGACCGTCTCGCGCCAGGTTCTGGCCGAGCCGACGGTCGATCTCGCGCAAAAAACCTGGGCGCGTCTGGCCGACGGAACACCGCTGGTCACCGCCGCCGAGCGCGGCAAAGGCTGGCTGGTTCTGGTGCACACCACGGCGGATCCGGAGTGGTCGAACCTGGCGATTTCCGGCCTGATGGTGGACATGCTGCGCCGCATCGTTGCTGTCAGCCAGGGCATCTCCGGCGCCGGCGACAAGCCGCTGCCGCCGGTCGAAACGCTCGACGGCTTCGGCCGGCTGCAAGCGGCGCCGGCCACGGCCGGGACCATTCCAGCCGGCGGCATCGCCAAGACCGTCGCCGGACCACCTTACCCGCCCGGATTCTATGGCACCGCGGATGCGCGCGTGGCACTCAATCTCGCGCCGGCAGTGACGCATTTCGCGCCACTGCCACCTTTGCCGTCGGGCGTGAAGCGCGAAGGCTTTGCACGCGGCGTTGAGGTCGATTTTCGGCCGCCGCTACTGGCGCTGGCGTTGCTGCTCATGCTTGCTGACTTCGCGATCGGCTTTGGCCTGCGCGGGTTGTTGTCGCGGCTAAACTGGCGCCACGGCGCGGCTGCTGGCGCCGTCGCGCTGTGCATGGTAATCGGCGCACCGACAGCACGCGCCGCCGACAGCGACGCCTTCGCCATCCAGGCGGCAAGCCAGTTCCATCTCGCTTATGTGCGCACCGGCATTCCCGACATCGACGCCGAATCCAAGGCGGGCCTGACAGGATTGTCGCGCGTGCTCAACGCGCGCACGGCGGTCGATGCGGCGGCCCCGATGGCGGTCGATCCGGAAACCGACCAGCTGGTGTTCTTCCCGCTGCTGTATTGGCCGGTTGTCGCCGGCGAGCCGGCGCTGTCGCCGCAAGCGGTCGCGCAGGTGCAGCATTACATCGACACCGGCGGCATCATTCTGTTCGACACGCGCGACCGCGAGCAGCCCACCGCGTTCAGCGCCGCTACAGCGCAGGCGCAGCTTAAGCGCATCGCCGCCGGCCTCGACATTCCGCCGCTGGTGCCGCTGCCGCCCAACCACGTGCTGACCAAATCCTTCTATCTGATGGAGGATTTTCCGGGTCGCTGGAGCGGCGGCCAGCTCTGGGTCGAGCCGACCGCGGATGCGGTCAATGACGGCGTCTCGAGCGTCATCGTCGGCGGCAACGAATGGGCCGGCGCCTGGGCTGTCGACCGCAACGGCCGGCCGCTCTACGCGGTGGTCCCGGGCGGCGAGCCGCAGCGCGAGATGGCCTACCGCTTCGGCGTCAACCTGGTCATGTACGCCCTGACCGGCAACTACAAGAGCGACCAGGTGCACGTGCCGGCGATCCTGGAGCGGCTTGGGCAATGACTGGCTGGAGCCTCGCCGCTTCGCCGCTGCTGCCGTGGGACGCGATTGGCGCCTTCGCGGCGGCCGCGCTGCTTCTCGTCGCATTCGGCTTCTGGCGCCGTGCGCGCGGCACCGGCCTCCGCCTCCTGGCCGTGTTGGCGCTGGCCGCAATCGTCGTCAACCCCTCGCTGGTCGAGGAGAAGCGGGCGCCGCAACGCGACGTCGCCGCGGTGATCGTCGACGACTCGCAGAGTATGACCATCGGCCAACGTCAGGCCGTTGCCGCCACCGCGCTCAAGAGCGTGACGGACCAGCTGGCGAGACTGCACGGTGTCGACGTGCGCGTCGTCCACGCCGGTACGCCGGATCCGTCCTCGCCGCTCGCGAACGAGGGCACTCAACTTTATACCGCACTCAACCACGCGCTTGCCGATGTGCCGCGCCAGCGTGTCGCCGGCGCGATTCTTATCACCGACGGCCAGATCCACGACATGCCGCCGCCGGCCCAACTCGCTTTCCACGCGCCATTGCATGTCCTACTCACCGGTCGTCCAGGCGAAGAAGACCGTCGCCTGGTCGTGCGCAACGCACCCAAATTCGGTCTGGTGGGTAAGACCGTGACGCTCGCTGTGCGGGTGGAGGATCTGCCGAAGACCGACGCGGTCGCGGAGGCGCAGCTCACCTTGCGCAAGGACGGTGGCCTGCCGGTCATTCGCACGGTGCCAGTCGGCCAGGATGTCGACATCCCGGTGACCATCGACCATGGCGGGCCCAACATCGTCGAGCTGTCCGTGAACGCCGGGCCGCACGAGCTGACCCTTACCAACAACCGCGCCGCCTTCGTCATCAACGGCGTCCGCGACCGCCTCAAGGTGCTATTGGTCAGCGGCAAGCCGAACCAGGACGAGCGCACGTGGCGCAACATCCTCAAGTCGGATCCGTCGGTCGATTTGATCCATTTTACGATCCTGCGACCACCCGAGAAACAGGATGGCACGCCGATCCGCGAGCTGAGCCTGATCGCGTTTCCGATTCGCGAGTTGTTCGACGTCAAGCTGCACAGCTTCGATTTGATCATCTTCGACCGCTATCGCCAGCGCAGCGTGCTGCCCCAAGCCTATTTGGAGAACATCGCCAATTACGTGCGCGAGGGCGGCGCGCTGCTGGTGTCGGCCGGCCCGGCCTTCGCCACGCCGCTGTCGCTCTACCGCACGCCGCTCGGCAGTGTGCTGCCGGCCGAGCCGACCGGCGACGTCTTCGACAAGGGCTTCGTGCCGGAGGTCACCGCGATCGGACAGCGCGATCCGATCACGGAGGATCTGCCCGAGTTGCCGGCCAAGCCCGGAGCGATGCCGCCATGGGGTCGGTGGTTCCGCGACATCGGCGCGCAAGCGCAGCGCGGCGTAACGGTGATGACCGGCTACCAAGGCGAGCCGTTGCTGGTGCTGGATCGCGTCGGCAAAGGTCGCGTCGCGCAGCTGATGTCCGACGAGATGTGGCTATGGACGCGCGGCTACGAAGGCGGCGGCCCGCAAGTTGAACTGCTTCGGCGGGTAATCTATTGGCTGATGAAGGAGCCCGATCTCGAGGAGAACGATCTCCGCGCCGTGATCAATGGCGACAAGCTGACGATCACGCGCCAGTCGCTGCAGCCGGATGACTCGCCGGTACAAGTGACGCAGCCCGATGGCAAGATCGAGACGATCAAGCTATCGCCCGAGCACGGCGGCCGCAGCAGCGCGACGCTGGCGGTGAACGAAAGCGGTCTCTATCGCGTCAGCGACGGTCAGCGCACCGCGCTCGCCGCGGCCGGCGCGCTCAACCCGATCGAGATGTCGGATGTGCGCACCACCGACGACAAGGTGAAGGCCGACGTCGCGGCCACCGGCGGCGGTATCTTCTGGGTCGGTTCCGGCCGGCTCCCCGAAATCCAGCTGGTGGATCCCGGACAGTCGACCGCAGGCTCCGGCTGGATTGGTCTGCGCCGCAACGGCGACTACATCGTTACCGGTGTCGGCGAGACGCCGCTCCTGTCGGGCGTGCTGGCCTTGATCCTGGCGCTTGGACTGCTGATCCTGGCCTGGCGGCGGGAGGGGCGCTGAGCGGTGTCGAGTGAATGGCGCGATTTCTACGTCATCCTCGCGACCGCAGCAGCGACGCTGCTCGGTGCGATGTTCGTCGTCGCTTCGATTGCGGGAAGAATCGTGCGCAAGGCGCGCGCCACGCAGGTTGGAGCCTTCTTCACTGCAACCGTATTCCATCTGGCCGTCGTGCTTTTCGCCTGCGCGCTAGCTATGGTGCCGACGCTGACGCCTCTGGCGTTCGGCATCGTTATCGGAGTCGGCGGCTTGGCGGGCCTCGCCATCGCGAGCCGCGCCGGGCTGTGGATTGGACGTGCCGCCAACGTCGAGCGCGCCGACCGCCTTTGGTATGCGGCGGCACCGATGGTCAGCTATGTCCTGATCGTCGTGGCCGCGGCGCTGATGGTCGACGGCGCAGCCGCCGGTCGTGAAACCCTGGCGTTGGCGCTCGGCCTCCTGATCGCGGCCGGCATCCGCAACGCCTGGGACATGATCATCTTCATCGTCGGCCAAGGCGAGAATACGCCCTGATGCTCCGGACTCGGATGACGGTGGGCTAAGGGCCGCCGGATTTGCTAGGGTCCGCGCCCAGGAGGATTCCATGTGGCGCCGGGCCTTGCCGCCCATTCATCCCGACGGCTGGCGGTTCATCGCGATTTTTGCCGCGATCACGGTAGTCCTGTTCTGGATCGCGCAGCCGCTCGGCTGGTTCGGCGTGATCGCGACGATCTGGTGCGTGACGTTCTTCCGCAACCCCTGGCGCGTCACGCCGCAGCGCGACGGCCTGATCGTCGCCCCCGCCGACGGCATCGTGGTGGCAGTCGACGAGGCGCCGCCGCCGCCCGAGCTCGACATGGGCGAGGCGCCGATGCGGCGGATCGGAATTTTCCTCTCGATCTTCGATGTGCACGTCAACCGCGTGCCGGTCGCCGGCCGCGTGGCGAAAACCGCCTACCGCAAGGGCAAGTTCGTCAACGCCGCGCTCGACAAAGCAAGCGAGGACAATGAGCGGATGGCGATCCGCCTGGTGCTACCGGACGGGCCCGAGATCGCGGTGGTGCAGATCGCCGGCTTGGTTGCGCGACGCATCCTGTGCGACCTGCACGAGGGCCAGACGGTAGTCGCCGGCCAACGTCTCGGCCTGATCCGCTTTGGTAGCCGCACCGATATCTACCTGCCACCGTCGTGGTCGCATTTCGCCATCGTCGGCCAGCGCATGGTCGGCGGCGAGACCGTGCTTGCCGACCGGCGCTCCAACGAGAGCGCCCGCTCGGGCATGGTGCATTGATGCCGTTGCGTCGACCGCGCGTCCGCGTACGTCCGATGGGAGCGTTCTCGCTCAATCGGATGATTCCCAACGTTCTGACGCTGCTGGCGTTGTGCGCCGGCATGACCGCTATCCGGCTCGCGTTCCTCGGCCGCTTCGAGCAGGCAACCGCAGCGATCATCATCGCCGGTATCCTCGACGGCATCGACGGCCGCATCGCGCGCCTCTTGAAAGGCACCTCGACGTTCGGCGCCGAACTCGATTCGCTTTCCGACTTCGTCAGCTTCGGCGCGGCACCCGCCGTCATGCTCGACATCTGGACCATGGACTCGCTGCATGGCATCGGTTGGGCTCTGGTGTTGCTATTCGCGGTGTGCGGCGCCCTGCGCCTGGCGCGATTCAACACCCAGATGGGCGTCGATTTGCCGCCCTACGCTTACAACTTCTTCACCGGCGTGCCCGCGCCGGCTGGCGCCGGCTTGGTGATGATTCCGATGTTTCTCTATTTCGAGACCGGGATCGACTTGTTCCGCTCACCGATCCTGTGTGGCGCCGTGCTGGCGGCGGTCGCCGCGCTGATGGTGAGCCGAGTGCCCACCTTCGCGTTCAAGAGTTTCCGCATTCCACGCGAGTGGGTTGTGCCGTTGCTGTTGCTGGTCGGCGCGCTGGCGGCTTTCATGACCACCGAGCCCTGGATCACGCTGCTGATCATCGGCGCGCTCTATATCGGCTCGATCCCGGTGAGCATCCGTGCCTATGGCCGTTTGCGCCGCGCCGCCGAGGAGCTGCGCGCGCCGCGCCTCAGTCAGCCCTGAACCGCTCAAGCGGCCGGTAGATGCCCGCGCGCAAAATGCAGGTTCAAATCCAGCGCGAGCGAGCCAAATCCATCCTGATCGTTGTCACGCCGGCCGTGTTATATTTGGCATATCTCGTGTTCGTGGCCGCGACGGAATTGCGCCGTCGGCATGCGGATGCGCCGCGCAAGGCTATGTCATGAATCGTCTTTGGATCGCCGTTCTCGCTCTGGTCATCGCCGCATCTGTCGGCGCTTCGGCTGTCGCCGACCCCCTCGGCGCAAGCGAAGGCGTGTGGTCGGCAGCGGACAAATGCGCGCGCGAGGCCGCTCGGCTCTTTCCCGATTACACGCCCCAAGGCAACGCCGCGCGCGAGAATTATCGCCGCGCCTGCCTGCGCGCCCACAACGAGCCGGCGCCGAATGGTCAGGCGAGCACGTCTTCCAACTGAACCGGGCTCAAGCCACCTGACGCAGCGCCGCCTGGATGCGACCTAGCTCCGCATCGACGTCGATGGCGGCCGCGGACGTGACCTCCATCCTCCGATCTTCGAGGACGTGCACCTTGCCGCGGCGGCGGCGGAAGTTCATCACCGCGGCGTCGCGTTCGGCCAGCAGCCGGGCGATGGTCGGCTGGAACAGGCCGAGCATTGCGGTGATCCAGCGGTCGAGCGCGCTCGGCGCGTCGCCGCCAACACGAAACCGGTCGAGCGAGGCGGCGACGTCGGCGGCGGCGTACCACGTCTCGCCGGTGACCCAGCGATTGGTGGTAAACAGGCTGAGCGGCCGGCCGGCGCGATCCATCGCGATGGCGACCAAATGCACCCAGGGCTCGTCCGGCTCGCCCGCGGGCGCCGGCGCGGACGGCGCCGCCGGCGACGGTGCCGCCGGATGGCCGGCGATCGCGAGTTCGGGCATGACCAGCGGCCGCACGCCCGGCTTGAGGCCCCGCGCCCGCAGAAAGGCGTGAAAATGGCCATGCTCGCCGGTAGCGGTGTCGGTGCGCGCGTCCGGTGCATGAGCGTGATAGAAGTACTGCGCGTGCGTCGTCGAGTCGTAGACGTCGCCAACCGGATAATGACGCCAATGGAACACGCGCGTCGCGCCACCAAGCGCGGCCGACACGACGTTGCAGCCGTCGCGGGCCAGAGCCTCGCGGCATCGTATGGCCTCGCGGCCGCAATCGGCCCGGCGCTCTAACATTGCCCGGTCTCGATGCGAGGTCGACGGACTCAAGGGTGCCGCGAGGCGGAGCCGGGCAGCGCACCAGCGATCCATGACGGCACGTCGTGCAGCGCCTGGTGCGCCGCAACGTCGAACGCCGCAACGACGGCCGGCACGGTGTTCTGGCGGGCGGGGACTGCGGCGGTGAAGCGACGCGCCGCAACGATGGTGCCGTCGGACACGTGCAGCAGCTGAAGCTCGACCGCGACGCGGACGCGTGGCAGCGTGGCCGCGCTGTAATCCGCTTCGAAATGGCGCAATGTGCCGACAACGAGATAGTCGGCACGCAGCGTCAGCGAACGCCGGGCGACACGCGCGAAGTGGCCAGAACGCTGCAGCGTGTCGAGGAGGAGGTTGTCGACGAGGACCGGCGCCCGATCGGTCCATTCCGCGTCGGCATAATATTCGACGCGAGTCGCATTCGGCGTCAGCACGATGCGCGCGGTATCGAGCGCACCGGATGCTGCAATTTCGCCAACCAGCAGCTGGACCGCAACCGGACGGACGGCCATGGATGCGCTGTCAGCCGGCGACAGGCGATAGAAATCGGGCGGCGGCGGCGGCTTCGGCAGCAAACCGCCGCTGCAGCCGGCGAGCGCCAGGCCGAGAGCAAGGATCAGCGCACGCCGCGAGAGCATCATCGCGGCGTGTAACCCTGCAGGCGATTGCCGTAAATCACCTGCGACGGATTGCGCTTGAGTGAATCTACCAGCCGCGTCAGCTCTGCGACGAGGACCCGCGAATCGGCGAGCAGCTGTTGCAATTCCGGCAGGCCATGATTGGCGAAATCGCTCACCGGTCGACGACTCTCGCGCACCATCTGATCCAGATTGTCCGCGGCTTGGTTCAGATGCCGGACCGACGACGACAGCCCGGCGAGCGAGGCGTCGATATCGTGCGAATGCGCCGCGAGCACGGCGCTCACCTGGCGCAGATTAGTCACCGTCTCGGCAAGCGCCGCGCGATTGCCGGCATTGGTGGCATCGTTGAGGTGGTCGGCGAGCGTCGACAGCTTTTGGATGAGCACCGGCATGCCATTGAAGAGTTCGGTCAACTGGGACGAACGGGATTGAATCACCGGCCGTGGCTGGCCGTTCTCGGCGACCAAAGGCGGGGCCGTACCGCTGGCTCCGGTGATCTCGACATAGGCGCCGCCGGTGAGACCCTTCACCTGCAACTCAGCGACCGCATCCTTGCGGATCACGACGTCGTGGTTGATATCGACGGTGACACGGACCTCGGTCGGCCGTTTCGGATCGAGTTGGATTTCCGACACGCGCCCCACCAGAACGCCGTTGTAGCGCACGTCGGAGCCGATATCGAGCCCGGACACCGAACCATTGAAGTAGACGTCGTAGCGCACGGCGTTGACCTTGAACGGCGCCTGCACGAACCACAACAGGGCCACTGCGATTCCGGCCAGCAGTACGAGAACGAAGCTTCCGACAAGCACATATTCGGCGCGCGTTTCCATGTCGTTTACCCGCTGGCCGCTTCGGCGATTTGCGCAGCGCGACCACGCGGTCCGTGGAAATACGCCTGAATCCACGGATGCGGATTGCGCGCGATATCGGCAAGCGGGCCGATGACGAGGCGCTCGTCGACGATCACCGCGATGCGATCGCAGATCGTGACCAAGCTGTCGAGATCGTGCGTCACCATGAAAACAGTCAGGCCGAGGCTTTCCTTGAGATCGCGCACCAACCCATCGAACTCGGACGCCGCAATCGGATCGAGGCCGGCGGTCGGCTCGTCGAGGAAAAGCAATTTCGGATCGAGCGCCAGCGCACGAGCGAGGCCTGCGCGTTTGCGCATGCCGCCGGAAAGTGCAGCGGGAAACTTGTTTGCGGAATCGGGCGGCAGGCCGACAAGGGCGATTTTGAGCGCCGCGATCTCGCGCAGCAAGGCCGGCGACAGTGCGAGCTGCTCCCGCAACGGCACCATGATGTTCTCGGCCACGGTCAGCGAGCTGAACAAAGCACCATCCTGGAACAACACGCCCCAGCGCCGGCCAAATCGGCGCAGATCGGGCCGGCGGCCGATGTCTTCGCCGAAAACCTCGATCGTTCCGGCCGCCGCTGGCACTAGGCCGACGATCGTGCGCAACAGGATCGACTTGCCGGCGCCCGACGCGCCGACGACGCCCAGAACCTCGCCGACGGCGAGATCGAAACTCGCATCGCGCACCAGGACGCGGCCGCCGATCCGCGTCGTCAGACCGCGCACCCGCACGACCGGCGCCGCCGGGTCAGATACGGAGCTCGTTGAAGAAGATCGAGAAGAGCGCATCGAGCACTATGACCAGGAAAATGGATTGGACGACGGACTGGGTGGTCTGCCGCCCGACGCTTTCGGCGCTGCGGGTTACCAGCAGACCCTCGTTGCAACCGATCAGCGCGATAGCGGCGGCGAAGAACGGCGCCTTGATGATACCGAGAAATACGCTCCACAGCGACACTGCCCCACGGAGCTGATCGAGGAAGGTGGTCAGCGGAATTTCGAGCGACAGCTTGCAAATCACCGCGCCACCGGCAAGGCCCGTGAAATCGGCCCAAAACGTCAGGAACGGCAGGGTCAGGATCAGACCGAGAACACGCGGTACGACCAGAATTTCGATCGGATCGAGGCCGAGCGTGCGCATCGCATCGACCTCTTCGTTGACGATCATGGCGCCGATTTCCGCCGTGAACGCACTGCCCGACCGGCCCGCGATGATGATCGCGGCGAGCAAAACGCCCAACTCGCGCAGGAAGCCGACCGCGAGCAGGTTGACCGTGAAGATCTCCGCGCCGTATGGGCGCAGCTGCTGGGCGCCGATATAGGTCATGACGATACCGACCAGAAACGACAGCAGGCCGACGATGCCTAGCGCCGACACGCCCGCGCGCTCCATCTGAGCCACCATCGGCGTGAAACGCAGCTGGCGGGGTCGTGCAGCGGTGCGCAGCAACGTGACCGTCACTTCGCCGAAGAATGCAAGCAAGGTACGGGCCAGGCGCAGCAGCTCGACGGTGCGGAACCCGACATGCGCCAGCAGCACGAAGGGGCCGCCACCGCGGCGCGGCGCGCTCGCCATCACCGCTTGGCGTCTTTCGATCTGGCTCAGCAGCGGCGCCAGTTCGGGTCCAGCATGGTCGATCGCTACCGCAGCGCCAGCCGCCTCGAGACCGCGTTTCAACCGGAACAACAACCAAGCGCCAGTTGTGTCCATCGCCTCGACGTCGGCCAAGTCGATGCGGACCCGTCGCGCGCCACTGGCGCGAATCTCTCGCAGACGGCGATCGAGGCCGTCGGCCTCGGCAACCACCCAGCGCCCCCGTGGCCGCAGCACCAGCGCGTCGCCATCACGTGTCTGGTCGATGGAATGGGCCATTTCGCTCCCGGTCTCGGCGGCGACAGTCTAGCGCAATACGACACTTTCGCATCCCAAACCCCGCGGTTTAGATTGGGCGGCAATTTTTGTCGAGGCTAGGACAATGGATCTGAAGCAGCACATTCGCAGCGTGCCGGATTTTCCGAAGAAAGGGATTCTGTTTTACGACATTTCGACCCTGCTGGCGCACGCCAAAGCATGGCAGGCGACCGTGCAGCGACTGGAACAGGCGCTGGCACCGCATCGGCCACAGCTTCTCATCGGCATTGAATCGCGCGGCTTCCTGGTGGCGGCGCCACTGGCATTGGCCCTCGGCATTGGCTTTGTTATGGTGCGCAAGCGCGGCAAGCTGCCCGGCGGGACCATCCCCTATACCTACGCGCTCGAGTACGGCACCGACACGATCGAGATCCAGGCCGACGCGATCGCGCCAGGAACGCGCGTGGCGGTGCTCGACGATCTGCTTGCAACCGGCGGCACGCTGGAGGCGGCTATCAATCTCTGTCGCAAGGTCGGCGGCGAAGTCGTCGCTGCTGGCTGCATTATCGAGCTGAGTTTTCTCGGCGGTCGGGATCGGCTTGACGTGCCGTTTTCGTCGATCGTGGCCTACGATTCTTGACGGCGGCACGGGTTCAACTGCGCGGTTCCTCGTCGGCGTCGTGAAAGCGCGCGTAGTCGACGGTGAGGCGGCCTTCCGGCGTGCGGCCGATGATGTCGGCTAGGCGCCAGCCCCAGCGGATATCCTGGGCGCGATAGCTTTTTCGCGCGTAGATCGTCTGCGCGAAGCTCTCGTCGAGACCGCTGATGCTCGCGATGATCTCGGCCTCCTGCGCGCGCAGGCTGGCATCGTCGGCGCCGAGCAACGGACTTGTCTCGTCGATCGCATGCATGACCGTCCAAGTCAGCACGAAGGTTGGATTGTGACGGCGGATCACCGCCAGGTCGTAGAAGCGCCGCATCACCTGCCCTTCAGCCGTCAGCTCGTTGCGCACGAGCATCACATTGGCCGACGCCTCGAGGATGCGGTTGCGGCGCTGATTGGCGGCGCGGAACATCAGCGTCGGCACGCCGTCGTAACGGTTGACGACCGCGACGTCGCTGAACATGACGCGGGCCGTCGGCCGCGAGAAGCGTGCGAAAATCAGGCCGGTGGCGAGCGCCAGGCCGGTCATGCCCAGCAGCACTTCGATCGTCACCAGGATGTTGGCGTAGAGCGTCGCTGGATGCATGTCGCCGTAGCCGATCGTCGCCATCGTCTGGACGCTGAAGAAGAACGAATCAGCGAAAGAATGCGGCTTGGCATTGGCGACGCTGCCGTCTTGCAGCAGATAAAGCAGGCCGAAGACGACGTTGAAAAGCCCGTAGGCGGCGGCCAGCAGCGCGAAGAACGCGCTCCACGGCATCACCAACAGCCAGTGATAGACATCGAGCCGCGACGCGACGCGCTGGCGCGCCACGCGCATCGCGGCGCCGGCGCGCAGCACGGGAAACCTCACTGACAGCGCCTCGCGCGGGGCGGAATTTGGACGCTTCGCGCTTTCGCGGCCGTCGCTCATTGCGCCGGCGGCGTCTGCTGCGCGTTGTTGAAGCGGATCTGGTCTTGCGTCAGCTGAAAACCGCCGACGATGCCGAAGTCCTGCCCCTCGGAGACGTTCTGCAACGGCAGATGGACGGTGATCTGGTCGTCCATCGCCTTGAACGTCTCGGCGCCAGCGAAGTGCACCGGCAGAACGAAGCGCTGTTCGTTCAGGATGTTGCTTCGACTGTCGACGACGGCAACGAAATAGGTGAACTGCGCGTCCTGGAGCCGCGACGAGCCGCGTACGACGGAAAATGCCACATCGACGTCGACGCGAACGCCGCTCTTCTCTTCGCTGCATTTGGTCTTCACCGCCAGGATCCGGGCGGCGGCAACGACGTCATTCTGGGTGCGGCCCGGTCCGGGACCGAATTGCGGCGCGACGTCGAGGGCCGGCACCGCCGAACCGCCTGGGCAGGTGGGGCCCTCGGCATTGGTCTTGCCGAAGCAGCCGCCGAGCAGAACGGGAAGCGCCATCACCGCCACGAGCGCCAAGCGGCGGTTCAACCGCCCCACCGAGTCCGGTCTCTTCATCTCCCTTTCCTTGAGGGTTCTGCCTGTATTAACGTGCCGAAAAACGGCGGGCGAAAAATCGGCTCGCACTCTATTCGACGATCGAGAGTCGTACAAGCGCCCGCGCGCCACGAGTCGAAATCCGCATGGCGGTCTACACCGACGTTCCCGACGAGGAGCTCAAGGCTTTCATCGCCGAGTACGCCATTGGCGATGTGGTGTCGTGCAAAGGCATCGCGGAGGGCGTTGAGAATTCCAACTACCTGCTGCGCACCGAGACCGGCACCTACATACTGACGCTCTACGAGAAGCGGGTCGCGCCCGCCGACCTGCCCTTTTTTATCGCCCTAATGGAACATCTGGCGAAAGCGGGCATCCCATGTCCGACTCCGATCCACGGCCGCGACGGCGGGGCGTTGCGCAAGCTCTGTGGTCGGCCGGCGGCGATCGTCACTTTTCTCGATGGCATGTGGCCGCGCCGCATTCACCCCTATCATTGCGCCGGCCTGGGTGGAGCGCTCGCATGCCTGCATCACGCCGGCGGCAGCTTCCCGCAGGGCCGCGCCAACGATCTGTCGCTCGCGGGTTGGGAGCGGTTGCACGGCGCTTGCGCCGCGCGCGCGGACGAAATCAAGCCCGGCCTCGCCGACGAATTGCACCGGGAGCTCCAGGAGCTTCGGCGGCTGTGGCCACGCGACCTGCCGCGCGGCATCATCCACGCCGACCTCTTTCCCGACAACGTGTTCTTCCGTGGCGAGGCCGTATCCGGCCTCATCGACTTCTATTTCGCCTGTACTGATTTCTTCGCCTACGACGTGGCGGTCTGCCTCAACGCCTGGTGCTTCGAGAGCGACGGCAGCTTCAACGTGACGAAGGCGAAGCTGATGCTGGCGAAATACCGCGCGACGCGGCCGCTGACGTCCGACGAAATTGCAGCCCTGCCACTGCTCGCACGGGGCAGCGCCACCCGCTTTCTGCTGACGCGGCTTTATGACTGGCTGCATCAACCGCCGGGCGCATTCGTGCGGCCGAAGGATCCACTCGAGTATTTGCAGAAACTGCGCTTCCACCGCGGCGTAACGAGTCCTGCGGCCTACGGGTTCGATTCGTGAGCGGCGACTTCGTCGAAATTTTCACCGACGGTGCATGCAGCGGCAATCCCGGCCCCGGTGGCTGGGGCGCGCTGCTGCGCTATGGCGGCCATGAGAAAGAGCTCTCCGGTTTCGAGGCCACGACGACCAACAACCGCATGGAGCTGATGGCTGCGATCGCGGCGCTCGAGCAGCTGACGCGCGGCGTGAGCGCCATCATCCATACCGACAGCCGATATCTCCACGACGGCATCACGCAATGGCTGCCGCAATGGAAGGCGCGCCGTTGGAAGACGGCGGACAAGAAGCCGGTGAAGAACGCCGATTTGTGGCGCCGGCTCGAGGTCGCGCTGGAGCGCCACCGCGTCACCTGGCGCTGGGTGCGCGGCCATGCCGGTCACCCAGAGAACGAACGCGCCGACGCGCTGGCGCGCGCGGCGATCGCACAGGCTCGTCGCGCTTCCGGCGAGACGTGCTGACTAAAGCGCCTTGAGGACGGCGTCGGCGCTCGAGACCTCGAAAGCGCCTGGCGCCTCCACGTTGAGTGTCTTGACCACGCCGTTGTCGACCACCATGGCATAGCGCTGCGAGCGCTTGCCGAGGCCGCGATCGGTCAGATCGAGCTCGAGCCCAACCGCCCGCGTGAAGTCGCCGCTGCCGTCGGCCAGCATAAGGATCTTTTCGCCGGCCTTCTGGTCCTTGCCCCACGCACCCATGACGAAGGCGTCGTTCACCGAGAGGCAAGCGACAGCATCGACGCCCTTGCCCTTCAGGATCGAATATTTCTCGACAAAGCCGGGCAGATGCTTGGCCGAGCAGGTCGGCGTGAAGGCGCCGGGTAACGCGAACAGCACGACCTTCTTGCCCTTGAAAATCTCGTCGGTGGTGATGGGTTTCGGTCCATCCGCGGTCATGGTCATCAGCTTGACCGACGGAATCTTGTCGCCAGCCTTGATGGTCATTGCCTCTCCTGTTCTGAGATGAAGTCGAGTGGGGGCCGAAACATAGACCGGACCAGACGAAAAATCATCCGCCCCGGGCAGTTGCGGATCCGGTGGACAGCGGCGCCGGCCCCTCGGCCTGAGCCAAGCCGTGAAGCACGATCGCAGGTGTCAGGATTTCGGGTAAGACCACGCCCTGCGGCGCATGTGGACCGTAGACGATGTTGAACGGAATGCCGTAGCGACCGAATTCCCGCAAGTAGCGCGCGATGGCTGCGTCAGGTCGGGTCCAGTCGGCCCGCATGGCGACGACGTCGGGGGCGGCGAGTTGCCGGCGCACCGATTCCGGCGACAACGCAAGACTCGCATTGACCTTACAGGTCAGGCACCAGTCAGCGGTGACATCGACGAAGACCGTGCGGCCGCGTGCCACGAGCGGCGCGATGCGGCTCTCGTCGAACGGATGCCAGAACCCGCCGATGGCCGGTCCGGCGGATGGCGGCGCGGCGAATCCCGGAACGACGATTGCGGCGGCAAAAAGGCCGCAGATCGCGGCACGCCGCCATGCGGATTGCCGGAGCAGCGCGAGCGCGCCCACGACTGCGGCGAGCAGCGCCCCGGAGGTGATCGCAACCGCCAAGCTGCTTTCAACGGCGAGCACCGAAAGCAGCCAGATCGCCGTTGCCCCCAGCGCCACGCCGAGGACCCGCTTTAACTGGATCATCCACAAGCCGGGACGCGGCAGCCAGCCAGCGATCGCCGGCACGGCGGCAACTGCAAGATAGGGCAGTGCCAATCCGACGCCCATGGCCGCGAAGACTGCGAACGCTTCGATCGGCGGCGACAGCAGCGCGAAGCCCAGCGCGGTGCCGACCAACGGCGCGGTGCATGGCGTCGCCAGCAAGGTCACCAGCACGCCCGAAAAGAAACTCCCGAGATGGGCCCGCCCTTCGCCCATTTCGGTCAGCACCGCAGGCAACGGAATCTCGAACAAGCCCCAGAGATTGGCGGTAAACAACACCAGAATTGTCGCCATCGTCGCCAAGAAGATCGGTTGCTGGAACTGCAATCCCCAACCGACGGCGATGCCAGCGGCGCGGAAGCCGATCGCCACCGCCGCCAGCACGAGGAAAGAGACGACGATGCCAGCGGCGCTCGCCAGGAACCCGACGCGGATTGCTGTGCGGCCGCGCGCTGCGTGACTCACGACGCCGACCAACTTCAGGGCCAGAACCGGCAACACGCACGGCATGAAATTGAGGATGAACCCGCCCGCAAGCGCGAGCGCGAGCATCGGCAGCAACCGCGCCCAATTGACCGGCGGCGGCGGCGCCAAGCTCGGCGCCATGACGCCGGTCATCGCGCGGGAACCGTCGGTCAACGTCACGGTGAGCGGGTGCCCGACCAACTTGACGAGCGCGGCGGTGCCGCCGCCGGTGAGCGGCAGCCGCAGCAGAGATTGGCCGGCCTCCGCATCGGGCATGAGGCGCGGCGGACCGAATGCGATCCCGCCAGCGCCTTCGACGAAGGCGTCCGGCGAGGTCAGTGGCGGCGACGCGGCGACATGCAGCAACAACGCCGGTCGCGTGCTACCGTCGATCGCCGCACTCAGGAGCTTGAGCCCGGCCGCGCGACCGTCACCGGGCACCTGCATCACATATTGGTCGATGAGCGCGGCGTAGCCGACCGAACCGGCCGGTGACGGGCCCGGCGGCACGGCGAGACTCAGAACTGTCTGATACGGCACACAAATGTCGTAGCAGGTGAGGTAATCGAGATGCAGCGTGAGATCGAGCGGCCGTTGCGAATCTGTGACACGTGCGGTGATTGGCAGCACGACCGAGTCGGTATAGCCCATAGTCTGCAAGCCGGAGACCGCGAAGCGATGCGGCGCCGGCCACGCGACATCCGCGCCGGCCAGATTGGTCGAACCCGTCCAGTCGAGCCGTGGCGGATAGCCAGCGTCACCGGGCGACCGCCAGTAGATGTGCCAATGCGGCGCCATCCGGAACTCAAGGCCAAGCGTCTGGGTTTTCTGTCCATCGAGCGCGGTTTGCGCGGCAATGAGCCGCACTTCGCCCTGATCGGTCGTGAACCACGACGAGGCGGCTGCGGCCGATGCTGGCGCGGCAAAGGCGATCGCGAGCAACAACATTCCGGCGGCGGCAACCGCGTGCCGCCACCAGCGCGACTTGCAAGCGCGCAGAGGCGGGCTTATTTCAGGAACTCGGAGGTCTTCGTGACGTCGCTCGCCGGTCATCTCCTGGTCGCCATGCCACAAATGCAGGACCCGCGCTTCGCGCGCTCAGTCGTCTATCTATGCGCCCATAATGCCGACGGCGCCATGGGTTTGGTGGTTAACCGGCTGCTCGACGAGGTCACTTGGCCGGCGTTGATGAAGCAACTTGGCATCGAGACCACCGGCACGAGCAGTGAGGACCGGCGCATCCATTTCGGCGGTCCGGTCGAGGCCGGCCGCGGTTTCGTGTTGCATTCGGCCGACTATGTCGAGGATGGCACGCTGGTGGTGGACGGCAAGGTCGCGCTCACTGCGACGCTCGAGATCCTGCGCGCTATTGGCCGCGGTGCCGGCCCGAAGAAGAGCTTGTTGGCGCTCGGCTATGCCGGCTGGGGACCGGGCCAGCTCGATTCCGAGATCCAGGCGAACGGCTGGCTCAACGTCGCCGCCGACGAAGACATCGTCTTCGACGATCAGAACGGTGACAAGTGGCAGCGCGCCCTCAACAAGCTGGGCGTCGACCTGTTGTCGCTCTCCGGCGAGTCGGGCCGGGCCTGACCGGCTCACGCCACGGTCGCCGAAGCGTGCGCACTTTCGTCGCGATGCGCCCATTCGCTGGCGAGCAGGCCGAAGAGCAGATGATCCTGCCAGCGGCCGTCGATCGATAGATATTCCTTGGCGTAGCCCTCCTCGCGGAAGCCGCTTTTCAGTAGTAGCCGCCGGCTTGCCTCATTGTGCGGCAGGCAGGCAGCCTCGACGCGGTGCAGCCGCAGACGGTCGAAGGCGAAGGCGAGCGCGAGTTTGAGGCCGTCAGTCATGTAGCCCTGACGCGCGAAGCGTTCGCCGATCCAATAACCGAGGCTCGCGGTTTCGGCCACGCCGCGCCGCACGTTCGACAGGCTGACGCCGCCAATCAGCACGCGGTCGGCGCGCCGCGTCAGGACAAAGCTGTAGCCTTGATCGCTGCGCCAGTCGATGGCATAGCGCTGCAGCCGTCGGCGGAAGCCAACGCGGGTAACTGCATCGTTCGGCCAGCTCGGCTCGAACGGCGCCAGAAACGCGCGCGAGTCGGTTCGCAGGGTCGCCCATTCGTCGAAATCCTCGCGCTCGGGCGTGCGAAGGATGACGCGCGGACCAAGCAGCCGGACGGGCGGCGGAGCCGCGCCAAACAACCGGGTCAAGCCCAGCAGCTCGGAACCCATTGCGCCTCAGGCCGCCAAGCGCCGGGTGAGGCGGTCATAGTCTTCGACGGCACCGATCGGCCCCAACGCGGCAAAGGTCGGCCGCGACGCGATGAGGCGCGACGCGACGCGCGCCACCGCCGCCTCGTCGACGCCGTCGATGCGTCGAATGGTGTCCTTCACATCGAAGGGCCGATCGAAGATCAGCATGTGATTGCCGTGATGCTCGGCCCGCGCCGCCGTCGCTTCGAGCGACATGAGCAGGCCGGCCTTGAGTTGCGCACGCGCCCGGTCGAGCTCGACCGGATCGAGCCCGCGCTCGAGTTTGCGGATTTCATCGCACAGCACGGGCAGCAGTTCCGCGGCCTCATGCTCGCCGGTGCCGGCATAAACGCCGAACAGGCCGCCGTCGCTGTAGGCGTGGACGAAGGAATAGATCGAATAGACCAGACCGCGCTTCTCGCGGATCTCCTGGAACAAGCGTGACGACATGCCGCCGCCAAGCGCCGCCGAGACCAGCGATGCCGCGTGATAATCCGGGTCGGTAAAGGCGAAGCCTGGAAAGCCGAGAAGGATGTGCACCTGCTCGAGCGCGCGGCGTTCGCGGTATTCGCCGCCGACATAGCGCGTTGGCTCGGTCGCGGCATTGCTGCGCACCGGCAGATCGCCGAACGCGCGCTCGGCCAGCGCCACGACGGCGTCGTGATCGCAGTTGCCCGACGCCGCCAGCACCATGCCGGCGGCGGCGTAATTGCGGGCGAGATAGCCTGCCACCGCGTCGCGGCCGATGGCACGGATGATCACCGCCCGACCCAACACCGGCCGGCCCATCGGCTGGTCGGGAAACGCCTGCTCCTGCAGGTAGTCGTAAATGATGTCCTCCGGTGTATCCTGCGCCTGCCCGATTTCCTGCAAAATGACCGCGCGCTCGCGCTCGAGTTCGGCCGGATCGAAACTCGAGTGCTGCAGGATATCGGCCAGAATGTCGACTGCGAGCGGCACGTCGGATTTCATCACTTTGGCGTAATAGGCGGTGTGCTCGCGCGAGGTGTAGGCATTGAGATGGCCGCCGACCGCCTCGATCTCGGCCGCGATTTCAAGCGCCGAGCGACGCGCCGTGCCCTTGAACGCCATGTGCTCGAGGACGTGTGCCACGCCGTTGATGTCTTTCGGCTCGTGTCGCGTGCCGACATCGACCCAGACGCCGAGCGAGACAGTCTCGACCGCGTCCATTTCGTCGGTTACGACGCGGAGCCCGTTGGCGAGGCGGCTGACGCGGATGGTCATGCCGCCACCCCTAGTCGGGCGTGCGCCCGGACATAGTTCTGCACGGCACCGAGATCGTTCGGCAGATTCACACGCCGCTCCGGTAGCGCCATGAGATTGGCGAGTCGTGGCGGCATTTTGGGTCGCACGCCGCACGCCGAGACAACCGCGTCCGGGAATTTGGCGGGATGCGCGGTCGCGACCACGATCATCGGTGTCGTCTGGTCACGTTTCACCCGACGCGCCGCCGCGAGCGCCACCGCCGTGTGCGGATCGACGAGCATGCCTGTCCGGCGATAGGTATCGGCCATGATCGCGCGAGTCTCTTCGTCGTCGATGCGCTCGGCCTGGAAGAGGGCGCGCGCCGCCTGCCACTGGCGCCGTGTTATCGGCAATATGCCGGTGGCGCGAAATTGCCGGAAGGCCGCCGCCGTTTTGGGGCCGCTGTGGCCGACGAGCTCGAAGAAAAGTCGCTCGAAATTGCTCGATACCTGGATGTCCATGCTCGGGCTGATGGTCGGCTCGACGGTGCCGAGGCTCATCGTGCCGCGGGCGAAGAACCGCGTGAGTATATCGTTGCGATTGGTGGCGATCGCAAGTCGCGCGATCGGAAGGCCCATGCGGCGGGCGACGTGCGCCGCAAAGACATTGCCGAAATTGCCAGTGGGCACAGCGAAGGCGACGTCCTGATCGGGCGCGCCGAGCGCGACCGCGGCGGCGACATAGTAGACGATCTGCGCCATGATCCGCGCCCAATTGATCGAATTGACCGCCGAGAGGCCAAGCTCATCGCGGAACACCGCGTCGGCGAACATCCCCTTCACCAAGTCCTGGCAGTCGTCGAACGTTCCGTCGATCGCGACCGCGTGAACGTTGCGTGCCGGCACCGTCGTCATTTGGCGGCGCTGCACCTCGGAGATGCGGCCGGCGGGATAGAGCATGAAGATGTCGATCGTCTCGCGGTCGCGGCAGGCCTCGATCGCCGCCGAGCCGGTGTCGCCTGAAGTGGCGCCGATGATGGTGATGCGCCGCCGGTGCTTGCGCAGCACACGATCGAAGAGCGGACCGACCAGCTGCAGCGCATAATCCTTGAAGGCGAGTGTCGGCCCATGGAAGAGCTCGAGCAGCCACAGATCGCTGTCGAGCTGGCGCAGTGGCGCCACCGCGGGATGGGTGAAGGGCCGATAGGCCGCTTCGATCAGCCGTCGCCATTCCCCTGCCGGCACGGCACCGCCAAGAAACGGTTCGGTCACGCGCGCGGCGATGTCGGCGTAAGGAAGTCCGCGCAGCGCGTCGAACCACGCAGGCGCGCGACGCGGCAGACGCTGCGGCACGTAGAGCCCGCCATCGGGCGCCATGCCAGCCAGCAGAATCGCGTCGAAGTTCCGGGCTGTCGCCGCGGCGCGGCCGTGGCGGGTGCTGATGTAGCGCATCGTGTCGATCGCGGCGGTCGACGTCGAGCCTATGCTGCCAGATAGCGCGCGCGCAAGTGGTGCTCGAAGACGGCCGCGTCGAGCGGTTTGCCGGTGGCGCGAACCAAGATCTCGCGGGCGGAGAAGCGCGAGCCCAGGCCGTGCACGTTGGCGCGCAGCCACGCCAGCAACGGCGCAAAATCGCCGTGCGCGATGGCGGCGGGAATGCCGGGGACAGCGCGCTTCGCGGCATCGAAGAGTTGCGCCGCCGTCATCGCGCCGAGCGTATAAGTCGGGAAATAGCCCCAGGCGCCGTCATACCAATGGATGTCCTGGAGACAACCCTGGCGATCATCGGGCGGCGTCACTGCCAGCAGCCGTTCCATCCCTTCGGACCAAGCCTCGGGCAAATCGACGAGCTCGAGCTCGTCCGCGATAAGGGCGCGTTCGAGCCGGTAACGCAGGATGACATGCGCCGGATATGTGACCTCGTCGGCGTCGACGCGGATCAACGAGCGCGCCACACGCGTGCCGAGGCGATAGAGATTGTCGGCCGACCATTCCGGCCCGTTGCCATCGAAACAGACGCGCAGGATGGGCGCTGCGAACTCGATAAATTCGCGCGAGCGGCAGACCTGCATTTCGACCAGCAGCGACTGGCTCTCATGGATGCTCATGCCCCGCGCCTCGCCCACCGGCTGGCGCCGCCACGCCGCCGGCAAGCCGCGCTCATAGAGCGCATGACCGGTTTCGTGCAATACCCCCATCAGCGCGCGGGCAAAATCCGCCTCGTCGTAGCGCGTGGTAATACGCACGTCGTCGGGCGTGCCGCCGCAGAACGGATGCAGGCTCTGGTCGAGCCGACCGTGGTCGAATTCGAAGCCGAGCCGGTCCATCAGTCGTCGCGCCGCGTGGCGCTGTGACTCGACCGGGAACGGACCCGCCGGCCGCCTTGGCGCCGGTTGCTCTGCCTGGACCGTAAGCGCGCCTTCGATCAACGCCGGCAGGCGCGCGGCGAGGTGGTCGAAGAGTTGGTCGATTTCCGTGATCCGGCCACCCGGCTCGAATTGGTCGAGCAACGCTTCGTACGGCGAAACACCGAGCTTTGACGCCTTGGCGGCGGCGACTTCGCGCGTCAGATCGAGAACACGCTGGAGCAGCGGCCGAATCGAGGCGAAGTCGTTTGCCGGCCGTGCCTTGCGCCATGCCATCTCGCATTCTGAGCAGGCGCGCGAATAGGCCGCCACCAGATCGGCCGGCACGGCTGTGGCATGCAACCACAGCCGGCGCATCTCGTTCAGATTGGCGAGCTGCCAATCATCGAGGCCGTCGCTCGCCGCGCCGTCAAGGAGATCGGCGAGGCGCGGATCGGCAAGCAGTTCGTGCGCGATGACCTTGAGTTCGGCCAACTGTTCGGCGCGTGCTCCCGCCGCGCCTTCCGGCATCATTGCCGCGGTGTCCCAGTTCAGCATCGCCACAGCCTCATTGACGAGGCCAAGACGCTTGAAGCGGCTTTCGAGCGCGGCATAGGCGCCGGTCATGCGCGTTCCTTCAGCCGGCGGAGGATAAAAATGGCGTACATCTGCAACAGGCCGGCCGCCAGAGCATACCAAGTGATCGCATAGGACAGATGGTGGTTCGGCAGGTCGATTGTGGTCTGGCCGCCTCTCGGCCAACCGCCGGGATTGGGCGAGGCGTCGGCGTCGATGTAATAGGGCAGCACCTGCGCACGCGGCGCGGCGGCGGCGGCCATGGCGCGGACGTCGATGTAGTACCATTCGTTATGCGCCGGCTGGTTATCGGGCGTGAACCACGACGGTCGGCCCCGGTCGAGGCGCAACGGACCGATCACCTGCGTCGGCCCTGCGATCTCGCCGGCGCGGCGGCTGGCGGGCGACTTGAGGTCGGTTGGCACGAAGCCGCGCTCGATCAGCAGCACGCGGCCGTCGTCGAGCACGAACGGCGTGACGATATCGAAGCCAGCCGTGCCATCGTCGGCGATCGCCGCCACCGGCATTTCACGGTTGTTGAGAAAATGGCCCGAGGCGCGGATCGGATGATATTCGAGCGGCTGCGCCGCGGCGAGGCTCGGCGGCGGCGCTACCGCCGGCAACGCGAATGCGGCGCGCCGCGCGGCGATCAAGCCTTCCTTCCAGTGCAGCCGGTGCACCTGCCAGGTGCCGAGGCCGATCAGAACCACGAAGCCGACCGCCGCCCAGACGCTGGGCCAGAGCAGCGAGCGTCTCACGGCGTCGCGGGTCCTCCGCCGAGCGCACGATGCCGATATTGCTGGGCGATCAGGACAGCCTTGAGCGGCCGCAGCAGCAGGATGGCGCCGCCGAGCGTCACCGGCGGCCAGAGCACGACATGGACCCAGAGCGGTGGCGAAAACAGCGCCTCGACGACTAACGCACCGGCGACGACGATCGCACCGAGCACGAACACCACCAGGACCGCTGGACCGTCACCGGCATCTTCGGCGGCGAGATCGAGTCCGCAATGGGTGCAACGCGGTGTCACCTTGAGAAGGCCCGCGAACAGCGGGCCCTTGCCGCAACGCGGGCAACGGCAATGCAACGCAATCGTCAATAGCGACGCCGGCGGGTACTCCGCGGCACTCATGGGATCATCCGGAAACGTACTTGCCGCCCGATCCCCACCAGTAAACGCAGATGAACAGGAACAGCCAGACCACGTCGACAAAGTGCCAATACCACGCCGCCGCCTCGAAGCCGAAATGATGATCGGGCTTGAAATGGCCAGCGATGGCGCGGAACAGGCATACCGCCAGGAACGTCGTGCCGATGATCACATGGAAGCCGTGAAAGCCGGTCGCCATGAAGAACGTCGACGGATAGATACCGTCCTTGAAACCGAATGCCGCGTGCGCATACTCGAAAGCCTGCAGCGACGTGAAAGTGATCCCGAGCAGGACGGTGACGATCAAGCCGCGGACGAGGTTCTTGCGGTCGTTCTCGAGCAGCGCGTGATGCGCCCAGGTGACGGTGGTGCCCGAAAGCAGCAGCACCATCGTGTTGAGGAAGGCGATATCCCACGGATCGAATGGCCGGATGCCCTTGGGCGGCCAAACACCGCCGACCGGATAGAGCGCCGACGAGAAGAACGCCCAGAAGAAGGCGGAGAAGAACATCACTTCGGACGCGATGAACAGCGCCATGCCGAAGCGCAGACCGATCTGCACCACCGGCGTGTGGAAGCCCCGGAACTCGGCCTCGATGATGACATCGCGCCACCACACGAACATGATGCCGAGCACGCCGAGGAGGCCGGCGGCCATCAGCCACGGCGGGCCGCCATGCAGCCACCAGACCGTCCCGCCGGTGAGCAGGCCGGCAATCGCGGCGCCGACCAGCGGCCACGGACTCGGATCGACGAGGTGATACGGGTGTTTGTGGCCGGCGTGGCCTGTGGCGTGGCTGGTTTCGGTCATGTCTTGTCCTTCAGCGAATCGGTACCGGAAAACGGCTGCATTCCGGCCGCAACGGTCGTTGGCGCAACCGAGTGGGAATAGCGCAACGTGACGATGTCGAGGTGCACAGCGGGCTTCACGACCACACCCCGAGCCGCACCAGCGCGATGAGATAGAACAGCGCCACGATGCCGAGCAGCAACAGCAACAGCGCCCGGTTGCGGGACCGGATGCGGCGTTCGCGCTCGTCCATGAGCGCGACCCCGCTCATAGGCCGAAGCCCCGGACCGCAAGGAGTCCGGGTATGCGGTCGATCGCCATCAAGGCGAAGAGCAGGAAGAGGTAGAGGATCGAAAAACCGAACATCCGCCGCGCCGCGCGATCGCCGTCGTCGCGGCGAACAGCGAGCGCGCACAACGTGAACAGCGCCGACAGGACCAGCGCCGCAGCGCCGTAGAGCCAGCCGGTGACATGCAGCAGCGCCGGCGCGACCGCGACCGGCCACAGCATCAGCGTGTAAATCAGCATCTGCTTCTTGGTTTCGGCCGGGCCCACGACCACCGGCAGCATGGGCACGCCGGCCTTGGCGTAATCGCCCGTGCGATAGAGCGACAACGCCCAGAAATGCGGCGGCGTCCAGAAGAAGATGAGCGCAAACAGCGCCACTGCGGCGACGCTGACGTCGCCGGTTACCGCCGCCCAGCCGATCATCGGCGGAAACGCGCCGGCGGCGCCGCCGATCACGATGTTCTGCGGCGTGCGGCGCTTGAGGCCGACGGTGTAGACGAAGACGTAGAAGCCAATCGCCAGCGCCAGCAGCGCGGCGGCGGCGGTGTTGAGCGCCAGTCCCATGACGATCACCGCGCTGACCGCCAACACGGCGCCGAAACCGAGCGCGTCGCCGGGCGCCATGCGGCCTGCCGGCAAGGGTCGCCGCCGCGTGCGTTCCATCAGCGCGTCGATATCGCGCTCGTACCACATGTTGATGGCACCCGCGGCGCCGGCGCCGACGGCGATGCACAGTACCGCGACTATCGCCAGCAGCGGATGGAGGTGCCCCGGCGCGAGATACAGGCCGACGAATCCGGTGAACACGACCAGCGACATCACGCGCGGTTTCAACAGCGCGAAATAATCACCGACCGCCGGGACAACGTCGCGCGGCAGCGTGCGCGGCAGCGCAGCGACAGCGGTATCCAGCGCCAGCGGGCTCATCGCTCAGTGATCAGAGGTCGTGGCGATATGCGGCAGTTCGTCGTAGCTGTGGAACGGCGGCGGCGACGACACCGTCCATTCGAGCGTCGTCGCGCCCTCACCCCAATAGTTCGCGCCGACCCTGCGCCCGGCTAAAAGCGTATGGAAGACGATGAACACGAAGAACAGCGTCGAGGCGAATGAGATATACGCCCCGATCGACGCGACCATATTCCAACCGGCGAATGCCTGGGGATAGTCGCTGATGCGGCGCGGCATGCCGGCGAGGCCGAGGAAGTGCATCGGGAAGAACGTCAGGTTCACGCCGATGAACGTCGTCCAGAAATGGATCTTGCCGAAGGTCTCGTTGTACTGCCGGCCCGACATCTTGCCGATCCAGTAGTAGAAACCGGCGAACAGACCAAACACCGCGCCGAGCGACAGCACGTAATGGAAGTGCGCAACGACGTAATAGGTGTTGTGCAGCACGCGATCGACGCCGGCATTCGCCAGCACAACACCGGTGACGCCGCCGACGGTGAAGAGGAACAGGAAGCCCATTGCGAACAGCATTGGCGTCTTGAACTCGATCGAGCCTTCCCACATGGTCGCGATCCACGAGAAAATCTTGATACCCGTGGGCACGGCGATGACCATCGTGGCCGCGGTGAAGTAAGCCTGCGTGTCGACGCTGATGCCGCTCGTGAACATGTGATGCGCCCACACGACGAAGCCGATCACGCCGATCGACACCATCGCGTAGACCATGCCGAGATAGCCGAAGATCGGCTTCTTCGAGAAGGTCGAGACCACCTGGCTGATGATGCCGAAGGCCGGCAGAATCATGATGTAAACTTCGGGGTGACCGAAGAACCAGAACAGGTGCAGGAACAGCAGCGGGTCGCCGCCGCCCGCCGGATTAAAGAACGTCGTGCCGAAATTGCGGTCGGTGAGCAGCATGGTGATCGCCCCCGCCAGCACCGGCAGCGCCAGCAGCAGCAGGAATGCCGTCACGAGAATCGACCAGACAAACAGCGGCATCTTGTGCAGCGTCATGCCCGGCGCGCGCATGTTGAAGATCGTGGTGATGAAGTTGATTGCGCCCATGATCGACGACGCGCCCGCCAGATGCAGCGAGAAGATCGCCATATCCACTGACGGTCCGGGAGAATACGTGGCGTTGGAGAGCGGCACGTATATCGTCCAGCCGACGCCAGCGCCGGCGGGATTACCCACGAACATCGAGCCGACGAGCAACGATATAGACGGCACCAGCAGCCAGAAGCTGATGTTGTTCATGCGCGGAAAGGCCATATCGGGCGAGCCGATCATCAGCGGTACGAACCAGTTGCCGAAACCGCCGATCAACGCCGGCATCACCAGGAAGAACACCATGATGAGGCCGTGCGCCGTGATGATGACGTTATAAAGCTGATGGTCGCTGCCGAAGAGCACGTCGCCCGGCCGCATCAGGTTGTAGCGCATGACGACCGACAGCGCGCCGCCGACCAATCCGCCGGCGATCGCGAAGATCAGGTACAGCGTGCCGATGTCCTTGTGGTTCGTCGAGAACAGCCAACGCGCGACGAATCCCGGGCGATGGTCAGCGTGCTCGTCGTGGGTGATCGTTCCGTAACTCATGGGCTCCTCGTACCTGCTACCGCGATGCGACGGCGGCGACCTGCATCGCGCCGTTGTCGTTGCTCGAAAACTTCTTCTTGGCGTCCGCCGCCCATTTGGCGAAGTCGGCGAGCGACACGACGTGGATTTCGATCGGCATAAACGGATGGTTGATGCCGCAAATCTGATTGCATTGGCCGTAATAGACGCCCGGCCGGTCGAACTTGAACCACGCCTCGTTGGTGCGGCCCGGAACCGCATATTCTTGGACGCCGGCGGACGGCACGAACCAACTGTGGATCACGTCGGTGCTCGTCACCAGCACCCGCACGACCTCGCCGACCGGCACCACCATGGGATTGTCGACCCCGAGCAGGCGCGGATCGCCGGCCTGCTTGTCCTGGGCATCGGACAAGATGTTGCTGTCGAAGCTGAGGTCACCCTGGTTCGGATAGTCGTAGGTCCAATACCACTGATGACCGGTGACCTTGACCGTCATTTGCGGGTGGGCGTCGGCGCTCTCGAAATAAAGCAGCTTGAACGAGGGTATGGCGATGAAAACGAGAATCAGCACCGGGACCATCGTCCAGACGACCTCGAGCAGCGTGTTGTGGCTGGTGCGCGACGGCGTCGGATGGCGCTTCGCGTTGAACCGGATGATCACGTAGAGCAACAGGCCGAGCACGAAGAGCGTGATCAGGGTGATGATCACCAAGAGCTCATTGTGCAGGGCGTCGATGCGCTCGCGCACCGGCGTCGCCGCCGGCTGCATGCCGAGCTGCCAGTCGTACGGTTGCTCGGCCCAGGCCGATACCGATCCCGCAAGCAAAGCTGGAAGCCCCAGCAGTGCGCCCGCCGCGCGGCGCGCAAACTCCGTGAACCCCCCTGCCGGCATTCGTGCCATGGATATCCCCTCGTCCTCACCAGACTCGATGCGCCGCGGCGCGGCGATGATGCGGGACGCTACACGAAAGCCCCATGCCGCGAAACCGGCCCGCATCCGGCCTGTCATAGCGAACGGCGGCGGGCGACGCCAACCGCAACATTGCGACTTTATGCCGCATAAACCGGCCTGCAACGCCTGTGACGTGCGGCTTCGGCGCTGGCGGAGACGACCCTGGCACCCCATGTCTGTTTCTGGCAAGAAGCGATCAAGACAAGGAGCGAAAGATGAGCGATCTGGCGCGCGCCGAGAGTCTGTTTTTCGCC
Source organism: Alphaproteobacteria bacterium (assembly GCA_028871455.1). Taxonomy (GTDB): domain Bacteria; phylum Pseudomonadota; class Alphaproteobacteria; order ATCC43930; family CGMCC-115725; genus REEB95. The sequence continues at coordinate 268,605 of JAGWNF010000001.1, forward strand.
GGCACCGGCATGGATCGCGCGCGGGTCGATCGCATCGTTCGCGACTCGCTGGCCGGCATGGACGACGGCGAGCTGTTCCTCGAATGGAGCCAGTCAGAAGCGCTGGCGCTGGATGACGGCCGCATCAAGAGCGCGAGCTTCGACCAGTCGCAAGGCTTCGGCCTGCGCGCGCTGTCCGGCGAGGCTGCGGGTTACGCGCATGCGTCCGAACTGTCCGAAGATGCTATCCGCCGCGCCGGCGAGACTGTGCGCGCAGTGAAGCACGGACACGGCGGCGTGCTGGCGCCGCCGCCCGGCACCAACCGCCAGCTCTATACCGACGCCAATCCGCTGCAGCTTGCGCCGTTCGACGCCAAGACCAAGCTGTTGATGGAAATCGACGCCTATGCGCGCGCTCGGGACAGGCGTGTGCGACAGGTGACGGCGTCGCTCGCAGGCGAGTGGCGCACGATCGAAATCATTCGCGCCGACGGCGAGGCGCATGTCGATATTCGGCCGTTGGTACGGCTCAATGTCAGCGTGGTGGTGGAGGAGAACGGCCGCATGGAAGTCGGCAGCCATGGCGCCGGCGGCCGCATCGAATACGCGCGCTATCTCGATCCGGCCCAGTGGCACGCGCAGGTCGACGAGGCGCTGCGGCAAGCGTTGGTGAACCTCGCTTCGGTGTCCGCACCAGCCGGCGAGATGACCGTCGTGCTCGGTCCCGGCTGGCCCGGCGTCATGCTGCACGAGGCGGTCGGGCACGGACTCGAAGGTGACTTCAACCGCAAGAAGACCTCGGCCTTCAGCGGCCTGATCGGTCAGCGCGTCGCGGCACCGGGCGTCACCGTCGTTGACGACGGCACGCTCAAGGACCGACGCGGCTCGCTCACGGTCGACGACGAAGGCACGCCAAGCGCCTGCACGACCTTGATCGAGGACGGCATCCTCAAGGGCTACATGCAGGACCGGCTCAATGCGCGCCTCATGAACATGAAACCCACCGGCAATGGCCGGCGGCAGAGCTACGGCCACGCGCCGATGCCGCGCATGACCAACACCTATATGCTGGCCGGCTCGCACGATCCGGCCGAGATCATCGCCTCGGTGAAACGGGGCGTATATGCGGTCAATTTCGGCGGCGGCCAGGTCGACATCACTTCTGGCAAGTTCGTGTTCTCCGCGTCGGAGGCCTATCTGATCGAGAACGGCAAGATCGGCCCGTCGCTCAAAGGCGCGACGCTGATCGGCAACGGGCCCGATGCGCTGACCAAGATCACGATGATCGGCAACGATCTGAAGCTCGACGACGGCGTCGGCACCTGCGGCAAAGATGGTCAGGGCGTGCCGGTCGGCGTCGGCCAACCGACGTTGCGCATGGACGGACTCACGGTCGGCGGCACCGCCGCATGAATTTTTTCGGGCGGGTTGGCGCCGCCATCGCGGCGGCCGTTCTCGTCTGCGTCGCCCAATCCGCTGTTGCCGCCGCCTGCGACCTCGCGCAGGCGCCGACGACGCGCTGGCGGGCGGTCGAGCAGAACGGTCACGCTTGGTTGGTCGATCCCTGCGGCGTGCGCACATTCTCGATCGGCGTCAATGTGCTCGACGCCGGCCGTTCCGGCGCCAAGCTGCGGCGGCCGCATTACGACTGGCGCGCACACTATGCGTCGATTGACGACTGGATCCACGCGACTGACGCGCGGCTACATGCCTGGGGTTTCAATGCCGCCGGCGCCTGGTCGCTGCCGCCGCAGGAGCTGCGCCTGCCGACCACGATTGATCTCGAGCTCGGCCGGCTGTCGCGCTTTCACTGGTTTGACCCGTTTCGGCCCGACATGGGCGCCATCATGGACGCCGAGGCCGCGAAGCTGGTCGCGCCCTATCGTCACACCGCCTATCGCATCGGCTATTTCTCGGACAACGAAGTCGGCTGGTGGAGCGGCGCGCTCTTTACCTTCTATTCGCGCAAGCCGGCGGCGAATTACACCAAGCAGCACTTGGTCGCGTTACTGCGTGAGCGCTACCACGAGGATTGGACGCGCTTCACGCGCGACTTCATGCCGCCTGCCGGCGTCCATTCGTGGCGGGAATTGCTCGCGACGCGGCAAACGACGCGCCTGCGGCCCGGCGGCGACGGCGCCGGCGTGATCGAAGAATGGACGGGCATTGTCGCGACGCGTTATTACGCCCTGGCTTCTGCCGCAATTCACAAGGCGGATCCGGAGGCGCTCTATCTCGGCGATCGGCTGCCGATCTATTACGATCCGGCCGCCATCCGCGCCGAAGCGCGCTACGTCGACGTCATCGCCACCAACTACAACGTCGACAGCCCGGAAGGCTGGATCGCGCCCTACTTCTTCGACGGTCTGCGGCGCCTTTCGGGCGACAAGCCGGTGCTGATCTCGGAATGGTTCTATGCCGCGCACGAAAACCGCACCGGCAACCGCAACAATGGTCACTTGATGACGGTCGAGACGCAAGCCGAGCGCGCCGCTGGCGCAAGCGCCGCCGCACGCGACTTCGTTGCGATCCCTGAGATTCTTGGCGTCGACTGGTTCCAGTACTACGACTATCCGCTCGGCGGCCGGCAGGATAGCGAGGATTACAATTTCGGTCTGGTCGACATCAGTGATCGGCCGTATCGGCGGCTGGTGACAGCGCTCACCGCGGCCAACCGGCAACTGCCAATGCTCCACGCCGACGCCGCCCCGATGGCGCGGCAGGATCGCGACGCGATCCGTGTGCCGCACGTGGCGATCGACTTCGCCAAGCCCTCGCTGATCGACTGGCCGAAGCCGGTGTCGCTATTGCCGCCGTTGGAAACATCAACGGGCGACGTGCCCTTCGGCGAAGTCTACCTCGCATGGGACAACCGCGGCATCGAGTTCGCGACCATCGGCCAGGATTATTACGACCTCGGCGTGCTGGCCTATAAGGGCCGATTTCCGCTGAGCGAGGCCTATCGCATTGCGGTCGATTTCGACGCCGGTGCCGGACCGCGCCGGTTCACGTTGTATTTCATTCCGCCCAGAGGCAAGGCACGCAACTATCCGCCGATGAAGCCGGTCCTCTGCGTCGGATCGCCCGAGGAACACCGCGGATCGACATGTTCATCGGTCGCCGGCGGTATTGCGCATTATTTCGGCGCCGACCAGCCGCGCATCGTCGCCGATGCATTGATTCCGTGGTCGGCGCTCGGCATCGCGGGCCCGCCGGAATCGCATCGTATCCGGCTCGACGTTACCGCGCGCAGCTGGTTCCGCGCGCGCTGGATGTCGCTGTCGGGTCAGACACCCGAGACGACGGCCGCCGATCCTCGGCTCTGGCTGACGGCAACTCTGACTCAATAAGCCTGTTCGTCGTAAAGCGGCTCGATCCGGCCGCCCCAGCGCGTGTTGAATTCTTCGAGAAGCAGCTCGGCCGGCGTGCGGCCGCGGTCGACGATCTCGAGCAGCGGCTCGAGATAGACGCGCTCGTCGTCCTTGGTGGTATCGAGTTCGGCGCGCCGCCGCAGGCCGTCGCGCGCAATCGCCAGCATCTCCTTGGCCCAGTCGTTGAGCAGCCGGCCGCGGAATGGTGTCGCCAAGCCCTGGCGCGGTACTGTCATATGCAGCGCCTCGCGCTCGGCTGCGGTCCAGTCCTCGATCATCGCCGCGACGGCATCGAGCGCCGTTTGCTCGTAGAGCAGGCCGGTCCACAGCGCGGGCAGCGCGCAAAGGCGACGCCACGGACCGCCGTCGGCGCCGCGCATCTCGAGATATTTCTTGAGCCGCACCTCGGGGAACGCGGTGGTCAGGTGATCCGACCAGTCGCCCAATGTCGGCAGCGCGCCGGGCAGACCGGGCAGCTTGCCCTTGAGAAAATCGCGGAAGCTTTGACCAGCGACGTCGATGTACTGGCCGTCGCGATAAACGAAGTACATCGGCACGTCGAGCATGTAATCGACGTAACGCTCGAAACCCATGCCGGACTCGAACACGAAGGGCAGCATGCCGCTGCGATCGGGATCGGTGTCGGTCCAGACGTGGCCACGGTAGCTGACGAAGCCGTTGGGTTTGCCTTCCATGAAGGGTGAATTGGCGAACAGTGCGACCGTCAGCGGCTGCAGCGCTAGGCCGACGCGGAATTTCGTCACCATGTCGGCTTCGTCGGCGTAATCGAGATTCACCTGCACCGTGCAGGTGCGCAGCATCATGTCGAGGCCGAGCGTGCCCTTCTGCGGCATATAGCGACGCATGATGGCGTAACGGCGCTTCGGCATCCATGGCACGTCTTCGCGCCGCCATTTCGGATCAAAGCCCATGCCGAGCATGCCAAGATCGAGCTCGCCGGCGACCTCGCGCACCTGCCGCAGATGGCGATGCAGCTCGCCGCAGGTCTCGTGCAGCGTCGCCAAGGGCGCACCTGAGAGCTCGAACTGGCCGCCGGGTTCGAGCGAGATGCCGGCGGCGTCCTGCGACAGGCCAATCAGGTTGTCGCCGTCCATCACCTTCTGCCAGCCGAAGCGCTGCAACCGCTCGAGCAACGCGCGAATACCATCAGCGCCCTCATAAGACGGCCGCGACAGATCGCGCCGGTGGAAGACGAACTTCTCGTGCTCGGTGCCGATGCGCCATTGCGGGCGCGGCTTACTGCCCGACGCGATGTAGTCGATCAGCTGGCGCTTGTCGATGACGGGCGCGCCGCCCGATTGCGAGGGAGCCGACATCTGAACCCGAACGTGTTGCGAAAAGCGGACGATCAGCGTGATCGGGCCGCAGACCAGTCCCCGATCACCGCCTGGACCACCGCCAGCGCCGCGAGCGCGGCGGTGTCGGCGCGCAAAACGCGCGGGCCCAGACCGACGGCGCAAACAAAGGGCAGCCGGCGAAGCAGGTCAAGCTCCGAATCTGCAAAACCGCCCTCGGGTCCGATCAAGACGGCACGCGGCGTGCCGGCGATGTCCTTGAGCGCCGCGGCGATGGATGGCGATTGTCCGGTCTCGTCGCAGACCACGAGTCGACGACCCGCACCCCAATCCGCAAGCAGGTCGGCGAGACTCACCGGTGCGCGCAGCACCGGCACGGTGAGCCGCTGGCTTTGTTCGGCCGCCTCGATCGTGTTGGCACGCAGGCGCTCGAGATTGACCCGGCTCACCGTCGTGCGCTCAGTAACGACGGGACGCAGCTCGGCAACGCCGAGCTCGGTCGCTTTCTCGACGAGATAGTCGAGCCGCGCGCGCTTGACCGGCGCGAAGCACAGCCAAAGATCGCCATCGCTTTGCTGCGGCCGGCGGCTTTCTGACACGTCGAGGGTGCAGATGCGACGGCCGGATTCGGCGATGCGTGCCGCGAATTCGCCGTCGCGACCGTTGAATACGGCCAGCGTGTCGCCCGGCTTCATGCGCATCACCGACAGCAGATAGTGCGCTTGTCCGGCGGTGACCTGCAACGTCACGCCGGGCGCGAGGTCCGATTCGACGAAGATCCGCGTCATCGCGCGATAGGCCATAGACCGATACTGCCACACTTTTATGACGGCCGGTCCGCGGGCAAGATAAGGCATGACCGACATCCCGAGCGGCGACTGGGTCGATCGTTGCGCACCGGCAGCGTGGCGGCCTTACCTGCGTCTGGCGCGGCTTGATCGGCCGATCGGTACCTGGCTGCTGCTGTTTCCAGGCTGGTGGAGCGTGGCGCTGGCGACGTCGGGCTGGCCTGACTGGCGGTTGATGGTCCTGTTCGGCGTCGGCGCGATGGCGATGCGCGGCGCGGGCTGCACGCTCAACGACATCGCCGACCGCGATTTCGACGCGCGCGTCGCGCGCACGCGAACGCGGCCGGTCGCCAGCGGCGCCGTTTCGGTCCAGCAGGCGATTGCGTTCATGGCGCTGGAGGTGGCAATCGGCGCCGCCGTGCTGTTGTCGTTCAACCGCGCTGCGATCCTGCTCGGCATTCTCGTGCTCGTGCTGGTCGCGACCTATCCGTTCATGAAGCGGATCACTTATTGGCCGCAATTCTTCCTCGGCCTGAATTTCAACTGGGGCGCCCTGCTGGGTTGGGCGGCGGTGCGCGGCGATCTGCAATGGCCCGCGGCGTTGCTTTACGCCGGCGGTATCTGTTGGACACTCGGCTACGACACCATCTACGCCCACCAGGACAAAGACGACGACGCGCTCATCGGCGTAAAATCCTCAGCGCTGGCGCTGGGCGCGCGTACACGGCCCTTCCTGTTTATCTTCTACGCCGCGGCCGCGGTGTTGTGGGCGGCAACTGGCGTGAGCGCGGCGCTCGGTTGGCCGTTCTGGATCGGCCTCGCCCTCGCGACGGCGCAGATGCTCTGGCAGGCCGCGATGGTCGACATCGATGACAGCGCCGACTGCCTTGCCAAGTTCCGCTCCAACCGCGTTATCGGCTGGGCGCTGCTCCTGGGCATCGTCGCCGCCCATGTCGCTTGAGCGCAACTTCGTCTGCGCGAACACTGTGATCGCCTCGCCGCCACTGACGCCGGAGATCAGGCTGCACCTCGCCACCGCCGTCACGCCGCTATGGCAGGCCACAGAGGCGGCCTTGCACCAGACGCAATTGCCGCCGCCCTATTGGGCCTTTGCCTGGGCGGGCGGCCAGGCCGTTGCGCGACACGTGCTCGACCATCCGGCGCTGGTCGCCAGCCATCGCGTACTGGATTTCGGCGCCGGCAGCGGCGTCATCGCGATCGCCGCGGCCAAGGCGGGTGCGCATGTCACGGCGGCCGAGCCCGACCGCTTTGCGGTCGCCGCCTTAACGCTCAACGCGGCGCTTAACGGCGTGGAGATTGAAATCGAGACCGCCGATCTGCTGACAGGCGCCGGCGCCTGGGATGCGGTCCTTGCCGGCGACATGTGCTACGAGCGGCCGCTCGCCGAGCGCCTCGTCCCCTGGCTTGCGGCGCGGGCGCGCGAGGGCGCGCTGGTCCTGCTTGGTGATCCGGGTCGCGCTTACCTGCCGACGCGCGGCCTCCAGGCGCTGGCGCGCCATTGGGTGCCGACGCCGCTCGAACTCGAAGACCGCGAAGCACGCGAGACCACGGTGTGGCGGCTTCAGGGATGACCCATTGACGCTGGCAACCGCGCGTGGCGCTCCCATATGATGGCGCATGCGCAAATCGCCCGACCCGCTCGCCCTGCTGGGCGATCTCGTCAGTCGCGCCCGTCGGCAGGGCGCCGACCAGGCCGATGCGGTGCTGATCGAAAGCGTTGCGCTTTCACACGCGCAGCGGCTCGGCAAGCTCGAGAAGCTGGAGCGCGCCGAAAGCTTCGACCTTGGCCTGCGCGTGATCATCGGCAAGCGGCAAGCCATCGTCTCGTCCAACGACCGCGACGCCGACCACGGCGGCGAACTGATCGGCCGCGCGCTGGCGATGGCGCGTAGCGTACCGGAAGACCCTTTTTGTGGCCTCGCCGATCCTGCCGATCTGGCAAAAGACATTCCGGATCTCGAGCTTGCCGATCCCGTCGAGCCGATGCCGGCGCTTCTGGCCGAGCGCGCCGGCGCCGCCGAGGACGCGGCGCTGGCTGTCAAGGGCGTGACCAATTCGGAAGGTGCCCAGGCTGGCTGGTCGCAAAGTCGTGTCGCGCTGATCGCCTCGAACGGATTTTCCGGCCACTACGCCACGACCGGCCACGCGATCGCTGTTGCCGTCCTGGCGAGCAAAGGCTCGGCGATGGAACGCGACGACGACTGGGACTCGGCGGTGTTCGGCGCCGACCTGAGGGATCCGGCGGCGATCGGCCGCAAGGCGGGCGAGCGTACGGTGCGCCGGCTCGGCGGCCGCAAGGTGCCGAGCGCCAAGGTGCCGGTCGTCTACGATCCGCGCGTCTCATCCTCGCTCTTGCGCCATCTGAGCGGCGCGATCAGCGGTCCCTCGATTGCCCGTGGCACGTCCTTCCTCAAGGATCGGATGGGCGAGAACATTTTCCCGCGCGGTATAACCGTGATGGACGATCCGCACATGAAGCGCGGCCACCGCTCGGCACCATTTGATGGCGAAGGCATTGCGACAGCAAAGCGCGAAGTGATTGCCGACGGCGTGCTGCAAACATGGCTGCTCGACTTGGCGTCGGCACGACAACTCAAGCTCAAGACCACGGGCCATGCCCGGCGGGGTACCTCGGGCCCGCCCGGGCCGGCGCCGGCTAATTTCTATCTCATGCCCGGCGCCGTGACCGCGCAGGAGTTGATCGGCGACGTCGCCGGCGGCTTCTACGTCACCGAGCTCATGGGTATGGGCGTCAGCGGCGTGACCGGCGACTACAGCCGTGGCGCAGCAGGCTTCTGGATCGAGAACGGCGTGCTCGCCTTCCCGGTCAGCGAGGTGACGATCGCCGGCAATTTGAAGGACATGTTCCGCCATCTGACTCCGGCCAACGATCTGGAATTCCGCACCGGCATCGATGCGCCGACGGTCCGGGTTGATGGCATGACGGTGGCCGGCGCCTGAGCCGCGGCGCCTTGCGGGCGCGCCTGCGCCTCGTTATGAGTGCAATCGGCCCGGCGCGGCATGCTATGATCACGTGGTAAATCCCGGGTTTTGCAGAGGATTCCGGTCGCTTGAGCCCCGAAGCTACGCCGCGCGACGCCGCGAAGGAGCGGCCGGCTACGCTGCCGTTGCTGCGCCGGCTGATTCGCGAATTCGTGCAACCTTATATCGGTCGGCTGGCGGTCGCGCTCGTCTGCATGGGAATCATGGCCGGCGCCACGGCCGTCAACGCATGGCTTATCGGTGCCGACTTGATCTACGTGATCGACAAGGGTCGCGTCGTCGAGCAGGGGACGCACACCGAGTTGATGCGCGAGCGCGGCGTCTATGCGCGCCTCTACGCGCTGCAATTCGCCGACCAGGCGGCGGACGAGCCCTCGCTGCGCGCCATCCGGGCGTCCTAGGGCATGGACTGGACGAATCGGGTCCTACGCCGAGACGACGTGCGGCGGTTCCTCTGCTGGCTGGTTTCGCTCTATATCCGCCTGGTGCGGCTCACCGGCGCCTGGATAACGGACGGCGGCGCCGTTCCCGCCGAATTCCACGCTGGCAAGCGGCCCTTCATCCTCGCTTTCTGGCACGGACGGTTGCTGATGATGCCGTGCGCGTGGGAGCGGCGCGTGCCGATCCACATGCTGATCTCGGGCCACCGTGACGGCCGTATCATCGCCGACGCGGTGCGCCATTTCGGCATCGATTCGATCGCCGGCTCGACGACATCCGGCGGCTCGGGCGCGTTGCGCGCCATGGTCCGTCATCTGAAGGACGGCGAGTGCGTCGGCATCACGCCGGACGGTCCCGACGGGCCGGCGATGCGCGCTTCGTCAGGCATTGTCGCCGTGGCGCGGCTCGCCGGCGCGCCGGTCGTGCCGCTTGCCTATGCGACGCGGCGGCGGCGCATCCTCGACACATGGGATCGCTTCCACCTGCCCCTGCCGTGTTCGCGCGGCACGTTCATCTGGGGCGAGCCGATCGTAATTCCGCCGGAACTCGACGACGCTGGCATCGAGCGCTACCGCGCGCTGATCGAGCAACGGCTGAACGCGATCACGGCGGAGGCCGATCGCCGCGTTGGCCGTGAGCGCGTCTCGCCCGGCACGCAGTCGCGTCAGGCATTGCGCCGCATGCAGCGGCAGAACGGCCACGGATGAGCCGCCTGCTCTGGCTCTATCGCGGCGGCACCACAGCGCTCGGACCGCTGATCGCGCTCTATCTCGCGCGCCGCATGGCGCACGGCAAGGAAGATCCCGAGCGCTTTGCCGAGCGCCAGGGCGTCGCCTCCCGGCCGCGGCCGGCGGGGCCGTTGGTCTGGGTACACGCCGCCAGCATCGGCGAGGCCGTCTCGATGTTGTCATTGATCGACCGTCTGCTGGTCGAGCGACCGCTTCTGTCAGTGCTCGTTACCACCGGAACCGTGACCTCGGCACGGCTGCTGGCCAATCGCCTGCCGGGCGATCACGCGTGGCATCAATACGTGCCGGTAGATCGCTGCACCTATGTCCGGCGCTTTCTCGAGCACTGGCGCCCTGACCTTGCGCTCTGGGTCGAATCCGAGCTGTGGCCGAACCTGATTGCGGAGAGCAACCGCTATGGCGTGCCGTTGTTACTCCTCAATGGCCGCATGTCGGCGAAGTCGTTGCGCGGCTGGCGGCGCGCTCCCGGCCTGATCGGACCGCTGCTGGCGAGCTTCGATCTGTGCCTAGCGCAGGACGAGGCCCAGGCGGCGCGCTTCAAACAGCTGGGCGCGGCCGGCGCCGCCTCGGTCGGCAATCTCAAGGCTGCGGCTGCGCCGCTGCCGGTCGACCAGAGCGAACTGGCGCGGCTCGCGGCCGCGCTGGCCGGCCGCACCATCTGGCTCGCGGCCTCGACGCATCCCGGCGAAGAAGACACCGCCGCGCTGGTTCATCGCCGCCTGCGGCCGCAGCATCCGAATCTGCTGACCGTCATCGCGCCGCGCCATCCGGCGCGCGGCGGTGAAGTGGCGCAGCAGCTCGAGGCCCTGGGTCTGCGCGTCGCCCGCCGTTCGCGCGACGAGCGGATCGATCGCATGACCGACATCTATCTCGCCGATACCCTCGGCGAGCTTGGCCTCTTCTATCGGCTTGCCGGCATCGCCTTCATCGGCGGCTCGCTCGCGCACAAAGGTGGCCACAATCCGATCGAAGCGGCGTTGCTCGATTGCGCCATCCTGCACGGCCCCGACATGAGCAACACCGCCGGTGCCGCCGAAGCGCTCGCCGCCGCCGGAGCGTCGATCGACGTGCGCGACGCCGAAACGCTGGCCGCGGCGGTCGGCCGACTCATCGACGATCCGGTCGAGCGCGCGGCGCGGGCCGCCGCCGCCGCCGGCATCGCCGCAGACAATCGTGCGGTGCTCGACGCCGTGATGAACCGCATCGCGCCCTGGCTCGACCGGCTTTCGCCCCATGCCGCCCAGCGCGCCTGAGTTCTGGGCGCGGCGCGGTGCCCTGTCGGCGCTGCTGGCGCCGCTCGGCTGCGCCTACGACGCCGCCGGTGCGCTGCGTCGAGCGATGGCCCGATCCTATCAAGCACCGGTGCCGGTGATCTGCGTCGGCAACCTGATCGCCGGCGGCGCCGGCAAGACGCCCATCGTCGCCGATCTGGCCCGACGCCTTACGGCGCGCGGCAACGCCGTTCATATCCTGAGCCGCGGCTATGGCGGCAGTGTCGCCGGTCCGGTGCGGGTCGATCCGAAGCGCCACGACGCCGCGGCGGTAGGCGACGAGCCGTTGATGCTGGCGCGGCAGGCGCCGGTCTGGGTCGCACGCGACCGTGCCGCGGGTGCGCGGGCCGCGGTCGCAGCCGGTGCCCGGACGATCCTAATGGATGACGGCCTTCAGAATCCGAGCTTGGCAAAGGACCTTTCGTTGGTCGTGCTCGATGGCGGCTACGGTTTCGGCAACGGCCGCGTGATGCCGGCGGGTCCGCTTCGTGAGAGCATCGCGCGCGGTTTGGCGCGGGCCGATGCCGTCGTCATGCTTGGCACCGACGAGACCGGCGCAACGGCGCGGCTCGGCGCCGTTCCGGTTTTGCACGCGGAGCCGCGTCCTTCGACGACAAACCTCGCCGGCCGCGCGCTCGTCGCCTTCGCCGGCATCGGTCGACCCCGGAAGTTCTTCGATCACTTTCCCAACGCGGGCGCGCGGCTGATTGCGGCGCGCGGCTTTCCCGACCACCATCCATATACCGAGCACGAACTCGAGGTGCTCGCGGCCGAAGCCCAACGAGCTGGCGCCGATCTGATCACGACGGAAAAGGATTGGGTGCGGCTATCGGCGACCTGGCAGGCCCGCATCGCCTACCTGCCGCTGACCATCGAATGGCGCAACGAGCGTGCGCTCGACGCGCTGCTCGACGGTGCGTTGCAACAGGCGGCGCATGGCTGAACGCGGCGGCGCCATACGCGTACGTGACTGGACCGAAGGCCTGTTCGCGCGCGTCGCCTTTGCGTTCTTCCACCTGTTACCGCTCGATGCAGCGTCGGCGGTCGGTGGTTGGCTCGCACGCGGCATCGGTCCCCGGCTCGGCATCAGCAACCGCGCCCGCGTCAATCTGCGGCGCGCCCTCCCCGAACTTACCGACGCGGACATCGACCATATCGTCCGAGGCATGTGGGACAATCTCGGCCGGGTCGTCGCCGAATATCCGCACCTCGGCGAGTTCAGGCTCTACGAACCGGACGGGCGCGTGACCGTCGAGGGCTTCCGCGAAATCGTCGACGTGCGCAGACCGGAGACGCGTTTCATCTTCTTCTCGGCGCATTTCGGCAACTGGGAGATCGCAACGCTGGCGGCGACTCAGGCCGGCCTCGACGTTATCGAGATCTACCGCGCTGCCAACAATCCGTTCGTCGACGAGCTGATCAACGAGGCGCGTAGCATCGTCGGCAGCGAGCTGGTGCCGAAGGGAGGCGTCGCGGCGCGCCGCGCGATCGGCGCGCTCGGCGAAGGCAAGCACATCTGCATGCTCGTCGACCAGAAGATGAACGACGGCATTCCGGTGCCGTTCTTTGGCCGCGACGCGATGACGGCGCCGGCGCTGGCGCGCCTCGCGCTACGCTACGACTGCGTGGTGCTGCCCTGCTGCGTCGAGCGCATCCGCGGCGCACATTTCCGCTTCGTTGCCGAGCCGCCGATCCCGCTGCCCCGGAGCGGTGACGTTCAAGCCGACGTCAAACGACTGATGACCGCGATCAACGCGGCGGTGGAAGGATGGGTACGGCGGCGGCCGGAGCAGTGGTTCTGGCTGCACCGGCGGTGGCCGGATTAGCGGCATTCGGCTGCGGCATCGGCCCGACCGCCAGCGCCGGATCGAGCCGGACGCCATTCCACACCAGCCCCCAATGCAGGTTCGGCCCGGTGGCGCGGCCAGTCTCGCCCACTTCGCCGATGATCTCGCCGCGCGTCACCCGGTCGCCAACATGCACGGCGATATTCTGGAGGTGGATATAGAGCGTCGACAGGCCGTAGCCGTGGTCGATGATGACCGTGCCGCCGGTGAAGAACAGGCTTTGTTCGGCAAGACTCACGATGCCTGCATCCGCCGCCTTAATCGGCGTGCCCGCCGGCGCACTGATGTCGACGCCGAGATGCGGCTGGCGCCTCTGGCCGTTGAGGAAAGTCCCAACGCCGTAGACGCCGGTGATGGTTCCGGTCACCGGCCACTCGAGCGGTGTCTCGAAGGCGACGCTGTCGCTCTGCTGTGCGAAAGCGACGTCGATCTCAGCTGCCTCACGCTTGATTCGCGCCATCACCTCGGGCGGAGGCGTGACCTCGGCAGGTGGCAGGTTCTCGATGCGACGCACGCCGTAATGCCGCACCACGACATCAAGGACCCGATGGAGGCGCTTGCCGTCGCGGAAGATGACGTCGAGGCTCGCACGCGCCGGCGCGTCACGGCCGAAGCCGAAGATGAAATGGCCGTCGGGCGCGACGCGCACCGTCTTGCCGTCGAGCGCAATGTGTGCACCGGGTCCGGCGAAGCCACGAATCAGTGCACCCTCGGTCAGGGTGCCATCGAGCTTAAGAGCATCGGCCCAAGCCACCGTCGCGATGACGCAGAGTGCCGCGGCGATGGCGAGGCGCCTCACAACAATTCGCCTTGTTCGCGCTTGGGTGCCGGCACCTTCCCGGCTTTCCCAGTGTCGCGGCCGACTGCGCGCGCCGCGACCTTGCCATCATGAAATTCAAGTACCAAGTCGGCTCCCGGCACGACCGCTCGGGCAGAGGTCAGCACGGCACCCTTGGCATCGCGCACCAGCACATAGCCGCGTTTAAGAACGTTCTCCTGGGTTTGGCGCCAGCTGGCGAGGCGGCCGGCGCAGCCGGCTAGCGCCATCTCGCGCTGCTGCAGAAGGCGCGCCGTCGCAGGCGCCAGTCGCTCGCCGATCGCACCGACGGTGTCGCGCAGGCGGCCGATCTCGCGCTCAATCATGTCGCGCCGGAGCATGCGGCCCAGCGACTGCAGGCTCTGGCGCCGCAGACGGAACAGCGCCGTGACGCCGAGGCGCAGTCGCTCGGCGCGGTCATCGAGTCGCTGTAGCGCGTTCTCGAGCAGGCTTCGCGGGTCGGGCAGTCCTCGCGCCAGGCCTTCGACGCGTAGGAATTTGTCATCCATGAACCGCCTCAGCGCCTGTGCCAAGCGGTGCGAATAGGCGGCGAGATCGGTGGCAAGATCGAGGCGCACCGGTACCGCGATCTCGGCCGCGGCGGTCGGCGTCGGGGCGCGGCGGTCGGCGGCGTAATCGATCAGCGTCGTATCGGTCTCGTGGCCGACCGCCGAGATCAGCGGAATGGTACAGGCAGCGACGGCGCGGACGACGACCTCCTCGTTGAAAGCCATCAGGTCCTCGAGGCTGCCACCGCCGCGCGCCACGATCAGCAGATCCGGCCGCGGCACCGCGCCGCCGCCGTCGAGTGCGTCAAAGCCGGCGATCGCGGTGGCGATCGCCTCGGCTGCACCCTCACCCTGCACCGGCACCGGCCAGACCAGCACACGGCGCGGGAAGCGATCGGCCAAGCGATGCAGGATATCGCGGATCACCGCTCCGGTCGGCGAGGTGACGACACCGATGACCTCGGGCAGGAATGGCAGCTTCCGCTTCCGCGCCTCGTCAAAGAGACCGGCAGCCGCCAGCTTCTGCTTGCGCTCTTCCAGCAGCTTCAGCAGGGCACCGATGCCCGCGAGCTCGACCGCTTCGATCACGAGTTGGTACTTCGACCGACCGGGATAGGTGGTCATGCGGCCGGTGCAGACGACGTCCATGCCGTCCTCGGGCTTTAACGCGAGGCGGCCGAATGTCGTGCGCCAGATCACGCCGTCGAGGCACGACTCGGCGTCCTTCAGCGTCAAGTAACAATGGCCCGACGTGACCCGCTTGTAGCCGGAAATCTCGCCGCGCACCCGAACGTGCCCGAAATCGGTTTCGAGCGACCGCTTAACCGCTTGAGATAGCTCGGAAACCGTGTATTCGGGCAGGTTGGGACGGAGGCTCCCGGCGCCCACATCCATGGTCGGCGAGTGGCTTTCCGTCATCGCACGCTATGATACAAGAGCGCCCCCGTCGGGGGAAACGAGCCGGAAGAGGCCAGCGTGAGGAGAGCCGCTTGCGAGTGCTGGTGATCGGATCGGGCGGACGCGAGCACGCTTTGTGCTGGGCGATCTCGTCGTCACCGCTGTGCGACACGCTGTTCTGCGCGCCGGGCAATCCCGGCATCGCCGACGAAGCGGCGTGCGTGCCGGTCGCTCCCAACGACATCGACGGCATCGTCAAGCTGTGCAAGCAGGAAAAGATCGACTTCGTCGTCGTCGGCCCCGAGGGACCGTTGGTCGCCGGCGCGGTCGACACCCTCGAAGCCAATGGTATCGCCGCCTTCGGTCCGAGCGCGGCGGCGGCGGCGCTCGAAGGTTCCAAGGCGTTCGCCAAGGATCTCTGCGCCAAGTACAACATCCCCACGGCGGCCTATCGGCGCTTCACCGATCCGGCCGCGGCCAAGGACTACATCAGGAAACACAAGGCGCCGATCGTGGTGAAGGCCGACGGCCTCGCCGCTGGCAAGGGCGTGACCGTGGCGACGACGACGCGCCAGGCGCTCGCCGCCGTTGACGCCGCGATGGTGGCGAAGAAGTTCGGCGACGCCGGCGCCGAAATCGTTGTCGAAGATTTTCTCGAGGGCGAGGAAGTCAGCTTCTTTGCGCTGGTCGATGGCAAGCGCGCGCTCGGCCTCGCCTCGGCGCAGGACCACAAGCGCATCGGCGACGGCGACACCGGACCCAACACCGGCGGTATGGGTGCCTATTCACCGGCGCCGGTGCTGACGGCCGAACTCGAAGTACAGGTGATGGAGAAGATCGTTCTGCCGACCGTGCACGCCATGCGCGACGAAGGGCGGCCGTACAAGGGTGTGCTCTACGTCGGCCTGATCCTGACCAAGGATGGTCCGCAGGTCATCGAATACAACTGCCGCTTCGGCGATCCCGAGTGCCAAGTGCTCCTGACCAGGCTCAAGAGCGACTTGCTGCCGGCGTTGATCGCCGCGCATGACGGCGAGCTCGAAGATTTCGACCTGCGCTGGCGCGACGAGGTGGCGCTTTGCGTCGTGCTCGCGGCCAAGGGCTATCCCGGCACGCCGGTGAAAGGCAGCGAAATCCGTGGCCTCGATGTCGCCGCGGGCGCCGACACCTCGGTCCGTATCTTCCATGCCGGCACCAAGCGCGTCGGCGACAAACTCTTAGCCGATGGCGGTCGCGTCCTCAACGTCGTCGCCCGTGGCCGCTCGGTGCGCGAGGCGCAGAAGCGTGCCT
Organism: Alphaproteobacteria bacterium; assembly: GCA_028871455.1. Classification (GTDB taxonomy): domain Bacteria; phylum Pseudomonadota; class Alphaproteobacteria; order ATCC43930; family CGMCC-115725; genus REEB95. The sequence continues at coordinate 284,904 of JAGWNF010000001.1, forward strand.
ACGCCGTGGTCGACAAAATCGACTGGCCGCAGGGTTTCTGCCGACGCGACATCGGCTGGCGCGCCATCGGCCGCCGCCGCGCATCAGCGCCGGTCAGCGAAAAAGCGCCGCAGTAACTCGCCGGCGCGCGTTGCGTCGATACTGCCATAGACCTCCGGTCGGTGATGGCAGGTCGGCTGTTGAAAATAACGTGGACCGTGCTCGACCGCGCCGCCCTTCGGATCGTTCGCGCCGAAATAGAGCCGCCGGATGCGCGCCAGCGCGATGGCGCCGGCGCACATGGCGCAGGGCTCGAGCGTGACGTAGAGATCGCAATCGTCGAGGATCGGTCGGCCGCGTCGACGCGCGCCTTCGCGCAGCGCCAACAGTTCGGCATGCGCGGTCGGATCGGCAAGCTCCTCGACGCGATTCGCGGCCTGCGCCAGCACCGCGCCCGACGCATCGACCAGCACCGCGCCGACCGGCACTTCGCCGGCGGCGGCGGCCTGCTCGGCCAGCCGCAACGCCAACGCCATCGGCTTTACCGGTTGTTCCATGCGGCTTCCTTGCCGCTCGCGCGGCGCGGTCATAGATTGGCGCCAGCATGGCACAACCGGTCATCGGCCTCACCCTCGATCACGAGCCGCCGGGCGGCTATTCCAAGACTCATCCGTGGTACGCGCTGCGCGAGAATTATTGCGAGGCGGTGGCCGAGGCGGGTGGCCTGTCGGTGCTGCTGCCGCACGAGCCCGAGCGCGCCGGTGATTACCTCGCGCTGCTCGACGGCCTGATCGTCACCGGCGGCGCCTTCGACGTCGATCCGGCGCTGTTCGGCGCCAAGGCAAAACATGCGACCATCGCGCTCAAGGAGCGCCGTACGGCGTTCGAGCTGGCGATCTGCCAGGCGGCACTGGCGAAGAACCTGCCGGTGCTTGGGATTTGCGGTGGCCAGCAGCTGTTGAACGTCGCGCTCGGCGGTACGCTGATCCAGCACATTCCCGACGAGATCAAGAACGCGCTGGCGCACGAGCAGCACAATCCGCGCACCGAACCCGGCCATACGGTGGCAATCGCGCCCAACACGCTGCTACATCGGGTAACGCAAATGGCCGAGATGCCGGTCAACAGCGCGCACCACCAGGCGGTGAAGGACGCGGCGCCAGGACTCGTCGTCGACGCGGTCGCGCCCGACGGTGTCATCGAAGGCATCGAGGATCCGAAACGGCGCTTCGTCCTCGGCGTGCAGTGGCATCCCGAATATCGCCTGAGCGAGGGCGACCGGCGTATCTTCGCCGCTTTCATCACGGCCGCGCGCGGCTGAGCACGTGCTGCGCATCATCGCCGGCAAGCATCGCGGCCGAAAGCTTGCGCCGCTCAGCGGCGGGGAGGTGCGGCCGACTTCGAGCCGCGCGCGCGAGGCGATCTTCAACATTCTGGCGCATGCGCCGTTCGCGCCGCGGCCGGTTTACGACGACGCCGTCGTGCTCGACGTTTTCGCCGGCAGCGGTGCGCTCGGCCTTGAGGCGCTGTCGCGCGGCGCACGCTTCGTCACCTTCATGGAACGCGATCGCGCAGCCCGTGCGATCTTGATGGCGAACATCGCGGCGCTCGGCGTCGAGCGGATGACAGCTGTGCTCGCTTCTGACGCGCTGAAGCCGCCGCGCGCCGCGGCACCGGCCTCGTTGGCGTTTCTCGATCCGCCCTATTCCGAGGCTTGGACGGCGCCGGCACTCGCCGCGCTCGCAGCCGCCGGTTGGCTGCTGCTCGACGCGGTCGTCGTCGCCGAGCTGCCGGCCAAGCGCGATCTAACGCCGCCAAACGGATTCACGCCGCTCGACGAGCGCCGCTATGGCGCCGCCAAGATCGTCTTCCTGCGTTATTCCGCCGCGACGGCTTCCGGCTGAGCGGCGGCGTCTGCGCTGCGCCTCTCATAGAGCCGCAAGGCTTCGGCCCGGTGCTGGATCAGTGCCAGGACGATGTCGAGCGTCGGCGTCGGCACCTCGACCAAGCGGCCGAGTTCCTGCACCGCGGTGACCAGGGCGTCGATCTCGAGCGGCCGGCCGCGTTCGAGATCCTGGAGCATCGACGTCTTGTGCGCGCCGACCTTGCGGGCGCCGTCGAGCCGGCGCTCGAGATCGACGCGGAATCGGACATCGAGCCGCTCGGCGATCGCCTGCGCCTCGCGCATCATGGTGCGGGCGACGTCGCGCGTGCCGGTTTCGCCGCACAGCACATCGAGCGTGGTACCGGTCAGCGCGCTGAGCGGATTGAGGCAAAGATTTCCCCAAAGCTTGAGCCAGATCTCGTCGCGGATACGATCGAATACCGGCGCTTTGAGGCCCGATTCCGCGAACACGGCCGAGAGGCGCTGACAGCGCGCGCTGATCTCGCCCGAGGGCTCGCCGATCGGAAACCGATCGCCGTAGACGTGCTCGACCACCCCGGGCACCGTTAATTCGGTCGCCGGATAGACGACACAGCCGATGGCGCGTTCCGGCCCGAGCAAGTCCCATTGCCGACGGCCCGCATCGACGCTCGCAATGCTGCGGTTCTCCCACGGTCCGCCGTGGCGATAGAAATACCAATAGGGAATGCCGTTCACTGCGGTGACGATCGCCGTGTTGCGGCCGAGCAGCGGCGCGAAGTGCGGCAGCGCGGCGTCGACCTGGTTCGCCTTGAGGGTGACGATGACGTAGTCCTGCGGACCGAACTCGGCCGGATTGTCGGTCGCCGGCAGCCGCACGACAGTCGCCTTGCCGTCAGCGCGCAGCGTCAGGCCGTTGGCGCGGATCGCTGCCAGATTGGCGCCGCGCGCCACCAGCGACACTTGAGCGCCGGATTGGGCCAGCTTAGCGCCGAGGAAGCCTCCGATCGCCCCCGCTCCGAACACGCAAATCTTCACGTCGACCTCCGTCCACAACGGCCGCCACGTCCCCACGGTCGGCATACGGCCATGCCCCACAGAATTTACATTGCGCTTGCGAAGTTTCTACCTAAGGCGATAATGAAATTAGTAAATCATGTGTATTTTAGTGCAAAAAATTGTGCCGTTTGTAAATTTGTAAACCGCAGGAGCGTTCCGATTGGTGGCCCGCAAGACCTTGCTCGGCCAGAAGATTCGGCGGCTGCGTCAAGATCGTGGCCTGACCCAGCAACAGATGGCGGGTGAGCTCGGCATCAGCGCCAGCTACCTGAACCTGATCGAACACGACGAGCGGCCGGTGACGGTGTCGTTGCTGTTGAAGCTCGGCGAGAGGTTCGACGTCGACCTCAACGCGCTGACCGACGATGCCGAACGCCAGCTCGCGGCAGCGCTGAGCGAGGTGTTTGCCGACGCGGGCCTGCGCGACAGTGGCATCGACAGCGACGAGATCGCGCGGCTGGTCGGTGCGGCGCCGCGCGCCGCTCGTGCGATTGCCGATCTTTACCGCGCCTTGCGCGCCGCGCGCGACGACGCCCAGGCGGTCAACATCGACCTTTCGGAAGGCCGGACGCGTCGCGTCGTGCTGCCCACTGAAGAGGCCCGCGATTTCTTCGAAACGCGACGCAATCATTTTCCGACGCTCGAAACCGCGGCCGAGGCGCTGCGACCAGCGGCGGGCGACCTCGGCCGCTTCCTTGGTGATCGTCTCGCGCAGCGCCACGGCGTGACTCTGGAGATCGCGCCGGTCGAAGCCATGGCCGGCGCCTTTCGGCGGTTCGACCCGCGCAGCCGCCGTCTAAGTCTCTCCGAGGCACTGCCGCTCGCCAGCCGGAATTTTCACCTAGCCTACCAGCTCGGCCTGCTTGAGGCGCGTGACGCGATCGGCGAGATCATCCGGACCGCCAAGCTGTCCGCGCCGGAAAGCGAGATGCTATGTCGTATCGGCCTCGCCAATTACTTCGCCGGCGCCATTCTAATGCCCTACGCCGCCTTGCTGGCGGCGGCGCAGTCGGAGCGTTACGACATCGAGCGCCTGATGAACCGCTTTGGCGTTTCGTTCGAGCAGGCGGCGCATCGTCTGTCGATGCTTAACCGGCCCGGCGCCGCAGGTATCCCGTTCTTCTTCGCCCGCGCCGACATTGCCGGCAACATCAGCAAGCGCTTCTCAGCCGCCGGCTTTCACTTCTCGAGATACGGCGGCGCCTGCCCGCGTTTCGTCGTGCACGAGGCCTTCGCCACGCCCGGATTGATTCGCCGTCAGATTGCGCGCTTGCCGGACGGCGCCACGTTCTTCTGCGTCGCGCGCACGGTCGAGAAACCGGGCGGCGGTTTCCACGCACCGTCGGGCCACATGGCGGTGGTATTGGGCTGCGATATCGCGCGGGCGGCCGAGATCGTCTATGCCGATGGCCTTGATCTGACGCGGCCGGAAGCGGCGACCGAGATCGGTGTCGGCTGCCGGTTGTGTGAGCGCGCCGATTGCCGCCAGCGCGCTTTCCCGCCGCTGCAGCATCGGCTGGTGGTCGACGAGGTGGTCAAAGGACCGTCGGCCTACGTCTTCCGACCGCAACGCTAGCGCGCCGCGCGCGTGGTCGATCTCGCGGCGCGATCCGCCGCATAAGCTTGCCAGCCTTTGGCGCGCAGGACACAGGCATCGCAGAGACCGCAGCCGTGACCCCAATTGTGCAGCGTGCCGCGAACACCGCGGTAGCAGCTGTGGGTTTCGCAACGTATGAGTTCGGCCAACGCCGCACCGCCGAGGCTTTCGGCCAGCCGCCAGGTCGCCGCCTTGTCGATCCACATCAGCGGTGTCTCAAGCACGAGCCGCGCATCCATGCCAAGGTTGATCGCCGCTTGCAGCGCCTTGATCGTATCGTCGCGGCAATCGGGATAGCCGGAAAAGTCGGTCTCGCACATGCCGCCGACGACATGCTTGAGGCCGCGCTGATAGGCGACGATGGCGGCGAAGGTAAAGAACACGAGATTGCGGCCGGGCACAAAAGTCGCCGGCAAGCCGTCGGGCCGCTTGCCCAGCGGCAGGTCTGCCATCAGTGCGCTTTCGCTCACCCGCCCCAGGACGTCGAGCGCGATGATCCGATCGGGTCCGAGGCGCAGCGCCCAATCCGGATTGAGCGCCGCCATCTTGCGCCGGAGCGGCTCGCGCAGCTCCATCTCGATGCCGTGACGCTGGCCATATTCGAAGCCGATGGTCTCGACGCGATGGAAGCGATCGAGCGCCCAGGCGAGGCACGTGGTTGAATCCTGGCCGGCGGACAGCAGCACCAGCGCGGTGTCGGCTTCGAGTGGAACCATGCGATCAGCGGCGGCCGAACAGCTTTTCGATCTCGGCGAGACTCAGCGCGACATAGGTCGGTCGGCCGTGGTTGCACTGGCCGGAATGCGGCGTCGTCTCCATATCGCGCAGCAAGGCGTTCATTTCGGCCTGATTGAGCCGCCGACCGGCCCGCACACTGCCGTGGCAGGCGATCGTACCGCAGACATGCTCAAGCCGCTCCTTGAGCGACAACGCGCCGCCAAGCTCGGCGATCTCGTCGGCAAGGTCGCGGATCAGGCCCTTGATGTCGGTCTCGCCGAGCAACGCCGGCACTTCACGCACAACGACGGCGCCCGGCCCGAAGGCCTCGATCACGAGACCGAGCTCGACCAATTCCACCGCGCGCGCCGCGAGCCGCGCGGCATCAGCCGGATCGAGTTCGACGACTTCGGGGATCAGCAGGATTTGGCGCTTGACGCCGGTGGCGGCGATCTCGGCCTTCATGCGTTCGTAGACCAGGCGCTCGTGCGCCGCGTGCTGATCGACGATGACGAGCCCGTCGGCGGTTTGGGCGACGATATAGGTCTCGTGCAACTGCGCGCAGGCGGCGCCCAGCGGATGCGCTACGGATTCGAGTATCGGCGCCTCGACCGCGCGCACTGCCGGCACGGTCGATGTCAGCGGTGTCTGATAAGATGCGGATGCCTCGGCCAGACCGGGATTGAGCGTCAACGCCGGCGCGGCGCCGCCGCGCGGACTCCAATGCACCGGCTGGAACGCCCCGAGCGCCTGCGTCGCCACCGTCGTCGCGGCGCGATGGCCGGCAACGGTGAGCGCATTACGCAAGGCGCCGACGATCAAGCCGCGCACCAGCGTCGCATCGCGAAAGCGTACCTCCGCCTTGGCGGGATGGACATTGACGTCGATGTCCTCTTCCGGCCCGGTCAGGAACAGCACCACCATGGGATGGCGGTCGCGTGCCAGAAAATCTTGGTACGCGCCGCGGACCGCGCCGGCCAGGAGTTTGTCGCGCACCGGCCGGCCGTTGACGAAGAGATACTGGTCGCGTGCGGTAGCGCGGCTGAGCGTCGGCAGGCCGGCGAGACCGGTGAGATGAAAGCCCTCGCGCGCGGCATCGATCGCCAGCGCATTGTCGGCGAAGTCGCGGCCAAGGATAGCACCGAGCCGCGCACGGCGGATGTCCCCGGCCGACTTGCCCGCGAGATCCGGCGCGACCGCAGTCATGCGCAGCAACGGCTTCTCTTCGTCGCCGGTCACCGTGAAGGCGATCGATGGATACGCCATGGCAAGCCGCTCGATGGCATCGATCGCTGCATCGCGCTCGGCGCGCACGGATTTGAGGAACTTGAGCCGCGCCGGTGTCGCATAGAAGAGATCGCGGACCTCGACACGCGTGCCTTGGCTCAGCGCTGCCGGCTCAACCGCCGACTTGACGCCGCCTTCGACCGCAACCTTGAACGCGTCGGCCTCACCACGCCTACGGCTGACGATCGCCAGGCGACTGACTGCGCCGATCGACGGCAGCGCCTCGCCGCGGAAGCCCAGCGTGCGGATATGCTGCAGATCGTCGTCGGGCAGTTTCGAGGTGCAGTGGCGCTCGATCGCAAGCGCCAGCTCGGCGGCGTCCATACCGCTCCCGTCGTCGCTCACCAGGATCAGGCTGGCGCCGCCATCGCGGAGCGTCACCTCGACGCGCTGCGCACCCGCATCGATGGCGTTCTCGACCAGCTCCTTGACGGCTGCCGCCGGTCGCTCGATCACCTCGCCGGCAGCGATGCGATTGACGACGACGGCGGGCAGCTGGCGGATGGCCATGGCCTATTGTGCCTTGGCGCGGCCTTTCTCGCCAAGGTACTGGCGTGCGAGCACCTTGCCTTGCTCGACCGCAGGTTGATCGAAGGCGTTCACGCCCCACAGCTGAGCGGCAATCATGGTTTCGAGCATGTAGTGCATCAGCAGCGCGCCGAGCGCCCTCGCATCGAGTCGCTCGAGCGCGAAGACGCGAGTCGGGCGGCCGTTGCGGATCAGCGTCTGTGCCGTCGCGCGCTGCTCGGCATCGATCAAATCGCCCATGCGCTTGCCGGCGAGGTAGCCGAGACTCGGATCGGACAGCTTCGCTGGCATGCGCGGCCCCTTGCCGGCCTGCGCCAACATCACCAGCGAAAACATCTTGTCGGCCGGACCATCGAGATAGAGCTGGAGCTGGCTATGCTGGTCGACGGTGCCGACGGCGCGAATCGGCGTCGTACCCTTGCCGTCCTTGCCGAGGCTTTCCGCCCAGAGCTGCCGAAACCAGAAGCCGAAATGCGCCAGCCGATCGACATAGGGCATGACGACCGTGGCCGTAATGCCGTGCCGTTCGTTAAGCGCGACCGAAACCGCGGCGCCGAGCGCCGGCGCCGCATCGCGCGGGTTCGCAGCTGCGAGCGTTGCGTCGAGCACCTCGCGTGCGCCGCGCCGCAGCGCCGCGACATCGATACCGGCGATCATGGCGGGCAGCAATCCCACGTTCGACAGCACAGAATAGCGACCGCCGATATTGGGATCATGATCGAGGACACGTAGCTTGCGCGCTGTGGCGAGCCCGCGCAGCGGACTGGGCTTGGGTTCGGTGATGACGATGGTGCGTGCCGCGCTACGCTTGTCGAGCCACGCCATGCAGGCAAAGAACTGCACCAGGGTCTCCGCGGTGCCGCCCGACTTCGATATGGCGATCAGCCCCGTCCGGCGCGGATCGAGCGCATCGAACAGCAGCGTGAAACTGTGCGGATCGACATTATCCATGAAATGGATGCGGGTACGGCCCGGCGGTGCCACGGCGACCAACGTCTGGCCGCCGAGACTCGAGCCGCCGGTGCCGAGCACGATCACGTCCTTGAAGCGGGCGAATTCGGCAGCGAGCGGCTTGAGTCGAGCGATGTCATCGCGCCGCGCCGGCAAACGCAACAGCGGCAGGCTGTCGTCATCGCGCTTGCGCGATAAAATCGGCAAAGCTGGCACCGTGCGGCGCAGCGCGTCCTCAAGCTCGGCGGCGCTAAGTCCGCACTCGCAATTCTCGGCTAAACAGCCGGTGATATCCTGGTGGTAAGTCATCGGGACTCCGCTCGCAACGCTGCTTATAACGCCCGGAGGGTCACTTTAGATCAGCCGATCGGCGCTGAATCGAGACGGCCGCAGCACGGCACTTTGATCGCGCGGGCAACGGACGGAGCGTCGCCCTAGAACAGCCAGTCGAAGAAGCCCTTGCCGCTGTCCTTCTTCGCGCGCTCGATCGTCGGCTTCGGCCCAGCCGTCGCCGTCGCGGGCTGACTGGCGGCGAGCGTCGGTTCGCCGGTAGCGCCGAATTCGCGCAGTCGTGCGGCTTCCGCCGTCGGATCGAGCGACACATTCGGATTGGGCGGCTCCGACCGCCAGAACAGTAGCCGCTGAGTCAGCGTATCGCTGTTCGTTGCCGCCTGTTCGTCGTGGCTGACAAGTTGACGAATGTCTTTCGGCGCCCGTTGCGCGCCGGCATCCTGCAACAGCGCGCTTTCGCCCGCGCTACGGGACTTCGCGGGCGGCAACGTGTCGAGCTTGTTGGCGCCGGCGCGGAACACCGTCTCCTGCGCCTGAGCCGTGGGCGACAGTTGCTGCGTCGGCGCCGCACCCGGCCGGGGTGGCCGCAGCGTGTAGTCGGGCGGAATGGCGAGCGGCGCACTGGTGGTGACTTCGAATTCGTCGGGCACGACCTTTTCCATGCCGAGGCCGCGCTTGACGTCCGTCCAGGCGCTGCAACCGGACAGCGCCAGAACCGCGACCGTTAAGGACACGAAGACCGAGACTGCGGACAGGCGAAAGCGACCGAGAACCATTACAACGCCCCCAAGCGAGAAGCTAAAAAGCTTACCGATTCCGGCTGGCTTCGCCAAGCAATCCGTCGATGGCGATAAAGAAGACCCCCAGGCAAATGGCCGTATCCGCGAGGTTGAAGGCGAACCAATGGAGGCCGCCAAGATGAAAATCAAGAAAGTCTACCACCGCGCCGCGGATCAGCCGATCGACGATGTTGCCGACGGCGCCGCCGATCACCAGGCCAATGGCGACCTGGAGGCTGGCTTCGCGGGCCCGCGACAGCCACCAGAGCAGCGCGGCGACGATCGCCGCCGCCAGGGCGGCAAAGATAAAAGTGCCGTGACCGCCGTTGAACAGACCGAAACTGACGCCGCGATTCCACGCCATGACCAGGTTGAAAACCGGCAGGACGCGTACCACGTCGACCGACCGTACGGCGAAGAAGCCGACGATCCAGGCCTTCACCGCCTGGTCGATCGCCACGATGGCGAGCGCGACAACGAGCCCGCGCCGCATCACGCGGCTTCGCCGCGCGCACCCACGACGCCGGCGCACCGCCGACAAAGATCGGGATGCGTCGGGTCGTCACCGACTTCGGGAAGCACCCGCCAACAGCGTGCGCATTTGTCGCCCGGCGCGCGCTCGACGGTCACGGCGACATCGGGCACATCGGGCAGGCTGAAGGCGCCGGGGGGCGGTGCACCGACCGCGAACGCAGCGGTCGAAGTGATGAAGATTTCCGGCGGATCGACGTTCTTAAAAATATCCTCTCCCGTCATGTAAATCGCCGGCGCCGCCTGCAAGCTCGAACCGAGGAATTTTTCGGCGCGTTTCAACTCGATCGCGCCGGTGACGACGCGGCGCACGCGTTTGATCGCGTCCCATTTCAGAAATTCCGCATCGTTTTTCCACTCCGCGTGCGCGCGGCGATACGATTGCAGATGCACGCTCGAATCGTCACCGTCGCCATGACGGACGAGCCAGGCTTCCTCGGCGGTGAAACACAAAACCGGCGCGAGCCACCGCACCAAATGCTCGAATACGAGGTCGAGAACGGTGCGGGCCGCGCGCCGCTTTGATGAGCTTGGCGCGTCACAGTAGAGCGAATCCTTTCGAATGTCGAAATAAAAGGCCGATAGATCGACGGCGCAAAAATTGTGGAGCGCCGTGTACATGCCGTGAAAATCGTACGCCGCGATGAACGCGTGAACGTCGTCATCCAACTTGGCCAATAGATTGAGCATGTAGCGTTCTAACTCGGGCATCTGCGCATAGGCGACGCGTTCGCGTTCGTTGAATCCGCTGAGCGCGCCGAGCAGATACCGCAGCGTGTTCCGCAGCCGACGATAGATCTCGCTCTGCTGCTTCAGGATCTCGGGGCCGATGCGCAGATCGTCGGCGTAGTCGGCGGCGACCACCCAGAGCCGCAAGATGTCGGCGCCGCTCTTCGCGACCACATCCTGCGGCGAAGTAACGTTGCCGAGCGACTTGGACATCTTGCGGCCCTGCTCATCGAGCACAAAACCGTGGGTCAGCACCGCCTCGTAGGGCGCGCGGCCGCGCGTGCCGCAGGATTCGAGCAGCGACGAATGGAACCAGCCGCGATGCTGGTCGGAGCCTTCGAGATAGAGCGACGCCGGCCAGGCGAGATCGCCGTCGCGGCGCGGCTCGAGCACGAAGGCATGCGTCGAGCCGGAATCGAACCAGACGTCGACGATGTCCTTAACTTGTTCGTAATCCGTCGGATTGCGGCCGGGCCCTAGGAACTCGGCCGGATCGTGCGTGAACCACGCATCGGAGCCTTCGTGCTCGAAAGCGGCGGTGACACGGTCTACGACGGTTTGGTCGCGCAGCGGCTCACCCGTTTTCTTGTCGACGAAGACCGCGATCGGCACGCCCCAGGCGCGCTGACGCGAAATGCACCAGTCGGGTCGCGTCTCGATCATGGCGCGAATGCGGTTGCGGCCTTGCGCCGGAATCCAGCGCGTCGCATCGATGGCCGCGAGCGCCGTCTCGCGCAGGGTGTGGCCGTCGCCGCCCTTGATATCCATGCCGATGAACCACTGCGGCGTGGTGCGGAAGATGAGCGGCGCCTTGGAGCGCCAGGAATGCGGATAGGAATGGACGAGCTTGGCATCACCCAGCAGCGCGCCGGCCTGCTTCAGCGCCGCGATCACCGCTGGGTTGGCGTCGCCTTCCTTGCCGTTCGGCCGGAAGATGCGCTTGCCCGCGAAGAGCGGCACCGCCGCGACATAGCTACCGTCGGCCGCGACCGTCTCCGGCACCTTAATGCCATGCTTTTGACCGAGATCGAAATCATCGGCGCCGTGTCCGGGCGCAATATGCACGAAGCCCGTGCCGTCGGTGTCGGTGACGAAGTCACCCGCCAATAGCGGCACGGGAAAATCATAACCCTGGCCCGCCAACGGATGGTGGCAGATCGTACCGGCGAGCTCGGCGCCCTTGAGCGCCATGAGCATGTCGGCCTTGAAATCGAGCGTTTTTTCGAGCTCCGGCCAGCGCGTCTCGGCAACGACGACATGTTCGCCCGGCTTGAGCGGACTCGTGGCGCCAGCCTCGCGGATGCGCAGCACCAGATAGGCGATATCGGCGCCGTAGGCGATGGCACGGTTGCCCGGCAGCGTCCATGGCGTCGTCGTCCAGATGATAATCGACGCGTCCCTGATTTCGCGGTTGCCGGGCTTGGTCACCGGAAACTTCACCCAGACCTGGGTCGAGGCATGGTCGTGGTATTCGATTTCGGCCTCGGCGAGCGCGGTCTGCTCGACGACCGACCACATGACCGGCTTAGCGCCGCGGAACAGCAGGCCGTTCATCAGGAATTTGCCGATCTCGCGCGCGATCTGCGCTTCGGCCGCATTCGCCATTGTCGTATAGGGATGTGTCCAATCGCCGATGACACCAAGGCGCTCGAACTCGACGCGCTGGACATCGATCCAGTGGCGCGCGAACTCGCGGCACTCCTTGCGGAACTCGACGATGGGAACATCGTCCTTCGATTTTTTCTTGGCGCGGTATTCTTCTTCGATCTTCCACTCGATCGGCAGGCCATGGCAGTCCCAGCCCGGGACGTAGACCGCGTCCTTGCCGCTCATCTGCTGCGCACGGTTGATGATGTCCTTGAGAATCTTGTTGAGCGCATGGCCGATGTGCAGGTTGCCGTTGGCGTAAGGCGGACCGTCATGGAGGATGAACTTCGGCCGGCCTTTCGAGGCAACGCGCTGCCGCGCCCAGAGCCCAACACGTGTCCAGCGCTCGAGCATCGCAGGCTCGCGCTTGGGCAGATCGCCACGCATGGCAAATTGGGTCTCGGGCAGGAAGACCGTGGCACGATAATCCTTGCCCGGATTGGCGCCGGAATCCGCCGATGAATCGTCAGCCATGGCGTTGGTCATAGGCGGGCGGCACGGCCGCGGTCAACGGAAAGGGCATCACGCCTCGGGTTTTTCATTGGCGACAATACGGCGGGCCCGCACGACATCGTCGGCGATCTGCGTCTTGAGCGCGTCAAGGCCGGCGAAGCCGGCATCGGGCCGGAGGTACTCGACCAGCGCCAGCCGCAGATGTCGACCATAGAGATCGCCGGCAAAGTCGATGAGATAGACCTCAAGGCCGAGCATGTCGCCGCCGAACGTCGGACGGCGGCCGAAATAAGCGGCGGCCGGATACCAAGTTGTACGCTTGCCCTCCTCGATGCCAGCAAAGGCGGCATAGATGCCGACCGCCGGCCGCAGATAATCGGCCATCGGCAGGTTGGCGGTCGGATAGCCCAAGCCGGTGCCGACGCCGGCGGCATGTTCGACCCGCCCGTCGATCTCCCACCAGCGGCCGAGCAGCTTGGCCGCGTCGCGCGGCCGGGCACCGGCAAGATGCTCGCGAATGCGCGTCGAGGAATAGGCTTCGCCGGCCGGCGACACCGTACGTGGCACGACCGTCACGCCGAAACCGCGCGCGCGCGCCGCATCGACCAGAAAATCCGCGGTGCCGCGGCGCTGATTGCCGAAGACGAAATCATAGCCGACGGCGACGTGACCGACACCAAGTCCAGCAACTAGAATCTCGTCGATAAACTGCTCGGCCGTGCGCTTGGCGAATTCGCGGTCGAAATGCAGCGCGAACAGCAAGTCGACGCCAAGCGCCTCGATGTGGCGGGCCTTGCTGCGGAATGGCGTCAACCGGAACGGCGCCGCTGCCGGATGGAATACCGCATAAGGATGCGGCTCGAAGGTGAGGATAGCCTGCGGCATGCCGCGCGTGCGCGCGACGTCGCCGGCCGCCGCGATCACTGCCTGATGGCCGGGGTGTAGACCGTCGAAATTGCCGATCGCGACCGCACTGCCGCGATTCGTGCCGTCGGCACGTTCATGTCGGAAGATATGCACGGCAGGGAACCTATCCCGGGAACCGGGCGGACGGGTAGAGCAGCATTGCGCCCGAGTCGGCCCGGCGACTGACTCGCGTCAGGCGACCGCGTTCTTGCGCGACGGCACGATAACGACGGCCTCGCCGTCGATCACGACCAGATCGCCGACGCGACACACGGTTTTCAGCCGGACCCGCTTCTTCGCCGCGTCGATCTCGGCGACCGTCACCTGTGCCTCGATGGTGTCGTCGATATGCACGGGCGCGCGGAACGCCAGCGTCTGGCTGAGGTAGATCGTGCCCGGTCCCGGCAGAATGGCGATCACGGTGGAAAGGAAACTCGCCGACAGCATGCCATGCGCGATGCGGCCCTTGAACCGCGTGGTCTTGGCGAATTCCTCGTCGAGATGCAACGGATTGTGGTCGCCGGTGAGGTCTGCGAACTGGCGGATGTCGGCGTCGGTGACAGTGTGGAAATAGGAGGCCGTCATCCCGACGGCCAAGTCCTCAAGTGCGTAGGCTTGGCGCGCCGTGACACGTTGACGAATATCATCCATCGACCACTCCGCTGGTCCACACCCGCGTTATTGTGCAGTGCACATTAGACGGCGGCACCGATGCCGACAAGGGGAGTCACGGATTTTGCCGCCAACAGCGGCCTTTTCCCGGGCGCTATTGCGAACGACTCGCCGTTGTTACCGTGACTTTTTCGCAACGGCACAATCGAGTTGCAGGACCCTTCACGACCCCGGCGGCCGGCGTTAGTCTCGGCGTTCGGCCGCCGCCGCGCCGTTTCCGGGGATCGTCAGTGGACTCAGACACCGCCGCTTTGCGCGACATGTGGTACTTCGCCGTGCCGGGCCATGCCTTGCGCCGCGGTCGCATGGTCGCGCGTACGTTGTTGGGCGAGCCGGTGCTGATTGGCCGTGACGCCGACGGCAAGCCTTTCGCGCTCCGCAACGTCTGCCCACATCGCGGCATCCCGCTGAGCTGCGGCGCGTTCGATGGCCGTGAGATCGAATGTTGCTACCATGGTTGGCGCTTCAATATTGCCGGCCGTTGCACCGTGATTCCGTCGCTGGTCGAAGGCCAGAAGCTGGCCCTGGAGCGGATCGGTGTCGCTGCCTATCCGGCGCGAGAGATCCAGGGCAACGTTTGGTTGTTTTTCGGCGATGATCCCGATAGCGCGCCGCCACCCCCCGAAATTCCCGAGATCGGTGACATCGCGCCCAGGCTGTTCGAACGCATGCGCGTCCCTGCGGCGATCGACCATGCGGTCGTCGGCTTAATGGATCCGGCGCACGGCGCCTTCGTCCACCGCGCATGGTGGTGGCGCTCGCGCGGATCGATCCACGAGAAGGCCAAGGCCTTCGCCCCCAGCCCCTACGGCTTCACCATGCTGCGGCACGCACCGTCGTCGAATGCCAACGCTTATCGCCTACTCGGCGGCGCACCCGAGACCGAGATCATGTTCCGCCTGCCATCGACGCGCACCGAGCACATCAGGATCGGCAGACGATTCGTCGCCAGCCTGACAGCCGTGACGCCGCTAAACGACAACGAAACCGAGGTCAATCACGCGATCTATTGGGATTTGCCGTGGTTGTCGGCCTTGAAGCCGATGCTGCGACCCTATGTGCGCGCTTTCCTCAACCAGGATCGGCGAGTGATGGTGATGCAGAGCGAGGGACTAAAGCACAATCCCTCGCTCATGCTGATCAATGACGCCGACACCCAGGCCAAGTGGTATTACCGGCTGAAGCAGGAATACCGGCGGGCGGGCGCCGCCGGGCGCGATTTTGTCAACCCGGTCAAGGGCCGGGTGCTGCGCTGGCGCAGCTGATGCGCCGCTCGCCGGGCGGCGGCGCGAGCGATAGAATGCCGCGGCACATTCGGGAGAACGGTCATGGCGGACAGCGCGACGCAGGACGCGCCACAGGTGCTGGCGGCACTGCGTTTCGGCGGCGATGGGCTCATCCCAGCGATGGCGCAACAGCATGACAGTGGCGAAGTGCTGATGCTCGCCTGGATGAATCGCGAGGCCGTGACCGAGACCCTCAAGACTGGGCGCGTCTGCTATTGGTCGCGCTCGCGCAAGCAGCTCTGGCGCAAGGGCGAGAGTTCCGGACATATCCAGCGTCTGGTCGAGCTTCGCGTCGACTGCGACGGTGACGCGCTGCTGCTCCTGGTCGATCAAAACGGAGTCGCATGCCACACCGGCACTCGCAGCTGTTTCTTCCGCGCGGCGCACGACGGAACGCTCGTCGAGATCCAGAAACCGAGTGGCGCGGCGGCACCGGGCGAAACGCGCTGAGGCGTCCGAGTTGGCGCCGGCGAGCGACCGACGCATTCGCCCGCGTGCTCGCGCCGCGCGTGCACACCACCGCCGGACAAATATCGAGAACGACCAAAAAAATAATTGATGCGACGTGGCACTGCCGCCACAGCCGCCGGGCTTCGCGCGGACTGACATAGTAAAGCCATCATTCGTGACATTATTTGGCTCGCCTACCGGACCATCATGACCGGTGCTGAGCGCAGACACACGGAGTGACTGAGCCCACGTTGACGAGCGAATTTCCGGACCGATCTCGCTCGGTGCCGGCGATGAGGATCTCCCGACTTCGATGGTGTGCGGCGTCACCACCGGATCGAACACGGAGAATTGGGGGTCAACCATGAGGGACCTTAATCCGATCGGGAGGTATCTTGTCCTCCTGGCCGCAGGATTGCTGATTGCCGGCTGCAGCGGCTGGTCGTACAGCCCGCCGTTACGCGGCAATTTCTACTCCTATCACGTCACGCTGCCTGAGGCCGAATCGACAGCACCGAGCGCGAGCGCGAACCCATTCAATCAAGCGCTCGCCCACGATTATGCCGATTTCGCCGATGCCCTGATCAACCGCGATGGGCAACGCGACGATTCCGACTACTTCGCGCGCAAGAGCCTCGCCGCCGGACGCGGCCAGGTCGTACCACCGGAAAACGTCGGCAACTGGGAGATCGTTACGCCATGGGACGCGAAGGAAGGTTATTCGCAAATCCTGAACGCGGCGCGCGCGCGGCTTGTCAAAGTGCTCGACGCCGGTGCGCGTGAACACCAGCCAGCGTTCGCCGCCCGCACGCAGGTCGATTTCGATTGCTGGGTCGAGCATATGGAGAAGTCGTGGTGGACGGCGATGACCGGACCCTGCCACAACGAATTCTTCGCCAATCTGGCCAGGCTCGAGGGCCAGCCGATGGCGGCGCAAGAGTACCGGGTCTATTTCGAATTCAATAAATCCAACCTGACACCGGATGCACTCCGAATCCTGCGACAAGTGACCGAGCGGGCGAAGGCCGATCCGAAGATGCGGCTTCTGCTGGTTGGGCACGCCGACCGCGCGGGCAGTGACACTTACAACGTGGGCTTATCGCATCGCCGTGCAGACGCGGTGCGTGCCCAACTGCACCGCGGCGGCGTCGCATCCGGCCAGCTCGACGAGCGTTGGGTCGGCGAACGCCAGCCACTGGTGCCGACGCTGGACGGCGTACGCGAGCCGCGCAATCGCGTCGTCGTCATCACCATCCACTGACGTCAACACCGACGCCGCCGGCCGGTGGCGCGATCTAAGCCGGTAGGGAGGCGGACCACAACTCGCCTCCCTTTTCTTTCCCGGAGTTGCCACGACCCGCATCCGCGGCGGCGCGCAGCACGAGTTGCATGATCGATTCGGCACGTGTCGAATCGAAGAGAGCGGTGCCGACGCTGATGCCGAACGGCAAGTCGCCGCAGCCGACGCGCTCCGCGAGTCCGACCGCGGCGGCTCGCAATGCCGCGGCGCGCGCTCTTGCGCCATCGACGTCGATGCGCTCGATCCAGAGCACGAATTCGCCCGCGCCGAAACGCGCGATCAGGTCGCCCGGCCGCGTGTGCTCTCGGAGCAGCGCGGCGAGGGCGGCGAGCGCAATATCACCGGCTTCCGGCCCGCGCAGAGTATTGACCACCTTCAAATTGGCGACATCGACATAAAGTAGGGCCGCCGATCGCACGCGGTCGACGCGACTCAGTCGGCGCGCGAACTCATCGAAAAATGCACCGCGATTAGCGAGGCCGGTGAGATGGTCGGTACGTGACAGCCGATCGATTCGCTCGCGCGCATCGAGTTGTGCCAACGCGATGCCGATCTGGTCGGCCACGTCAGCCAACAACGAGCGCTCACCAGCCGTGAAGGCGGCACGTTCATCGCGTCGCCACAACAAGACGGCCCCCTTCGTTTCGCGGCGATAGGCCACCGCCTGGACAGCGATTTGCCCACCATCATGCTCTAACGCCGAGCCGTCACCGCAAGCGAGGGCATCGCGAACGAGCGCCAGCGCCGACGACGACGGCTTCAGGCCCCAGTGGGCCGCCGGGCGCCACGCGCCGTCGGCGCCGCGCCGGAGAACGCTGCCGCCGGTCGCATCGACGGTCAAGCCCAACGCGGTCAGCGCCGCCTCCAGTGCAGCCTCCGGTTGGGGTTCGTCGCGCAGCGCCCGCACGACGTGGCGGCACAAGCCGTCGCGTAGCCGCGCTTCATCGAGCTCGATTTGCTGCGCGCGGGGATCGATGGTCTCGCGCGCAACACCGCGTGCACCAATCCATTGTCCAGCGGCGTCAGTGACTGGCCGGACACGCACGACAACCGTGACCGCGCTGCCGCCAGCGTCCCGCAGGCGAATGGCTTCGGCGACGAGCGGCTCGGTCGCGGTGAACGCCTTGATGTCGTCGGGATCGACCAGAAAATCCGCGACCATGCGGCCAAGGAGCGACGGCGCCGGCCAGCCATGAATCTGCGACGGCGCCACGAAGACGAAACGGCCGGCGGCATCGACTTCCCACGCGAAATCACCCGCCATCTCGACGAAATCGCGGAGTCGCCGCTCGGCGCCGAAAGGTTTGTCCATACGTCCAACCCCCAACGCGGCGAAAGCTACGCCGTCGGATTTATCAAACCCTTAAGCGTTAACGATATTTGGCGCGGGAACCGGCGCGCCTCCCGATCAGTGCGCGAGCAGAACCGGAATGACGGCGTTGAGGATGATATGCCGCGTGGCGCCGCCGAAGATCATCTGCCGGAGTCGACTCTGCGTGTAGGCGCCCTTGATCAGCAGGTCGGCCTGCATCGCCCGCGCTTCTTCGAGGAAGACCTCGCCGGCCGGCTTATTGCCGACCGCGATATGGCGCGATACCACGTCGATACCGTGCGCCCGAAAATTGCGCATGAGTTCTTCGGCGCTCGGTCCGGGCACGAAAGCGCTGGCCACGCTCACAATCTCGACACGCGCCGCTCGCTCGAGGAACGGCATCGCCAGGCCGATAGTGCGCGCCGTCTCGGTGCTGCCGTTCCAGGCGACGAGAATGCGGTCGCCCAGGACCGTACATTTCGCCTTCGGCGCCATCAGCACCGGCCGGCCGCTTTCGAACAGCGCGTCTTCCAGCGTCGCCTCGGCGAAGGACGCCGCCTTGTCCGGCTGTTCGAGCACGATCAGGTCATAGGTCCGGCCGAGCATGCCGACGATGGCGTTCTGGCGGCCGGCTTCCTCGCGCCACTCGGCCGTCACGCCGTTACCCGTGCCGAGCGGTATGCCGTGCTTGCGCATGACCGCATTGAACAGCGCCCGTGCCTGATCGCGCCGCTCGGCGCCTTCGCGCTCGAGGGTGCGATCGACTTCGGACGAGATGGAAAATCCCATTTCGCCGCCGAACACGACGGCGTATTCGCTCGCCAGCGCGTTGAGCCCGGTGATTTTGCCGCCGAAGCGGCGCGCGGCCAGGACCGCGGTTTCGAGCACCGCCTCCGCAGATCCGTCTCCCACCACCGTGAGGATCGTCTTCATCCCGCCTCCGCCCTCGCCGCGACCGCATTATATCGGCGGCGTGCCGACCGCCCAAGCACGCCGGGCACCGGCCCCTGTGGACCGTTGATAGACCGGCGCGCACCATAATTTCGGCCTCGCCGAGCGTGACGCAGGAGATGCCAAGAGCGCCGGCGGCGACCTGGCGTCAGGCAATGGCGACCGACTTGTGCGTCTTGACATGGAGCCGCAGCGCCACGCCGGTTGCGCGTGCGTGCGCGGCCATCGCCGCGATGTTGCGATCAAGCGCCGCGCGAGCGCGACCAGGGCCGGCGTATCGAGAACGGCACGGCCGCCGGGACGACCCAACAGGCCGGCATTCGGGCTCGCGGACGATAGTGGCACACGGCACTCCGATTCAGCTTTTCTTAAGCATACCCGCTCGGGGGACGTAGGGGTTAACCAGACGCTAAGCGAGGCTCCGATAGCCTCGGAGATTGAGGAGCATTGTCCTCTCGCACCGAGGATCGCCGTGGGGCGCCTTTTCAAGCGGGCTGATGCCGGCCGCGCTGCCGTCGGCATGACGGGCGTGCCGAACGAGTGGCTGCTCGCGCCCCGGATTCTCGTCGTGACCGGCTTGCTCGTCGCGCTGCTGCACGCCGCCAACGGCGTCTTCGTCTATCACTTCTATTCGACTTCCGCCGTGCACGAAACCGAAGCGCGGCAAGCGACGGCGACGATGCTGGCCGAGGAAGCCGGCCATACGCTCACTGCTATCGACCTCACCATGGAGACGATCGCGGCGCGGCTCAGCGATCGTCTGGCGGCCCGCGCGCTGAGTTCGGCCGATCAGGCGTTGATCGAGGACGAAGACATGCGGCTGCCGCATGTGCGCCAGCTGCTGCTGCTCGATAGCCGGGGCAAGGTGGTGCTCGATTCCGCGCATTATCCGCCGGCACAGCGCAATTTGGCCGACCAGCCCTACGTCAAGCTGCTTGCCACCAGCAATACGTCCGAGCCGTTCATCGGCCATCTCATGTCGACGCCTGGGATGCATCCGTATTTCAACATAAGCCGGCCGATCTTCGATTCGACCGGCGATCGCATCGGCACCGTCGTCGCCGTCGTCGAGCCCGCGCATTTCACTGCCTTGCGCGGCTCACTAACAAGCGTCGCCGGCGCCTTCCTAGTGCGCGAGGACGACGGCACCGTGCTTGCCTACAACGACCAAGAAATCACGAGCGGTGCGAGTCCGGTGCTTGACGTGCTCACCGGACATGCGCACCGCGCCGTGACGATTCGCGCGGTCACCGGCTTTCCACTCGAAATGGTAGCCGTTGGCGCGTCGCCGGCCGCCTCGCCGGCCTTCCGTAACTTCGTCGTCTTCGACGTCATGATCATGGCGATCGTAACCATCGTCGCACTGTGGCTCGCGTGGCGACTGACCGCGGAGGAACGTGCGCGCAGCACCGCCGAGAATCGGCTGCGCGATGCAATCGAAAGCACGCCCGGCGGCTTCGCACTCTACGACATCGATGATCGCCTAGTGCTGTGCAACCGCACCTATGTCGAATATTACACGCCGGCGGTGCAGCCGCTGGTGGTGCCAGGCGCACGATTCGAGACGATCATCCGGCTGGTTGCCGAGAGCGGCGGCTGGGCGGAAGGCGTCGACGAGGAGTCGCGTGCAGCACTTGTCGCGCGGCGCGTCGCCGCGCACCGCGACGCCAATGCCGAACTCGTGCAGCGGCTGCGCGACGGACGCTGGTTGTTGACGCGCGAACGGCGCACTGCAGACCGCGGTACTGCCTGCTTCTATACCGACATCACACGCATCAAACAGCAGGAGGAAGCGCTGCGCCGCAGCGAACAGCTCGAGCGTCAGGCGCGCGAGACGGCCGAGCGCGCCGACCGCGCCAAAAGCTCGTTCCTGGCGACCATGAGCCACGAACTACGCACGCCGTTGAACGCGGTGATTGGGTTTTCGCAGATCATCGAGCAGGGGATGTTCGGTCCGCAGCCGGCGCGGTATCGGGAGTATGCGACGCTGATCCGGCGCAGCGGCGAGCACCTGCTGACGATCATCAACGACATTCTCGACAT
>JAGWNF010000006.1 GCA_028871455.1 Alphaproteobacteria bacterium
ACCGAAAGCCGCTGGTTCAGGATCTTGTCGGGATAGTCGATCTTGCCGCAGCCGGCGCAGGCGAGGTTGCAGCGGAACAACGGCTCGAGCATGAGCACGAGCGGATAGCGCTCGACGCCGGTCAGGCGCTGCTTCATCACGTAGGCGCCGACACGGATCATTTGATTGAGCGGAACGGACACGGAATCGACCTCTTTCGTTCGGGGCTCTCAGCCGGCGGTTTCGGCCAGTTCGGGCGGCATGCGGAAGCGCACGTTCTCGGTGATGCCGGGCAGCTTCTCGCACTCGACCTCGCTCAGCTGCTTCAGCCGCGCGATCAGGTTCTGGACCAGTTCCTCGGGCGCCGAGGCGCCCGCGGTGATGCCGACCGCCTTGGCACCTTTGACCCAAGTGGGATCGAGCGCATCGGCATCGGCGACCAGATAAGCTTTGACGCCCTGCTCGGCCGCGATCTCGCGCAGCCGGTTCGAATTCGAGCTGTTGGCGGCGCCGACCACCAGCACGACGTCGACCTGCTGCGCCAGTTCGCGCACCGCCCGCTGGCGGTTCTGGGTGGCGTAGCAGATGTCCTTGGTGTCCGGTCCGACGATGTCGGGGAAGCGCTGGCGCAGCGCGTCGATCACCGCCTTGGTGTCGTCGACCGACAGCGTCGTCTGGGTGATGAAGGCGAGCTTGTGCGGATTGCTGACCTTGAGGCCGGCGACTTCCTCGGCGCGCGAGATCAGGTGCACCTTGCCGTCGATGCGGCCCATCGTGCCTTCGATCTCGGGATGGCCGGCGTGGCCGACGAGCACGATCTCGCGGCCCTGCGCCGCATAGCGCTGGCCCTCGCTGTGGACCTTCGAGACCAGCGGGCAGGTGGCGTCGATCACCGGCAGGCTGCGCTCGGTCGCCGCGTCCTGGACCGCGCTCGAAACGCCGTGGGCGCTGAAGATGGTGACGCTGCCCGGCGGAATCTCGTCGAGCTCGTCGACGAAATGCGCGCCCTTGGCGCGGAGTCGCTCCACGACATGCCTGTTATGCACGATCTCGTGCCGGACATAGATCGGCGGGCCGTACTTCTCGAGCGCCCGCTCGACGATGTCGATGGCACGCTCGACCCCGGCGCAGAAACCCCGCGGTTGGGCCAGTACGACACGCATTCCAAACCTCGCTTGGCCGCCGGTGCAGATCGCCGGCCGCCGTGTTGCGGCGCATTATACGCAGAAATCGCCGGTCGGCCAGCCGCCCTAACCTACGGCAAAATGAGGCGAAATCTTGGTCCTGGCAAGCAACGAAATTGCTAAATTCGCCGTTCTGTGTTTAGTCTTCGCACAATGGCCGCGCCCCAGGCGCGGTTGAGGGAAGCCCACTTCAACGACTCCACGAGACCCATGGACACGCCGCTGCTGCGCAATGACCTGACGCCACTGCTGGATCAAGTCAACACGCCGGCCGATCTGCGCAAGCTCGACGAGAGCCAGCTGCGCCAGTTCGCCGACGAGTTGCGCCGCGAGCTGGTCGATGCCGTCTCCGTCACCGGCGGCCATCTCGGCGCCGGCCTCGGCGTGGTCGAGCTGACCGTCGCGCTGCACTACGTCTTCGATACGCCGAACGACCGGCTGATCTGGGACGTCGGCCACCAGGCCTATCCGCACAAGATCATCACCGGCCGCCGCGACCGCATCCGCACGCTGCGCCAGGGCGGCGGGCTTTCCGGATTCACCCGGCGCAGCGAGAGCGAATACGATCCGTTCGGCGCCGCGCACAGCTCGACCTCGATCTCCGCCGGACTCGGCATGGCGGTCGGCCGCGACCTCCAGGGTCGCGCCAACAACGTCATCGCCGTGATCGGCGACGGCGCGATGAGCGCCGGGATGGCCTACGAGGCGATGAACAACGCCGGCGCGATGAATTCGCGCCTGATCGTCATCCTCAACGACAACGACATGTCCATTGCGCCGCCGGTCGGCGCGATGAGCGCCTATCTCTCGCGGCTCCTGTCGTCGAAGCCCTATCGCAGCCTGCGCCAGCTCGGCGCCGCGATGGCCAAGCGCTTCCCGCGCGGCCTCGCCAAGGCGGCGCGCCGCGCCGACGAATACGCCCGCGGCATGGTCACCGGTGGCACGCTGTTCGAGGAGCTCGGCTTCTTCTATGTCGGGCCCATCGACGGGCATAACCTGGATCACCTACTGCCGGTGCTGAAGAACCTGCGCGACAGCGACAACGAAGGGCCGGTCCTGGTCCATGTCGTGACCCAGAAGGGCCACGGCTATGGCCCGGCCGAGGCCGCCGCCGACAAGTATCACGGCGTCGTCAAGTTCGACGTCGCCACCGGCGCGCAGGTCAAGGGCAAGGCGGCGGCGCCGTCCTATACCTCGGTCTACGCCAAGGCGCTGATCAGCGAGGCCGAGCGCGATCCCAAGATCGTCGCCATCACCGCCGCGATGCCGTCCGGCACCGGCCTCGACAAGTTCGCCGAGCGCTTCCCCGACCGCAGTTTCGACGTCGGCATCGCCGAGCAGCACGCCGTCACCTTCGCCGCCGGCATGGCCTGCGAGGGCCTGAAGCCGTTCGCGACCATTTATTCGACCTTCCTCCAGCGCGCCTACGACCAGGTGGTGCACGACGTCGCCATCCAGAAGCTGCCGGTGCGCTTCGCCATGGACCGCGCCGGGCTCGTTGGTGCGGATGGGGCCACCCATGCCGGCTCGTTCGATCTCGCCTATCTCGGTTGCCTGCCGCATTTCGTCATCATGGCGGCGGCCGACGAGGCCGAGCTCGTGCACATGGTGACGACCGCGGCGGCGATCGACGACGCGCCCTCGGCGCTGCGCTATCCGCGCGGCGAGGGCGTCGGCGTCGCACTTCCGGCGAAGGGGGAAGTGCTTCCGATCGGCAAAGGCCGTATCCTGCGCGAAGGCAATTCGATCGCGATTTTGAGCCTCGGCACGCGCCTGCAGGAGGCGCTCAAGGCCGCCGAAGAGCTCGCCCATCTGGGATTGTCGACCACCGTCGCCGACGCGCGCTTCGCCAAGCCGCTGGACACCGACCTGATCGAGCGCCTGGCGCGCGAGCACGAGGTGCTGATCACCGTCGAGGAAGCCGCCATCGGCGGCTTCGGCAGCCACGTGCTGCATCACCTCGCGCATGTCGGCCTGCTCGACCAGGGACTCAAGGTGCGGCCGATGGTGCTGCCCGACCGCTTCATCGACCATGACGCGCCGGCGAAGCAGTACGACGAGGCCGGCCTCAACGCGCGGCAGATCAAGCAGACCGCGCTGATCGCGCTCGGCCGCGCCGAGATCGAGCGTTCGGCGCGCGCTTGAGTCGGCGCGCCGATGGCGCGCTTCGCTCAATGACCGAAAAGCGACGCCTCGATCAGCTGCTGGTCGAGCGCGGCCTGGCGCCGACCCGCGCCAAGGCGCAGGCGCTGGTCCTGGCCGGCACGGTGTTCACCGGCGAGAAGCGCCTCGACAAACCGGGCGCGACGCTCGGCGTCGATGCGCCGCTCGAGGTGCGCGGCAAGGACCATCCCTATGTGTCGCGCGGCGGCGTCAAGCTCGCCCACGCCCTCGATCACTTCAAGATCGATCCGCACGGCCTGATCGCGCTCGACGTCGGCGCCTCGACCGGCGGCTTCACCGACGTGCTGCTCCAGCGCGGCGCGGCGCGCGTCTATGCCGTCGATGTCGGCTTCGGCCAGTTCGCCTGGTCGCTGCGCCACGATCCCCGCGTCGTGCTGCTGGAACGCGTCAACGCCCGGCATTTGACGGCGACCCAGGTGCCCGAGCCGGTCGATCTTGTGGTCTGCGACG
Source organism: Alphaproteobacteria bacterium (assembly GCA_028871455.1). Classification (GTDB taxonomy): domain Bacteria; phylum Pseudomonadota; class Alphaproteobacteria; order ATCC43930; family CGMCC-115725; genus REEB95. The sequence goes on from JAGWNF010000006.1 coordinate 3,798, forward strand.
CGAGCTTCATCGGCCTCGAGACCGTCCTGCCGGCGCCGCTGGCGCTGGCCAAGAAGCGGGCGCGGCTCGTCGCGCTGATCAAGCCGCAATTCGAGGTCGGCCCGGCACGCGTGGGGAAGGGCGGCGTGGTGCGCGATCCCGCGCTCCACTGCGAAGTCTGCGACCGCATCGTCGCCTGGCTCGGCGCGCAGGGCTGGCGCGTCTTGGGCGTCGCCGAAAGTCCGATCCGCGGACCCGAAGGCAACGTCGAGTTCCTGGTCGCGGCCGAGCGTGGGCCGCGTAGCACAGCCGATGCGCCGCGCGGCGACGTCGTGCGAAGCCAGGACAAATAATGACCGAAGAGATCGAGCTCACCATCGACAGCGTCGGCGTGCGAGGCGACGGCGTTGCGCGTCACGATGGAAAGCCGGTCTACGTGCCGTTCACGGCGCCGGGCGATCGCGTCCTTGTCCGGCCGTCGGCGGTGAAGGGCGAGATGCGCGGCGAACTGGTCGAGCTGCTGGTCCCCGGCGAACGCGTCGAGCCGCGCTGCGCGCATTTCGGCACTTGCGGCGGCTGCGCCTTGCAGCACCTGTCTGACGACGCCTATGTCGCGGCGAAACTCGGCTGGCTCAGGGGCGCGCTGGCGCAGCACGGCTTCAAGGACATTGAGATCGCGCCGCTGCGTCGGCTCGCGCCGGGGACCCGCCGTCGCGCGCGCCTGGCGCTGGCGCGCAACGGCGAAACGGTCGCCGGCTTTCATGGCCGCATGAGCCACGCCATCGTTGACCTGCGCGAATGCCACGTGCTGCACCCGGCGCTGGTCGCGCTTGTCGTGCCGCTGCGCGTTCTCGCGGCCGAGATCCTGCCGCGGCGGGGCACGGCGGCGGCGAGCCTGACGCTCGGCGACGCCGGCGTCGACGTCGTGCTCGCGCTGCTGAAAGTGCCGGATCTCGCGGCGCTCGAGGCGCTGGCGCATTTCGCCGCCGCGCACGATCTCGCGCGCCTGTCGTGGAGCGCCGATCACGCCTTCGCGCCGGTGGCGCAGCGGCGGCCGGTGCGCGCCGTCTTTGCCGGCGTCGCCGTCGACCTGCCGCCGGATGTTTTTCTCCAGGCGAGTGGCGAGGCCGATGCGGTCCTGTCGGATTTCGTGCTCGACGCCATCGACACGCCGCGGCGCATCGCCGATCTCTATGCCGGCGTCGGCACCTTCAGCTTCGCGCTCGCGTCGCGCGCGCCGGTTCACGCCGTCGAAGGCGACGCCGAGGCCGCGAAGGCGCTTCGGGACGCGGCGGCGCGCGTCAATCGCGCCGATCGTGTCACGGTCGAGCGCCGCGATCTGACGCGGCGGCCCATGTCGGTTGCGGAGTTCGCGCGTTTCGACGCCGTCGTCTTCGATCCGCCGCGCACCGGCGCGCTGGCGCAGAGCCGGGCGCTGGCGGCGTCAGCCGTGCCGCGCGTCGTCGCCGTGTCGTGCAATCCGGCCACCTTCGCGCGCGACGCCCGCATCCTGGTCGACGGCGGCTACACGCTCGCGCATGTCGCGCCGGTCGATTCGTTTATCTGGAGTCCACATCTTGAACTCGTCGCCCGCTTCGAGCGGCGGTAACGAACCTTAGTGGATTTCGATCGGCGGCATGACCAGCATGCCGGGCCGCATCGCCAGCGTCGCCAGCTCGCGCATGAAGCCGGAGAGCGATGGCAGTAGCGCGAGCGGATCCTCGTTCTCGTTGCCCGTCAGCCGGTTGAACAGCACCTTCAGGCTGCTCTCCGGCCGCGGATAGACCTTGAGCGTGACCTCGCCGCTTGCCGGCACGCCGATCTCGGCTTTGGCCAGCGCGATCGCCGTATCGTAGCCGCCGAGCGCGTCGACCAGGCCGTTGCCCTTGGCTTGCGCGCCGGTCCAAATGCGGCCCTTGGCCAGGTTTTCGACCTGGGCCGCGGTCATCTGGCGGCCGGTGGCGACGCGCGCCTTGAAGCCGGCATAGGTCGCGTCGAGCGCCGCCTCGAATTTCTGATAACCCTGCGGCGTGAAGTCGTCGAGCGCGCTGTAGAGCGCGGCGTTGTCCGAGGTCTGCACCGCGTCGGCGCCGGCGCCGATCTTGTCGAGCAGGCCGCCGATCAGCACCTTGCCGGCGAGCACGCCGATCGAGCCGGTGAGCGTGGCGGGCTCGGCGACGATCTTGCTGGCGTCGGCGGCGATGTAATAACCGCCGGAGCCGGCGACGCCGCCCATGCTGACGATCACCGGCTTGCCGTCCGCGCGCGCCTTCTTGACTTCGTTCCAGATCGATTCGGCCGCCACCGCCGAGCCGCCCGGGCTGTCAACGCGGAAGATAATCGCGCGCACCGCCTTGTCGCGCTCGGCCAGGCGGAAGGCGTGCACGACGCTGTCCGAGCCCATGACACCGCTGCCGAACAGCGCGCTGTCGTCGCTCTTGCCGCGCGTCATCAGGCCGTCGCCGTAGATCAGCGCCACCACCGGTCCGCTCTTGTGCGGCCGGCTGACGCTATCGAGATAGCTCGACAGCCGGATCGCCTTGGCGCCGCCGGCGCGCTGCTTCAGCGCGGCCAGCGCGTCGTCGACCGGCCCCAGATGGTCGACCAGGTGGTCGGTGAGCGCATCCTGCGCCAGGTAGGGCCCACCGGCGATCAGGTCGCGCACGCGATCCGGCGCCAGCCCGCGGCCGTCGGCGATGCCGGCGACGATCTGGTCCAACATCGAGCCAAGCAGCGATTGCAGCTGCTCGCGCTCGGCGTCGCTCATCTTGGTCTTGGTGAGGAAGTCCATCGCGGTCTTGTATTGCTCGCGCTGGTCGAAGCGCGGCACCAGGCCCAGCTTGTCGAGTGTGCCGCGGAAGAACGGCTCTTCGGCGCGCAATCCGACCAGGCCGACCATGCCCAGCGGCTGGAGCCAGATCTCGTCGCAGGCGCTGGCGAGATAATAGGCGCGCGTGCCGGGGGCAAACTCGCCGTAGCTGTCGGAATAGGCGAAGACGGTCTTGCCCTTGGCGCGGAACGCCCGGATCGCATCGCGCAGCTCCTGCACCTGCGCCAGACCGAAATCGCCGCCACCGATGCGCAGCAGCAGGCCTTTGACGCGCGGGTCGCGGCCGGCTTTGTCGAGCGCGCCGACGACGTCGCGCAGGCTGGTTTCGTGCGGTCGTAGCAGGCCGATCAAGCCGCGGTTCTGCGGCGCGTCCGGCAGGTCGCCGTTGATGTCGAGTGTTAGCACCGCCGCCTCGGGCACGCGCGGCCCGCTGATCCGGACCCAGACCACGAGGCCCGCGCCCGCGACCATGATCAGCAGCGTGATGGCGCCGATCACGACCAGCAACCCGACGATGAAACGGCGCACGCAACCTCCCGGCGGCTCTAGAGGCGCCACTTTGCCCCGAAAGGGGCCCGCGCTTCAATCGGCCTGGGAGCTTGCATTCTCCGCGCAATACTGGCGCCACGCCGTCCGGTAGGCGGTTTCGACCGCCGCCGCATATTGCCGCGCGTCGCCGATCGCCGAATGCGCCAGACGATCCGGCAGTTCGGCGCGCAGTTTTTCGAGCGCATCGAGATCGCGCGCAGTCGCGACCGCGGCCGCTATATAGGCATCGGCGTTCGCCGTGATGAATGGCGTCAGGCCGAGCGCGGTCAGGCAGCTCGCCGCCAGGCGCGATGGAATCGTGCGCCCCGGCCGCGCGATCACCGGCACGCCCATGGCCAGCGTGTCGAGCGTCGTCATGCCGCCGCCATGCGGAAACGGATCGAGCGCAATGTCGAGCGTGCGATAAGCCGCGAAATGCGCGGCGCGATCGGTCTGGCCGAGGAAGGTGACGCGCTCGGTCGGCAGGCCGGCGGCGCCGAACGCCGCGTACAGCGCACCCTGCTCGGCCGGATCGCCGAACTGCTTGTTCTTCAGGACCAGCTGCGCCTCGGGCAGTTCGCGCAGGATCGCGCTCCAGTCGCGCAGCACGCCGGGCGTGATCTTGGCGCGGCGGTTGAACGAGCCGAAGGTGATGAAGCCGTTGGCGCGTGCCGGCAGCGGTCCGGGCGCGGGCAGGGGCGCCGGCGTCCACCAACCGAGCGCACCGGGCAGATCGATGATCGTCTCCGCGAACAACCCGCGCTCGACTGGCGGAATCAGCACCGGATCGGCGAAGAGGTAATCCATCGTCCTGAGGCCGGTGCCGGTCGGCTCGCCCCAGGCGGTGATCTGGATCGGCGCCGGCTTGCGCGCGAAGACCAGCAGGCGATGGCCGCCCATATGGCCGACGAGGTCGACCAAGATGTCGATGCGGTCCTTGGCGATGCGTTCGGCGAGCGCATCGTCGTCGAGCTCGGCGGTCTCGCGCCAGGTCGCCGCCGCACGCCGGAAGATGGCGGTGAGATCGTCGCCCTGCCGCGTATCCGAATAGCAGAAGATTTCGACCTGCGCCGGATCGTGATGCGTCAGCACGCCGCCGAAGGCGTAGCTCGCGGCATAGGCACGGAAATGCGCGCTGACATAGCCGACGCGCAACCGCCGCTCGGGATCGCAGTCGGCAGCGCGCGCCGGCGTCGCCGGCGCCAACGCGTCGGCATGGCGCGCCGCCCAGCGCCGGCGCTCGATCTGGTGCTCGGCGACGCCGAGACTTTCGTCGAAATTGAGATTGAACAGCAGATTGGAATGCGCCGCCGCGCTGGTCGGTCCGAGCGCGAGCGCGCGGCGGTTGGCGGCGATCGCCTCGTCGAGTTGACCGATCTCGGCGAGTACGCCGGCGAGATTGTCGTAAGCCGCCGCGTAATCCGGCCGCAGCTCGATCGCCTTGCGGAAGCACGCGACCGCCGCCTGCGGCTGGCCCTGGCGGCGCAGCACGACGCCGAGGCTCATATGTGCTTCGGCGAAATCCGGTTGCAGCGCGATGGCGCGACAATAGGCGTCGATCGCCGCGGCGTCGCCTTCGGCCAGGAGCGCATTGCCGAGATTGAAATGCGCGACGGCCAAATTCGGCTCGACGGCGATGGCCTGCCGGAAGCACGCGATCGCGCCGGCGCGGTCGCCGCGCCGCTCGAGCGCGTTGCCCAGGTTCATTTGCGCATCGGTGTAGCGCGGCGCGAGCTTGAGCGCCTCGCGGAAGGCGGCGATGGCGTCGGCGCCGCGGCCGCGCGCCGCCTGCGCCAGGCCGAGCGCGTTGTAGAACAGCGGATTGGGCTGGCGCTTGAGCGCGGCGGTGATCTGCTGCACCGCCTCGTCGTTGCGGTCGCGCTTATGCGCGATCACGCCGAGCAGGAACAACGCATCGGCCTGGGCGGGATCGGCGGCGAGAATGGCGCGGCAGGCGGTTTCGGCGTCGTCCAGGCGTCCGGCTTCGAAATGATCGAGCGCGGCGCCGAACGCCGGTGTCATCGAGGCGCCGCCGAACCACCGGCGCTCAGCCGCATTGCGCGCGGTGCCGCAACAGGTGATCGGCGAGCACGACCGCCGTCATCGCCTCGCCGACCGGCACGGCGCGGATGCCGACGCAGGGATCGTGGCGACCCTTGGTGCTGACCTCGATCTCCTTGCCGAAACGATCGACGCTCTTGAGCGGTGTCAGGATCGAGCTGGTCGGCTTGACGGCGAAGCGCACGACGACGTCCTGGCCGGTCGAGATGCCGCCGAGGATGCCGCCGGCGTGGTTCGAGAGGAACGTGACCTTGCCACCTTTCATCCGCATCTTGTCGGCGTTCTGTTCGCCGCTGAGCGCCGCCGCTCCCATGCCGGCGCCGATCTCGACGCCTTTGACCGCGTTGATGCTCATCATCGCCTTGGCGAGGTCGGCGTCGAGCTTGTCGTAGATCGGCTCGCCCAATCCTGCCGGTACGCCGCTGGCCTGGACCTCGATCACCGCACCGGCGCTCGATCCCGCCTTGCGCACCTCGTCGAGGAAGCCTTCCCATTTCTTCGCGGTCTGCGCATCGGGACAGAAAAACGGATTGGCGTCCACCGCCCGCCAGTCCCAGCGCGTGCGGTCGATCGCATGCGGGCCGATCTGCACCAGCGCGCCGCGGATGGAGACGCCGTCACCCAGGATCTTGCGCGCGATGGCGCCGGCGGCGACGCGCGACGCGGTCTCGCGCGCTGAGGCGCGGCCGCCGCCGCGGTAGTCGCGGATGCCGTATTTCGCCCAATAGGTGTAATCGGCGTGGCCGGGGCGGAACTGGTCCTTGATGGTGTCGTAATCCTTGCTGCGCGCGTCTTCGTTGGCGATCAGCAGCGAGACCGGCGCGCCGGTGGTCTTGCCCTCGAATACACCCGAGAGGATCTGGACGCGGTCGCTTTCCTTGCGCTGGGTCGTGAAGCGCGAGGCGCCGGGCTTGCGCTTGTCGAGCCAGTGCTGGATGTCGGCTTCGGACAGGGGAAGGCGCGGCGGCACGCCCTCGACGACACAGCCGATCGCCGGACCGTGGCTTTCGCCCCACGTGGTGAAGCGGAAGATCGTGCCGAAGCCGTTGCCCGCCATCGTGTTCTGTGCCGATCAGCGGCTCGGCTTGAAGTTCGCCAGCATCTCGGCGACCCCGGCCGCCGCGTCGACCGCCAGCATGCCGACGACGTGATAGCCCGCATCGACGTGATGCACCTCACCGCTGACGCCGGCCGACAGGTCGCTCAGCAGATAGAGCGCGGCGCCGGCGACCTCGTCTGGCGTGACGTTGCGCTTCAAGGGCGAGTTGAGTTGGTTCCACTTCAGGATGTAGCGGAAGTCGCCGATGCCCGACGCCGCCAGCGTCTTGATCGGCCCCGCCGAGATCGCGTTGACGCGGATGTTCTTGCCGCCGAGATCGACGGCGAGATAGCGCACCGATGCCTCGAGCGCCGCCTTGGCGACGCCCATCACGTTGTAATGCGGCATCACGCGCTCGGCGCCGATGTAGCTCAGCGTCAGCAGGCTGCCGCCCTGCGGCATCAGTGGTGCGGCGCGGCGGCAGAGATCGGTGAACGAGTAGCAGGAGATTTCCATGCTCTTGAGGAAATTCGCCCGCGTCGTCTCGACATACTGGCCTTTGAGTTCGTCGGCATCGGAATAGGCGACGGCATGGACCACGAAGTCCAGCCGGCCCCACTGCTTGGCGACGGCGTCGAACGCCGCCGCGACGCTCGCTTCGTTGGTAACGTCGCAATCGCCGACGACTACGCCGCCGACGCTGTCGGCGAGCGGCTTGACGCGCTTGCCGAGCGCCTCGCCCTGATAGGTGAAAGCCAGCTCGGCGCCGTGTGCGTGCGCCACGCGCGCGATCGCCCAGGCGATCGAGCGCTCGTTGGCAACGCCCATGACCAGGCCGCGCTTTCCGGCCATCAACGGCTTGGCTTCGGTCATTCCATCCTCACGCGGATTTTCGGCGCTGTCGCGCATCAAAAGCGATCCCCAGGGCTCGAACGACGCCGCCGACTATAGAGAGCGGCCCGCTTATTGCCTAGCCGGATCGGGTCAGATATGCGCCGAATCAGCGATAGTCGGTCGCCATCACTTCGGCGCGGCGGCCCTTGACCTCGGCGGCGTCGAAATTGAGTTCGACCTTGACGCCTTGGGGATCGAACAGGAAGAGCTGATAAAGGCCCTGGTCGTCGACCTGGCGTTCCTTGAAGGCGACGCCGAGATTCTTCAGGTGCGCGGTCATCGCCGCGAGGCCGGTGGCGCGGAAGGCGACATGGTCGATGTCGCCGGTGCCTTCGGTCGCCTGCGACTGCTGGCCGAGATAGCGCAGCCGGTCCTCGGGCACGTCCTTGCCCCCCTGCGTCAGGTGCAGGACCGGCACGTCGCCGACATAGAGCCAGTGCACCGGAAAGCCGAAATCGGGATGCAGCCCGTCGCGCATGCCCAGCACCTTGACGTACCAGTCGCGCGTCGCATCGATGTTGGGCGACTGGATCAGGAAATGCTCGAGCTGCGTCAGCGCCATGGTTGGCCTCCGCGATGGGCTGCCCATTCTGCCATGACGCGGCGGGTACCTGCCAATGCAAGCCTGAGAGGAGATTGAGCGCCGCATCCGGCATGGCATAGTGGGCGCCCTTTTCCAGCCCGGGAGCATGCGCCGTGAGCGAAGACCTGCTTTACGAGATCAAGGACGGCATCGGCCGCATCACCTTCAACCGGCCGCAGGCGCGCAACGCGCTGACCTTCGCCATGTACGACCGGTTGGCGCAGATCTGCCAGGAGGCCGACAAGGATCGCACCGTGCGCGTGCTGCTGCTGACCGGCGCCGGCGACAAGGCCTTCGCCTCGGGCACCGATATTTCGCAATTCAAAGCGTTCGACAAGCCGGAGGACGCGCTCGCCTACGAGGCGCGCATCGATCGCGTGCTCGGCGCGCTCGAGGCCTGCGGCAAGCCGACCATCGCCGCGATCCAGGGCGCCTGCACCGGTGGCGGCGCCGGCATCGCCGCCTGCTGCGATCTGCGCGTCGCCGCGGCCAACGCGCACTTCGGCTTTCCGGTGGCGCGGACGCTCGGCAACTGCCTGTCGATGGGCAACTATGCGCGGCTGTTGTCGCTGGTCGGCAGTCACGGCCGCATCAAGGATCTGATCTTCAACGCGCGGCTTGTCGATGCGCCTGAGGCGCAGGCCATCGGCTTCGTCACCGAGGTGGTCGAGCCGAGCGAGCTGATGAAGCGGGCGGAGGAGGTGGCGCGCACCGTCGCCGGTCACGCGCCGCTGACGCTGCGCGCGACCAAGGAAGCTCTCCGTCGGCTGATGGCGCGCATTCCGCAAGGCGAAGGTCAGGACCTCATCCTCATGTGCTACATGAGCAAGGATTTCCGCGAAGGCATGGACGCTTTTCTCAGCAAGCGGCCGCCGCAGTTCCACGGCGAGTAGAAGAGGGGAAACGCATGGCCAAGGCCGCGATCGACGCTAGGCAGGCCGCGGCGCTCGCGGTCGCCAACCGCATCCTCTACAACGAGGGCGTGGTCGACGGCTTCGGTCATGTCAGCGTGCGCGACGCGCGCCGGCCGGACCGCTTTCTGCTCGCGCGCAGCATGGCGCCGGCGCTGGTCACGCCCAGGGACATCATGCAGTTCGATCTCGACGGCGCGGCGATCGATCTGCGCGGCCGGCAGCTTTATCTTGAGCGCTTCATCCATGGCTCGATCTACAAGGTGCGGCCGGATGTGATGGCGGTGGTGCACAGCCACAGTCCGAGCATCATTCCCTTCGGCATCACGCCGCAGAAACTGCGACCGGTCTATCACATGAGCGCGTTCCTCGCCGACGACGTGCCGGTCTTTGACATCCACGACGTCGCGGGCGACACCAACATGCTGGTGGCGAATGTCGCCCAGGGCGACGCGCTGGCGCGGACGCTCGGTCGGGACATCGTCGCGCTTGAAATACCTGACGCCGGGCGAGGCGCAGCTCGCGCGCGAGACGCAGGACAAGGTGCTAGGCCGCGCCTACGAGCTCTGGGCGCGCAAGGCTGGCGGGAAGCGCTAAATCTGGCGGCGCGCCGTCAGCCCTTGACGACGCGGTTGCGCAGCACGCCGATGCCTTCGACCTCGGCTTCGATCACGTCGCCGACCTGGAGCCACTTCTGCGGCGTCATGCCCATGGCGACGCCGGACGGCGTGCCGGTGGCGATGATGTCGCCGGGCTCGAGCGTCAGGCCGGCGCAAAGCCACGAAACCATCGCCGGCACGTCGAACAGCAGGTCGGCGGTGTTCGAATCCTGGCGAATCTCGCCGTTCACCTTCAGCGCGATGCGATGGCCGCTCGGATCGCCGAACTCGTCGGCGGTGACGACGCACGGGCCCATCGGACAGAAGGTGTCGAAGCTCTTGCCCTTGTGCCACTGGCCGTGGGCGCGCTGCGCGTCGCGCGCGGTGACGTCGTTGACGATGGTGTAGCCGAAAACCGCCGACATCGCCTTTTCCGGCGGCAGGTCGCGCACCTTCTTGCCGATGACGATGGCGAGCTCGACCTCGTAGTCGAGGTTCTGGGTGTTCTTCTCGTGACGCAGGACGCCGGCCTCCGGACCGATCACCGTAGTGCGCGGCTTGGAGAAGAACTCCGGCACTTTCGGGAATGTCGGCTCGACGCCGCGGGCGCGCGCGCCTTCTTCGATGTGGAGCTTGTAGTTGCGGCCGACGCAGAAGACGTTCTTGCGCGGCGACGGGAACGGTGCCAGCAGCTTGGCGCGCCGCAGCGGGGTCCAGGGACCGCCCTTCTTCTTGCGCGCCGCCGCGAAGGTCGCCTTGACCGCCTTCATCGCCGAAGCGCCGCCCTCGATGAGTGCGTACATGTCGCCGGGCAGCTTGCGGTTCGCTTTCTTGAGATCGAGCACGCCACGCTCGGCGTCGAGCGCGCCCAGCCGCGGCGCAGCCGGCGTCCCGAAAGTCACGAATTTCATTTACGGCTCCCTTGTCTTGGCTCCCGGGTCCGGGGTCGCCGAACGGCGGCGCAGCTTGACGCTAGGCCACCCGGCCTGCAACGTCTTCGTGCTCGTGGTTGTCACGCGAAAAACGGGGAGGACCATGGCCGCCGCCTGTGCCGCCGATAAGCACTACGACTTCCTGTTCGTCGCGCCTGCGCTGCCGGTCACCGGCGCCGTCGGCTTGCCGGTCAATCCGCTCGCCATCCGCTAGGAGCTCTCATGGAACAGCCTCGCAATCCGGCGCGTGCGCGCCTCGCCGAGGGCGGCCTCGCGCTCGGCATGGGCGTGCGCTTCGCGCGCACCGCCGAGATCGCGCGCATGATGCGCGCCGCCGGCTATGACTGGCTGTTCATCGATCTTGAGCACGGCCCCGGCTCGCTCGAATCGACGGCCCAGATCGCTTCCGCCGCGCTCGATGCCGGCATCGCGCCGCTGGTCCGCGTGCCGCACGGTCAGTTCGACATGGCGACGCGTGCACTCGATGTTGGTGGCTGGGGCGTCGTCATGCCGCATATCGACACGGCGGAGGAGGCGCGGGCGCTGGTCGATCACCTCAAATATCCGCCGGTCGGCCATCGCTCGATCGTCGGCGGCCTGCCACATTTCGGCTATGCCGCAGCCAAGGTGGGCGAAGTGGCGAAGACGATCAACGCCGAGATGCTGATCGTCGCCATGGTCGAGACGCCCCGGGCGATTGCCAACGCCGACGCCATTGCTGCGGTGCCGGGCATCGACGTCGTGCTCATCGGCACTAACGACCTGTCGCTCGAGATGGGCATCGGCGGCGAGCCCAGCCACGTGCGCGTCGTCGAGGCCTACCAGGCCGTGATCGCCGCCTGCGCCCAGCACCGGAAATGGCCCGGCATGGGCGGCGTCGGCGACGTCGAACTCATCCGCCGCTACGTCGGTCTCGGCATGCGCTTCATCCTGGGCAGCAACGACACCAACATCCTGGCCCAGGCTTCGGCCGAGCGCGCCAAGGCGTTGCGCGGGCTGCTTTAGGCAAAGAAAAAGGGCGCCGGCCCGGGCCGGCGCCCCGATTTTCGTCGGCGGCGACTACCACCGTGAAAGCATGGCTCGCCCCTCCCTCGTGTCGCCCGTTGGAACCGGCTTGGTTGTTGATTGCCTGATACTAGGCGGCCGTCGCGTGCTTGTCATCCCCGGGGCAGGGACTTGGCCTTCGCCAATGCCTTGATAGGCAGGCGAAGATGGGCAGGCGCACCCTCTGGTTGCTTACCGGCCGCGTAGCCTAAGATCGAGCATGTCCCGCACGATTCTCGCCGCGGCAGTGGCGATCGCGCTCGCCGGTGCGCTTGGCGGTTGCAGTGCTTTCCAGATCCAGGATTCCTACGGCAACCGCTACGGCGGCTGGTATGAACATGGCGACCAGTATCGCTATCAGCTGGCGGTTTGCGAGCGGGAGACCGGCGCGGTGTCCATCGCGCCGGCCGAGCGTCCGGGCTACATGCGCCAATGTATGTGGCGCCACGGCGTTCCGCGCGACAACACTACGTCCGCGGCCGGAACCTAGATCGCGGCGCCGGCGGTCCATCGCTCTCGACGGCACCGCGCTCAATCAGCTCGACGAGATGCGCCAGCACCGACCGGCCGGCCGCGGTGACGAGGCGCGGATCGAGGCCGGCATAGACCTGCGCGACGATCTCGGGAATCGTGCGATCGCCCGCCTTGAGCCGGGCCAGGATGGCGTCGGCGCGCTCGCGGCGATGATGGATGAAGGCGCGCACATAGGGTTTGGGATCGTCGATCGCCGGTCCATGCGTCGGCCAGTAGCGCGCGTCGTCGCGCGTCAGCAGCTTGTCGAGCGAGCGCAGATAGGCGCCCATGTCGCCGTCCGGCGGCGCGATGACGCTCGTCGACCAGCCCATGACGTGATCGCCGGTGAACAGCACTTTCTCTTCGGGCAGCGCGAAGCAGAGATGGTTCGAGGTATGGCCCGGCGTCTCGACTGCGACGAGCGTCCAGTCGGGTCCGCGCACCGCGTCGCCGTCGCGCATGACGATGTCGGGCCGGAAGTCGTGATCGCCGCCTTCCTCAACCACGCCGAGCTCGATGCCGGCGCGGTCTTCGGCGCGGCCGCTGCCGTGCGGCCCGAAGCCGAAACTGCGCACGCCAGTCGCCCGCTTCACCGCCGCCGTCGCCGGCGAATGATCGAGATGGGTGTGCGTCACCAGGATATGCGTCACGGTCTCGTGCGCCACCGCGCCGAGCACGGCGGCGACGTGGTCGTCCAGCGCCGGGCCGGGGTCGATGATCGCGACCTTGCCGCGGCCGACGATGTAGGTGCCGGTACCCTTGAAGGTGAAGGGGCTGGGATTGCGTGCGACGACGCGGCGGATCAGCGGCGAGAGGGTCTCGGCTTCGCCGTAGCGGAAGGCGAAGTCGCGCCGAAACGGAATCTCGGTCGCCATCTAGCCGGCAGTCGCGAGCGCCGTCGCGGGCCGCACCCGCGGCTTGAGGCGCAGGGCCGGCCCTTCGACCAGATGCCACGAGATGAAGGCGAGCGCGCCGGCCAGCGCCAGGCCGCCACCGAAGACCTGCCACCAGGCGGCATGGCCGCCCTTGAACCAGATGACGAACTGCTCCGACGGCCAGCCGTAGATGTAGAGACCGTAGGACAGATCGCCCCAGCGCGCGGCGCGCAGCTTCGGCAGCCGCGGATGAAGTGCGAGCCAGAGCGCCAAGTAGCAGCCAGTCAGCGGAAACAGCAGGATGAATCGCCGCAGCGGCACGCTGATCACCAGCAGCGCCAGCGCCGCCAGCGCGATGCGGTCATCGAAAACGCGCGTGTGGCGCAGCTTGTAGAGCAGCATGCCGATGGCGAAGAACGACAGCAGCCAGCCGATGTCCCACAGCCAGCCGACGATGCCGAAGGCCGCGCCGACCAGCGCGCCGGACGATACGGGCGCCGTCGGCGTCTGGACGCCGACGCACACCATGCCGAAGGCCAGCAGCGCGACGGCGGCCCAGGCCTTGAGCAGCCGCGTCAGGCCGAGCGCCATCACCATGAGGTACATGATGAATTCATAGTGCAGCGTCCACAGCGAGCCGTTGATTTCGAGCCCGACCTGATTGTCGACGAACATGACGTGCGGTAGCTGGTGATAGGTCACCGACAGCGCGGTGTTTCCGGCGACGTAGAGATAGGGTTCGGGCCGCGCGAGATACGCCGCGAGCGGCAGCGTCGTAACCATCGGCGCCAGCACGAAAGCCGAAAGGACGAGCGCGACGATCAGGCCCGGAAAGATCCGCAAGCACCGCTTCACGAGATAGTGCGGCGCGGCCGCCGTCGCCTCCCAGCTCTGCGTCACCAGGAAGCCGCTGATGGCGAAGAAGACGAAGACGCCGCAGAGCCCGAAGATGCACTGGTTGCCGGTGAGCAGGATGAGCGGCTCGCGGTTCTGCGTGCCCTGTGCGATCAGGAACGCGTGCGAGAAGATCACCGAAATCGCGGCCAGCAGGCGCAGCGCGTCGAAGTTGTTGTCGCGCGAAGCCGCCGGCGTGCCACTCATGTGCCGTCGGTCGGCTTCATCGTCACGGCGAACATCACGGTCGGCAGCTTCTCGCGGATCGCGGCGCGCAAGCTCGCTTCGTGGGCGCCGGCCGCGACGAATAGCGCGCGGCGCGGATTGCGGCGCAGAATTACCGCTGTCGCGTGGCCTTTGGGGTGCGAGCCGATGGTGACGAAGACCTCGGCCGGATCGATGCGGTCGACCGCGCGAGCGAGCTCGGCACGGCCCGTGTCGGTGTCGATGTCGTGCGTCGGCAGCTCGGCGGCGGTGTCGTCGGTCTCGATAGGCACGCTGGAGTCGATCGCCTCGACGCGCTGATGGCGCGACAGCCGCTGGAAGATGGCGCGGCCTTCGCCAGTGTCGATGCGGAACTGCAGCTCCCAGCTTTCGCCGCGGGCGGCCAGCTCGGCGATCAGCGCAAACATGTCGTCGCAATCGGGATCGTGACTGCAGGTGATGAACGCGAGCTTGCCCTCATGCTCGATCACCCGGTCGTCATTCTCGGCGAAACCCAGTTGGTCGAGGGCATTGTTGAGCGCGCGTTCCGGCGCGACCAGAAGCGTGCTGACGTGGAGATTGGCGCTTTCGCGCGACGTATCGGCGGCATCCATGGCAATGACTTAGTCCCGGTGCGCCCGCGCGGCAAGCGCCGCTTCGGCGGGCGCGCTCAACCGTTCACCAGGCCGAGCGGCGCGATCTCGATCCGCGCCTGTTGCGGCGCGACGATCGCGACCACGAAGGTGTCGCCCCGGCAATCGCCCAAGGCGCTGCTGCAACCGGCCCAGCTCGACAGCGATTCGATCCGGAAATACCACGTCTGGTCCGCCTGGACCTGCACGGTCTTGAATTGGAACGGGTACTGGCCGGGGCTCCGCACCGAGACGAAATAGCTTCCCGGCGGTACGTCGCGATAGAGCACGGTGCCGGTGCGCGAGAAGCCCACGGGCTTGTCGTTGAGCATCACCGTGGTGCCCAGTTGCGGATCGTTGGGATCGAGCAGCCGGTAGAAATAGAGCCGCGCCGTGCCGGGCCCCGGCGAAGGCAGATCGCGCTCCGCCGCGGCATAGGTCGGCAGCAGCGGATTCTGGGCAACACATCCCGCCAGCGTCAGGGTAAGAACGAGAAGCAGTCGTCGCGTCATCCGCATGAACGCCTCCGTCGGGGCCCTGCGTTCCATTATATGGAGACGCCGACGGCGCCATAGCGGCGCCGTCGTTCACATTCGCGTGGCCGCCCGCGGGCCGTCTAGTGCGGCGTCGTCGCGGCGGTCTTCGGCTGGCCGCCCTTGAGATGGTCGAGCGCGAAGGTCAGCTGATAGTCCTTCGGCGTGCCGATCAACAGCGGATCGATATTGGCCTCGGGCGACGTCGCCACCGCCCCCGCGGCGACCGTTCCCTCCGGGTTGCGCAGCGCGCCCTGGAGGTCGGCTTCGTGGATGATGTCAGCCCGCGGCTCGCGCTCGTTCTTCGGCGGCAGCACGACGAGGTCCGGCGTGATGCCGCGATCCTGGATCGAGTTTCCCGACGGCGTGTAGTAGAGCGCCGTCGTCAGTCGGATCGCGCCGCGCCCGTCGAGCGGGATGATGGTCTGGACCGAGCCCTTGCCGAAGCTGCGCGTGCCCATGATTTCGGCGCGGTGCCGGTCCTTGAGCGCGCCGGCGACGATCTCCGACGCCGATGCCGACGCGCCGTTGACCAGCACGACCATCGGCACGCCGGGGAGGCGGTCGCCGCTGTTCGGTGCCGCATAGACGTGGTTGTCGTCGGCATCGCGACCGCGGGTCGAGACGACCACGCCGCCGTCGAGGAAATCGCCCGCGACGTCGACCGCCTGATCGAGCAGACCGCCCGGGTCGTCGCGCAGGTCGAGCACCATGCCGTTGAGGCGGCCACCCGCCTTCTTCTCGAGGGTGTCGATCGCCCGGATCAGTTCATCGTTGGTCTTCTCCGAGAACAGCGAGATGCGGATGTAGCCGATCTTGTCGGGTTCGAGCTGCGACTTCACCGAAGCGACGTGGATGACCGCGCGGATCAGCGTGACCTCGAACGGCTTCTCGCCCACGCGCACGATGGTCACGTGCACCGGCGTGCCGACCGGGCCGCGCAGGCGGTCGACCACGTCCTTCAGGGTCATGCCCACGGTGACCTTGCCGTCGATCTTGAAGATGATGTCGCCCGGCTTGATGCCGGCCCGGGCGGCCGGCGTGTCGTCGATCGGCGAGATCACCTTCGGCCGATCCTGATCGCGCGTGATCTCAGCGCCGATACCGGCGAATTCGCCTTCGCTCTCGTCGACGAGATCCTGGTACTCGCCCTCATCCAGATAGTCGGAATGCGGATCGAGCGACGACAGCATGCCCTTGAGCGAGCTGGCCACCAGTCGGTCCTCGGTCACCGGATGGACATAGCTGTCGCGCACGCGATCCAACACGCGGGTATAGAGCTGCATGTCGGCGTCGTGCGACGGCGCCGCGCCGATCGCGGTCGCAACGGGTGTCGCGTCGTCGCGGTCGGCCGAGGGGTTTTGGGCACAGGCCGCGAGGGCGAACGCGAAGAAGATGGCGAGCACCGGCCGCAGACGGCCGCGCAGGACAAGGTTCCGATTCATGTTGTCACGCGAATTTGACACTCGGGAAGTTTCAATGGCGGCGCCGCTTCTCGACCAGTTCGCGGACCTTGCGCTGCTCCCAGTCCTGCGTCGTCCACGGCAGCATCTCGTAGGCGTGCAGAGCGTGGAGGCAGAGCAGCAATCCCCAGCCGACCAGCGGTGCATAGAACCACATCGGGCCGGGCGTCGTGGAATCGATCATGAACAGCACGAAGTTGATGACGACGTAGACCGTGAGGTGGCTGTAGAACAGGCGAAGCGCGCGTACTCGTCGCCATGCCCATTGTTCGACTTCGGCGGCGTGCGCCGCTTCGCGCACGCCAGAGCCCGGCCGGAGTTCGATCGGCTCGCTGTCGCGACCCCGCATCATGACCATGGTCGTAACGCCTTTCGGCCGCGCTCTGGACGCTGGCCGTAACCCGACACCCCGCCACGCTCTTCGAATAGCAGAAACGGCCGCTTCTTGAAAGCGGCCGTTTGCATAGCCTTTCGACGTCTTAACCGGCCGGCGGGAATGGTCGGAGTGAGAGGATTTGAACCTCCGGCCCCTAGCTCCCGAAGCTAGTGCTCTACCAGGCTGAGCTACACTCCGGCGCGGCGCGGTATAGCAGGCTTGGCCCCTGATACCATAGTCTTTTTCGCCTGCAAACGCCGGGTTTCGGCCGGTTTTAATGGTTGCGTTCTAGGCAGAAATCGATCGCCTCGTCGAGAGCGCGACGTTCCGGCGATTCATGGAAGATGCCGAGGGCGCCGCGGGCGGTCTCGGCGTAGAGCCGCGCCCGTTCCAGCGTGGCCGCGAGCGTCTCGTGCCGCTGCATCAACGCGATCGCGCGCTCGAGATCGCCGTCGCGCTGCTCGCCGGCCTCGAGCGTGCGGCGCCAGAACATGCGCTCCGCGTCGTCCGCCGCTTTGAGCGCCAGCACGACCGGCAACGTGATCTTGCCATCACGGAAATCGTCGCCCACCGTCTTGCCGAGCTCCGCCTGCCGCGCCGAATAGTCGAGCATGTCGTCGACCAACTGGAAGGCGATGCCGAGATTGCGGCCATAGGCCTCGAGCGCCTTCTCTTCGGTCTCCTTGCGCTCGCCGAGCACCGCGCCGATGCGCGAGGCCGCGGCAAAGAGCGCCGCGGTCTTGGCGTTGATGACCTCGAGATACTGCGCCTCGGTGGTGTCGGTGTCGTTACTCGTCACCAGCTGCAGCACCTCGCCCTCGGCGATCACCGCCGAAGCGCGCGACAGGATGTCGAGCACCTTGAGCGAGCCGTCCTCGACCATGAGCTGGAAGGCGCGGCTGAACAGAAAATCGCCGACCAGCACCGACGGCTTGTTGCCCCAGACGGCGTTGGCGGTGGCGAGGCCGCGCCGCAGGCCGCTGGCGTCGACCACGTCGTCGTGCAGCAGCGTCGCGGTGTGGATGAACTCGACGGCCGCGGCCAACGCGAGGTGCCGATCGCCGCGATAGCCGCAAAGACGCGAGCAGGCGAGGGTCAGCATCGGCCGGAGCCGCTTGCCGCCGGCGGCGATGATGTGGCCGGCAAGCTGCGGGATGAGCGCCACCGGACTCTGCATCCGCTCGAGGATCAGGGTGTTGACCTGCGCCAGGTCGGACGCCACGAGGGCGTTCAGCCGGTCGAGCGACGCCCGGTTCTTGGTGCCCTGGTCCGCGTTGGCCGGCAATGCCACGTCGTCTCTCCCTGGCCGGTTGACCCCGCGCGCCGGCACGGCGAGCATAGAGGGCTTGCCCTTGCGGTCAAGCGCCGCCGGCCGCGCGGCCGGTCGGCGTTCAGTCTATCCGGTTCGGGGCCGATGAAGGAACTGCTGCGCAGCAACGATCCGGTGCGATTGTCGTGGGCCGAGGCGCTGCTGGCTGCCGCCGGCATCGAAATCGTGGTCGCTGACCGTCATACCAGCGTGATCGAAGGCTCGGTCGGCGCGATCCAGCGCCGCATCCTGGTGGCCGAGGAGGATCTGGTGCGCGCCCGTCGGCTGCTGGCGGAGGCGGAAGGCTCGTGAGCGCGCCGGCGGCCGCGCCGCTTCTCACCAACGATGCGCTGCTCGGCGGCCGCGTCAAGCTGTTGCAGCCGGCTTCGGGCTATCGCGTCGCGATCGATCCCGTGTTGCTGGCGGCGGCGGTGCCGGCGGGGCCCGCCGACACTGTGCTCGATATCGGCTGCGGCGTCGGTGCGGCTTCGCTGTGCCTCGCCGCGCGCGTGCCCGATTGTCGAATCACGGGTATCGAAACGCAGCGCGATCTGGTGCGTCTCGCCGGCGAGAACGCGGCGCGCAACGGCGTCGCCGATCGCGTCGCCATCATGGCCGGCGACATCCGCAATCCGCCGCCGCTTCTCGAGCCCGGCAGCTTCGCGCACGTCATGGCCAATCCGCCTTATATGGAGGCGGAGACCGCCAGCCCGTCGCCGGTTCCGGCGAAGGCAACGGCCACCGTCGAAAGCGGCGCCGATCTCGCGGTCTGGGTGCGCTTTGCGCTCGCCATGACGCGGCTGCGCGGCGGCGTCACCTTCATCCATCGCGCCGACCGGCTTGAGCATCTCCTGGCGCAATTCGCCGGTCACGCCGGCGGCATCGTCGTGCTGCCGCTCTGGCCCGGCACCGGCAAGCCGGCAAAGCGCGTCATCATCCACGCGCGCAAGGACATCGCGATGCCGACGCGGCTCTTGCCGGGACTGGTGCTGCACGACGCCGACGGCCGCTTCACCGTCGCCGCGGATGCGGTGCTGCGCGACGCGAAGGCGCTCGATCTCGGTTAAGAAGAACACGTCCTTGAGACTCTCGGGTCGGCGTATTGCGCTCCGCTGTTCGGCGGAATCGGCAGTACCGTCCAACCGTCGCACCGGGCGACGGTTGACCCCTTGTGGCCGCTCCCCTACACCATCGCCATGCCCGATTTCAGCCTCGGCAAGCTGCTGGTGCTTGCCATCATCCTGGCCGTCGTCTGGTACGGCTGGAAATACGTCCAGCGGGTCGAAGCCATTCGGCGTGCGCTCAAGGACGAAATCGAGCGCCGCCGCGCCGGCGCGGCGCCGCCGAGTCGGCCGGCGGAAGACCTGGTGAAATGCTCGGTCTGCGGCACCTATGTGCCGTCGCGCGGCGCGCATGCCTGCGGCCGCGCCGATTGCCCCTGGCCGCGCTGAGGCGAGGATGGCGGCGGGCAAGGCTCCGAGCTTCCAGGCGCTGATCCTGTGGTTGCAGGACTATTGGGCGAAACAGGGCTGCGTCATCCTCCAGCCCTACGACGTCGAGATGGGCGCCGGCACGTTTCACCCCGCGACCACCTTACGGGCGCTCGGACCGAAGCCTTGGAGCGCCGCCTACGTCCAGCCGTCGCGCCGGCCGAGCGACGGCCGCTACGGCGAGAATCCGAACCGGCTGCAGCACTACTACCAGTATCAGGTGATCCTGAAGCCGGCGCCTGCCGACAGCCAGGCGCTCTATTTGAAGAGTCTCGCCGCGCTCGGCATCGACGCCCGCCGCCACGACATCCGCTTCGTCGAGGACGACTGGGAAAGCCCGACGCTCGGCGCCTGGGGCCTCGGTTGGGAGGTCTGGCTCGACGGCATGGAGGTGACGCAGTTCACCTATTTCCAGCAGGTCGGCGGCATCGAATGCGATCCGGTCTCGACCGAGATCACCTACGGCCTCGAGCGTCTCGCCATGTACGTGCAGGGCGTCGAGAACGTCTACGATCTCGACTACAACGGCGCCGGCGTCAAATACGGCGACGTCTTCAAGCGCGCCGAGCGCGAATACTCGGCGTTCAACTTCGAGTTCGCCGACATCGCGCTGCTGTTCCGCCACTTCGCCGACGCCGAAAAAGAATGCGGCGCGCTCCTCGACAAGAAGCTGCCGCTGCCGGCCTACGACCAGTGCATCAAGGCGAGCCACTGCTTCAACCTGCTCGACGCCCGCGGCGCCATATCGGTGACCGAGCGCGCCGCCTATATCGGCCGCGTGCGCGCGCTGGCGAAGGCGTGCTGCGAAGGCTGGCTCGCGGGCGAGGCGGGCTGATGGCCGACTTGCTGCTCGAGCTGCTGACCGAGGAAATTCCCGCGCGCATGCAGGCGATCGCGGCGCGCGAGTTGAAGCGGTTAGTTGAAGAGACTCTTCCAGAAGTAAATCTTGTTGCAAGAATGGTTGAGACCTTTGTAACCCCGCGACGGCTAACGCTGGTGGTATCGGGGTTGCCGAAAATGCAACCGGGCTCTGTTGAAGAGCGCCGTGGTCCGCGCGTGGGATCGCCCGATCAAGCGGTGCAGGGCTTTCTCAAATCCGCCGGTCTCAATTCACTCGATCAGTGTGAAAAGCGCGCGACCGACAAGGGCGAGTTTTGGTTCGCGATCATTAAGCGGCCGGGCGTTGCCACCCACTTGGTGTTACTGGGGTTCTTGCACACGATCTTGCGCGTATTCCCCTGGTCCAAGTCGATGCGCTTTCCGGCAGCGGATTTTCGCTGGGTCCGCCCAATTCAAAGCTCTATTTGCCTCTTCGACGGCAAGGTGCTGAAGCTGCCGCTCGGGTCGGTGCCGGTGGGCAACCGGACCGAGGGTCACCGGTTCCTGTCGCGCGGTGCCTTCGCCGTGCGTGATCTCAAGGACTATCGCGCCAAGCTCCGGCGCGCCAAGGTCGTACTCGACGCCAGGGAACGCCGCGCGCTGATCGAGGCCGGCCTCGCCAAGGCGGCGACCAAAGCGGGGCTGAAGGTGCGCCACGACGAGGTCTTGCTCGAAGAGGTCACAGGCCTGGTCGAATGGCCGGTCGTTCTAATAGGCAGCATCGATCCGAGCTTCATGGATTTGCCGCCCGAGGTGCTGACCACGGCGATGCGCGCGCATCAGAAATATTTCGCCACACTCGACAAGGCGGACAAGCTCGCGCCGCGCTTCCTGCTGGTCTCGAACATGGAGGCGCCCGACGGCGGCCAGGCGATCGTCGCCGGCAACGAGCGTGTCTTGAAGGCGCGCCTCGCCGATGCGCGCTTCTTCTGGGACCAGGACCGCAAGGCGAAGCTCGCGTCGCGCGTCGACAAGCTGAAGGAGCGCGTCTTCCACGCCAAGCTCGGCACGACTTTCGACAAGATGTTGCGCGTGTCGACGCTGGCCGAAACCGTCGTGCCCTACGTGCCGGGTGCCGATCTCGCCAGGCTGCGGCGGGCGATCGAACTCGCCAAGGCCGATCTGTCGTCGGGCATGGTCGGCGAGTTTCCCGAACTGCAGGGCGTGATGGGCCGCTATTACGCGCTTCACGACGGCGAGACCGCCGAGGTCGCTGACGCGATCGCCGAACATTACGCACCGCAGGGGCCGAGCGATCGCTGTCCGACCGCGCCGGTCTCGGTCGCGCTCGCGCTCACCGACAAGCTCGACACGCTGGCGAATTTCTTCGCCATCGGCGAAAAGCCGACCGGCTCGGGCGATCCCTTCGCGCTGCGCCGCGCCGCGCTCGGCGTCATCCGCCTGATCCTCGAGAACAAGCTGCGCGTGCCGTTGCGCACGGCGTTCACGGCGGCGGCGCCTGCCGGCAAGGATCCGGGCAAGGAGCTGCTCGCCTTCTTCGAAGACCGCCTCAAGGTCCATCTGCGCGAGCGCGGCGTGCGTCACGACCTGATCGCGGCGGTGTTCGCGCTCGGCGACGAGGACGACCTGGTGCGCCTCTTGGCGCGGGTCGAGGCGCTGCAGGATTTCGTCAGCGGCGCCGACGGCGCCAACCTGCTGGTCGCCTATCGCCGCGCCGCCAACATCCTGCGCATCGAGGAAAAGAAGGACGGCCGCACCTATTCCGGCGTGCCGCGGCCCGACCTGCTCCAGGCCGCCGAGGAGCGCAAGCTGGACAAGGCGCTGCACGACGCGGCATTGAGCAGTGCCGCCGCGCTGGCGAAGGAAGATTTCGGCGCCGCCATGGCCGCGCTCGCGGCGCTGCGCGGTCCGGTGGACCAGTTCTTCGACAAGGTCACGGTCAATACCGACGACAAGGAGTTACGGGAGAATCGCTTGAGGCTGCTTTCGCAGATCCGCGACACGCTCAACCACGTCGCGGATTTCTCGCGGATCGAGGGATAGAGCGATGGCCAAATGGGTTTACGAGTTCGGCGACGGCAAGGCCGAAGGCCGCGCCGACATGCGCAACCTGCTCGGTGGCAAGGGCGCCGGTCTCGCCGAAATGAGCAATCTCGGCCTGCCGGTGCCGCCGGGCTTCACCATCACCACCGAGGTCTGCACCTTCTTCTATAAGAATGCCAAGACCTATCCGCCCGACTTGAACGCGCAGGTCAACGCCGCGCTCGCGACTCTCGAGAAGCGCATCAGCGCCAGGTTCGGCGACGCGGGCAATCCACTTCTGGTCTCGGTGCGCTCCGGCGCGCGCGCTTCGATGCCCGGCATGATGGACACGGTGCTCAATCTCGGCCTCAACGACGCGACCGTCGAGGGCCTCGCCAGGCACAGCGGCGACGCGCGCTTCGCCGACGACAGCTATCGCCGCTTCATGCAGATGTACGGCCAGGTCGTGCTCGGCGTCGACCATCAGCTCTTCGAGGACGCGCTCGACAGCGTCAAGCATGATTCCGGCAAGATTCTCGATACCGAGCTATCGGCCGCACAATGGCAGGAAGTCATCGAGGCCTACAAGAAGCTGGTCGAGCGCGAGCTCAAAAAGCCCTTCCCGCAGGAGCCGCAGGAGCAGCTCTGGGGCGCGATCGGCGCCGTCTTCGGCTCGTGGATGAACCAGCGCGCCATCACCTATCGCCGGCTGCATGGCATTCCGGCCGACTGGGGCACCGCGGTCAACGTCCAGGCGATGGTGTTCGGCAACATGGGCGACGACTGCGCCACCGGCGTCGCCTTCACGCGCAATCCGTCGACCGGCGCCAACGAATTCTACGGCGAGTATCTCGCCAACGCCCAAGGCGAGGACGTCGTCGCCGGCATCCGCACGCCGCAGCACCTGACGATCGCCGGCAAGACCGCCAACAAGTCGAAGCTGCCAGCGATGGAAGAGCAGATGCCGCAGGTCTTCGGCGAGCTGCTCAAGGTGCGCGACAAATTGGAAGCGCACTATAGGGATATGCAGGACATCGAGTTCACCGTGCAGCGCGGCAAGCTCTACATGCTGCAGACGCGCACCGGCAAGCGCACCGCGCCGGCGGCGCTCAAGATCGCGGTCGAGCTCGCCAACGCCGGCACCATCATGCGCGACGAGGCGGTCCGCCGCATCGAGCCGCAGTCGCTCGACCAGCTGCTCCATCCCATGCTCGATCCGGCGGCGAAGAAGGTGATCCTGGCGCGGGGATTGCCGGCGAGCCCGGGCGCCGCGTCGGGCGCCGTCGTCTTCTCCGCCGACGAGGCCGAGGCGCGAGCGGAGAAGGGCGACGCGGTGATCCTGGTGCGCGTCGAGACCAGTCCCGAGGACATCCACGGCATGCACGCCGCCAAGGGCATCCTGACGACGCGCGGCGGCATGACCAGCCACGCCGCGGTGGTGGCGCGCGGCATGGGCCGCGCCTGCGTCGCCGGTGCCGGCGATCTGCGCGTCGATTACAACGCCAAGACGCTCACCGCCCGCGACACCGTCGTCAAGGCGGGCGAGATCATCACCATCAACGGCTCGACCGGCGAGGTCATGCTCGGCAAGGTGCCGACCATCCAGCCCGAGCTGTCGGGCGACTTCGCGACGCTGATGGAATGGGCCGACAAGATCCGCATCACCGGCGTGCGCGCCAACGCCGACACGCCGGCCGACGCGCGCACCGCCAAGCGCTTCGGCGCCGAGGGCATCGGCCTCTGCCGCACCGAGCACATGTTCTTCGAGGCCGAGCGCATCGTCGCCGTGCGCGAGATGATCATGGCCGACGACGCCGAGGGCCGGAAGGTGGCGCTGGCCAAGCTGCTGCCGATGCAGCGCGGCGACTTTGCCGAACTGTTCCGCATCATGGACGGCCTGCCGGTGACCATCCGGCTGCTCGATCCGCCGTTGCACGAGTTTCTGCCCAAGACCGACGCCGAGATGCAGGAGATCGCCAAGGCGACCGGCAAAGACCTCGCCTTCATCCGCCATCGCGCCCAGATGCTGCACGAGACCAATCCGATGCTCGGCCATCGCGGCTGCCGGTTGGCCATCACGGCGCCCGAGATTTATGAAATGCAGCTGCGCGCCATCTTCGAGGCGGCGGCGCAGGTGGCGAAGGAGACCGGTAAGCTGCCCGAGCCCGAGGTGATGCATCCGCTGATCGCCACCAAGGCCGAGTTCGATTTCTTGAAGGCGATGACCGACCGCGTCGCCGAAGCGGTAAGCCGGGAGACCGGCACCAATCTCAAATACCTCACCGGCACGATGATCGAGCTGCCGCGCGCCGTGTTGCGCGCCGAGCAGATCGCCGAAAGCGCCGAGTTCTTCAGCTTCGGTACCAACGACCTGACGCAGACCTGCTTCGGCCTGTCGCGCGACGACGCCGGCAGCTTCCTCAACGCCTATCTGCGCCAGGGCCTGCTCCAGCACGATCCCTTTGTCTCGATCGACCAGGACGGCGTCGGCGAGCTGATGAAGATCGGCATCGAACGCGGCCGCCGGGCGCGCAAGAAACTGAAGCTCGGCATCTGCGGCGAGCACGGCGGCGATCCCGCCTCGGTGCGCTTCTGCCACCGCATCGGCCTTGATTACGTCTCGTGCTCGCCTTATCGCGTGCCCATCGCGCGACTGGCTGCCGCTCAGGCGGCGCTCGAAGCGGGTGCCGAAGCGCAACTCGCGACGACGGCGTGATGACACGTAATGACAAAGCGCTGCGCAAGCCGAGATTCTATTTCTATAAGATGACCTGTGACGACGGTGGTGCGCCTTGTGTCGAGTACGACTTACTTTCGCTCGCTATTTGCAAACCGATGATTCGTTCTACAGCGCAAAAGGGCGATGTTGTAATTGGGTTTGCCGCTAATTCGCTCAGCGACGACAACAGACTTATTTACATCGCTAAGATCACTACCAAGAAATGTAACGGTGCTTATTTCCGCAGCCATGAACATTCAGGCCGAGCCGATTGCATTTACGAATGGGTGGGTGATCGGCCTCGGTGGCGACGGCAAGCACGCTATCACAGTCCGAATGAACTAGTGCACGACCTTGGGAAGGGGCCCCGGTATTCCCGAGCAGACGTTTTATTGAGCACGAAATTTCGTTACTTTGGCCGCAAAGGAACTGACGGTTATAAGAGGCAATTTCCCGCGATCAAAAGCGCCATCGAAAAACTGGCCCAAGGTCATCGCGTACGCCATAACGCAAAGTTGGGTGATGAGCTTCGCCACTTAGTCAAAAACGCATGGCGAGATTCGAAGCGGTGCATAATTGGCAAGCCGCATAGCGATCCAGTGAGAGGTGTTTGCCATGGATACGAAGCTTGTGCCTCGATCATTTTAGAGTAGTTAGATTTTCATCCACGCCGGCGGTTGTGGCGTGAGCTTCGCTTCGCCGGCTGACAGCGGCCCCGCGAGCGCGTCAAGCTTCACCATCGCGAGGCCGACATCGTCGCGGCCGGAGCGCATCTCGCCGACCTCTTCACCGTTGTGCGTGACCGGCGTGCCCGGCGCCGGCAGCGGACCGTCGACTTTCACCGGCACCAGCCGCTTCCTGATGAGCGCGCGGTACTTGGTGCGCGCGGTCAGTTCCTGGCCCATGTAACAGCCCTTGTCGAAATCGACGCCGTTCAATTCCTCGAAGCCGTTCTCGAGCAGGATGGATTTTTCGACTTCGAGGTCGCGGCTGCCGTCGGGCACGCCGAGCGCCAGGCGATGACGGTCATAGGCGTCGGCGTCGGCGCGCGCGAAGCCGGCGGCGGCGATTTCACTCTCGCGTCCGGCGGCGATCAGGAATCGCGCGCCGAGCGCCACCAGCCGCGGATCGGCATAGGCGACGCCGCCGGCAAACGGTTTCGCCGCACCCGCAGCGAGACCGAGTTTCACCAGCGCATCGTCGCCCCAGGCCGCGGCGATCGCGAACCGCGCGCTCGCATCCGCCAGCGTCACCTTGGAGCGCAGCTTGTAGAGCGACAGCCGGCGCTGAAGGTCGCCGAGCCGCGCACGCTCACATTCAAGATAAAACGCCTCGCCGAGCGCGACGATGAAGAAATCGTGCAGGTATTTGCCCTGCGCCGTCAGCAGCGCGGCATAGACCGGCGCGCCCGCCGCGGCCTTGGTGACGTCGTTCGACACCAGACCTTGCAGGAAGGCGGCGCGGTCGGCGCCCGAAATCTCCAGCGCGGCGCGATCGTCGAGTATCGTGAACCACGCACTCATCTTCGCTCCTCGGTCCGCTACAGGTAGGCGAGGGGCCGAGGCTTGGCAAGCGGCGGAGCCCGGCCTATAAACCGCCAACCACCGTTCGCGAGCGCGCTTCCGGCATGAATATTCTGTTCGTCACGGCGACGCGAATCGGCGACGCCGTCCTGTCGACCGGGCTGCTGCGCTATCTGATCGAACGCCATCCCGGCGCCGCGCTCACCGTCGCCGCCGGTCCGCTGGCGGCGCCGCTGTTCACCGAGGTGCCGGGCCTGGCGCGCGTCATCGTCGTCGAGAAAAAGGCGCGCGGCCTCCATTGGCCGTCGCTCTGGGCCCAGGTGGCGACGACGCGCTGGGACCTCGCCGTCGATCTGCGCGGCTCGGCGCTCACCTATTTACTATGGGCGCGCCAGCGCTACGTGATGGCCAAGGGCAATCCCGAGGAGCATCGCGTGCGCCAGCTCGCCCGGCTGTTCGATCTCGAGCCGCCGCCGACACCGACGCTGTGGCTCGGTGCGCGGCACCTCGACGCTGCGGCGAAGCTGGCGCCGCCCGACGCGAGGCTGCTGGTCATCAGTCCGACGGCGAACTGGCCGCGCAAGGAATGGCGCGCGGCGCGCTTCGCCGAGCTCGCGCTGCGGCTGACTGCGCCGACGGGTCCGTTGGCTGGCGCGCGCGTCGCGGTGATGGCGGCGGCGCATGAGCGGGCCCAGGCCGCGCCGGTGATCGCGGCGCTGCCGGCCGACCGGGTCGTCGATTTCGTCGGCAAGCTCGATCTGCTCACCGCCGGCGCCATTCTGCGCAACGCCGCGCTCTTCGTCGGCAACGACACCGGTCTGATGCATCTCGCCGCCGCCGCCGGCGCGCCGACGCTCGGCTTTTTTGGTCCGAGCAACGTCAAGGAATACGCGCCGTGGGGACCGCGCGCGGCGTACGTGCACACCGCGCTGGGCTATTGGGAGCTCTATAAGCCCGGCTGGCATCTGACACCGCCCGACAGCATGATGGACTCGCTGTCGGTCGACATGGCGGAAGCCGGCGCGCGCGCGCTGCTCGAGCGCGTCAAGGGCAAGGCGGCGTAACATGGCCGAAATCGTGATGGGCGACGACGGCGTTGCCTTCGACGGACGCACCGGCGCGGCGTCGCCGCTCGGCGGCGCCGAGGCGGCATTCGTCTCGCTCGCCGAGGCCTTCGTCGCGCGCGGCCATCGCGTCCTCGCCTTCACCCGCTGCGCCGCGGAGGTCGTCCACAACGGCGTCGACTGGATTCCGGTGACGCAACCGATGCCCGGTGCCGCCGATCTCTACATCGCCAATCGCGGCGACAAGCTGATCGGCCGCGTGCCCCAGGCGCGCACGCGCGTCTTCTGGATCCACAACCCCGGCGGCTACCTGAAGAAGCCGCGCTACATCCGCGCGCTGTGGACCTGGCGGCCGATCGTCGTCGCTATCGGTGAGTATGCCGGCCGCACCGTGCCGTGGTGGATGCCGCGGCGCGGCAGCGTCGTCGTCATTCCCTACGGTCTTGCCGACGAATTCCGTCGCGCCACGCCGCGGCCGGCGCCGCCGCCGGTCGCGATCTTCACCTCCAATCCGCTCCGCGGCCTCGATTGGCTGCTCGAGCTCTGGACCGAGCTAATCCAGCCGATGGTGCCGAAGGCCGAGCTGCGCATCTATTCCGGCGCCGCGGTCTACGGTGCCGCCGGCGCCAAGCACGCCGAGGCCATGGCGCGCGTGCTCGACCGCGCCGCGGCGCTCGGCGCCGCGGGCGTGCGATGCATGGCGCCGCTGCCGCGCGCGGCGTTGATCGACGCGCTGAAGGCGGCGCGCGTCATGCTCTATCGCGGCGACGTCAACGAGACCTATTGCGCCGCCGTCGCCGAGGCCCAGGCGCTCGGCGTACCGGCCGTCGTCACGCCGCTCGGCTCGCTGCCCGAGCGCGTCGTCGACGGCGTCACCGGCGTGATCGCGGCCGGCAACAGTGCCTTCGCCGGCGCCGCCGTGCGGCTCTTGACCGACGACGTCCTTTGGCAGCGCATGCACCAAGCGGCGCTGAAGCGGCAGCGCGGCCTGTCGTGGGATGAGGTCGCCGTGCGCTTCGAGAGCCTGATGACATGACGCGGCTGGTACAGCTCATGGCCGGCGCCGAGCACGGCGGCGCCGAGGCGTTCTTCACCCGGCTGGCGATCGCCCTGCAGCGCGCCGGCCAGGAGCAACGCGTCGCCATCCGGCCTTATGCGGCGCGCACGGCAGCGCTGACGGCGGCGGGCATCGCGCCGATCGCGCTGTCGTTCCGCGGTGGCCTCTTCGATTTCGCGACGCGCCGTGGCCTGCGTACGCTCCTCCGCGACTATCGCCCGCAGGTGGTGTTGAGCTGGATGAACCGGGCGACGTCGCTTTGCCCGCGCGGCGATTTCGTGCATGTTGCCCGGCTCGGAGGCTATTACGATTTGAAATACTATCGTGGCTGTGACCATCTGATCGCCAACACGCGCGGCATTGCGGATTATCTGATGGCGCAGGGCTGGCCCGCCGAGCGCGTGCATCACCTGCCGAACTTTCCGACCGTCGCGTCGACGCCATCGCCGGTCGCCGAGCTGCGGCCGGACGGTCCGCTGGCGCTGGCGCTGGGTCGCCTCCATCGCAACAAGGCCTTCGACGTGCTGCTCGACGCACTGGCGCGCGCGCCGGGCATCCACCTCTGGCTCGCCGGCGAAGGGCCGGAGCGTGCCGCGCTCGAAAGCCAGGCGCGCAAGCTCGGCCTCGGCGACCGCGTGCGCTTTCTCGGCTGGCGCGACGACGCGCCGGCGCTGCTCGCCGCCTGCGATTTCCTGGTCGTGCCGTCGCGTCGCGAGCCGCTCGGCAACACCATCGTCGAGGCCTGGGCCGCCGAGCGGCCGGTGGTCGCAACCGAAACCGCCGGACCGCAAGAGCTGATCGCGTCGGGCGAGACCGGCCTGCTGGTGCCGGCGGAGGACGCCGACGCGCTGGCGCTGACGATGCAGCGTCTTGCCGACGATCGCACGCTGCGCACGCGCCTCGCCGCCGCCGGCCATGCCCGCTATCGCGCGGAATTTTCCGAAAGCCGCGTGGTCGCGGCCTATCAAGCTTTGCTCGCGGCGGTCGCGGCCTGATGTGCGGCATCGCCGGGTTCATGACGCTGTCGGGCGAAGCCCCGCCGGCCGGTGGTCTCGCCGCGATGGAGACCGCGCTCCAGCACCGCGGTCCCGACGGCTACGGCCACTATCGCGCCGGCGACGTCGGCATGGTGCAGACGCGGCTCGCCATCATCGATCTCGCCACCGGCGATCAGCCGCTCTATGAGCCGTCCGGCGCGGCGCTGGTCGCCAACGGCGAGATCTACAACTACGTCGAACTGAAGCAGGACCTGCCGCCGGCGGTTTTTGCTACCGCATCCGACTGCGAGGTGCCGCTCCATCTCTATCGCCGCTATGGCATGGATTTCACCCGGCACCTGCGCGGCATGTACGCCATCGCGCTGCACGATCCCGGCGCCGGAAGGCTGCTGCTGGCGCGCGATCCCTTCGGCATCAAGCCGCTCTATTACGTCGAGACGCCGCTCGGCCTCGCCTTCGCCTCCGAGCCGCAGGCCCTCATCCGCGGCGGCTTCGCGCCAATGCGCGCCGGCGCGCCGGTGCTCAATCCGGCGGCGCGCAACGAGCTCCTGCAGCTCCAGTTCACCACCGGCCGCGAGACAATCTTCCACGGCGTGCGTCGCGTGCTGCCGGGCGAGACCGTGGTGGTGGCGCGCGGCCGCATCGTCGAGCGCCGTCACATCGACGCGCTGCCTTCGGGCGCCGCGCGCTCGCAAGGCGAGAGCGACGCGCTCGCCGCCTTCGATCGCGCCTTCGCCGACAGCGTGCGCATCCATCAGCGCGCCGACGTGCCTTACGGCATGTTCCTCTCGGGCGGCATCGATTCCAGCGCCGTGCTGGCGATGATGGCGCGGCTCAACGAGCGTCCGGTGCAGGCCTTCACCATCGGCTTCTCGCATACTGCGGCGGCGGACGAGCGCGACGCGGCGCGCGCCGTCGCCCGCGCGCTCGGCGCCGAGCACACCGAGGTCGAATTCCGCGAGGGTGATTTCTGGGGCCTGCTGCCGGCGATCGCCCGCGCGCTCGACGATCCCGCCGCCGATTACGCCGTGCTGCCGACCTACAAGCTCGCCGAGACCGCGCGCGCCGCCGGGCTCAAGGTCATCCTGTCGGGCGAGGGCGGCGACGAGCTGTTCGCCGGCTACGGCCGCTATCGCTCGGTGATGCGGCCGTGGTGGCTCGGCGGCAAACTGTTGCGCGGCCGCGGCAACCTCGACGGTCTCGGCATCCTGCGCGCCGAGCTCGCCGGCTGGCGCGATGGCGTGCAGGCGGCGGAGCTCGCCGCGACGCAGGGCGGCCGCTCGCGCCTCCAGGTGGCGCAGGCGACCGATTGCGCCGACTGGCTGCCCAACGACTTGCTGACCAAGCTCGACCGTTGCCTGATGGCGCATGGCGTCGAAGGCCGCACGCCGTTTCTCGACCGCGGCATGGCGCAGATGGCGTTCCGCTTGCCCGACGATCTCAAGGTGAGGAAGCGCCTCGGCAAGTGGCTGTTGCGCCGCTGGGTCGAGCAGCATGTGCCGCAGGCGCAGCCGATGGCGAGGAAGCGCGGCTTCACCGTGCCGGTCGGCGAATGGATCGCGCGGCGCGGCGCACAGCTCGGTCCGCTGGTCGCGGCGCAGCCCGGCGTCGCCGAGCTCTGCGTGCCGGGCGCAGTCGAGACACTGTTTCGCGAGGCGAGCAAGAAGCGCGAGGGTTTCGCCGCCTGGACACTGCTGTTCTACGCGCTCTGGCACCGCCAGCACATCGAGCGCCGCAGCGATGGCGGCGACGTCTTCACCATGCTCGGTGCGCGGGGGTAGATCCGCTTCGCCACGGAGACGCGAAGAGCACGGAGGGGACAATTCCCGTTTCTTCGTGTCCTTTAGAGGGCATTACTCTTGCCGAGATTGCAGTTCTCGCAGAGCGTTTGGAGGTTTTCTTCGGTGGTCTCACCGCCGAGGCTCCACGCTTTGATATGATCGATATGCAGCGACAGGCCCGGTTTCAAAGCGGGACTCGCACCACAGGCGCGACATGAAAAATTGTCTCGCTTCATTACGCGGAACCGTAGCCTGAGAGATGGATCACGGCTGGTTTTGTGTTTGGTCGAACCTTCGACGGGAATCGGAGGCCGTATATCTTGCGCGTTCGCGTAGGCGACGAATTGTTCGAGTGCTTTCATCCAAGAATGAAATCGGCGCTGATAAGGACCGGACGAAATGACGGACGGTGGGCGAGCAAGTTCTCTGAAGCGGGGTTGCCGGCCGTAATACTCCCAGAGGCGCATTAAGTTCTCAAATAGGCGTTCATCAGTGATGTCACGTTCGATCGCGACATTCAGCCCGGCGGCGATGAGGGCCTTGTTCCAGGTACCAAATCGGAGCGAGGCAGTTGATGGATGATAATTCCCCAAACTCGCATACAGCCTAAAAGAAACGAACTTGGTTCTAACGAGCGCAGCCACACGTCGGATGTCCGAGATTAACTCCTGATCTGAAACTGGTGTCCGGACACGCTCAAGCCGGAACTTTGAGTCGCTCATCGGTTCTTTGGCGAGTCGGGTTTGCCCAAAAGCTGCCACCCCAACTCTTCTCCTGCCAGGAACGGCTTCACCGCGCCGGTGCCGACTTTCACCTTCGCCGGTACTTTCCATTTCTCGCGCTCGAGCGTCACGCGGGTCTCGTTCGGCGGCAGGCCATAGAAGCGCGGGCCGTTGAGCGCGGCGAAGGCTTCGAGCCGGTCGAGCGCGTTCTCTTCCTCGAAGACGCGCGCGTAGGTTTCGAGCGCGGCCGGCGCGCAGAAGATTCCGGCACAGCCGCAATCCTTTTCCTTGTCGGCGATCCGGTGCGGTGCGCTGTCGGTGCCGAGGAAGAATTTCGCCTCGCCCGAGGTCGCGGCCTGGCGCAGCGCCAGCCGATGCGCTTCGCGCTTCGCCACCGGCAGGCAATACATGTGCGGCCGCAAGCCGCCCTGGAAGAGGGCATTGCGGCTGATGGTCAGATGATGCGGCGTGATCGTCGCCGCGACGTTCGGTCGCTGCGCGCGCACGAAGTCGACGGCGTCGCGCGTCGTTACGTGCTCGAACACCACCTTGAGCTCCGGCAGGCGCCGGACGAGCGGCGCGAGCACGCGCTCGATGAATGCCGCCTCGCGGTCGAAGACGTCGACTTTGGGATCGGTCACCTCGCCGTGCACCAGAAGCGGCATGCCGAGCCGCGCCATGCGCTCCAGCACCTTGGCGATGCGCGCGATGTCGGTGACGCCCAAATCCGAATTGGTCGTCGCATACGCGGGATAAAGCTTGGCCGCGATCCAGACGCGGCTCGCGAAGCCGCGCTCGATCTCGTCCGCCGCTATCGTGTCGGTGAGATAGGCGGTCATCAGCGGCGTGAACGCGGTGCGGCGCGGCAGCGCCTTGAGGATGCGTTTGCGGTATGCCTCGGCGGCGGAAACGCGGGTCACTGGCGGCGCCAGATTGGGCATGACGATGGCGCGGCCGAAGACGCGCGCGGAAAACGGCAGCACCGCTTTCAGCATCGCGCCGTCGCGCAGGTGCAGATGCCAGTCGTCCGGACGCCGCAGCGTCAGGCTTTCGCGCGCCATGTTCTTGTTCCCCGCTCGCGGCGTCAGTATATCCTACCCGCGCTAGCCAAGGAGAAGCCATGACCGCCGCCATCATCGGCTGGGCCCATTCGCGCTTCGGCAAGCTCGAAGGCGAGGACATCGAAGGCCTGATCGTCCGCGTCGGCGCCGAGGCGATCGGGGACGCTGGCCTCGCGCCAGCCGACATCGACGAGATCTTCATCGGCACCTTCAATGGCGGCTTCGTGCGCCAGGAATTTCCCTCGTCGCTGACCCTCCAGATCGATCCGAGTCTGCGCTTCAAGCCGGCGACAAGGGTTGAAAACGCGTGTGCAACAGGCAGCGCGGCGATCCATCAGGGTTTGAACGCCATCGCCGCGCATCGCGCGCGCCGCGTGCTGGTCGTCGGCGTCGAGAAGATGACCGAGATTTCGGGGCCGCAGGTCGGCGACATTTTGATCCGTGCCGCCTATCTCAAGGAGGAAGGCGACATCGAAGGCGGCTTCGCCGGTGTCTTTGGCCGCATCGCCCAGATGTATTTCCAGCGCTACGGCGACAAGTCCGACGTGCTCGCCCGGATCGCCGCCAAAAACCATAAGAACGGCGCCGCCAATCCGCTGGCGCAAATCCGCAAGGACCTGGGCTACGATTTCTGCCGCACCGTCTCGGACAAGAACCCGATCGTCGCCGGTCCCTTGCGCCGCACCGATTGCTCGCTGGTGTCGGATGGCTGCGCCGCGCTGGTGCTGACCGACATCGACACCGCGCTCGCGGCCAAGAAGGCGGTGGTGTTCCGCGCCGCCGAGCATGTCAACGACTTCCTGCCGATGTCGAAGCGCGATATCACCGGCTACGAGGGCGCGGCGCTCGCCTGGCAGCGCGCCTTCGACCACGCCGGCGTGACGCTCGACGATCTCTCCTGCGCCGAGGTGCATGACTGCTTCACCATCGCCGAGCTGCTGATCTACGAGGCGATGGGGATGGCGAAGAAAGGCGAGGGTGATCGCGTCGTCGAGGCCGGCACCGCCGAAAAAACCGGCAAGCTGCCGATCAACGCCTCGGGCGGGCTCAAGGCCAAGGGCCATCCCATTGGTGCAACGGGCGTCTCGATGCACGTTCTCCAATCGATGCAGCTCACCGGCACCGCCGGCAACATCCAGTTGCCGAGCGTGCAGCTCGCGGGCGTCTTTAACATGGGCGGCGCCGCGGTCGCCAATTACGTCAGCATCCTCGAACGCCTACGATGAGCGGCAACTTCACCGCGCTGCTGCTGGAGGAGAGCGCCGGCAAGGTTGCGGCGCGCGTCGCGTCGCTGCCGGAAAGCGACCTGCCGTCGGGCGAGGTCACCGTCGCGGTCGAGTATTCGACGCTCAACTACAAGGACGGCTTGATCCTGCTGGGCCTCGGCAAGCTGGTGCGGAAATATCCGCATGTGCCGGGCATCGATTTCGCCGGCACGGTCGAGAGTTCGACGTCGCCCGAATGGAAAGCCGGCGACAAGGTCGTGCTCACCGGCTGGCGCGTCGGCGAGATGCAGTGGGGCGGCTACGCCCAGAAGGCGCGCGTCAAGGCGAGCCAGCTCGTGCGCCTGCCGCCCAATATCACCACCAAGCGCGCCATGGCGATTGGCACCGCCGGCTTCACCGCGATGCTGGCGGTGATGGCGCTCGAGGACAACGGATTGAAGCCCGGCACTGGCGAGGTGCTGGTGACCGGCGCCGCCGGCGGTCTGGGCAGCGTCGCGGTCGCGATCCTGGCGAAGCTCGGTCATCAGGTCGCGGCATCGACTGGCAGGCCGCAGACGCACGATTATCTCAAAAGCCTCGGCGCGACGACGATCGTCGACCGCGCCGAGCTCGCCAAGGCGCCGACACGGCCGCTCGACAGCGAACGCTGGGCCGGCGCCGTCGACAGCGTCGGCAGCACGACGCTGGCGACCGTGCTGACCCAGCTCAAGTACCGCGCCGCCGTCGCGTCGTGCGGCCTCGCCGGCGGCGCCGATCTGCCGGCGACGGTGATTCCGTTCCTGCTGCGCGGCGTGCGTCTCATCGGCATCGATTCCGTGATGTGCCCGGTGCCGCAGCGCCAGGCCGCCTGGGCGCGGCTGGCGCGCGATCTGCCGCTCGATAAGCTTGATGCCCTGACCGAAACCGCGCCGCTCGCCGACTTGCCAAAACTCGCGCCAGTCATCCTCAAAGGCGGTATCCGCGGCCGCCTGGTCGTGGAAATCCCACGGTAGGAATTAAAAATCGTCCATCTAATCAGATAGATATGGACAACTCCTCAGTCTTAACCTAATTTTCACCGCCAAGTGCTTGAAGGTCCCTATGGGAATCGCTGCGAAGCGAAGGGATTCAGCCTTGTCGTACACCATGATCGACCGCCGCCGCTTCAATCAACTCCTCGCCGTGCTCACCGCCGGCGCCAGCTTCGGCCAGGTCCATCGCGCGCTCGCCGCCGCGCCGGCACGCCCCCTGATCATGCTCGACGCCGGTCACGGCGGCGTCGATCCGGGCGCGATCGGCGTCGTCGGCACCTATGAGAAGAACATCGCGCTGCCGACGGTGCTCGAGCTCGCGCGCCAGCTTGAGGCGACGCGGCGCTTCCGGATCACACTCACCCGCCGCGACGACGTGTTCATTCCGCTCGAGGGCCGCGTCGCCCGCGCCCGCGCGGCCAATGCCGACCTGTTCCTCTCGATCCATGCCGACGCGCTGCCGAGCCGTGCCGAGCGTGGCGCCTCGGTCTACACGCTTTCGGAAAAGGCATCGGACCGCCTTGCCGCCGCGATGGCCGCAAGCGAGAACAGCGCCGACCGCTTCGCCGGGATCAAGCTGTCGCACGATCCGGTGGTCAACGGTATCCTCTTCGACCTCGCCCGCCGCCAGACCAGCAACCTGTCGATCCGCCTGGCGGGCGACGTAGTCAATCATCTCCGCCAGCACGTCGTCATGCTGCCGAACAGCCACCGCGCGGCTAACTTCGTCGTCCTGAAAGCGCCGGATATTCCGTCCGCGCTGGTCGAGATCGGCTGCCTCTCCAACCGGACCGAGGAGCGTGATCTGCGCCGGCCGTCCTATCGCACCGAGATCGCTCGCGCGCTGACGCGCTCGATTAACCAATATTTTGACACAATCACCTGATTAACCATGTCGCCGGTGGTTGCCGGGCATTTTAATAATTTGTTGAGAATTGGCGCCGTATAACGATCCTGCGGTTCGGGATTCCGGTCCCACCGCAAGTCCTTCGGGCTTTTCCTCCCTGAACTTGGGCCACGCCGCAAAGCGTGGCCCATTTTTCTTTCCAGCCGCCGCAGACCGCAATCGCCCGCCCACGATCGGTGAACGGATTGGTGCCGTGGAACCGGCGCCAGGACGCACGCGCCCGCGCCGTCCGTCAGGCCCTCGATCACGGCTGATTTGCGCTATGCTCCGGGCCGATGAGCCAGGAGCCTGCCCCATCCCCGGCGATCGCCTTCGCCGGCGGTCCTGCCTTGCACACGCAATTCGCCGCCCTGGCGCGGGAACTCCACGCGCGACCCTATGGCGTCGCCGCCGCGCCGGCGCGCGTCGTCCATCTGGCGCTCACCGGCGGTAACAGTGCGGCGGAGCGCGCCGGCCTCGCGCAATTCTGCGCCCTGCATGCGGCGCCGGCGCCGCCGGAGGCGGCGTCGCATGTCCAGCTCGAATGCGCCGGCCTGCGCTTGACCTGGGAGCGCCACGCCGAGTTCGCGACCTATACCTTTATATTGCCCTGGCGCGGCACCGCGTTGTTCGAGCCGGTCGGCGCGCTGCCGCTGCCGCACGATTGGATCGCCCGCCTGCCGGGCCAGGTGATCGCCGCGGTGCAGCTCGCGCTCGTCGCCGGCGAGCCGCCGCCGGAGACCGTCGCGCAATCGCTCGGCGATCACGCCATCGTCGGCGGCTTCGCCGCCGGCGGCCTGGCGCAGCTCTGGACCAATCTGCATCCCGATCACGAGAATTTCGTGCGCATGGTCGTGCTCGGCGGCGCGATGTGGTCGCCGCGCCAGGCCGGCCGGCTGGTGCAGCGTCTGCTGGAGATCGACACCTATACGATGATGGCGCTGCTGGCGCTGCCGCTGGCGCGCGAGATCAGTCCGGCGGTCACCGCAATCGAGCGCAATCTCGCCGGCATCGCCGAGGCGACGACCAGCGCCGACGCGCTCGAGGACGAGCAGGCACTCCTGAAGCGGTTATCGGGCTTTGCCGCCGAGCTGGCGACGCTGAGCAGCCGCACGCCCTATCGCTTCGGCGCGGCGCGCGCCTATTACGCGCTGGTGCAAAAGCGCATCGAGGAGCTGCGCGAGAAGCGCGTCGAGGGGCGGCAGACGATCGGCGAGTTCATGGAGCGCCGCCTGACGCCGGCGATTCGGACGATCGAGACGATGGAGCGGCGCCTCGAAACCTTGTCCGAGCGGGCATCGCGCGCCAGCGACATGCTGCGCACCCGCATCGACGTGACGCTGGCGGCGCAGAACCGCGACCTGCTGCTGTCGATGAACCGCCGCGCGCGGCTTCAGCTGCGGCTGCAGCAGACCGTCGAGTTCCTGTCGATCGCCGCCATCACCTATTATGGCGCCGGCTTGGTCGGCGACTTGGCGCAGGGGGCGACTTCGCTGGGCTATGCCGCGAACGAGCCGCTGGCGGTCGCCACCGCGGTGCCGGTGATCGGCGGGCTGCTCCTGGTCGGCCTGTGGGCGTTCCACAAGTGGCTCGACCGCGACTGAATCGAAGGCCGCGACCGCGGCTCAGCGGGGTTGCGATTTATTGGCGGGCGCGATCGTCGGTGAATTGGTGAAAAGGCCGGCAAAAATTTTCGGCCGCGGCGCAGCGTCTCTCTCGCCGGCAACGACTCGTTAACCCGTGGCCACCTAGCCTATCCACAACCGGGCGGCCCCAGATCTGGGGTTGGTAGGAAGCCAGCTAATCAAACTATGCCAATGGCCCAACTCGTTTCGCCAGCTATCCCCGCATCCGAGCGATGGCCGAACGTCAATCGCCGCCTCAACAAGCGTCAGGGACCGGAGCAGATCACGCTGACGTTTCTCGGCGCCGATCACCCGGTCCTCAACTGGTCCCAGGGCGGCGCGCTCGTCACCGACTGCCATCCGCACCTGGAGATCGGCGCGCCGGTCTCGGGTGTGCTCAGCATCCGCGGGCACAGCGGTCTGTTTCGGTTTTCCGCCAGGCTGCTGCGGCGCAACGAGCGCACGCGCAAAATTGCCCTGCGCTTCGACAAACTGTCGCCGACGGTGTCCGATGTGCTGGCGCGCTGCGCCGCGGAGACCTAAAGCGTACGCGCCGGAGACCTACTTTAGGTCGACGGCTCGACGCGCTGCGCCGGTCGTCGTGACATCACCAGCAGGCAGGCGACGATGAACACCGCGATCAAGGCAGAGGCGAGCGGCCGGCTGAGCGCTAGGCCGCCCTGGTTCGCGGGCTGGTCGAGAAAGTCGCCGGCGGTCGCACCGAGCGGGCGCGCGAGAATGACCGCGGCCCAGAACAGCAGAACCCGCGAGGTCGCCGTCCAGAAATAAAGCGCGGCCACCGCCGCCAGGCCCGCGGCGAAGATCAGCGCGCCGCGCGCCGAGCCGAAGTCCCAGCCGTCGGACACCCAGTCGCCGAGCGCGGTGCCGAGCGTCTGCGCGAAGGTGATGGCGATCCAGAAAAAAATCTCCGTCTTCGGCGCGTTCACGCGGCCGACGGCGATCGTGCCTTGGGTGCGATACCAGACGGCGAGGGCCGCGAGGACGCATAGGAACAGCAGCGTCGAGCCGCCGGCATAGCCCAAGCCGAGCGAGCGGTCGGCGAAATCGGCCAGGGTCGTGCCAAACATGGTGCAGGCGATCATGGTCGCCCAGAACAGGCCATCGTAGAGTCGCCGCGCGCGGATTTGCGCGACGACCAGCACGATGAACGCGGCGAAGAATAGCGCCGTGCCGCCGAGGTAACCCCAGTCGAGCGTCGTCGAGACGGCGTCGCCGCCGGTCTCGCCCAGCGTCGTCGCCGCGACATAGATGATCCAGAAGCCCAGCGTGACGGCCGGCAGCTTGCTGGCCGGCGACGGCGTATTCATGGCGATCCCCCCGCGACGTTGTTATCGGTGCGCGCCTTAAGCGGCGCGATTGTCGGCGCCATAAGTTGCCGTCGCGAGCCGCGGCTGGCCAGCAAATAATAAGGTCACGGACCCAGACCGATAGGCGCGAGTGACGGCGCCTTGATAGGCCGGCGCGCGGCGAAGAAGAGGTCAGGTGTCGATAAAGCTGGTGCTGCCGCTGAGGATTGAACTCAGGACCTCTCCCTTACCAAGGGAGTGCTCTACCACTGAGCTACGGCAGCAAACTCGTTGATATAACTAGCATATTTTTAAAGACCAAGCTAGGATAGGGGCCTCTGTGAGGATTTTTGTGAGGACTCCGGTCCATGACGGTCTTCAAGCGCGCGGACTCACCCAACTGGTTCATCGAATTCCAGTACCTCGGCCAGACGGTGCGCCAGAGTTCCGGCACGCCGTCCAAAGCGACGGCCAAGGCCCTCGAACAGCGATTGCGCCGGGAGATACAGGATCGAGTTGCCGCTGGCAAGCTCCCGACCATCCTCTTCGGCGACGCCATCGATCGCTATTTTGATACCGTCCTGTCACCAAGGGGTAAAGACAAGGTGCGGGCCAAGGACATCTATGTCCTGGACAAGCTCCGCGCCCGCTTCGGCGCCGAGACGCCCTTGGACGCCATCACCAGCGCCGACATCGCCCGATACCGCGACGAACTCGTCACCAAGCACAAGCTCGCGCCGTCGACCGCCAATCGCGAAATTTCCTACATGCGGGCGATCATCAACCGTGCCGCCAACGACTGGAACATCTCGACCGCGCCGTTCCGGGTGAAGATGTTCCGGGAACCGCCGGGCCGCGTCCGCTGGCTCACGCCGGCCGAAGAGAAACGCCTGCTGGACGAATGCTCGTTCCATCTGCGGCCGATCGTGACCTTCCTGATGGATACCGGTTGCCGGAAGGACGAAGCGCTGAGCCTAATGTGGCGCGACGTGACGTTCGAAAAGGGCAGGGCGCGGATACGGATCGAGGCCGATCGCACCAAGAATGCGACCGCGACTGGCAAGGCCGTGCCGAAACGCACGACGCGGTTGCTGCGCGCATTGTACAAGAACCGGCCCGAAGGCGCGGACCACGTCTTCCTGTTCGTCCCGAAGACCAAGAAAGGAAAAACGCCGCGGCCAACCCGTCCGTTGGGCAATATCCAGATCGGGTTCAAGGCCGCGTGCCGGCGAGCGAAGATCGAGGATTTCAACATCCACGATCTGCGTCACCATTACGCCTCACGTCTTGTCCAACGCGGCGTGCCGATCCAACGCGTTCAGCGCCTGCTTGGGCATAAGTCCATGCGGATGACCGAGCGCTACGCTCATTTGGCGCCGTCGGATTTGGACGATGCGGTCGCGGTGCTCGACCGTTGAAGCGAGGCCAGCTTGCGTTCGCGCCAGCCCGATGTTGAACGAAGCGGCGGCCTGTGGGCGAGGGGAGTTGCCCGTAACGGGGCGAGGATCACGGGCTCCACGCGCCGCCCCGCCATGTAGGCGTCCAGGTCCGCCTTGAGGAAGCGC
Source organism: Alphaproteobacteria bacterium (assembly GCA_028871455.1). GTDB lineage: Bacteria > Pseudomonadota > Alphaproteobacteria > ATCC43930 > CGMCC-115725 > REEB95. Next base: position 44,893 of record JAGWNF010000006.1, read on the forward strand.
GGCGTCCGGCTTCCGAGCAAATGCCGCGCAATCCTCAATCGGTCGAAGTTGCGCCGGCTGATCCGGAGATAAGAGGCGGCTTCCCGCGGGGTCAGCCATACAGGCTCATCGGTCATGCGACCAGAATGGCTTGGCGACGACCCGCGAAGCCAAACCAACCACGCCAAAAAAACAACGTTGGGCTTGGGAATTCCTATCGATGGATATTGAGTTTGTAGAGACCGCGCTTTATGCGAATGAACAATTCGGTGGTTTTGCCATTGCCCGCGGTATGTTTGGCGAGAAATACGCGATATGTGTTTTCCGCCCAACCCGGACATGCGGCCTTGACCATCATTGCATTGAATGGTTCGGCAAGGAGCCCGGATCGGACCGCTGCGTAGATTTCTGAGGCGAATTCCTTCATAGCGGCGCCCATTGCAATGCGTTTGAACGCTGCTGAAACCGCTTAGCGTCTTTGGCGCGGAATTAATTTCTCCAGGGCCTTACGAATTGATTCCTTGCTCAGCCCGCGATCCTTCGGGAATTCACCCGGATATAATTCGTGAACACGTTTCCGGATCAATTCGATGTTCTGTTTCTGAAGATCATGATTGGGCAGCAATTGATCGGCAATCAGCCAGCGAATGGTTTCTTCGATTTCCGCCGATGATGGCAATGGCCCGCGCTTGGAACGATGTTCCGACGCGGACGATTGCTTCAATTCCGCATCAATGTCCGGGGCCAATCCCGACTCAAATACCAATACGGACAGGAATTCGAGGTCCGGGCTTTTGACGGCCGAATTCTTCCAATCGATATATTGCCGGTCGAATAGGTCGGACGGGATTTTCATCCGGCGATTTTTCACGTCGCGGGGCCGCTTATAGCCATAGGCGACGTATTGCCCTGAACGAATGCCCGATAGCAATTGCTCGGCCATTTCAATGTGGGCGTGCATCGAAGCCGTCGTGACCGCGTCGGCCTCCCGGACTTGGCGTATCGCCTCCGCATATCGCGGGTTGCGCGCCTGCTCTGTATTCTTGAGGCCCTCCAGGATCACTCCGGCGGTACGCGCAACGAAAGCCATTTGCCATGGCGGCTCGCCCGCCTTCCGCAGCTCTTCGGGCGCGAATTCGCAGGCGGCATCGCCTAAGGGGATGCCGAGGCTCCAGATATCGCGGCGCGGTGCGACAAGGCCATCCGGGCACATACCATACTGTCCCGGAGAACACCCTTTTTGGTCAAGCAATCAACGCGATCAATAGCCTAGACGGCGTTCTTTGTAATTGTGGTCCCGTGAAAGAGAGGACGGGCCAAGACTCACGTTGCGCAGTCCGTACACGATCAGCCAGAACGCACACCACGTGACCAACGCCTTGGCGCCCCCGGCGATGAACAGACACAGCATGACAATCGGGAAAAATACGATCCGCCAAAAGCGATAAAGGATGGAATGGTGTTCGGTCATGTCATTCCCCATGGATTGCGACCACCGATGATCTAGTTCCGGATCGTTACGGAACTTCCTTAGACGTGATCATTAAACCTGATCGTTCAGCCATCATATCAATTTGAACCGTCGCTTGCGGGGCCGTTTGATCGGTTTCTCGGTTTTGCGCCGCTCAGCCTTGGTTGCCAAGGTTACGGCGTCCTCCACGTCGATTGGATGCCCTAGCGTGAATTCAGGTTTCCGCGAGGCATTCACCTTCTTTTCGTAGGCCCTCAACGCGCTTCGGTTGACCGCGTATTCGAACTGAAGCTTTTCGGGAAACTCCGCGTCCGCCGGGCGGAGCGCCGTATCGGCGACACTGCGCTTGCCGGGAGATAGGCCGAGATATCGCAGCACGATATCGGAATAGGTCTCGGCCAGCTTTCGCTCGCGGCTCGCGGTGAGTGGAATCTCGTGCCGCCAGGCTTCATCGGCCGCCATGGCAAGAACCATTTCCATAGCCATGCGGATAGACTTTTGGGGCTTGGGGATGGTGAGCTTGGGCGCGAGCAGCTCCACGGCTCGATCCGCGACCGCCGTGCGGAATTTCAAGTAGGGCTCGACGGCCACTGGCTTGCTCATGCCAAGCCGAAGCGCCAGCTGGGTAATGCCGATCGTCGGAACCGTAAGGGTGCTGGCGATGATTTCATCCACCAGCCGATAGACGATCGTCTGGGGTGACGCGTCCTTCCATGTCCCTGGCGTCATCGCCCGATCGAAGGCCTTGATCCGCTCCTTAAATGTCACGTAGATCGCGGCGTATTCCAGGGCGCGCTTGTTCGGGAACCGGCGATAAAAGGTATGGAGCGTGCTGCGCGCATCGCGGCAAATCATCGCCACCGAAACCTTCTCGTAATCCTCCCAGGCCAGCCGTCGCGCAAGAGCGCCAAGGAAATTCATCGTGCGGCCATGTCGGCCACCCCGACCGGTAGCGCGCCGTCTCCTCCTGCGCAGATGTTTTCGTTTGAACACAAAAGACCCCGTTTAGATCCACGCCGTTCGACGTTTACGACCAACGCTCGAATGCCTACGGCCGACCCAATTTTTGGATCTTTCATAACGTAATCCGGATTCTGATTATAACAATAGCGAGTCAGGGTCATAACCATCCGAGCGCCCGGCAAAAACCCTGTAAGCAGATATTACGCCCAAATCTCTACGATCGAGTTATTAGCTTCGTTGACCACCAACAAAAACTGCGCAGGACGCGTCGCAAATTCTGTGATGTACTGCGGCAGGCCAGCTGATTCGTAATCAGTCGGTCTGCAGTTCGAATCCGAGCGTTGGCACCACGTTTTCCAATGATTTAGTCGACGTGCACAAAAGGAACAGAAAGCGTGCGTAGGCGCATAGTAGGCATTTTATGGCAGCCCGAGTGATCAGCGCGGCGGCATGAGCGAATTCACATGCCACTTCGAGTGATCGGACAGATAGGGCGTGGCGGATTCGGGATCGTAGAACGAGTACGCGATGGCGGCGGGCTGGAATTTGCTCGGAAGACATTCAACATCGGAAATCCAGCGGCGCTGACACGCGACCTTGCGGAGAACGTGAAGCGCCGATTCGTGCGGGAAGCCCAGGTGCAGAGGGCCCTGAGACATCCTAACGTCGTCCCCGTGATTGACGCAGACCTGGATGCCGACCCACCGTGGTTCTTAATGCCTCTGGCGGAAGCATCGCTGCAGATGGATATAGACTTCGACCGCTCGCTGGGCGGCGACGCTCTCACGCCTATCATGGACATAATATCCGGACTGGAGGAGCTCCATGAGCAAGGCTACTTCCACCGAGACCTGAAACCAGCGAACGTTCTGCGTTTCACCGATCAAAACGGCGGTAGCGCTGCTCGTCGCTACTATGCCATCGGTGATTTTGGATTCGTGTGTCTACGTGATACGCAGGTCTCGACCCTTACGCAGACGGGTATGCGGCTGGGCTCTGACTTCTATACCGCTCCGGAAATAGTCGCTGATCTTCGTGCAGCTTCTCCCCAATCTGATATTTATTCGCTTGGGTGCATTCTTCACGACCTGTTCGGACAAGAGCAGCGCGTGCCGTGTGGCGAAATCCGAGAAGCGGGCGACTATGGCGGAATATTTCTGAACTGCACCCGCAGAGACCCAGCTCGACGGTTCCGATCGGTCGCGGCAGTGCGCGATGCAATTCTCGCAACCCAACACACGGCCGTTGCGAACGTAAGTGCCCGAGCCCGCCCCTTGGTCGACATTCTGAAACAGGCCGAGCCGCTTACTTCAGGGCAGTGGGACGAGATAACCGACGCCGTCGAAAATGATCCTCACTCGGACTCGGCCCGGGGAATCTTCCATCAGCTAACGATCGGTAGAATTGACGAGCTCTGCACAGGACATGCCGTCGCCGCTCGGCGCATTGCGATCGCATACGCGTCTTGGATCAAAGAAAGCGCCTTCAACTTTGGTGATTGCGATGGGTTGGCCAACCGGCTCGAGCGGTTTATGCAGGTAGATGATCTGGAGGTCAAAGCAGAATGCTTGCTAGCACTTCTCGACATGGGGACGAGCCATAACCGTTGGTATGTCGAGCAAATGTTCACTCGCCTCGCCAACGGCAGTATGGATGACCGGCTTGCCCGCCGGCTAGCAGTCGAATTCCGCACTGACGAACAACGTGCATGCAGGGCGATTGCGCACTTGGAAGGTTCGATCTCGTTCGACCGAAAGGATCTACATCCAATCCTTGTCGCCACACTGGCTGAGATTTGCGAATGAAGTTCTTAGTCGCCGGTCATTCCGAGAAAGGGCCCCGCCCTCAAAATGAGGATGCATGGGGGGTCAGAACCTTTGGCGACGGAACTGTCTGTGTCGCGATTGCTGATGGCGTTGGTGGTCAGGGAGGAGGACTTACGGCCGCCAATTATGCGGTGACAGAATTCTTGCAGTATGCGGAGCCGGGCCGCGAAGATCTATCCGCGGTAGCATTCCGAATTCACGAAGATTTGACGGCACGGCAAAACGCCGATGACCCCTCTCACGCTGGAGGGGCAACCACGCTAACCGCGGCTAGGTTCTTCGGTGGCGTGCTAAGCGGAATACACGTCGGCGACACGCGTGCGATGATTTTTCGCCAGTCAGGGGCTAGGCGTCTGACTGAGGATCAAACCGAAGCGGTACGCCTGCTTAAAGCTGGCAAACTGACCGAAGCCGAAGCTAAGACGTATGTGCGCAAGCATGTGCTCGACAGCGCGTTAGGTGCGCGCTTTGGTCCGCGCGTCGAAAGCTTTAGTTTCAGTCTCATGCACGGCGATCGAATCTTGTTCACGACAGATGGGCTACACAACAAAGTCTTTCTCAGAGAGATGGCAGAGATTTCTATGAAAGCGCTAACTGTCGAGCGGTTCATCAGCGACTTAATGCAAGAGGCCGAAAAGAGAAATCCGGAAGACAATTTTTCTGCAGTGTGTGTAGAGGTCCGCGAGCGGTAGGAATTGAAAACCAGCACAGCTTGTCAGCCACGGACTTGTGATCGGCGATCTTGCCACGGAACACACTATCGTATTCGGAGTTCATACTATGAATATGACCATGACTGTTCGACACCGGCGTTAGCAAACTGTCGATGTGAACTCACTGAAACTGCTTCGTATTATCTCCACACGAGCAAGCGCGTGGGCAAAATATACGCGCCAAATCCTGGGCAATTGTCCGGCTTCCTATTTAGGCGTAAAGTAGAAGTGTCTCGATCATAAGAAACTGAAGATCGAAAGTACAAAGTATCAAAAAACGAAAATAAATCAGGACCATAGTCCATGACGGGGGGCGAAAATGTCCACACGCGTGGTGATCCAGTACCTTGGAGGTTCCAAGTCCAATCAGGTAGATGAATTCCCGCTTGAAGGCCTGACTGAGCTGACCATCGGGCGGGACGCGGGTTCCAAAATCGCGTTCGACCCGCAACGGGATGATGCCGTTAGTCGCCATCATGCAGTCATTCGGGTCAAACAAGGTGACCCACCTGCGTTCCGAATTGCCGACCTGGGTAGCAGGAATGGCACACGAGTCAACGGCGAACGAATTGCCGCTGAAGTCGAGTTATTGCCGGGCGACAGTGTTGAGCTCGGCGCTGGCGGCCCGAAATTCACGTTTGACGTTCAGCCACGTCCCCCGCAGCTTCCCGGGCGCACGCGGGTCGTTCCCGTTGCCGGCGCCACACGAGTCCTCGATGTATCCAGTATCGACGCAGCGGCAATGGCCGCGGCAGAAACACCCCCGACCGGCAAGCGAGGGGCTAGCCGGGAAACGGTCGAGCGCATGCTGTCTGTCCAGCGACAGGAAACGAACCGAGCCTGGATGTACATCCTCGCGATCGCGCTTGTTGTGGTCGGAGCCGGCGCATTTGGGCTTTACTACTACAACAAGAATAAGACTGAGCAGGCGTCAGCCCAGGCCGCAGCCGCACTCGCCCAGCAAAAGAAGGAGAGCGAAGCAAAGCTCGCGAGTACCGCGGCCCTCATAAACAAGAAAATCGGTATAAGCCCAGAAGAAATCGTGCAGAAGTATGGCAATGCGACTGTCGTCATCGATACGCAATGGCGGGTTTACGACAAGGCGACTGGAAAGCCGCTTTTCCAGATGGTCAAGACCATCAATGGTGAGCGTCTTCCTTGCTATGTCAAACTGGCGAATGGCCACGTAGTGCGTTGGCTGACGACCGACGATCAGAACCACACCAACATCGAGATCGGTGCGGCAGGTCGTGGCAGTGGATTTGTCATCAGTCCGGATGGGTATATTTTGACCAACAAGCATGTCGCTGCCGGATGGCTCGCGCGTTTTGGCGACCACGAGCGCTTTTCAAAGGGCGCGGTATTCGACATAACCAGGCCGTCGGTCAGGCCCACGGTGTTTGACCTGACCGCGGATAATGATACGAATCGAGAGCTGCTCAATTGGGTGCCGGATAGCGGCGTCGTATTCCGGCCCTACGCTCCGATACCGGTCGACAAGAACTTGCATGATTTTGAAGGCCGCAGCGACCTGCTCGAAGTGCGATTTCCTGGCAGCATGCTGAGCATCGCGGCACATTTTATCCGGGCATCGAGCGTCGCAGACGTTGCGGAAATCAAGGTCGATACCGAACAAAAGCTCTCCACGGTGAAGCTTGACGAGAATGATGACGTGCAGGTAGGCGAAAAGGTCACCGTCTTGGGATATCCGGCCTTCTCCACACAGACCATCGCTATTATTCAGTCGGCCGAGGCCGGCGATCTCCGAAAAAAAGCGGAGACCATTCCTGAGCCTACCGTCACATCGGGGCTCGTGTCACAGAAGAGTGCCGATGCGCAGCAACCGGAGGCCGGCGTCCTCACCGTGGGCGAAATGGGTGCAACCTACCAGCTCACTGTGCCATCAGGTGCCGGCAACAGCGGTGGGCCGGTATTCAACGATGCCGGCGAGGTCATCGGATTATTTACCTACGGCACTCGCCGCGAAACTGTCACCTACGCCGTACCGATCAAGTTCGGACGCGATCTCCTGCAGGTACAGCGAACGAGTAATTAATTACCGGTGCCGATGCGCGGGCTCATCACATGGAAAATCCATTGAGCCAGCACGAGCGCAGGGCTGCGAGTTATATAGCTGGCGCAATGCTCAGCCATCCGGGGCTGGTCCGGGCGCAGAATGAAGATGCAGTTTTGTATTGTGTGCCGCGCCCCGAAGACCCGAGCGCCCGTCTCGGCGTACTGGCGCTTGTTGCCGATGGCATGGGCGGTCATGCGGCCGGCGAGGTTGCGAGCGCAATCGCCGCTCGAACTATACGGTTGCTCTATTACCAGCAAGATGGGCCGGTGCCCTCGGCGCTCGCTAGGGCATTCGAGGTTGCAAATCAGCTGATTTACGAGCAGAGCGCCAAAAATCCCGACTACGATGGAATGGGAACTACGTGCACCGCGCTCGTCATGCGTGACGAGCATGTTTGGTTGGCCCATGTTGGCGATAGCCGCGCCTACATCGTGCGCAATGGAGAAATTCACCAGCTTTCCAATGACCATTCGTTGGTCGCATCGCTCGTGCGCGACGGCACCATGACGCTGGCGGAGGCCGCCTCCAGTCCCGAAAAGAATGTCATCCTACGCGCCCTGGGAACCAAGGTCAGCGTTGAGCCGCAAGTCTGGAATGAGGGACTGCGGTTTCATGCGGGCGATGTGATCGTCCTTTGTTCCGATGGCCTGACCGATCTCGTCGACGACGCAACCATCGCTGCGACGGTATCGCGACGGGCGCCATTCGAAGCCTGCCAGGCACTTGTCGACGCTGCGCTTTCAGCGGGCGGGCGTGACAACATCTCAGTCGGTGTGTTCGGAATTACCGCTGCGGCACCGCTGCCAGCGAAGAGGGAGCGGCCCACTCGCACGACCAATGTGCGCGCGCTGCTCGGAGAGCAGCCGTGACAACCCGGATCATGGGACGTTATGAAGTCGTTGGGCTGCTCGGTTCCGGCGGCATCGGCCAAGTATATGCAGCCCGAGACCAGGCACTCGGACGAACGGTTGCGATTAAAGCGCTTCGCCCCGAATACAGTAGTGATCGCTCTTTTCTGGAGCGGTTTCACGCCGAGGCGGCAAGTCTTGCGCGGCTGTCTCATCAAAATATCGCGACCCTCTATGACCTGCAGGTCGATGGCCAGCAGCTCTACATGATTATGGAGCTAGTGCGTGGCCACACGTTGGAAGCGGTATTAGCTCGTACCCGGCGGCTTGGGGTCAGAGAGTCCCTGGCAATTACCGCTCAAACGATTGCGGGCCTTGGCTACGCCCATCAGATGGGCGTCATCCACCGGGATATTAAGCCGTCCAACTTGATGCTGACGGACAGTGGGGCGCTCAAAATCATGGACTTCGGCATCGCGCGCGTTCGCGGCTCACAACGTTTGACGCGGACCGGGAACATCGTTGGCACACTCGCTTACGTCGCACCCGAGCAAATCAAGGGCGGCGAGGGCGACGAACGGAGCGACCTCTATAGCCTCGCTTGTGTTCTGTACGAAATGCTCGCGGGTGATCCGCCGTTTAATGCTGCCACGGAATATGAACTTATTCGAGCGCAAGTTGACACTTCACCGCAGACATTAAAGGTCCGACTTCCAGACATTCCGGCGGCACTAGATGAAGCCTTGATGCGGGCGCTTGTAAAGGATCCGCACGAACGATTCGCCTCAGTTGCGGAATTCGGACACGCGCTTGGCGCGGATGAGGTTTCAACCCACGCCATCGATATCATCCATCATGACGTACTGGCCACTATCGGCCCATCGGTGGGGCCGGAACTTGTTGCTGACCCAATCCCGATGCTGACACCGAATACAAATGGTGTTGGTCGACAATCCTCATCACTTCCTCCGAGGTCGCGAAACCTCCTAAAGGGTGTCATCCGAATGCCGGCTTTCATACGGCAGTTTGGCTTCGGTGCGCCTGTGGCAGTCCTTGGCGGTGCCATCACTCTGCTCGTGCTTGTATTCGGCTACATTGTTGTGAACTCAGGCTCGCCCAATCCGCAAATCTCGCAGACTAATGTCCGCTCTATGGCGACCGCTAGTACGTCTGAACTCGGGCAAAGCCAGCAGCAATCGGCGCAGACGGTTCCACCTAGCCCGTTCATCCTTCCGCCACCTGGATCATCGGCTAACGGACAGGCCCCGGCTGCGAATGTCCGGCCGCGCTCGGTTGTTCCCACAAGCGCACCGTTAAGCTCAGCTGAAGCGAGTTCCATTCCTCTACCGCATGCCGACGAGTCACCGGCCTATATCGGCAGAGTGGTGGATTGGCCGGGCCCCAATCTAATTGCGGTCCCAATGGGCGGCGCTTTCGGGCTTAAGTTTCTGAAGCTCTACGGCATTCTCGATGCGAGTTCCGGGCAGACTCAAGCCGACGACGATCACCAGAAGATGAAGAACTTCCTCGCTGCCGCAGGAAACAAGATTGTCTGCTATGCGCGTGGCGAGGCAACGTTTCAGTGTTATGCCAACAGGCGGGATATCGCTCTTTGGGCTGTTAAGAACGGCCTGGCCAAACCCGCACCAGATGCGCCGCGGGAATATTTGGAGGGACAGGATTGAGCGGATGGATCGCTGAGGTTCGCAGCGCGAAACCGCATGCACGAGGGGGAGAACATGAGGAATAGGTTTATTATACGATCAACCGTCGGGATATTGGTCGCCGCGCTTCTCAGTAATTGCTCTGCAAGCGGTGGCGCGGGGGGCGGCTCGTGGTTTGCACCCACTTCCGCTGCAGATTGCCAGCTCAATCAAAGTACCACCACAACCGGCGCCTTGATCGGCGCCGGCGCCGGAGCGGTAGCTGGCGGGCTCGCGGCAGGGCTAAGCGGCCAAAATGGCGGTGCGGCGGCGGCGATCGTCGTTGGTGCGGCCGCCATTGGTGCCCTTGTTGGCACTATCGTTGCCCATGAACATGATAAGGCGTGCCATCAGCTAGCGCTGCAACAGGCCCTCGATCTGGCGATGGCACAGAATGATGAATTGCAGCGGCAGCAAGAAGCTAATCAGCAAGCGGCCGAGCAGCAAGCGGTTCAGGAGACCACCCGGCAGCTGAATGAATCTCAGAAAACGTCCGCGGCGCAGACCTCGCAGGGCTCATCGGGACCGGGAACGACTCCTGAGTATATGACGGTTGCCTGGGCGGACAAGATGACCAACAACTCGGGAGCGATAACTCCCATCGCGAATATCAGCGATGCCTCCAGCAAGCAGGTCTGTATGACCTTCGATGATACTCAAACGATTGATGGCCAAACTAAGACAGTCACCGGCAAAGCGTGCCGTGGACCCAAGGGCGATTGGCAGCCGATCTGACAAGAGATGTCGGTGTTCGCCGCAACCGTCGGAGATGGTTATTTGAGGGGGCGCGCATGTCTACATTTCGTGTGCTCTTGGGTGTTGCTCTATTTCTCTTAATCTCTTCGGCGGCGCACGCGGATAATTTTTTCGGCATGGACTGCCCCGGTCACTGGACTGGCGGCATATTTGGCGGAGCATGCCAGTGTCCCGACGGTAGTTTGGCTAACATGAACCCCGCTACCGGTCAGATCATCTGCCCAACAGCCCAAACGGCAGTTCCACCTGGAGGCTCGATGTGCTCAGCGGGCGTGTTTTGTAAACCCGGCACCTATTGTTCGGCTGATGGCTATCACTGCGTCCCAAACGGCAAAGTGGATTGCGGAAGCTACTCCTGCACCAAAGGCACGCAATGTGCCCCGCCTGGCGCATCGGCGAAATGTTTTGCGACGACACCGCCGCAAAACACGCCAACCAGTCACTGTTTAACGGGAAGCTATTTACTACGTGTACAATGCGAATCGCACGAAGCGTTGATGAACACTGCACCATGCAATCCAGCACGACTTGCCCAGTGGCGCGCTTTCGTGATCCGCGAAGCACGCGGAAATCCGATCGGCAATATTAATGGGACACCTTCGCATTGTCTAACAGGGCAGCGATCCAACATCATTGAAAACCCTCCGAGAACTGGAAATCCCAATCAGGGTAGTATCCTTTCTAACGCCTACTACGGCGTCTTTCTGATTTTGTCCCAGCTGGCGCCTGGCGGCGATGCGCGCGCGCAATTCCAACTGTGTCAGCTTTATTACGAGGGACTAGGAGTAACCAGGAATCTGCAACTCGCCTTCGCGTGGTGCCTAAAATCCGCTCAGCAAGGTTTCGTTGAGGCTATGGAGTGGGTCGGTACCGACTACGATGCCGGAGAAGGCGTCACACCCAATCACGCACTTGCAGTCCAATGGATCACGAAGGCCGCTGAACGAGGTTACCAACCAGCGGAAGAGGACCTGGGTGCTTTTTATTACTTTGGCATGGGGGGGACGCAGATAAATCCCACTCTAGGGTGTTATTGGTTTCGTCGTGCAGGAAGGCCTGATGAATGCCGTTCGAATCTGCCGTAATAAACCTATGACGCGAGTAGCAGCGGAACAATCGCGATGAAAACGCGTTTGTGCATTTCGCCCCCTGGTGCAGCCGGTTCGATCGCCGGCTGTCTAATTTATGAAACAATTATTGGTCGTACGTAGTTGACTATACGCAACTACTGGACGGTATCCCAATATTTTTGATTAAATAGATCAGAGCGCATCAGCCGGGGGGCTTTTATGGGTATTCGAGTTCCCATCAACATCCATCTGGCAATAGCAACCGTCGTGGTCGCCAGTTCGATGGCGCTAGTCTCTCCGTGTATCTTCACGCCTGCCTTGGCTCAGCAGTCGCCAACCTCAACACCCGTCTGGCAGTTCCAGTTGGAAGATTCTTTCAACGCGGGGATGCAAGCGTTCAAACACCAGGACTATACGAGTGCGATGCAGCTATTTCATCAGGGTGCGGATCACAGTTATGCGCCAGCGCAATACATGATCGGTTGGATTTACATGCGCGGTTCTGGGGTGCAGAAGGACGACAGCCAAGCGTTGCAGTGGTTCCGGAAAGCGGCTGATCAAGGATATCCGGCAGCGGAAGACATGATCGGGTGGCTTTACGCGCACGGCGCAGGGGTACAGACGGACTACAGCCAAGCGTTGCAGTGGTTCCGAAAGGCGGCTGATCGAGGAGATCCGACGGGGGAAGACGATATCGGCCGGCTTTACGCGCGCGGTTGGGGGATGCAGAAAGATTACAGTCAAGCGTTGCAGTGGTTCCGGAAAGCGGCTGATCAAGGATTACCGATGGCGGAAATTGATGTGGGAAGGCTTTATCAAGACGGCTTGGGTGTGCAGCGAAACGAAGCTGAGGCTGCAGAATGGTACCGCGAAGCCGCGGCCAGCGGAGACCCGGCTGCGCAGAAGCTTTTGCAAGCCATGACGACCGAATCGGCTGCTGCCGCCGGACGTACCCCTGTAACTGCAAGCGCTGCTACGGAAACAATGACAATGCATCAATGCATCATTGGGGTCGTGGAGTTCGGCGCGGACCGCGTACCGATGAAACTTTTTGTCTATATGAGCGTCCCCGACTGGCGCAGCCTGAGTTCCTCAGGTTACGTGACACAGGTCCTGGAGATCGCGAGTATTCAGGGCCTAGAGGCCTGCCGGAGGGAACAGCATCCGAATCCAATCAAGAGCGTGAACGTCTGGGTGCACGCCGAAAACCGGACCGCTGGCGGGAATCTAATCATCGCAACCCGACAAGGCACCAATGGACCGTGGAGCATTGACTCTCGGGGCCTGAATGCGTTGCGTGCTGAAATGAGACGCGTGGAGCAACAACAGTTGTGCCAAGCTGTTCACGATATACGGCAAAAGTATGCTGGGATTATGGCTTCACTCAAAAAGGAAACGAACCCACTCAAACGGCAAGAAATAGCTCAAAGCCTAGGGCCCGTACTTGCCGAGGCACAGCGGGAGCTAAGTTTCGGAGAGTTCAACGATTTCAAGGGCAGGGTTCTGAAATTTGACGCTCTTGGCAACGCATTCAGACTATCAATTCTTGTTGATTGCGGCCAAGGTCCGCCTGCTGCCGCTATGTATGCTGTCTTCGAGCCAAAGGGCGCTCCCATCGGTTTCGGGCAAAAACAAACCCTCAGTGATACAGATACGAACTTGAACACCTTCCGCCCACTGTTGCGGGAGATTAACAAGGGGGATGAAGTCAGTTTCAGCGGAACAAATGTCGAGCTGCAAACAGATTCATTGGATGGCATTCGTTGCGGCGATACACATCCGCCTAACACGATTCAGTTTAGACCCGTTGGTCAGTGGCGGGATCAGTGCGACCAGCCTGTAGAATACTTCGCACGTATTACGAAGCTTTCAAAGGGTGCGTTGACTATCGGCAGGAACGTCCCATGATACGAATCCGCCTCTATGCCTCGCATACCTCAACACAGCACCTACATGGTACTAATGTAGTGTGCCATCTCAGAGAGCCGCAGTATTGTAACTTATCTGGCGACCGTGGCTAAGCCACCAATGATCCCATCGATGCTGTGTGTGCCCACCAAGTCACCCATGGTGCCGGACTGTTCCGCAGATGAGTTAACACTATAGAGCTTACCCGGAAGCTTCCCGCTTCCCACGACGGTCGTCCCCGTATTCGGATCGCCGATAAACTCGCCCGGTGTCACGACGTTTATCTCATTCGCATTGGTGCCCGAAGTGGAGTACACGTTGCGTGCCGCATCAAAAGTAATTACCCTCGCGATATTGTTAGTCCGGCCTGCATAGGCTGCAAGTGCTCCACCAAGTGAATGACCGGTGAGGCTGATATTCGGCCCAAATTTCTGCTTCGCGATTCTGGCTAGTTCACTTGCTGCCTTATATTGTGGCTCAACATAGTTAGGATCCACGCGTCGTATCGCGCCTGCCATTGCCGCGCGAGCGTCCGTGCCCAAATCGGCGCCCGTCTCTGGTCTGAGGCTCATCACTGTTCCCCGGTATGCCAGTGTTGTCTCGCCAGTTTTAACGTTGCGGTATATCGCGGCGTAAAAGCCATCTGCTTTGAATTGCTGTATTTGGCCGCCAGAGACACCTCCGATCCGCATCAATGATTCCCAGTCCGTTATGCGCCGCACGCCGGGAGCGGTTCCTTGGCCCGAAACCGAATACGCGTCACGAGACATCAGTGCATACGGTAGTACTTGCAACGCGGTTTTTCGGTCAATAGACGTGCCAAAGAGCACCTGATTATGTGTTACCGCGGCTGACAACTCTTCCGATTGCGCACCGGATACCGTTGGCGCTCTTGCCTTCTCACGAATTGCGACGCCATTCTTAGAATCCGATGGACCATCAAGAGTCTGGCGGGTCGTGCCATAAGTAGATTGCTGTGCCGCTCTATATCTTCGCAAAGTTGATCCGACGTAGGCGGGTACACCCGAAGTTACATTATTGGGAACTCCCGAACTAACATAGTTCGGATAACCTGCGCTTATGTTGTTTGGAAAACCCGTTCTGACATAACTCGGAACACCAGCGCTTACGTTTGCTGACGTGCCGGTTGTTACATTTGGAGGAACTCCCACGCTGACGCCAGTTGGGATTCCGGTCGAAACATACCCTGGAGTGCCAGCAGAAACATTGGGCGCGACCCCTGGGGCAACATACCTGGGCACGCCGACCGAAACATTGGTCGGGATTCCAGTACTTACATAACCGGGCGTGCCGACCGTTACGTTGGGCGATACTCCCATTGTGACATTGCTTGGTACGCCGACAGAGACTCTGCTTGGTACGCCCACCGATACGTAGCTCGGCACACCTGTCGTGATGGTATAGGGGGGATCAGCCAGGCACGGTTTTGCGAGCCCCGCTGCGAGAACGATCGTGAATGCGGCGCAAAAATGAATCAAAGAAGCACTGCGCACCTTCAAACCCTCCCTATGAAGGTCATAGCAGAGTCCTTGTAGGGTCCCGCCAGTTCTACTAAGAACAAAATCTTCTTGATTGTAAGCGTGTTCGCCAACTCTACTTCGAGTGGGTTTCCTGGTCAATGAGGGCGGGTGGGCCGACCGTGGGTTGTCCGCGCTGTGCCGAGTAAATGGAGAGCCCGCGGGCTCCTCTGTCAGCCAACCTTGTTCAGCCGCGGAACTAACTCGGCGCGGCCAAACGTACGAACGCCTTTAGGGAGCGCTCACGCCCCATTTGATAAACTCGGCGGCAATCTTGGGCGTGATTATCTTTGCCGCGGCAATGTCGGCGTCGCCCCGGGCTATGTCGCCCTTCATGTGCTCGGCGAGGCCACGGCCATAGAGCGAAGTGTCGATCTTCGGGTCGATCTTCAGCGCCGCATCGTAATCGGCAATGGCAGCCATCGGATATTTCATCTTGAGGTAGACGAAGCCGCGGCTGTCGAGGAAATGGGCGTTTCCGGACTGGAACGCGAGCGACTGATTGCAGTCGGCCAAGACCGCCTGCAACTGGCCGATGATTGCCTGCTCCCAGCAGCGATTGTTGTAAGCCCCGGCAAAATCCGGCCTCAGCTTGATCGCCTGGTCGTAATCCTGGATGGCGCGGGCAGTTTGGCCTTCGTGCTCATAGTCCCAGCCACGATCGTAGAAAGCAGCTGCGAGGTGGTCGTTGGATTCTTGGCCCGACCGGATGATGGCGGTGCAGGCGCCGATGCTGAGATCGAGATTGTTGCTGCCTCCGCAGCGCTTCCAGTTCTCGTCACGGTCCTGTGCCCAGGCGCTGCCCGCGAGCACCAGGCCTATCGACACGACGGCGGTGAACAGTTTCCCCCGCATGTAAGTCACCTCGTAGCTTAGGGCGGATTATTGTGGTCAGCAGGTTTTTGACTTGGAAACAGTGAATCATGAGAATATTGACTTTGAGCGGGGTTCTTATTTTAATTTAGATATGCTTGATTGGGTGCCTACCATACCACTATCGACATCGGAGGGGGATCCAAATGCGCGGACTGGCAGTGCTGATCAATGTTTTCATTCCTGGTATCGGGACGTTGATGGTCGGCAAAGTTGGGCAGGGTATTGCTCAATTTATCCTGTGGGCAGTTGGCGTAGCCATATGTTTCACGGTCATTGGTGTTTTTATCGGGGTGCCAATGGCGATCGCCGCGTGGATTTGGGCGATTGTAAGCGCAGCATCTAATCCAGCACCTATCCAAGTTGAAGTCACGCATCGCAGATCGAGTGAGACACCCGGTAAAAATTAAGTGATGGGGCGGTAGCCCGTTTTGTGGTCGCTTCGTCGCCGTCGCAATGTCACGGGCGACCCCTAGGTCGCGTCGTAGGTTTGTTACGGCAGATTCGAGATTTTAGGGGCATTCATTTGCATCGGTGCCGAGCACATTAAGCCTTTTGTAGTGGATAGACTTCGCGGAAATGACCGATGCCAACCTATCAAAGCCGGGCAAGGCCTGAAATACGCCGACTTTGCCCGCACCAGTCTTTCGGGTGGATAGCCCCTTAAATTAAGAGGAGCAGGCAGATGCGCACGCTTCTATTAATCTCCATAGCACTCTTCGCGGTCCTTATTTCTCACTCGGCAGTCGCGCAACCGCGCATAGAAAAGCCGCCTGGCGCCTTATTGTTATACCTGTGTCCCATGGCAACGGCGCTACTTGGTCATATTACCATAAGAGGTGATATGGAATCATATCAGGCTCGCCGCACCGGACCAGCCAATGGCAGCGATACACAATGGGAAGAGTCACCAAAATTTTTTAAAGAAACTGCGGCTTTTGCACATCTTGGGCTTGTTTCTGTTATCCGCGACCCCGCCTTCCAGAGTTACGAATCCGGTCAATCCTTTAACTGGAATACATTCCTTCAACACAGCCAGGGTCGTCTTATTGATCGAGTAATAGTTGCCGCAACGGACGCAGGACGTCCGTATTTAATGCCCGGCAGCAATATGGTGGTGCGATTGCTTTCATGTGAGTCAACGCCATCGGTTCAAATCGTCAAAGTTGATTACCGGCAAATTGGCATTGATAATTACGCCGCGGTTTTCTTTACCTACACCGTCGATTGGAATCCTCTTTACGTACAGTACACAAAAATTATCAACCCGTCGTACTTGCTTAAGCCTCATCGCAAGGGAATCGTGCTCGAACAATTTGATACTTTTCACAACGGATGGAAGATAGATTTTCAACACGGCTTCGAGACAGCGAATATAGATGAGCCTTTCCAGGATCATCGCATTCAAGACTTTCTACGCCAACGCTGAAGTTTCTCCGCTGCTCCCTGAACGTCTTCGGTCGTGTTTTGCAGCTACGTTTACGGAAGGTGGAGCAAGCTAACTTCCTTGCAGTGAGGCACAGAATTGGCGCGTCGGCAGCTCGACCAGACGCTAAGCTGCACAATCGGATGCCGGCGAGCGTCTCGTTCAAAAGCTCATCCCTGACGCGACGCACGTTAGCGCGCGTTATTCGGCAAAAAGGGGAGCGCTAGTTTTTCGTGAGGGATTTTGGGAGGACTCGGTGTCCAAAACCGGCGATCAGTGGCTTTCCACGGCCACCGCAAGTGTCTGATAAGCCATTGATTACAAAGACAAATCTGGCTTACCAAGGGAGTGCTCTACCACTGAGCTACGGCAGCATCCGGAGATCGGCGGGGACATACACGAGCCGCGACCGGCTTGGCAAGGCGCCTGCCGTGGCTTGACGGCACCGATTGCTGGCCGCAATTCTGGGCCATGACGGTTAAGGAGCGGCAAACTCCCGGCCGCGGCGACTCCGGCACCGCCAAGGCGGCGGCGAAAGAGGCGCGGCTGGCCGAAGCGCTGCGCGCCAACCTCGCGCGCCGCAAGGCGCAGGCGCGCGCCCGTGCGCCCGATGCCGGCGATACGCCGCCGCCCAAAAAGCCGGCCGGTTCCGCTTGAGGCCTGATCGCCCTTCCTTTACACCGTGACGATCACGGGGCGGGGAGCGCACTCATGTCGATCATGCCGGACAAATGGATTCGCGAGATGGCGCTCGCGCGCGGCATGATCGAGCCCTTCGTCGAGAAGCAGACGCGCCAGGGCGTCATCTCCTACGGCCTGTCGTCTTACGGCTACGACGCGCGCGTCGGCCGCGACTTCAAGATCTTCACCAACGTCTCCAACGCCATCGTCGATCCTAAGGCGTTCTCGTCCGACAGCTTCGTCGACAAGGAGACCGACATCTGCGTCGTGCCGCCCAACAGCTTCGCGCTGGCGACGACCATCGAGTATTTCCGCATTCCGCGCGACGTGCTGGTGATCTGCCTCGGCAAGTCGACCTATGCGCGCTGCGGCATCATCGTCAACGTCACGCCGCTGGAGCCTGAATGGGAGGGCCACGTCACCATCGAAATTTCGAACACCACGCCGCTGCCGGCGCGCATCTACGCTGGCGAGGGCGTCTGCCAGTTCCTCTTCTTCAAGAGCGACCAGGTCTGCGAAGTCTCCTATGCCGACCGCGGCGGCAAGTACCAAAAGCAGCGGGGCGTGACCCTGCCGCGGCTGTGAGCCTGATGCCCGCAATTCCGCCACAAAGCGCGGCTACCCAGATGCCGTTCCGCCGTAGTCGCGCGTTAACGACACACCGGGCATAACCCACCTCATGGACAAGATTCGCATCCGCGGCGGCCGTCCGCTCCAGGGCTCGATCCAGATCGGCGGCGCCAAGAACGCGGCGCTGCCGCTGATGACCGCGTGCCTGCTCACCGACGAGCCGCTCGTCCTCAAGAACCTGCCGTTCCTGGTCGACATCACCACGCTGTCGCATCTGCTGGTGCAGCACGGCGTCTCGGTCACCATGCCGGGTGCCGAAAGCGCCGACGAGCCTGGCCACGTCCTCGAGTTGCGCGCCAAGCGCATCGTCTCGACCACCGCGCCCTACGATCTGGTGCGCCGCATGCGCGCGAGCGTGCTGGTGCTGGGTCCGCTGGTCGCGCGCATCGGCCAGGCGCGAGTGTCGCTGCCGGGCGGCTGCGCCATCGGTACGCGGCCGGTGGATCTCCACATCAAGGCGCTCGAGGCGTTGGGCGCCACCATCGCGATCGAAAAGGGCTACATCCACGCCACCGCGCCCAAGGGCCTCAAGGGCGGCGAGATCGTGTTTCCGACGGTTTCGGTCGGCGCCACCGAGAACGCGCTGATGGCGGCGGCGCTCGCCGAAGGCGAAAGCGTCATCGTCAATGCCGCGCGCGAACCCGAGATCGGCGACCTCGCGCGCTGCCTCAACAGCATGGGCGCCCGGATCGAAGGTGCCGGCAGCGAGCGCATCACTGTCACCGGCGTACCGCGGCTCCACGGCGCGACGCACAGCGTCATTCCCGATCGCATCGAGACCGGCACTTATATGATGGCCGCGGCGATCGCCGGCGGCGAACTCGAGCTGGTCGGCGCCAGCTATGACATGGTCGCGGCGGCAGCGCGGGCGCTCGAGGGCACCGGCGTCGCGGTCGAGCGCCTGCCGGCCGGCATCAAGGTGAGTCGCCGCGCCAACCGCCTCAAGGGCATCGACATCGCCACCGCGCCGTTCCCCGGCTTCCCGACCGACCTCCAGGCGCAATTCATGGCCTTGATGGCGACCGCCGATGGTGATTCCATCATCACCGAGACCATTTTCGAGAACCGTTTCATGCATGTGCCCGAGCTCAACCGCATGGGTGCCGACATCAACGTGCAGGGTGCTTCGGCCTCGATCCGCGGCGTTGCCAAGCTCAACGGCGCGCCGGTGATGGCAACCGATCTGCGCGCTTCGGTGTCGCTGGTGCTCGCCGGCCTCGCCGCTGAAGGCGAGACCCTGGTCAACCGCGTCTATCACCTCGACCGCGGCTATGAGCGGCTCGAGGCCAAGCTCGCCGCCTGCGGCGCGGCGATCGAGCGGGTCGCCGGCGAGGGCTGACGGCGCGATGGCGATCGCCCAGCCGGACCGGGGACCGACGCGGCTGCGCCTCAAGGCCGAGGACGACGAGGACTTGGCGATCATCTCCGCCGTGCTCCAGGACGCCATGGTCTTGGTCGGCGACATGGTCTACGAGGCCGAAAACCAGCGCTTCGTGCTGGTCGCCAACCGCTTCCGGCACGAGGGCGAGGCCGAGCGCGCCCGCCACGGCGAGCGCGTCATGACCGGCCTGCGCATCGACGGCGTCACCGCGGTGAAGCGCCGCGACGTCGATCCGCGCGACGCCGAGCGCATCCTGGTGCTGCTGGCGGTGCGGGCGGCGCCGGGCGCGATCTTCCTCGATTTTGCCGGCGGCGCCTGCATTCGGCTGGAATCCGCCGGCATCCTGTGCCATTTAGATGACTTCGGCGAGCCTTGGCCTACGCGCTTCCGCCCGCGCCATCCCGACCAGGACGCGGGCTAACGCGCGTTACGGCCCGGGTGTAAATTTTCGCCCCTTCACCCCGGGTGAGGGGTGTTCTCCATCCATGGCCGTTGGAGTGATCGTTGCTCGGTAACGAAACGCTGGTGCTGGCGCTGCCCAAGGGGCGCATCCTCGACGAGGTGGTGCCGGTGGTGAAGCGCGCCGGGATCGAGATCGAGCGCGACTTCGACGATCCCGACACACGCAAGCTGCGTTTCCGCACCAGTCACCCGAATCTCGACGTCATCCGCGTGCGCAATTTCGACGTCGCGACCTTCGTCGCCTTCGGCGGCGCGCATATGGGCGTCGCCGGCAGCGACGTGTTGATGGAGTTCGAGTACGCCGAGGTCTACGCGCCGCTCGATCTCGGCGTCGGCAAGTGCCGCCTCGTCGTCGCCGCGCCGGAAGAGGATCTCGGCCGCGACGATCCGGCGCGCTGGAGCGCCGTGCGCATCGCGACGAAATATCCCGAGATCACGCGCCGTCACTTCGCCGGTCGCGGCGTCCAGGCGGAGTGCATCAAGCTCAACGGTGCGATGGAGCTGGCGCCGACCATGGGCCTGTCGCGGCGCATCGTCGATCTCGTCGCTACCGGCCAGACGCTGCGCGAGAACGGATTGGTCGAGATCGAGCACATCGCCGACGTGACCTCGCGGCTCATCGTCAACCGTGTCGCGCTCAAGACGCGCAATGCTGAGATCGATCCCTGGGTCGAGCGCTTCCGCGAGGCCGCCCGTGCCGCTTAGGCTCGACAGCGGCGCGCGCGGCTTCGCCAAGGATTTTGCCGCGCTGCTCGATCTGAAGCGCGAGTTGGCGGCCGATGTCGACGCCGTTGTCGCGGCGATCCTCGACGACGTCAAGACGCGCGGCGATGCCGCGGTGTTCGACCACACCAGCCGGCTCGACAAGCTCGAGCTCACCGCCGCGACGCTGCGGGTGAGTGCCGCCGAGATCGCCGCCGCCAAGGGAAAGTGCAAGGCCGAGACGCTCGAGGCGCTGCGTCTCGCGGCGGCGCGCATCGAGGCCTATCACCGCCGTCAGGTGCCGCGCGACGTCGACTACACGGATTCCGCCGGCGTGCGGCTCGGCGCGCGCTGGCGGCCGATCGGCGCGGTCGGCATCTATGTGCCGGGCGGCAGCGCGGCCTATCCCTCGTCGGTGCTGATGAACGCCATTCCCGCCAAGGTCGCGGGCGTGTCGCGCGTCGCCATGGCGGTGCCGGCGCCCGAGGGTGCGCTCAATCCGCTGGTGCTGGCGGCGGCGGAGCTTGCCGGCGTCGCCGAGATCTACCGCGTCGGCGGTGCCCAGGCGATCGGCGCGCTCGCCTACGGCACCGAGACCATCGCCGCTGTCGACAAGCTCGTCGGCCCCGGCAACGCCTATGTCGCCGCCGCCAAGCGCCGGGTCTACGGCCAGGTCGGCATCGACATGATCGCCGGCCCGTCCGAGATCCTGGTGTTGGCCGACGCCAAGAACGACCCGGCGTGGATCGCCGCCGATCTCCTGTCGCAGGCCGAGCACGACACCGCGGCGCAGGCCATCCTGATCACCGACGACGCCGCCTTCGCCGACGCCGTCGCCGCGGCGATCGAGGCGGCGCTCGCGACGCTGCCGCGCCGCGCCATCGCCAGCGAGAGTTGGCGGCGCTTCGGCGCCGTCGTCATCATCCGGCGATGGGACGAGGCGGCCGATCTGGTCAACCGGCTCGCGCCCGAGCATCTCGAGATTGCGGTCGACGATGCCGTTACGCTGGCGGCCGACATCCGCAACGCCGGCGCGATCTTCCTCGGCCGTCATACGCCCGAAGCGGTCGGCGATTACGTCGCCGGTCCCAACCACGTGCTGCCGACGGCGCGCAGCGCGCGCTTCTCCTCGGGCCTGTCGGTGCTGGATTTCATGAAGCGCACGTCGCTCGTCCGCTGCGACGCCGCCAGCCTCAATGCCATCGGTCCGGCGGCCGCGACGCTCGCGCGCGCCGAGGGCCTCGACGCGCACGCGTTGTCGATCGCCATTCGCCTCAACCTGCCGCGTGGTTCTTAGTCCGGCATGGCCGACGACCGTCATCGCATCGCGCAGATCACGCTCGACGAGCGGACGGTCATCCGCCGCAAGGGCGACGTCGAGCATGAGCGCGCCGTCGCCATCGCCGACCTGCTCGAGCAGAACAGCTTCGCACCGAAATCGGGCGTCGCCGGTCCGTTCAATCTTCATCTCGGCATTGCGGAGGAGCGTCTGGTGCTCGACGTGCGCGACGCCGGCGACCGATCGCTCGAGCGTATCACCTTGCCGCTCGCGCCGTTCCGTGGCCTGGTGAAGGACTACTTCCTGGTCTGCGAGAGCTATTACAGCGCGGTCAAGACCGCCGACCCATCGCGTATCGAGGCCATCGACATGGGCCGCCGCAGCCTGCACAACGAGGGCTCGCAACTCTTGCGCGACAACCTCGCCGACCAAGTCGAAATCGACTTCGACACTGCCCGGCGCCTATTCACGCTGGTCTGTGTGCTCCATATCCGCTAGCGGCGCGGGCGTTGTGCGGCCGCCGCAAGAGCCGCGAAAAACCCGGCGTAGGCCGGCTTTTGGCCTCAAAGACCTTGACCCGGACCGGACGCCTAAGGATGTTTGAAGCCATCAACCGGCGGTCAGGGAATGCCGAAAGAAGACTTGATCGAGTTTTCCGGAACGGTGACCGAACTCCTGCCCAATGCCATGTTCAGGGTCAAGCTCGACAACGACCATGTCGTCCTGGCACATACCTCGGGCAAGATGCGCAAGAACCGCATCCGTGTCCTCGCCGGCGACCGGGTCAACGTCGAGATGACGCCCTACGACTTGACCAAGGGCCGGATCACCTTCCGCTTCAAGTAGTCGCGGCGTCAGGCTGCTTCGCGTGACAACCCCCCGCTTCGTGTTGGCTTCGGCGTCGCCGCGCCGGGCGTCGCTGCTGGCGCAGATCGGCCTCGTACCGGACGCCGTCCGGCCCGCCGCCGTCGACGAGACGCCGCGTGCTGGCGAGACGCCGGCGCGCCACGCCGTGCGTCTGGCCGAGGAAAAGGCGTGGGCGGTTGCCGTGCGCGAAGCCGGCGCGTTCATTCTGGGTGCCGACACGGTCGTCGCCTGCGGCCGCCGTATCGTCGGCAAGCCTGCGAGCGCAGACGAAGCGCGGCGCTGCCTGACGCTGCTCTCCGGCCATCGGCATCGCGTTCACGGCGGCATCGCGGTGGCGACGCCGTCCGGCAAGATCGCCAGCCGTCACGTCGAGACTGCCGTGCTGTTCAAGCGCCTGACCCGCGACGAGATCGAGGCCTATGTCGCGTCTGGCGAGTGGCGCGACAAGGCGGGCGGTTACGCCATTCAGGGCCTTGCTGCGCGGCTCGTGCGCGGCATCGTCGGCTCCTATTCGAACGTCGTCGGCTTGCCGCTTTACGAGACCGTCGCGCTGCTCGTCGGCCAGGGCTATGCGCCGGCGGCGCGGTTCGGCCGATGAAGCGCGCGATTGCGCTGGCCGTCCGCGCCGGCGAGACCTGGGCGGCGCTCGCCGAAGACGACGTCGTGGTCGAGCTGCGCGTGACGTGCGGCGGCGTGGCGAGCCGCGTCGGCGAAACCTGGCTCGGCCGCATTGTCGGCCTGCGGCCGGAGCTGCCGGCGGTGCTGGTCGACATCGGGTTGGAACGGCCGGCGTTCCTGAGCGCCGAGGACGTCGTGCCGAAATCGCGCTTCAAGGCGCTGCACGAAGGCGAGGCCGTCGTCGTCGCGATCGCCAAGGATGCGCGCGCCGACAAGGCCGTGGGCGTAACCATGCGTTTGTCGCGTGCCATTGCGCCGCAGGTCGGCGCCAGGCCGCCGCTGCGGCTCGACGTGCCGCTGCCGCCGGCCGTGGCGCTGGTCGCCGATTGGCTCGAGCCGGCGCCCGACACGATCGCGGCCGACGATCGCACGATCTATGCCGAGCTGCGCAACGGCCTGCGCGCGAAACAGCCGGCGCTGGTGGAGCGGCTCGTGTTTTCGAACGAACCGCTTTACGAAGCCGTCGGCATCGGCGACGCGGTCGAGCAGGCGACGGCGCCGCACCTCGCGCTGCCGGGCGGCGGTTTCCTGCGGATCGAGCCGACGGCGCTCGGCGTCGCCGTCGACGTCGACACCGGCGCGGCGAAGTCGGCGATCGCCGTGAACGTCGAGGCGGCGCGGACGCTGGCGCGGCAGATCCGGCTGTGCAATCTGTCGGGACCGATGATGGTCGGCTTCGTCGGCATGAAAGGGAAGGGCGAACGCGAACGCGTGCTTGCCGTGCTCCGAAAGGCGCTCGCGCGCCACGCGCCCGATTGCCAGGTGCTCGGCTGGACGCGCCTCGGCCATGTCGAACTGGTGCGTAAACGCCGTGCGCCGGCGCTGTCCGAACTCACGAGTAACGCATAGGCGAGGGCCGTGCGCCCCACAATAGCTTGCCGTGCCTGCCGCACCGGCCCAGCCACAAGATCGATCTGACCGGCGCCGCATCGATCCACGACGACACCCAGTTGGGCGATCTCATCGCCAAAGACGTCACCATAACCTCGGGCTACAAGATCGAAGGCGGCCACGGCTTCCGCGCCGGAACGACCTGCACCCCGCCGCCGTCCTGCACGGGCAGCGGCTGCCCGGTTCCCGAGCCGTCGACACTGCCGGTGCTTGGCGCGGGACTCGTCGATGCATGGTTGGTTTCGCGGCGCTTCCGGCGCCAGCGCGGCTTACCGGAACAAGCCTGAAGAGTGGATTCGTCGAACGGCTAGTTGGTGAGCTGCACGCCGCCGCCGCCGCCGATCGACGACACACCCGTACCGGCGCAGCTATTGCCGAAATTCGAACCGCCGGAGAACTGGATCTTGTCGGCAATCAGCTGGGTACAGCTGCTGCCCGAGCTCGAACCGCCGCTGTAATTGACGAGCTGGCTCGGCGCATAGATCGCGCCGGTGACCTCGACTCCCGAACCGCCGCTGATGGCGTTGTTGGCGTCCAGCGGCGCGCGGCTGTCCACCCAGAGGGCGATGCCGGCGGTCGATCCGGTGGCCGGCGCGCTGATCTGGAGGCCCGAGCCGCCGCTGACCTGGATCGTGCCGATCGAGTTCGGCCAGCCGTTGGTCGTCAGGATGATCGTCACGTCGGTCCCCTTGATCGTCGAGCTGCCGGCGATCTTCAGATCGCCCGCATCGAGGAAGTAGGTTCCCGGATTGAGGGTGACCACCGTACTCGATCCGTTGGTGGTGATGCCGCCGCAATAGACGCCGGGGTTCAAGGTCCGGCTCGAGCCCGTCGAATAATTCCAGTGATCGCACCACCACCAATGGGACGGAATGCTGCGGCCGGAATAGGGGTCGGCGACCGTCTGGTTGTATTTGATCCCGTCACTCGCGATGACATACGAACTGCCGGACGTGCCATAGGCGGTGCCGCCGAGAGTGACGGTCTGCCCGGTGATCCACGAGCCGCCCGACAGATCGAGTCCGTCGGAACTCGCCGAATTGACCGCGATGCCGCAATTGTTCAGCGTGAGATTGGTCGAGCCGCCGGAAAGCGATGCCGCTTTGGACGCCGACGCGTTGAGCGCGAGGATGCAGGCACTGCCCGATCCCGTGTTCTTGGCCGTGGCCGACGCGCTGACGTTCATCGTCTTCTGGTAGACGCCCATGAGCGTCATCGGCACGGAGGCGGCAACGCTGACGTACATCGTGTAGGCGCCGTTATCCGTGCCGGGGGTGATCGTCGTCGAGGTCACGGTCGTGCCTGACGGCAGGGCGGCGATGCCCTTGGTCACGTAGCTCTGGGCGAGTGTCGTCGCAGTGCTCTCGGTCGACGATCCGGTATAGACGCCGACGCCGGCAAGGGCGGCGGCGTCGACCACGCTCTGCAATTGCGCGCGGACTTGCGCGCCGCGCGCAAAATCGACGGCGACACCGACGCCGACGATGAGCATGATGAACAGCACGCCGAAGACGATGGCGACGGAGCCGCACGTGTCGTGCGCCAAACGGCGGAGCAGCATGGAGGAGGGGCCTCAGAGGGCAGTTAGCTCAACGAGACCGTAATGTGGAAAAGGTTAATAGCGCCTGAAAGTCGCTGTGCCGCGCAAGCCGCAGAAAACCTGGCTTTCGGCGGGCTTGGCGCCGTCCCGGCGAAGGTGCGTCAATTCGTCAACAGCGCGCCGCCGCTGGCGATCGTCACCACGCCGCTGCCGCTGCAGTTGTCGCCGAAATTCGCCGTGCCGGAGAACTTGATCTGGTTGGCGACGAGCTGGGTACAGCCGTTGCTCGCCGTCGAGCTGCCTGAATAAGTCGGGTTCTCGCTCGGCATGTAAATGACGCCGGTGAAGACGTTGTTGTTGCCGCCGGCGATGGTGTTGTCCTCGGGCGGCGCATTGCGGTCGACCCAGATCAGCATGCCGGCGAGGGAGCCGCCCGTCGGCGCGGCGAGCTGCACGGTCGAGCCGCCATCGAGATTGACAGAGCCGATCGAATTGGCGCTGCCGCTGCTGGTCAGGATGATCGTCACGCCGTTGCCGGTCAGCGTCGCGTTACCGGTGACCTTCAGATCGCCGCTGTCGAGGATATAGGTGCCGGGATTGAGCGTGACGTTGGCGCCGCCGGTGAGCATCATGCCGCCGCAATAGACGCCGGGATCGAGGGTCTCCGTCTGGGCGGTATGAAAGTTGTGCTGGTCGCAGCCGGAGAAGGACGGCATCGTCAGCGACGCATAGGGATCGGGTATCGACGAGATATATGTCCGGATTGTGGACGACGCGACACAGCAGCCGCTGTAGTTGCCGCCGAGCGACACCGACGATGCGGTGAGCGTGCTCGACAGCGTCAGATCGGAGGCGCTGGTCGAGTCAACGGTGAGGCCGCAGTTGCTGAGGTCCACCGTCGTGCTGCCATTGATGGTCACTGCGCCGCTGGCCGTCGGATCGAGGGCGAGCACGCAGGTCGACGCCGTCGTGCCGGTATTCGTCGCCATCGCCGCCGCGGTCACCGCGATGCTGTTCTCGTAAAGGTGCAGGAACGTCGTCGGTACCGACGCGATCGCGCTCACCGACATGGTGTAGGCGCTGCCGCCGGTGTTCGGCGTGATGGTGGTCGTGGTGACGGTGGCCCCGGCCGGCAAGCTCGCCGCGCCGGCGCTGACGTAGCTCTGACTCAAGGTTGTGGCGGTGCTCTGGGCGGCCGGACTGGAAAGGACCGAAGCGCCCGCTAAAGCCGCGGCATCGACTGTGCGCTGCAACGTCGCCCGGACGAGGGCGGCGCGACCATAGTCGACGCCGCAGCCGACGGCGAGCGCGATCACGACCGACAATACGGCAAAGAGAACGGCAACGGCGCCGTCGGCGTCGCGCCCAAGACGACGGAACCAGCAACCCAACATGCCGCCTCGTTCTCCCGCTTTCCCCTCGTCATCGCGCGGGCGATCCGGTCACGCTAATGACACGCCAGTTAACGAGAGGTGAAGCGCACCGGCTGTCGGGTTGATCGGCGCCGGGATGCGAGTCAGCGGCATGATTATCGCCGGTTAACCAAGCAGGCCCGACAAACGCGGGCGCACCCGTCGTGTCAGTTGGTCAGGGCGACACTCGTCGTGCTCGTGCCGTTGCCCGAGCCCGATCCGCCGGAGCAGGAAAAGGCGAACTGCATGTCGTTGCCGTAGTTGAACGTGTCCGTCGTGCCGCCCATGTCGTTCCAATTGTACTGGTAGCTCGTGCCGTTGAGGTCCGAGCACGAGGGCGCCGCGTTGGTCATCTCCGTCGTCGTCGTCGCTCCCGTCGTGCAGCAGCTGACCTGGTTGTCGCTGTAGTAATCCTCGCCGGATCCCGTCGTGCTGTAGCATTGCCCCTGCGGCGGGCTCGAATAGCTCCACGTGCCTCGCCGCGAATTATAGGTGCCTTTCTCGACGATCAGCGCGCAGTCCTGGTCGGCCGGATAATTGGCGTGCGTGCCGGTGTCGGTGCCGCCGGGCGCGACGTTGTAATACTGGCTCGGCGAGCTCAGGCTCGAATAGAGCCACTGGGTGTCGCCGGCGTGCGCGCCATACATGTTCTTGCCGTAGTTGCAGCCGCCGAGCGACGGATCGCGCGCGCCGGTGACGTTCTCGAAGGCGAAGCCGATCTTGGCGCTGGCGGCGACGTTGAAGGTCACCGAGGACGCGGGACTCGATGTGTTGTTGGACCACAGCAGGTTCATCGCCGAGGCATCCGGCACGCCGCCGTTCGCCGGCACGACGTACCAATAGACAGTATTGGCGTCGCACGCGTAGCTGACGAAGCTGCCGATATCGAAGCTCGCGGTCACGACCGGATTCTTGGCGGTTGCCGAGGCCGCGACGGTGACCGATTTCTCGTAAAGCGACA
The DNA here is from genome assembly GCA_028871455.1 of Alphaproteobacteria bacterium. Taxonomy (GTDB): domain Bacteria; phylum Pseudomonadota; class Alphaproteobacteria; order ATCC43930; family CGMCC-115725; genus REEB95. The sequence continues at coordinate 73,528 of JAGWNF010000006.1, forward strand.
GGAACGTGGTCGGCACCGATGCAATGACGCTGACCGACATCGTATAAGCGACATTGTTGCCGCTGCCGGTCGTGCCGGGTGTGATCGCGGTCGAAGCGATGCTCACGTCGGACGGCAATGCGGCCGTGCTCTTGGTGACGTAATCTTGCGCCAGGGCTTCTGCCGCGCTCTGGGCAGAGGGCACCGTATAATCGCTGGCGCCGGCGAGCGCCGCGGCGTCGACGGCACTCTGCAACGTCGCCTTCACTTCGGCCGCGCGGCCGTAATCGACAGCCGCGCCGACGGCCAGGGCGATCGCGACGGACAGGACCGCAAAGAGGACCGCGACCGCACCGTCCGCGTCGCGCGCAAGACGTCGGAGCCGGCAACCGACCATCTGGTCTCAGTCTCCCCACCCCTCGCCCGAACCCGCGGGCGAATGCGGTCAAGCTAGTGATTCGCCGGTTAACGGGACGTGAAGCGCTGTCGCAGCCGGGAGCCGCCGCGCCGAGTTGGGCCGGAAGAAAGCTGGCATTTTAGTGGTGATTGCCGAGCGCGCGCCCGGGCCGGCTAATTAGTCAGCGTCACGCTGGTCGTGCTGGTGCCGTTGCCCGAGCCTGCGCCGCCCGAGCACGAGAACGAATACTGCATGTCGTTGCCGTAGTTGAGGTTATCGACGTTCGCGCCCATGTCGTTCCAGTCGTACTGGTAACTCACGCCGTTGAGCTGCGAGCAGCTTGGCGCCGCGTTGGTCATCTCGGCCGACATCTTCGGCCCGCTGCGGCAGTTGTAGCAGAAGGTATTGTGCCCTTGGTTGTAGGCGTCCTCGCTGTGGCCCGAGGTGCTGAAACACTTATTTTGCGGCGCGGGCGGATACGTCCAGGTGCCCTTGCCCTTGTTGTAGGTGCCCTGCTCGACGACGAGCGCGCAGTCCTGGTCGGTCTCGTAGGTCGCGTGCGTGCCGGTGTTCGTGCCGCCGGGCGCGATGTTGTAGTACTTGCTCGGCGGCTGCATGCTCGAATAGAGCCATTGGGTGTCGCCGGGCTGCGCCCCGTACATGGTGTTGCCGTAGTTGCAGCCGCCCAAATTGGGATCCCGGCCGCCGGTGGTGTTTTCCATCGCGAAGCCGATCTTGGCGCTGGCGGCGACGTTGAAGCTCACCTGGCTCGGTGGATTGGCGTCGTTGTTGGACCACAGCAGGTTCATCGCCGACGCATCCGGCACGCCGCCGTCTGCCGGCACCACGTACCAGTAGATTTGGTTGAGGTCGCAGGCGTAGCTCACGAAGCTGCCGGTGTCGAAGGTCGCGGTCACGACGGGATTCGTCGCGGTCGCCGAGACCGTGATGGTGATCGACTTCTGATAGAAGGACGTGAAGGTCGTCGGCATCGTCACCGTGGCGCTCACGTGCATCGTATAGGCAGTGTTGTTGCCGCTGCCCTGCGTGCCGGGCGTGACCGTCGTGGAATTGACCGTGACGTTTGACGGCAGGGCCGCGAGGCCCTTGGTGACGTAGCTCTGAGCGAGGGTCTGCGCGGTGCTCTCGGCCGAGGGCGAGATATAGGCACTGGCACCGGACAGCGCGGCGGAGTCGACGGTATTTTGCAGGCTGGTGCGGATCTGGACGGCGTGGCCGTAGTCGACGCCGGCGCCGATCGCAATCGCCAGTGGAACCAGCAGGATCGCGAACAGGATCGCGATGTTGCCGCGCACGTCGCGGCCGAGGCGTCGCATCAATATCGCCAACATCGGAACGATGGTCTCGCTCGAAATGCTCAGGCGGGCCGTCTCATGGCCGCGGATTCGATCGAAAGTCTACCTTTCAAGCTCTTAAGATTTGCTAATGGCGGGCGCTGGCAGGCCGTTCAATGGCTTGTACCCGACCGGCGCCGTCAGTTCGTCAGAACGACGCTCGTCGTGCCGGTGCCGTTGCCCGAGCCCGACCCGCCGGAGCACGAGAACGAATACTGCATGTCGTTCTCGTAGTTATAGGAGTCGACGTTGCCGCCCATGTCGTTCCAATTGTACTGGTAGCTCGTGCCGTTGAGGTCCGAGCAACTCGGCGCGGCGTTGGTCATCACGTCCGACATCGTCGCGTTGGAGCCGCTGTTGCCGCCGCCGCCATGGCCATGGCCATGACCATGGCCATGGCCATTGCCGTTGCCGCCATTGCCGTTGCCGCAGCTGTCGCAAACGCCGGTGAGGGTGCTCGAGCTCTTGTACCAGGAGTCGAACGTATTGGTGTTGTAGTTCCGTCCGTCGGAGGTGTAGCACTGCCAATCCGTCGGCGAGGAATAGGTCCATAGGCCGCCGGTCTGGGTGCCTTTCTCCACGACCAGCGCGCAATCCTGAGTCGTCTCGTAGGTCGCATGCGTGCCGGTGTTCGTGCCGCCGGGCGCGATGTTGTAGTCGAGGCTCGGCGGCTGCAGGCTCGAATAGAGCCATTGGGTGTCGCCGGGCTCGGCGCCGTACATGTTGCTGCCGTAGTTGCAGCCGCCGAGCGCGCTCGGCCGCGCGCCGGTGACGTTTTTGATCGCGAAGCCGATCTTGGCGCTGGCCGCGACGTTGAAGCTCATCTGGCTCGGCGGGCTCGCATTGTCGTTGGACCACAGCAGGTTCATCGCCGACGCATCCGGGACGCCGCCGCCGGCCGGCACGACGTACCAGTAAACCTGGTTGAGATCGCAGGCGTAGCTGACGAAGGCGCCGGTGTCGAAGGTCCCGGTGACGACGGGATTTTTCGCGGTTGCCGAGGCCGTGATGGTGATCGATTTCTCGTAGAACGACATGAACGTGGTCGGCATCGTCACCGTGACGCTCGCGTACATCGTATAAGCAGTGTTGTTGCCGCTGCCCTGTGTGCCGGGCGTTACGGTCGTGGATTTGACGGTGACGTTCGAGGGCAGAGTGGCTTCGCCCTTGGTGACGTAGCTCTGCGCCAGCGCTTGCGCGGTGCTTTGCGCGGACGAGGAAGTGTAGGCGCTGGCGCCCGACAGCGCCGCCGAGTCGACCGTATTCTGCAGGCTAGCGCGGATCTCGACGGCGTGGCCGTAATCGACGCCGGCGCCGATCGCCAGCGCCAGCGGAATCAGCAGGATTCCGAGGAGGATCGCGACGTTGCCGCGATCGTCACGGGCGCGCTTGAGGACGAAGACAAGTGCGGATTTCAGCATGGACTTAGCTGTGCGTGATCGTGCCGACGTTGTAGGGGCGCTGAAACGCGGTCTGCGTCAGCGTGTAGCTCGAGCTCAGCACGTAGCTGATCGGCGAGGTATATGCGTAGGTCGCCTGGACGATGATGACACTGTCGTTGGTGTTGGGCACCAGGCTGGTCGCCAGCGTCGTCGCATTGGAGATCGCCGTGGCGCTGTTGCACGTCGTGTCGCTCCAGTCGACCACCAGGCCGGCGCCCGTGTTGGTCACCTCGGCGACCGCGATCTTCAGCGACGTGCCGGCGAGCGGCGTCATCGACAACTGACCGCCGTTGCAGAAATTCGTCATCGTGGTCGAAGTGACGTTCGTCTGCTGCGCGATCATGTCGGCGACCGACTGCGCCGCGTTCTCGAGGCGCATGTCGGCGGCGACGACGCGGGTCACCTCGAACGCGCCCAGGAAGAGCGTGATCATGATCGGCAGGATGAGCGCGAATTCGACCAGCGCCGCGCCGTCCTGATGCCGGAGAAGACGAACCAGCCAACGCAACATCAGTAGGGTTCGTTCTGAAACGCGACGGTCGAGATCAGCAGATCGGTGCCGCCGAGAAACTTGCTCGCCCAGGGGATGAGGGTCGGCCGCGCGTAACCAATCTGCGCCAGCATGTCGGCGGCCGAACTGCCGGCCGTATAGCTGTTAGGCAGCGTGCCAGTCTTGGCGCTGAGCTGGCTGAAGCTGCTGGCGGTTGCCACGTAATATTGGAGATTGCTCGTGCACGACGGGATGAGGACCGTGCCCACCTCGCGGCACACGGCGCTCACGAAGGTGCTGCTGCTGCTCGCCTGATTGGTGCGGATGAGACGCGCGCCGTCGCGCAGCGCGTTGTCCATGACCGACTGCGTGAACAGGGTCAGGCCGAGTTCGAGCGTCATGCAGATGAGCAGCATGAAAATCGTGCCCACCATCGCGAACTCGACGGCAGCGGCGGCGTGGGTGTCGCGCACGAGCCGGCGCAGGCGCCGGATGCGTCGCTTCAAGGCCTGGAAATGGCCGGATGTATCCATGGCCGGTCGCCGCTGCTATCGATGGTTAAGCCAATCTATGGCGGCCCGCTTAACGAGACGTGAACCGGCGCGGAATTGATGCAAAATCCGCAGATCGCCAAGGGAACGGCATCCTGCGCACCCTTCGACATTCGCCGCCGGCCGCTCTAGATTTTAACCATGGACGACCTGCCGCGGCCCAAACCAGTCCGGCCATGCCCGATCTGCGGCAAGCCGGCCGGCGCCAAATTTCGGCCGTTCTGCTCGGAGCGGTGCGCCTTGGTCGATCTCGGCCGCTGGTTCACCGGCAGCTATCGCGTGCCGACCGACGAGAAGCCGGAAGACGCCGCGCCTGATGCCCGCGCCGGCGACGCGGGCGAGACGGACGATGGCCGCTGAGCAACGCCGCGCTACGCCGCGCGACGACGGTCCGGACGCGGCCGCGGACCGGGCTACCGCGGCTGGACACCCACGGCCATTTCTGCGATAAGCGCGCCGCCCGATGGGAGCGCCCAGGTAGCTCAGTTGGTAGAGCACGTGACTGAAAATCACGGTGTCGGTGGTTCGATTCCGCCCCTGGGCACCATCGCTTCCTTGGCGATTGACCGCGGCGGCTATTCGTGCGGGCCTCGTGTCCTGCCCGCGTGGGCGCCTATTTCGTCTCGGATTTGTCCGAACGACTGACGGCAAATCGCATCTTCACCTGATCGGCGATTTCCGCTGCCGCGTTCTTCACATTGCGATCGAGATCGAGCCCCGCGAGCACGAAACGCCCTAATGCGAGATACGGGTTGAGCGTGACGATCGCACCCGGCAGCTTCCCGCTCGGTGCGGCGCCGTCGATCGTGTAGAGCGGCTGCGGCGCGCCGGCGCCGAGTTGATCGATGGCGGCGACCACTTGCAACTGCTTCGAGCCGCCGCCGGCTCCGATCACCGCCCGGTGCAGCCGGCCGTCCGCGTCTGCCTCGAGAAACCCACCGCGGATGAGCCAACCCGATGACGGCAAGGGTGCGCCCAGTGGCAACCGCTGCGCCGGGATGCCGGCGTGGTGGAGATCGTCGAGCAGCGACCGCGACATCAGATCAACCAGGTAGCGCGCCCGCTGCTCGGGCGTAGGCGGGGGTTTGGGCCGGCCGTAGCGGAGGTGCTCGGATGTCGGGGCAGATTTGGGAACGGGTTCGGGCTGCTGGATCTTGGTGGCCGTGAGATCGAAGTCAGAGACATAGACCGCGCTTGGGGTCGTGACCGGCGCGGCTGTCGCGCCTGGAGAGGCGGCAAGCATCGCCACGAGACAAATGCCGAATGTGAATTCTGGCAAACGGTTCATCATCACTAAGCCCCCGAGCAGTCTATCCGTCGGCTCGCGCGTTTCCAGTGGTTTGCTGAAAGTATGGGTTGCGGCGCGCGGTCGCCGGGCAAACGGGTTATCGACCGGAATCAGTTGCTGGCTGCTGACCAAGTATCGCAAGCCGCAAGCGCTACGCTGCGGCACAGCAATCAGCTCTGGCGGTAGCGGAGGTAGAGCGCCGGCAGCAGATTCGTGCTGAGCAGCGCGCTCCACACGATGCCGCCGAGGATGACGATCGCGAGGCCCTGTTCGGGGGCGGCGCCCTGGCCCCAGCCGAGCGCCGTCGGCAACATGCCGAGCGCCGCCGTCAGCGTGGTCAAGAGGATGGGCCGGAAGCGCACTTGCACGGCTTCGCGCACCGCGGCTTCGGGCGCCATGCCTTCGGCTTCGCCGCGCCGCGCGTAATGCAGCAGCACGATGCCTTGGCGCAGGCTGAGTCCGATGAGCGTGACGAAGGCGATCAGCCCCGAGGCGTTGAGACCGACGCCGCTGATATCGAGCGCGAGCGCGCCGCCGGCGAAGGCGAGCGGAATCTGCAGCAGCAGCACACCGGGCACGAGCCAGCCTTCAAACTGCAAGGCGAGGATGCCGGCCATCAGCACGAAGGCCGCGACCGCGGCAATCGCCAGCCGTACCGCCGCGTTCTCGAGCTCAGGATAAAGACCGCCGAAAGCAAGGTGATAGCCGGCCGGAAATTTCAATCCGGCCAGCGCACGCCGCGCCTCCGATATCGCCGAGCCCGGCGCGCCCGTCGGCGTCGCCAGGATATCGAGCGCGCGTGCGCCGTCGATGTGGCGCAGCTGGTCGGGTGTCGTCGCGAGATCGAGGTTGGTGAGCTGACCCAACGGCGTCCAGCCGCTGGTGCGGATCGGCAGACGGCGCAGCGCGGCGATCGACTGGTTGGGCGCGCCGGCAAGCCGCACATAGAGGTCGAGCGGCGTGTTGCCTTGCGGCACGGTGGCGACGATTTCGCCGGCGAGCAGCGGACGGAGCTGAGCATAGAGCGCCCCCGGCGTCAGCCCGTAGGCGGCGAGCGCATCGGGCTTGGGCTCGATCCTGAGCTCGGTCACCGGATAGGCGTCGTTGTTGAAGATGTCGGTGAGCGCCGGAACCTGGCGCAAGCGCGCGGTGATTTGCTGCGACAGCGTGTGCAGCTCGTCGATGCGGTCACCGAAGAGATGGATGACGAAGGGCTGCGGCAGGCCCGACAGGCTCTCGCCGACGCGCTCGACCGTCGGCGTGTCGAGCGCGAACTGCACGCCGGTCGCGCGGCTTTCGCGCAGCACGCGCGCGCCGATCGCATCGAGGTTGTTGACGTCGACGTCGGGCTTGAGGCCGATCTGGATTTCGCCGGCATAGGCGGGCTCGGTATAGGCGGTGTTCGCCGGCGAGCCGATGCGGGCGAAGACGTGCGCCACCGCCGGATCCTTTTTCAACCGCTGCGTGATGCTGGCGACGGCGGCTTCGGTGTCGGCGAGCGCGGTTCCCGGCGGCAGCGTGAAGGCTTCGAGCAGCACGCCTTCGTTGGGCAACGGCAGGAAATTGACCGGCACGAGCGCGAGGCCGGCGACGCCGACGATCAGCACCGCAGCACAGGCGATCACGCTGCGTCCGGGGAAGCGCAGCGTCAGCTCGAGCAGCCGCGCGTTCCATTGCCGCAGGCGCTCGACCGCGCGGCCGCCCAGACTCTGCCCTTGCGCCGGCCGCGCGCCGATGAAGCCGAGGCCGAACGGGATAAAGGTGAGCGAAACGAACAGCGACATCAGCAGCGCGAACGACATCGCCAGCGCGAACGGCACGAAGAACAGGCCGGCGAGGCCGCCGACGAACAGCAGCGGCACGAACACGGCGACGACGGTGAGCGTGCCGGTGATGTCCGGACCGGCGATGCCGGCGACGCCGTTCCAGATGCCGGCCCAGCGCTCGTCGCCCCGTTCCCAGCGGTGATAGATGCTCTCGAGCACGATGATGGCGTCGTCGGCCAGAATGCCGATCGCGACGGTCAGCGCGCCGAGCGTCATCAGATCGAGGCTTTGACCGGCGGCGTAGAGCCAGGCGATGCCGAGCGCGAGCGACAGCGGAATGCTGCCGGCGAGCGTCCAGATGCCGCGTCCGGTGCCGAGAATCCAGAACAGCACCACGGCGGCCAGGATCGCGCCGATCAGCAGGTTGCGGCCGAGATCGGCGCCGATGACGCCGACGAGGTGGCCCTGGTCGTACATCTTGATCCAGCGCACGTCCGGCGGTAGCTGCGCCTGCGTCGCGGCAAGCGTGCGCGCGACTGCACGCGTCACCGGTACGGTCGACGCGCCCGGTTGCTTGAAGACGGCGATCGCGATGCTGGGTTTGCCGTCGAGCAGCACCGCATTGTGCGTCGGCACCGGACCGCGCGACACATGTGCGAGTGCGGCGAGCGGGATGGGACCGTTGCTGCTCTGCACCGCGATGCGGCCGAGCGCCTCCGCCTGAGTCGGCGCGCCGCGCGCTTCGGCAAGGACATCCTGATGGCCGAGCGACAGGTAGCCCGCGGAGCCCAGCACGACGTGCTGCTTCACGGCCTTGGTGATCGCGCCGACGCCGACGCCGTAGCGGGCCATGGCCGCGAGATCGGGCGCGATCAGCAATGCCTCGTCGCCGGTGCCGTAGACTTCGACGCGCTGGACGCCGGGCAGCGCCCGGAGCTGCGGCACGATGCGCGTGACGACGGCGCGCTGCACGTCGACCGGCGCCACGTCGGCGGGAATTTCGGCCGTGTAGTCGGCAACTTCGTTGATCGCGTTACCCATGATCTCGGCATAGGGTTCGACGCCGGCCGGCAGGTTTCCGCGCGCGCGGTCGATGGCGCCGTTGACTGCCTGCAGGTCCTGCGACGGCACGGTGCCGGAGCGGAAACGCACGTCGTTCTCGACGACGCCGTTGCCCATGGTCGAGCGGATGCCGACCACGTTCGGCAGCGACAGCAGTTGGCCTTCGAGCGGCCGGACGATCAGGGTCTCGAGCTCGCGCGCGGTCGCGCCGGAGACATGCGTGACGACGCTGATTTGCGGAAAGTCGAAGCGCGGCAGCACCTCGACCGGAATGTTGAGGAAGGCGTAGGCGGCATAGGCCGCGAGTCCGCCGTAGATCAGGATCCAGAGCAGTGGCCGGAAGAAAAAGCGCCTGACGTTGTCGAACGGGGACGGAGGCATCAGTCCGGCGGCTGGTAGCGTTCGCCGATGCCGCGGTGGAACTCGAGGTAGGGGTTCCCGACCACCACCGCGCTACCGGGCGCGAGCCCGTGCGTGATCAGCGTCAGCGCGCCGCGGCTCGGACCCGGCGTCACTTCCTGCTTCACGTCGCCCTTTGCCGTATGCACCACCACCCACCATTTCGCCTGGTCGAGAATCAGGGCGCGCGTCGGCACCGCGACGCCGCTCAGTGTTCCGGCGTCGAGCGTCACCGTGCCGGTCTCGCCGTCGAGCCACGCGGCCGCCGGATTGGCGGCGTCCAGATTCACCGTCCGGCCGCCATCCGGCCGCAGCGCGCCGACGACCGAGCGCACTTTCACCGGAATGGCTGGACCGCTGTCGGCGGGCGTGAACTGCCCCGACATGCCGGCGCCGATCGCAGCGGCGTCGGTGCCATAGGCCGTCGCCCGCAGCCACAAATCGTTCGCCGGCAACAGCGTCAGCAATGTTTCGCCGACCGCCACCCGCTCGCCGGAAAACGCATCGACGGCCAGCACGCGCCCGGCTTGCGGCGCGCGGATGGTTGCCATGTCTTCGGCCGCCGTGAACGCGGCCTGCGCGCTGTCGCGATTGGCCTGCGCGTTGCTAAGCGCGGCAACAGCCCGGGCGACGGCGCCGCGCGTAGCGAGGTGGCCGGCAAACTTCTGGCGTTCGATCGCCAGTTCCTGCTGCGCGTTCTTGAGCGTCGCCGCGGCGCCGTCAAGCGCCGCCCGGCGCGCGGCCAGCAGCGCGTCGATCGCAGGGCCGGTGAGCCGGCCGAGCTCCGCGCTCGCCGCCACCCGGTCGCCCGGCTGCACCGTCAGGTTCTCGACAATGCCGGCGGCGCCGGCGCGCAGCCGCAGAATCGACCGCGGCTCGACGGTGGCGTAAGCGACGATCTGCCGCGACACGGTTTGCGTCCGGGCCGTCCATAGCGCGTCGGCGGCGTTTGCCGGCGGGGTGGCAATCACGAGCAGGATCAGGATGGCAAGGCGGAAGCGCGTCATCGAGCCTCGGCGGGCGGGACTTCAATCATAGCCGTTGCACCTGAAGCGCCGCTGACGCTCAGATTACGAGGCCGTAATGTCGCGGCAAGCGGCGGTTTGCGCCTAGGCCGAAACCGATAGGACCAGTTTCACCGTCGTCCCGCGGCCGACAGCGCTGTCAATTTCGATCTGGCCGCCGTGACGGTTGACGATGCTCTTGACCACGGCCAGGCCCAGCCCGGCATTCTGCTCCGAGCCGGCACGCGCCCGGTCGACGCGATAGAATCGCTCGAACACGCGCGGCAGATGCTCGGCCGCGATGCCGCAGCCGGTGTCGCTGACCGTGACCGTCAGGCGGCCGGCGGCTTCGGCGGCGGCGAGCTCGACCGATCCGCCCTTCGGCGTGTGCGCGATCGCGTTCGAGACTAGATTGCCGATCGCCTGCTGGAACAAGGTGCGGTCGAGCTCGGCGCGGACGCCCTTCGCGCCCGCTATCCGCAAAGCGACCCCGGCTTCGGCCGCCGCCGGCTCATAGAAGGATTCGACGTTCGCCAGCTCTTCACCGACGTCGATGTTCTCGCGGCGGAGCGCGTCGGCCGCGGTGTCGGAGCGCGCAAGGAACAGCAGCGTTGCGATCACGCGCGAGATGCGCGCGCATTCCTCGAGGCAGGAGCCGAGGATGTCGCGGTAGTCGTCCTCCGATCGCGCCTTGCTGAGTGCGACCTCGATCTCGCCTCGCAGGTTGTTGATCGGCGTACGCAGCTCGTGCGCCACGTCGTCCGAGAACTGCGATACGTGGCGAAATGATTGCTCGAGCCGATCGAGCATGCCGTTGAAAGTCTCGGCCAGGCCGCGCAGTTCGGCGGGCAGGCCTTCGGCCGCGATGCGCTCGTGCAGCGTCGTCGCGCGGATGCGTGCGGTCGTGCGGCTGATGCTCTCGATCGGCCGCATGCCGCCGCGCGCGATGAGATAGCCGACGGCCGAGCACAGCACCAGCGACACGCCGAGCACGAGATAGAGCCGCTCGCGATAATGCGCGAGGAGATACTCGTCGTGCGCACGATCCATCGCCACTTCCATGTATTGCGGCGGCTCGCCCGGACGCGGTCCGGCGATCGGCACGATCAGGGTTAGGAATGGCCCGCCCGAGCGCGACGACATTTCGCGGCTCACGCCTTGCGGCGACTGGATTGCAGCCAGCTCGGCGGCGCTGGGCGGCGGCAGCTGCGCGGACAGCCCCGGCGTCTCGGTCAGTGTCCGCGCCGCGCTGTCGAGCACACGCAGATAGATCTCCGGCTGGTGCGACGGCGCCCAGGACGGTCGCGGCTGCAATGGCCGGGCGAATTGTCCGCTCGGCGACGCGCTCAGTAGCAGCCGCGCGTTGGTGAGATTGTCGGCGAGGTCGCGCAGGTCTTCGTGATACATGCTGTCGACCAGCACCCAATAAAGCAGGCCGGTCGCGACGAAAATCAGAGCGAAGGCCGACAGCGCGTACCACGCGGTCATGCGGAGCGCGATCGACAGCGTGCGGCGTGGCCGCGCCGTCGCCGCGGCTTCAGGCGCGCGGCTCGAGAACATAACCGACGCCGCGCACGGTGTGGATGAGCTTCGAGTCGAAGGGGTCGTCGACCTTGGAGCGCAGCCGCCGCATGTGCACCTCGACGACGTTCGAGCCGCTGTCGAAGTTGATGTCCCACACCTGCTCGGCGATGAGCGTTCGCGACAGGACCTCGCCACTGCGCCGCAGCAGCAGCGAGAGCAGCTGGAACTCCTTGGACGTCAGGTCGAGCGCATGCCCGGCGCGCGTCGCGCGATGGCGGTTCAAGTCGAGCTCGAGATCGGCGACCTTCAGCATCGGCGACTGCCGCGTCGGCCCGCGCCGGAGGATCGAGCGGATGCGCGCCACGAGCTCGGAGAATGCGAACGGCTTGACCAGGTAATCGTCGGCGCCGAGCTCGAGGCCCTTGACCCGATCGCCGACCGCGTCGCGCGCCGTCAGGAACAGGACGGGCGTCGCGATCGCGCGGCGCCGCAAATCGGCGACGATGCTCCAGCCGTCGCGGCCGGGCAGCAGGACGTCGAGAATGATCAGATCGTAGGTTCGCGTTTCGGCCAGGTGCGCGCCGTCATCGCCGGTGTCGGCGACATCGACGATGAATCCATTTTCCTCCAGGCCGCGCTTCAAATACGCCGCGGTCTTGCGTTCGTCCTCGACGACCAGAACCTTCATGCGCGCAGCCTAATCGCAGCTCGGTCGCGGCGCCAATCCGACGACGTTATGAGCAATCCAGCGGTGCGGCGAAATGGCGCTATCCGCCGCGGCGGCCGCTGTTAGTTTGGCGGCCGTTTACGAGACTTCCAACCCAATCAAACGGAGTAGCAATGGCCTTTCATATACGTCCAGTCACCGCCGCCGCCATCGTCGGGTTGCTTGCCGGAGCGCCATTCGCCCACGCCGCCGGACCGGCCAGCGTCAAGGTCACGCTGACGGACCAGGCCGGCAAGGCCATGCACATCATCCTGAGCAAGGACAAGGTGAAGGCGGGCGCGGTCGAGTTCGAGGTCACCAACGCCTCGACCGACCTGATGCACGAGTTCCTGATCACGCCGTGGAAAGGCGCGATCACTAGCCTGCCTTATGACTCCAAGGACAAAGCGGTCGCCGAAGACAAGCTGGCGCACCTTCAGGGCGTCGAGGACATGCCGGCGGGTGCCAAGGCGACCCTGCGTCTCGTGCTGACACCGGGCGAATACGTGGTGTTCTGCAACCAGACGGGCCACTACAAAATGGGCATGAAGCACCGCCTTACTGTCACGAAGTGACGAGCGTGCGGTTAGCCTGACCGATCGCCGTTCGCCGAGGCAGAAATCTCGGTCTCAACTTGCAAAGCTTGAGTGACGCCGCGTTCGGGGCGAGAATGTTCGCCCTTCATGCCCTCGCCCCGGACGCGCTATTCGGCAGGGACCTCGGGATCGGTTGTTCTGCATCACACCAAGAAATAAGGACGTCGCCATGGGCCGGATCGTGCTGGCGGGAGTCGTTGCCGGGCTGTGCATGTCGCTCGCGTCGCCGGCCTTCGCGCAAATCACCGATGAGATGTGCATGATGCGGTGCCTCGATCATGGCCACATCGGTCAGTATTGCGAACGCATGTGCACGAAGGGCGTGCCGGCGTCACCACCGCCGAAGGCAAATCGCGCGACGGCGCCGTCCAACCTTTCGCCCGCCGAGTCGGCGCCGCCGGCGCCGGCGCCGGTGACAGCCTCGCCGGCCGGAGCCGCGCCGTCGGTGCCGCTGCCGGCAGCGCAGCAGCCCGCCGCAGCCCAACCGATGCCGACGCCACAACCGGCTACGCAGCCCGCGCCGCCAGCCACAGCCAACCAAGCGCCGCCGCAGCCGGCGCAAGCGGTGCCGCAGCAAACCGTCAAGCCGCCCGGACCGCCGCCACGCCTGCTCAATGAGGCGTGCTTTTTACGATGCCTCGATCACCATCCCGATAAATTTTGTGAACGGATCTGCACAATAAAATCTGCACAATAAAATAGTGAAAGGTTCGACGGGGGGAATCGTTCAACGCTGCTGACCCATCATTGCGGCCTGCCACTTCGGTCGACCGTGCACACCGGTGTTTTCCCCGTCCGGTTGACGACGGCCCAGAGCGGCCGACGCGCTGCGCGCAGCCGCAAGGCGAGTGTAACATCCTTGCCACACCTTCGCGCTCTTCGTAACAAAAGCCAGATTCACTGTTGCTAGCCCGTAATCCAATTACGCTATGGTATGCCAATTCGACAGCCCGCGCCTGTGGGCGGCGATGAAGAATCAATGGGCGAGCGATCTTGCTCGCGGAGGGGAGTGAAAGCATGCAACGCAATACCCGGAATCTTTTGACGACTCTCGTGGGCGCCGGTGCTCTCGTACTGGCCGCCAGCGCGCCGAGCTTCGCGCTGGATCTCCCGCAGAAGTACAAAATGGACATGGGCCCGCTGGGAACGTGGTCAATTGTCGGCGGCCTCGAGGCGGAACTCGCCGGCTGGAACAACGCGCCGCACACTTGCAACGGCAACGGCTTGTCCGGCAACTGCTCTTCTCTTCCGGGGACGCACAGTAAGAACGATCCTGCCGCGCCCTTGGCTGGCGGCGGCAGCAGCACGACGGGCGACCTCAACCTCACCAACGCCATCTTCATCATCAGCAACGACAGCCTGTTTGGCTTGCCGTTGTCGTTCGATGCTTGGATCGGCGAGCCGCCGCAAACGCCGGTGATCGGCTATACTTCGGCAAACGTGGCTCCGAATCTCTATTCGTCAGGCGGATGGCACGGACTGAATAATACGGGCGCTGCTTCGTTCTGCTTCAAGTGCAACGTTACATGGGCGCCGGGCTTCGCTCCGTGGTTCAGCCTCTCGGCAGGGCGCTTGCCGTCGCCGGACGGCACCGAGGTGGGCGTTGGCTGGTTTAACGCGTTACCGTTCCTCTCCGATCTCAACAACATGCAGACGACGGTCGCGGACGGCGCCCAGGTCAACTTCAGCATGCCCGGCGACAATTCGTTCTACTGGGGCTTCGTGCCGGGCTATGCCTCGACCCTGTCCATCCGCATCGCGGACGGCTACAAGACCGGCCACATGAACGAGCTCGGCTTCACCGGCTTGTGGAACCTCACGCCGGACGGCAGCGATTTCATCGTCGCCTATGGCCACACGCGGCTGAGCACGGTTGGCAATGCGACGACGGTCGCCAAGGGGCCCCCCGGAGCTAGTACTACGAACTACGGTGGTGTGAACCCCTATGCCGTGGGCGGCTTCGGCACATTCAACTCCAACCTCATCGGCGTTGGCACGGTTTTTAATTTGACGAACCGCCTGGTGATGAACGCCGAAGTCGAGACCCAATGGCTGCCGCAATCTGACATTCCTGTCGCCGATCGTTGTGGAACTACGGCGAATCCGTGCGATGGCAAATCGCAACAGGATTATTATCGCTGGTCGACGCAATGGACCTTCGCCTATGACTTCGGCATCAAGCAGATCGGGGGCGCGCCGGTCCGGGTCGGGTTTGCGGTCCAGCCGTCGTTCACCTATCAGCACGGCAACACGTCGGATCCGAATGGCAATCAGTTCGGCAACTACCTCGGCCTGAACGTTTCCGACCTCGGGAGCAACGCCGGAGGGGACGTGGGCACTTTCGGGACCTTCGGCCAAGGCTCGAAGATGTGGGCGATCCAGTTCGGACCGAGCTTCCAGATGTACAATGCGTTCGTCCGTCCGACCCTTGCTTGGACGCATCTGGCGAGCATCGATACGGGCTTCGGCTATGGTGACCAGGGCAATACGCACGATCAGGTCGTCCTGATGCTGGATTTCGGCTGGTTGCTCGGCAAGCTCGAAAAGGGCGATACCGGCCAGTGATCGGATCGACGCAACCAGGACAACTCAACACGACGAATCATGGAGGGGATAATGCGTAGAGGACTGGTAGGGGCGCTGGTGGCGTCTGCCGCGTTGCTCGCGGTGCCGGCCTTGGCTCAGGCTCAAGAGTATCATTACGTGAAGGTGGCCGAAATTTACCTGCCGACTTCGCCGGGCCACGGCGACATCACCACCTACGATCCGACCAACGGCATGCTTTACGTGTCGCTGGTTGGCGATGGCTTGGCGGTCATCGACACGCGGACCAACTCGGTCGCGCATGTGATCAAGGACATTCCGGATCCCAACGGCAACGCCTATGACAACAACTACGTCTATGTCGCTGCCGCGGAGGGTCTGCCGCAAGGCCTGAACGGCGCCCGCGCCGGCACCGGCTTCGCCACCGAGAATTGGCTCGTCGTCATCGACAAGCACACGTGGCAAGTCGTTGACCGGGTTACCACCAAAGGCACGTCGCCGGACGGTGTCAGTGTCGGCGACGGTCACGTTTACGTGGTCAGCGACGACAACAACTGGATCGAGGAGTATTCCGAGGGCGCACATCCGCAGCTCCAGGCGGTTTGGCCGCTCTATCCGTACAACATCAATTCGTGGTGGATGGATACGGCGGACTCCTGCGGACCGGACGTGAACTATCTCTCGGCCGATCGCCACGAGATCTTCCAGACCCAGACGTCCTGGATGGAAATTCTCGACTCCAACACCGGCACGATCAAGCGGAAGATCGACACGGGCGTGCCGCTGGTGGCGCATTGCGGCACCAAGCAGCCGTGGCTTGACGAGAAGAACAATCACCTCTGGGTCGCGACGAGCACCAAGAAGGGCGGTATGTTGATCCTGAACCCCGATACGCTGGCGATCGAGAAGCGGCTGCCGGCGTCGTCGGGCAAGGACGCGGTTGGCGTCGATCCGGGTCTGGGCATGATCTACTCGTTCGGCGGCAGCGGCTTCGATGCCTATAACTTCAACACGATGCAGCACGTCGCCTATGTGAACACCCATGTCGGCGTGACCCACACGGGCGATGTCGATCCCACCACCCACGCCGTCTATGTCTACGAAGGCAAGAAGGCGTCGGTGGGCGTGTTCTGTCCGGTTCCGGGACCGGGTTCGAACGGGGGCTGGGCGGTTCCCACGGGCGCCGGCGTTCCGTGCGGCGGACATGCCGCCGCCTATATGGGCGCGTCGAACTTCACCGTCTACTTCGAGTTCAACTCGGCGAGCTTGACGGGTGACGCCCGGCACATCATCGGTCATGCGGCGGCCGCTGCGAAGCACGGCTCGGCGCGGATCGTGGTCGACGGCTACACTGACGCGGCGGGCACGGCGGCATACAACCAGGGCCTGTCCGTGCGGCGCGCCAATGCCGTGAAAGCGGCGCTGGTCGCCGACGGAATCTCGGCCAAGCGCATCAGCGTGCATGGGTTCGGCAAGACGCACTTGGCAGTGCCGACGCCCGATGGCGTGCGTGAGCCGCGCAACCGCCGCGCCGTGGTGATTATCGGCCCGTCGATGAGCTGATAAGCCAACGACTTCAATCGTTCCTCAAGCGGCCCGGCGCACCACGCCGGGCCGTTTTTCTTTGCGCCTGCGGCTACCGCCTGTCTGAATTTTCATCTCGCCGTCAGCTTGCCGTAGGCTTGCGCTGCCTATAGTGATGTGACATCCAGACGGCAGATGACAGACGCGTGTGCAGGCGTCAAAATGATGCGATCATCAGGCCGGCGGAATTTTCAGTGAAAAACCGTTCGTTGCACCGCTGGCAAAGTGTCATGGCATAATGTATACCAGAGCCAATAAATGGGTCTGGCTGTACCAGACCCTGGGGAGGAAACATGGCCGTTAGCACGGCTGCATGCGCCAGGATGGCTGCGTGCATCGAGAACCTGGATCAGATTTCACAATCGCCGATGATATTCGGCGCATGCCTGCAACGGCAGGCGGAACGGACGACGCGATGATCGCCCGTCATTGGTTCCGCTTCGGCGTGTTCGGCGCCGCCCTCGGCCTTGCCGGCTGCGCGACCTATCACGAAATGCCGCTGCCGCAGCAATCGAATCTGGCGCCAAGCCTGGCGGCCTTGAAGCTCAACCTGCCACCCCAGAAGGCCGGTGGCGATCCGCCCAAGGTCGACGTTACCAAGCCGCTGAAGCCCGACGAGGTCGCCAAGCTGGCGGTGCTCAACGACCCCGACCTTGCCGACCAGCGCGGCAAGATCGAATCGGCCCAGGCCGACGTTCTCGCGGCGAAGATCCTGCCCAATCCATCGGTGAGCCTGGGCGACGCCTTCCTGGTGTACGCGCCGCCGGCGGCGGGCGCCATCGCCGACGCCTTGAGCGCGTCGATCTCCCAAGACATCCGCTCGATCATCCAATACGGACCGCACGTCACGGCGGCCGAGGCGCGCTTCCATCAGGTCGGCGCCGATGCGTTGTGGGCCGAGTGGCAGGTCGCGCAGAAAGCCCGGCTGCTCGCCATCGGCATCAACGGCGAAGACCGCGAAATCGCGCTGCGCCAGCACAACCTGGCGCTCCTGACCCAGGAGGTCACGGACGTGCAGCAGGCGACCGCGGCGGGTAATCTCGATCTCACGGCCGAGGCGCCGCTGCTCGCGTCACTGGCCAGCGCGCAACGCGATCTCGCATCGCTGCAATTGCAGCAGATCAAGGACTGGCAGGAACTCGATTCGATGCTCGGCCTCCAGCCGACCGTACGCTTCGCTGTCGCCGAACCCGAGCCGGTGACGCTGCCGAAGACGATCGATCCGCTGGTCGCTTCGCTGCCGCAGCGCCGGCCCGATCTCGTCGCTTTGAAGCTCGGCTATGATGCCGCCGAAGCCGACGTGCGCGCCGCCATCTGGGGCCAATTCCCGGCCTTCAGCCTCGGCGCTTCCGGCGGCTCGGACACGTCGCAAGTCGTCTCGGTCGGGCCGGCGATCACCTTCGACCTGCCGATCTTCGACCGTAACCAGGCCAAGATCGCCTCAACCCGCGCGACGCGGCTTCAGCTCCACGCGGAATACCAGTCGCGTCTCGACAGCGCGGTCGGCACGGCGCACAGCCTGCTGGTTCGTGCGCATATCGCCGCCGACAACCTGACGCGCGCCCGCGCCGCGGCCGCGTCGGCCGAACAGGCGCTCGACGCCGCCGAGAGTGCCTATCACCAGGGCAACCTGGACCAGCGCTCGCTGTCGGATTACCAATCAACCGCCCTCGACCGCGAGGTCGACGTCCTCGATTACGAGCAGGCCCTGCAAGAGGACGCGCTCGGACTCGAGGTCGAACTCGGCGTAGGATTCCCGCCCACGATGATAGTGCCCCCGGATCGGGAGGAGACCCGCTCATGACCATCAGGAAATTCTCGGCGCTCGCTCTGGCGCTCGCTCTGGTTTTTGCCGCTGCCGCCGCGGCGCGGGCGGACGGTAGCGACAATTCGAGCGCGCTGGTCAAGATCACGCAGATGAAGCAGGGCAGCCTGCCGGTCACGGTCACTGCCTTCGGCCAGGTACAGCCGGCGGCCAGCGCCAAGGAAAGCATCACCGCGCCATTCGGTGCGCGGGTTTCGGTCGTGGACGTGCAAGTCGGCCAACGGATCGCCAAGGGTACGCCGCTGGTGATGGTGACGCCGAGCCTCGAGACCAAGGCCGCCTACAAGCTGGCCAAGGACACGCTCGCGCGCACGCGCTCGCTGGCCAAGGCGCATCTCGCCACTGCCGGCGATCTCGCCAAGGCCGAATCGGATTACTCCGTGCTCGAGGAAGCTGGCGCGTCGGGGCCGAACACGCTCAAGGCGCCGTATGACGCGATCGTCCTCAAGGTCGACGCCGCCCAGGGCGCCGTGGTCGCGCGCGGCGACGCGCTGATCGAGCTGGCGAAGCCCGATGGCCTGGTGGTGCAGGTCGGAATCGACCCAGGGCAGGCAATGTCGGTGAAGGCGGGCAATGCCGTGGCGCTGACGCCGCTCAGCGCTTCTGCGCCGCCGGTCGAAGGCAAGGTGGCATTGCGGTCGGAAGTGATCAACGCCGACACCGGCCAGGTGCCCGTCCAGATCGATTTCCCGGCCGGCAAGCTGCTCATCGGCGAGATTGTCCGCGCGGTCATCACCGCCGGCGAGCAATCCGGCTTTATCGTGCCGCATTCGGCAATCCTGGTCGACGACGACGGCACGGTCTATGTCGTCCAGGACGTTGACGGTGCCGGGAAGAAGGTCGCGGTCGAAGTGCTGGCGACGAAGGGCGACGAGGATGTCATCGCCGGCGACGACCTGGATGCCAAGGCGCCGATCGTGATCGAGGGCGGCCATGAGGTTGACGACGGCACCAAGCTGCGGGTCGCCGAGGCGCAGGGGACAGCAAAGGGAGCTGGCACCAAATGAAATTGGGTTTCATCGACTGGGTTGAGAAGCATCGCCGCTCCCTGCTTTTCGTCGCGTTCGCGTTGACCGTTGCCGGCATCTATGCCGGCGCGACGTTGCCGATCGGCTTGTTCCCGGTCGTCAGCTTCCCACGCATCCGCATCGAGGTCGATGCCGGCGACATGCCGGCGAACCAGATGCTGATCGATGTGACTGAGCCGCTCGAAGAGGTCGGCCGCGCGATTCCGGGCGCCGTCGACGTCGAATCGACGACGACGCGCGGCTCCGCCGAAATCTTTGTCGACTTCCCGTGGGGCTACGACATGCGGCGGGCGCAACTCGCCGTCCAAGGCGCCTTCGCGCAAAAGCTGCCCGACTTGCCGGCGGGTACGGCCTTCGACGTCTTGCAGATGAGCCCGACGGCCATCATGCCGTTCGTGTCTTATGCGCTGATTTCCAAATCCGTCTCGCCGGCCCAGTTGCGTCAGCTCGCGCAATACCAGATCGCGCCGCTGCTCACCGGCATTCCGGGCGTTCGCCGGGTCGGCGTGCTCGGCGGTCAGACGCCCGAGGTCCAGGTCTACGTCAATCCGCAGAAGCTCCGCGGTTACGGCCTGACGATGAAGAACGTCGAGGACGCGATCAACGAGACCAACACGCTGAACGCGGTTGGACAGTTCGTCGATAATGATCTGATGTATCTGATGGTGACCAACAGCGCGTTCACGAACATCGATTCGGTGAAGAACGTGACGTTGCGCACGCCCAAGGGCGGACTCGTCCGGCTCGGCGATATCGCCAACATCAAAATGGGCTCGGTGCCGCAATTCCTTCTGGTCAATGACAACGGTCGGCCGGCCGTCACCTTCGATGTCTTCCAGCAGGATGACGCGGACTCCATCGCCTTGGCGGCGAAAGTCAAGGCGCGGCTCGATCAGTTCATGAAGACCCAGCCGAAAGCGATCGAGCTCTACAAGTGGTACGACCAGACCGAACTGGTCCATTCCTCGATCGACGCGCTCGAAGAGGCGATCCTGATCGGCCTCGTCTTCGCCGGCTTGGTCATCATGGGCTTCCTGCGGAATTGGCGCGCGACCTCGGTCGCGATGATCGTGGTGCCGATGTCGGTGTTGGTCACCTGCGTGCTGCTGTCGGCCTTCGGCATGACCTTCAACATCATGACGCTGGGCGGCATTGCAGCGGCGATCGGCCTGTTGATCGACGACGTGATCGTGATGATCGAGCAGATCGCGCGACGCGCCGGTGTTCCCGGGCATCCGGAACCGAAACGGCTGGTGCTCGGCTCGGCGCGGGAATTCCTCGCGCCGCTCACCGGCTCGTCGCTCGCCACCATCATCATGTTCATTCCGCTGGCGTTCCTCTCCGGCGTGACCGGCGCGTTCTTCAAGTTCCTGTCGGTCACCATGGCTTCGGCGCTGGTCATCTCCTACGGCCTGACGGCGCTGATCGTGCCGCTGCTGTCGCATGGCATCATCGACTTCCGGAAATGGCACGACCCCTCGCACGGCCGCGAAGACTTCATCAAGCGCACCCACAAGCGCTGGCTCAATGCGCTTTTCGCGAAGCCGTGGCTGATTGGCGTCGGCGTCGGCGTTTTCGTCATCGTCGGCTATTTCGGCTACGCGCATGTCGGCACCGGCTTTCTGCCGAAGATGGACGAGGGTGGCTTCGTCCTCGATTATCAGACCGATCCCGGCACCTCGCTCCAGGAGACCAATCGCGAGCTCGAAGAGGTCGAGTCGATCATCAGACAGAACCCCTACGTCTATACCTATTCGCGGCGCACCGGCGCCGGCCTGGGCGGCGATCTCAACGAGCAGTTTATGGGTGACTTCTTCGTCAGGCTGATTCCGGCCTCGAAGCGTCCGAACATCTGGAAGGTGATGGACAGCATCACCACCAAGATCACCAATGACGTGCCGGGCGTCGATTTCGACACCCATCTTCTCCTGGGCGACATGATCGGCGACATGGTCGGCCGCCGTCAGCCGATCGTGATCAATTTGAGCGCCAAGGATCCGACCGTCCTGCCCAAGATCGCGGACCGGGTGGCGAATGCGATCATGAAAGTGCCTGGCATCGAGCCGGCGTCGGTCAACAACGGCGTGCAGCCGGCCGGTGACGCGCTCGAGATTCATGTCAATCCGGCCGCGGCCGCGGCGAATGGTGTCACGGTGGCCGACGTCAAGGACCAGGTCAATCGGTACCTCCACGGCAATGTCGCGACCACGTATCTCGGGTCGGTGCAGGATGTCGGTGTTCGCCTCTGGGCGCATCCGCCGCTCGGCAAGCTCTATCGCTCCGGCATCAAGGACCTGCCGCTGAAATCGCCCGATGACGGCCATCTGTTTACGCTCGGCTCGGTCGCCACGGTCGATTTCGTCGGCGGCCAGCCCGAGCTCTTCCGCGAGAACCTGGCGCAGATCGTGCCGGTCACCGCCGAAATCGGCGGCGGCCACGATCTCGGCTCGACCATCGCGGGGGTGAAGGCGGTCCTCGACAAGCCCGGCCTGCTGCCGCAGGGCGTCTATTACGATCTCGGCGGCGAGTACAAGCAACAGCAGCTCGCGATCAACGGCATGATGAAGGTTGGATTCGCGACGGTGCTGGTCGAGATCATCCTGTTGCTCTTCCTCTACGAGCGCTTCTCGATTCCGATCATCATCATCGTCAGCTCGCTGATCTCGACCGGCGCCGTGTTCACCGGCCTCTGGATTTCCGGTATCGAGTTCAACATCACGGCGATGATGGGCATGGTCATGATCATCGGCATCTCGACCGAGATGGCGATATTCCTGTTCTCGGAATTCCAGATGCTGGAGCAGACCATGCCGCCGCGCCAGGCGATTTTCGAAGCGGCGCTCAATCGGTTGCGGCCGATCGTGATGAGCACGCTGGCCATGATCCTGGCCCTGTTGCCGCTCGGCGCGGCGGTCAGCGGTGCGGGCGACCAGATGCTCCAGCCGCTGGCGATCGCGATCATTGCCGGCATCACGGTTCAGCTGCCGCTCGTGCTCTTGGCGATGCCGGTGCTGGTCGGGTTGATGGTGCAGAAGCGCGAGCGCGCGCCGATGATGGATCTGTTGAAGACCGCAGGCCGCCGGCTGCGGCTTGGGCCGGCTGAGTAGGAAGAGCATCGATCGCGGACGAGTTTCCACAACGCCCTGTCGGGGGACGGGGCGTCATAACCCCAGGGAGCACGTAAGATGATGAAGCACATTGTGTTGGGTTTGATGGCCGTCGGCCTCGTGGCATTCACCGCCACGGCCGCGCGGGCGGATTCGGATTATGAGTACGGCAAGCAGATGGCGAAGCTCGTCAAGGCGATGCCGGGCGCGAAGGTAACCTTGGCGCAAGGCATCAAGGATGCCGAGAAGGACGGCAAGGCGATCTCGGCGCAGTACGAGGTCGACGAAGACGCCGGCTTCCAGCTCTCGGTCTTCGTGAGCAAGGGCAGCGACATCTATGAGACCATCGTTGATTATACCACGGGCAGCATCAAGAAATCCGAAAAGCTGGTGGATCCGGACGACATCAAGGATGCAGCGAAGCAGGTCACTGCAATGGCGAAGGCCAAGAAGTCGCTGGCCGATGCCGTCGATGCGGCCGTCAAGGCGAATGCGGGCTACACGGCAATTCGCGTCGTGCCGAAGCTGAGCGGCGGCGCGACCGTCGCCGCGATCACGCTGCTCAAGGACGGCAAGACCAAGAAGCTGACCGAGAAGCTCGACTAACAGCGTCGGGTTAATTCAGGAGGGCGGCGGGGCTTGAGCAGGCCTTGCCGCCCTCGATCTTTTAACGGTGGCGAGGATCGTGGTGGGGTCGTTTTGTGACGCGCGCTTCGCGCGCGGCGCGAGCCGAGTCGTTGTGACCTTGCCTGATCCGCCATCGAACACATGCCGGCTGCAAGGCGGCTAGGTGCTGGATAACGCCGGTCCGGCGCGCATAGTTGACTGAGTAATCGCCGGAAAATCTATACGAATGTAGTTATATGTAAGGCATTGATTACAAACATGGTTTCATTATAGCGATGCTTGATTCATAATAGCATAGTCATTTTTTCGACGAGCCATCGGTTTCGGCAAAGTGGCGCCCGGGCTTAATCGGCGTCGCGTGCCAGGCGCTTGCGGATGGCCAGGAGCTCGCGGCGGCGCTCGGGGCTCGTCTTGGGATAGGCGAGGCGCAAATCCTCGAGCGCATCGAGCAGAACCTGCGACACGATCAGCCGCGCATTCTCCTTGTCGTCGGCGGGCACCACATACCATGGCGCGATCTCGGTGCTGGTCGCCGCCAGGCATTTCTCATAGGCCTTCATGTACGGCTTCCAATATTGCCGTTCCTGGATGTCATTCATGCTGAACTTCCAGTTCTTCTCCGGCTCGTCGATACGCGCCAGGAAGCGTCGGCGCTGCTCCGCCTTGGACAGATGTAGGAAGAACTTTATGATCCGCGTGCCGTTGCGGTGCAGATGCCGCTCGAAATCGACGATCGACCGGTAGCGATCGCCCCAGATCGCGTCGTCGCCGCCGTCCAAATCGACGCCTTCGGCGCGCAGGATCTCGGGGTGGACCCGCACGATCAGGACTTCCTCGTAATACGACCGGTTGAAGATGCCGATCTGTCCGCGCTCGGGCAGCGTACGAGTCGTGCGCCAAAGAAAATCGTGCTGCAACTCGGTCGCGCTCGGATGCTTGAAGCTGAAGACTTGGCAGCCCTGCGGGTTGACGCCCGACATCACGTGCTTGATGGCGCCGTCCTTACCGGCAGCGTCCATGGCCTGGAAGATCAGTAGCACGGCGTAGCGGTTGGCGGCGTAGAGCTTCGCCTGCAGGTCGCTCAACCGCTCGACGTGATCGTGCAAGATGCTCTCGTATTGCGCCTTCGATTTGTAGACCGGCGCGATGTGCGTCGGCCATTTGCGCAGCTTGACCTTGTGGCCCTCGCGCACGCGGAAATCGTCGGAATGGATCTTCATTCTGGTTCGGCTGCCTCCCGCTGTGGTGCGGCACCATCGTAGGCGGCGTCGACGAAGCGGGTAAATGCCCTTCCGCGCTGCCCGGCCGATCTGATAAAGAGAAAGCCCACTTCGGGATTGATCGCTTGCCGTTGGCCGCCAATTCTTCGTTGTTCCGTGCCGCCGGCCGGTCCGCGCGGCCGCGCCGCGCCGTGCTCGGCTTGACCTGCGCGGTGCTGGCCCTGGCGACGGCGGCGTGCAGTCACACCGACTACTATCCCTCGTCGAACGTCTATTACAAGCCGTGGACCAGCGTCATTCAGGTCACGCGTCGGGCGCCACCGGTCTATATCCAGCTCGGCGTGGTGGTCGCCCATAGCGGTCCCGACGCGACCGAGCGTAGCCTGCTCCAGCAGCTAAAGGAGCGTGCCGCCGGCCTGGGCGCGAACGTTATCATCGTGACGCAGGAAAAGACCGTCACCGGTCACGACATCTTCGGCATGCCGCAATACGAGATGAGCGCGTTGGCCGTTCGCACGGAGCGCTGAAGGGCGGATTTCAGGCCGCCTTGAGGGCGCCGCCGGCCGCCGTGTGCGCTTGTATGCGCCGGCCGCGCCGCATGACGCAGCCGATGAACAGCGCGACGACCAACGGCGTCAGCAGGCCGACCCGGAACACGGTTGGCGGATTGGCCAGCGGGCTCGCCCACAGCAGCAGGACGACGGTGAGTTCGCCGAAGTGGAAGCCGTCCCGCTGGGCGCGGACGAAGAACAGCGTCGCAGCGATGCCGAGCAGCAGCGCGTCGTAGTCGATGACGTGCGGCGCCGCCAGCATGGTCGCGGCGAGCAGCACCGCGAGCCGCAGATCGTCCGGTATCGGCCGGCGATAGCACCACCAGACGCAGATCGCGGCGGCGATCGCCGCCAGCGCCTGGGTGAAATTGGCAAGCGCCACCGACGCGCCGAGCAAAGTGGCGTAGGCGTAGATGCTCTGGCCGTTGAGGCGCGCGAGCACCCGCCATTGATCGTAGAGCGCGCTCGGCTGCGTCATCAGCACGATCCAGGCGCGCCACGATTCGACGCCGAGCAACATGACGCTCAATCCGACCAGTAGCAGCACGGCGACGCCTGCCGATACTAGCGCCCGCCATTGGCGGTCGGCGATCAGCGCGACGGGGACGAGGAGCCAGAGCTGCGGCTTGTAGGTGGCGAGGCCGAGCAGGGCGCCGGCGAGAACCGGTTGCCGGCGCAGAGTCCCAAATCCCGCGAGCAGCAGCGCGCAGGTGAGGAAGGTGTTCTGGCCGAGGCAGACGGTGATCGCCGCCGCCGGGCACAGCAGGAGCGAGGCGGCGTGGATCGCGCGCTCGGTGCCATCGGCGGCAAAACGCCAGGCGGCGACAACCGCGGCAGCGAAGCTCAGCGCGAGGAAAAGGATTCCAGCCGGCGCGAACGGCAATGTGCCGAACGGCAGGAGCAGGAGCAGGGCATAGGGCGGATAGAGCCACGGATGCAGCGGCAGCGGGTGGGCCAGCCAGGCGGCGAACCGCGCGTTCAGGATCGCGGTCGCGCGCACGCCGTCGTAGAGCAGCGGCGCCTGGCCCTCGAAATAGAGCCGCGTGGCGTTGAAGTAGACCATCCAGTCTTCGCCGTAGATGCCGCCGAAGACCTTGACGTAGAACGCCCAGGCGGCGACGCCGATAGCGCCGCACAGCAGAGCGACCACCGCAAGATTGCGTTGCTTCGACATGATCCTCACCGCCGCGGCACGGTCGCACGTCGCGCCTCTAGAAACGGTTAATGGAGGGTTGCCGACGGCGGTGCGCCGCGGCTCGCGGCCGGTTCCTTAGGGTTAACGCGATTTTAGGGCTAGCGACCAAAGCTGGACCGGATGCAGCCCGCGATCGCGCCATCCGAACGCCGACGCCTCATGCTGATCGTCGGACTCTGCGGCGCCCTCGGCGTCGCCGCGGGTGCGTTCTACGTTGCCGCTTTCGCCGCAACCTTCGGCCAGGACTGGACGGTGTTCTTCACGGCGGTCCGGCTCGCCTTCGACGGCCATCTGGCGAATCTCTACGATGTCGACCGTTTCACCGCGCTGGTCGATGCGCGGTTCGGCCTGCCGGCCCTGGGTCCGCATCCGTGGCTTTATCCGCCGAGCTACCTGCTGTTGCTGCTGCCGTTCGGCTTGCTCCCATTCGCGGCATCGCTCGGCGCGTTCCTCGTTCTCGGCGCGGTTGCGGCGGTCGTCGCCGTGCAGTCGGCCGTAGTGCGCGGTTGGCCGCGCTGGTTCGACGCCGCGGCGCTGTTGCTCAGTCCCGCCGCCGCGCTGACGGTCGCACTCGGCCAGAATTCATTTTGGACGGTCGCGCTGCTGGTCGGCGGCTTTCGGCTCGTGCCCGCTTCTCCGGTTCTGGGCGGCATATTGCTCGGCCTCGCGACTTACAAGCCGCAGCTCTGGCTGCTGGTGCCGGTGGCACTGGTCGCCGCGCGCCGCTGGACGGCATTGGCCAGCGCCGCCGTCACCGCCATCCTGCTCGTCGCCGCGAGCGTCGCCGTCTTCGGCCTCGCGCCGTGGCAGCACTGGATCGCGCTGCTGTCGGGCGGCGGTGCCTACGCACGCTGGACGACCGTCGGCGAGCTGCGCGGCCAGAGCGTCTATGCCTGCGTCGTCCTGCTCGGTGGATCGCGCACGGTGGGTCTGCTGGTGCAGGCGCTGGCGGCCGCGGCGGCCGTGGGCGCTGTCTGGTGGATCCATCGCCGGATGCGCGAAACCGATCTCCAACTCGTCGTGCTGCTCGCGGCGACCCTGCTGGCGACGCCGCATGTCATGGATTACGACGCGCTGCTCCTGGTGGTCGCGGCCACGCTGCTCTTCGAGCGCGGGCTCGTCGACGGCTTCCGATCCGGCGAGATCGCGATCGTAACGCTGCTGTGGCTGAGCACGGCGTTTCCGCCGGTGCTGTTCCGCGTCGGCCTGATCGGTTCGGTCCTGACGGCGCTGATCGTCGCTGCGGCGCTGCGGCGCGGCGGCTATTCGAACCGGATCTGCACGTCGTCGCCGATCACGCGCACCGGATAGGTCTTGAGATCGTCGTTGATCGGCGGGCCGAGGCCCTTGCCGGTCTTGACCTCGAAGCGGCCGCCATGCAGCGGACACTCGATGGTCTCGCCGTCGAGCCAGCCCTGGCTCAGCAGCGCAAAGGCGTGGGTACAGAGATTGTCGGTGGCGTAGATTTCGCCGTCGAGGTTGTAGAGCGCGATCTCGCGCTCGCCCAACCTCACGCCGAGCACGTCGCCCGGATTGATCGCCGAGCGTTTCGCCACGCTCACCCAGTTCTCTTCCGCCACAATCAGCTCTCCCTCGCCAGATCCTGCAATTTCACCTTGGGGTCCGCAAGCCGCGCCAGGTCGACGGTGCGTCGCCGCGCGATCAGCTCGCGCGCCGGCCGCATGTCGCGGCCGTTGTTCATCGTGATCGCGGCGACCGGTCGGCCGTCCTCGATGCCGAAGACGGTGAAGGCCTTATCGCCGGTGCCGCCGCGCCAGACCAGCGTGCCCCAGCGCTCGGGCGCGCCCGCGATCTGGAGATTGACGTCATACTGGTCGGTCCAGAACCACGGCACCTCGGCATAAGGCTGATCGCCGCCGGCCATCACCTTGGCGACGGCGATCGCCTGGTTCTGCGCGTTCTGCCAGGCCTCGAGACGCAGCTTGCGGCCGAGTAGCGGGTTGTAATGCCGCGTCACGTCGCCGGCGGCAAAAACATGGGGATCGTTGGTGCGGCCGAATTCGTCGGTGACGACGCCGTCCTCGACGGCGAGGCCGGCCGCCTGCGCCAACTCGATATTGGGCTGGGCGCCGATGCCGGCGAGCACGACGTCGGCGGCAATGGCGTTGCCGTCGGCGGTCCGCAGCACGACCGCGTCGCCGTCGGGCTCGATCGCGGTCAATGCGACGCCGGTGCGCAGCTCGACGCCGTTGCGGCGATGTAGTGCCGCCATGAAGTCGCCGATCTCGGTCGGACAGACGCGCTGCAGCGGCGCCGGCTGGACTTCGACGACAGTGACCGCCGCACCGCGCTTGCGCGCCACCGCAGCGGCTTCGAGGCCGATGAAGCCGGCGCCGACGACTACGATCCGCGGGCCGCCCGTCAGCCGTTCACGCAAGGCCAGCGAATCCCGTATATCGCGCAGGTAGACCACGCGCCGATCATCGGCGCCGGGCAGGGCGAGTCGCCGCGCGCGCGCGCCGGTGGTCAGCAGCAGCAGGTCGTAAGGCACGGTTTCGCCGTTCGCGAGTTCGACCCGTCGCGCGGCACGGTCGATCGCGGTCGCCGTCTCGCCGGGCCGGAAGGCAATGCCGTTCTCGGCGTAGAAGGCGAGGGGCTTGAGAAAAGTCTTTTCGACCGGAATGGCGCCGGCGAGCAGCTCCTTGGACAGCGGCGGCCGCTCGTGCGGCGGATAGGGCTCGCTGCCGATCAAGGTGACGGCGCCAGCGAAGCCGGCTTGGCGCAGGGTCGCCGCCGCGACGCCGCCGGCATGGCCGGCGCCGACGATGAGGATGTGCCGCGCCGTCCCGTTCACGCCGATCTCGCGCGCGGCCTCATGCCGATCGGAAATTCAGGAGGACTTGTCGGTCGAGAACGCCTTGTAGGCCATCGTGGTGAAGGTGTCCTTCACTCCGGGCAGGCGCTGTAGATGCTCGACCACGAAGTGGCCGATATCCATCTCGTCGGGCAGATAGCATTTCATCAGCAGGTCGTATTGGCCGGAGACCGAGAATACTTCGGAGACCTCGGGGATGGTCTCGACCGCCTCTTCGGCGACCTTGTAGGCGCGTCCCAGCTCGCACTTCACGCTGACGAAGATCGTCTTCATCGGCCTCCCCCTGGCGGCACTCAGCCGCGCGCGGTGCGGCGGGCGAGAAACGCCGGCATGTGGTCGCCGAAGCCTACCACACGCGGACCGTCGTCGTGATGGCGCTCGCGGGCGACCGGTTCGGCCGTCGGACGCGTGGGCGCGGCGCCCATGGTGATCGGCGCATAGCGCGCCGGCTCTGGCTTGCGCGGGACGTGCCCCGACTGGTGCGCCGGTTTCGGCTCGGGCTTATGCGGCGCAGCGTGCGGCTTGGCGCCACGCGGCGCCTCATGGCGATGCGCCGGCTTGTGCTTGGCGTGCTGAGGCTCCGCCTTCGACGATTTGCCGCGACGGTGGCGCGAGCGACCGCGGCCGCGGCCATCCGCCTCGTCGTAGGTGAGGGCGGCGGTAGCGATGCCGTCGACCGCGACCGGCGGGATCGGCTTGCCGATGAGCTGCTCGATCGCCTGCACGAAGCGGCCGTCCTCCGGCATCGCCAGCGTGAAGGCGCGGCCTTCGCGGCCGGCGCGGCCGGTGCGGCCGATGCGGTGGACGTAGTCCTCGGCGTGGATCGGCACGTCGAAATTGAAGACATGCGACATGCCCTGGATGTCGAGGCCGCGCGCGGCGACGTCACTCGCCACCAGCAGCCGGATCTCGCCGGCGCGGAAGCGCTCGAGCGTCTCGGTGCGCTTGACCTGCGGCATGTCGCCGTGCAGCGCGGCGACGTCGAGGCCGTGCTTCTTGAGCGAGCGATAGAGGATGTCGACGTCGCGCTTGCGGTTGCAGAAGATGATCGCGTTCTTGACGTCCTCGCTGCGAATCAGTCGGCGGAGCGTGTCACGCTTCTCGTCGGGCTGCACGACCACGAGGCCCTGGACGACCGTCGCGGCCGGCGAGGCCGGCGGCGCCACCGCGATCTCCTTGGGATTCATCAGGAAGGCGTCGGCGAGGCGGCGAATCTCGGGCGGCATGGTCGCCGAGAAGAACAGCGTCTGGCGGATCTTCGGCAACAGGCCGACGATGCGCTCGACGTCGGGAATGAATCCCATGTCGAGCATACGGTCGGCTTCGTCGATCACCAGGATCTTGACATCGGAGAGCAGGATCTTGCCGCGTTCGAAGAGGTCGATCAGGCGGCCGGGCGTCGCGATCAGCACGTCGACGCCGCGATCAAGCTTGCGCTCCTGGTCGGTGAAGCTTTCACCGCCGATCAGCAGGGCCTGGTTGAGTTTGTGATGCTTGCCATAGACGTCGAAGGCTTCGGAAACCTGCGCGGCGAGCTCACGCGTCGGCTCGATCACCAGCGTGCGCGGCATCCGCGCGCGCGCGCGGCCCGAGGCCAGGATGTCGATCATGGGAAGGGTGAAGGAAGCGGTCTTGCCGGTGCCGGTCTGGGCGCAACCCAGAACGTCACGGCCCATCAGGACGTAAGGAATGGCCTGTTCTTGGATGGGGGTCGGCTGCTTGTAGCCGGCATCTTCGACCGCCCGCAGAACCTCTGGAGAGAGGCCGAGGTCGGAAAAATTCATCAAAACGTAAACGTCTTTCTGTGGTGTTCGCTGTTGAAGCTGCCCTTTAATTGGGGTTATACCCCGGAAAGTCAAATTATTTCTTAGCGTTGCGCCAATTCGGCGGCGTGGCGTGGCCGGCCGGCTTCACCTAGCTTGACCGGATGCCGCAGAAAGCGCCACTCGTCCTGCTGCCCGGCCTATTGTGTGACCACCCTCCTTTACGAAGCCATCAGGGACGCTCAGTCCAAGACGCTCGCCTAAACGTCGAGGTCGCGGACGAACTTCGCGTTTTCGTGGATGAACTGATAGCGCAGCTCGGGCTTGCGGCCCATCAGGCTCTCGACCAGCTTGACCGTCTGTTTGAAGCCGCGCTCGCCCTTGGGCGGCAGCATGACGCGCAGCAGCACGCGCTTCGCCGGGTCCATGGTGGTTTCCTTGAGATAGCGCGGCGGCATCTCGCCGAGGCCCTTGAAGCGGCTGATCTCGACCTTGGCCCGGCTCTTGCCGAACGCCGTCTTCATCAGCTTGTCCTTGTCGGCGTCGTCACGCGCATAGAGCGTGGCGTCGCCCTGCTGCAGGCGATAGAGCGGCGGCACGGCGAGGAACAACTTGCCGTGCTCGACCAGCTCGGGCATCTCGCGGAAGAAGAACGTCATCAGCAGCGACGCGATATGCGCGCCGTCGACGTCGGCATCGGTCATGATGATGACGCGCTCGTAGCGCAACTTCGATTCCTGGTACCTTTCGCCGCTGCCGCAGCCGAGCGCGAGAATCAGGTCCGACAGCTCCTGGTTCTGCCGGAGGCGCTCGGCGCCGGCCGAGGCGACGTTGAGGATCTTGCCGCGGAGCGGCAGGATCGCCTGGGTGTCGCGCTCGCGCGCCTGCTTGGCCGAACCGCCGGCGCTGTCGCCCTCGACAAGGAAGATCTCGGTGCCGTTGGGCGACGAGCGCGAGCAATCGGCGAGCTTGCCGGGCAGGCGCAGCTTGCGCGTCGCGGATTTGCGGTCGAGCTCCTTCTCCTGGCGGCGGCGCAGCCGGTCCTCGGCGCGCTGGATGACGGTCTCGAGCAGCGCGCGCGACGCCGGCGGATCATCCGACAGCCAGTGGTCGAAATGATCCTTGAGCGCGGCCTCGATCAGGCGCTGCGCCTCGGTCGAGGCGAGTCTCTCTTTCGTCTGGCCCTGGAACTGCGGGTTCTTGAGGAAGAGCGAGAGGATGACGACGGCGCCGCTGGTCGCATCGTCGGCGGTGATCTGCGTCGCGCGCCGGTTGCCGGCGAGCTCGCCGTAGCCCTTGAGGCCGCGCACCAGCGCCGCGCGCATGCCCTGCTCGTGCGTGCCGCCGTCGGGCGTCGGCACCGTGTTGCAGAACGAGGCAATGGTGCCGTCGTCGGTGTCCTCGGTCCAGGCGATCGCCCATTCGACGCGGCCCGCGCCGTTGAGCTCGGCCTCGCCGGTGAAGGCGCGCGGCGTCACGGTTTCGCGCTTGTCGAGCAGCGCGGTCAGGTAGTCGCTGAGGCCGCCGGGAAAATGCAGCGTGTCTTCCCGCGGCACGTCCTCGGGAAGCGGGATTTTCGGATCGCACCACCAGCGGATCTCGACGCCGCGGAAAAGATAGGCCTTGGAGCGCGCCAGACGGTAGATGTTGGCCGGCCGGAAATGCGCGCTCGATCCGAAGATGTCCGGATCGGGATGGAAGCGTACCAGCGTGCCGCGGCGGTTGACCGCGCCGGCGTGAGCCTTGAGCTTGGTCTTCGGCTTGCCGCGGCTGTACTCCTGCGTCCACAGCTTGCGGTCGCGCGCCACCTCGACCGTGAGCTTATCGCTGAGCGCGTTGACCACCGAGATGCCGACGCCATGCAGGCCGCCCGAGGTCTTGTAGGCGCTGCCGCCGAACTTGCCGCCCGAATGCAGCATGGTGAGGATGACTTCGAGTGCCGACTTGGTGCGGAATTTCGGATGCGGGTCGACGGGTATGCCGCGGCCGTTGTCGCGCACGGCGCAGCTGCCGTCGGCGTGCAGTTCGATCTCGATGCGGCTGGCGTGGCCGGCGACCGCCTCGTCCATGGCGTTGTCGAGCGCCTCGGCGACGAGGTGATGCATCGCGCGTTCATCGGTGCCGCCGATATACATGCCCGGCCGGCGCCGCACCGGCTCGAGGCCTTCGAGGACCTCGATGTCTTTGGCGGAATAGGAACCGGAACGTTTGGCGGGCGCGTTTTCGAACAGGTCGCGCGTCTCGCGCGACTTGCGCGCGTGCGCGGGCGGCATGGCGCTAGGCAAACCGAAGTGGGCGAATCACGCGCGGATAACAACATCTGGGGAACGGCGAAGCAAGAGCCGTCTCGCCGAATCGGGTATGATCACGGCGCCAAGGAAGGAGCGACGGGTGGCCGAGCGGAAGTCCGACGAGTCGCCGCCGAAGCGCGAACCGACGCTGCGCACGATCGCCATGCCGTCCGACGCCAATATACGCGGCGACATCTTCGGCGGCTGGATACTGGCGCAGATGGATTTGGCCGGCGGTTCGGCGGCGATGCGCCGTGCCCGGGGTCGCGTCGCCACCGTGGGCATCGCCTCGATGAGTTTCCACCAACCGGTCTTCGTCGGCGACGAGGTCAGCACCTATACCGAAGTCGAGAAAGTCGGCCGCTCGTCGATCACGATCAAGATCGAGGTCTGGGCGCGCCGCTTCGCCGCGGAAGAAACCGTCAAGGTCACCGAAGGCGTCTTCACCTATGTCGCGATCGACGCCGACCGCAAGCCGCGGCCGGTGCCGCCGATTTGAGCGGCACGGAAAATTACTGGATGCGCGCCGCATAGGAAACGCGGGTCTGACAGGCGAATTTCCCGCGCCCCTAACCAGGCGGTTCTGGCTTCACGACACTCGTCGAGGCGCACATTGCCACGTTGATGGCCGATTGCTCTCCCTGCCGAGAGCCCGGTGGCCTGTGGTTTATACCCTGTGGGTGTTACCGGCTTGGGTCATGCGAAGCTTGAGCTTCACAAAGACCTCCTTTCACGCACCCCTTGTGGTGCGCGCGACTACGATGGAACATAACAGTGAGAAATTCAAACACAGCTCATCAAGAAGTGTTTCATGTACCTTGCTACTAGCGGGTTGACGGGGAAATCATTCAGCGAATCCATTAGCGTGACTGATGCATTTGAGGGCCGCGAGTACGGCCGCTATGAATCGTTCACTGGGGAAACGCATGAAACACGTTTCGTCCAGTGCCAAATGGTTCTTCCTGGCCAGGACATCCAGCGGTGCGGTTCGGAGGGTGATTGGGAAAAATTGATCACACCCCTCATGGGCGGCTCAAAAACAAAGGTTCGCATGCAATAGCTGGTTGTTCAGGTTAAGACGAATATGCGGTTGCCTAGCAGGAAACATTTCAAGACGGCCGCGGCCGCAAGGTCACCACGCGTCCTGGTGCTCCGGTGTCACCAGATCCTAGAATCAATGGTGACTTATTTGATTCTGGAAAATGCGAAATTTGGCGATGGGAAGGAACTCGAGAGAGCACCTTTCATGCTCAAGGTCGATTTTGCGATCAACATGCGATTGGTCCCGGACCATATCCGTCCGCTCTTAGCACGGTTGAACCGCATCAGGAACAAGCTGGTCCACGACTATTTTGCAAAGATCACGAAGAAAGATGTCGCGGGTTTGCCCACCATGGTCAAACCCGACGCATGGGACATGTTTGCGAGGTTCGGCGATAGTCCTACCGGCCAAGTTCGCCGTGGCATCATCTGGGCTTATGGAACCCTGAGCGTAGCCGTCACAGCACACAGAGATGAGGTTGTCCGACGGAAGGCTAGCCAGCCGATCATCGAAGAGACGATGAGAGCGCTTAAAGAGATCGAGCCAACTTTGGCGCCGCTTCCAAAGGGGTTCACTGATCCCGAAGAAATAGTCCGGACCGAACGCGAAAAACGCAAAAAAGCTGGCGACTACTAAAGTTTTTTCACCGGGACAAAGCCCGGATCGAGAGGCTCAACCGGCCTAGGCCGGCAGCAGATCGAGGAACCAGAAGCCCTTGGTCGCGCCGGCCGCCGGCGCGTTCGGCACCGGCATGGCGGGGCCGTCGCCAGGCGGATCGGCGCTCGTCGCCGTCGTCGGAAGCGGCCGGTAGACCTTATCGCCGCGGCTGAAGGTCACCGGCGACCGGAACACCGGTCCGTCCCAGACGAAGCTGTGGTACTCGCCGTTCTCGCCGCAAGGATCGACGCCCGCCGGCAGGCCGGCGAAGAAAGCGGCGTCGAGCGCGCGACCGACGTCGTCTTCGCCGAGCATGGCGTCGTTGGCGCAGCACAGCACCGCCTTGAAGCCGCGATCGACGAACTCGCGCGCCAGATCGCGCGTATCGACGTGCCACAGCGGGAAGACGCCGCTCAGACCGAGCTCGGCGAGCAGCGTCTCGCGCCAGTGGCGCAGGTCGGCGAGGAAGATGTCGCCGAAGGCGACGGTCTCGACGCCGCGCGCGCGCCAGGCGCCGAGCGTCGCGCGCAGCGCCGCCACGTATTCGTCGTTGGTGCCGCTCGGTCCGACATACATCGTGTCGAGCGGCAGGCCGATAGCGCACGCCTGTGCCGTCACCAGCTCCTCGCGGACGCCGTGCATCGAGACGCGCCGATATTGGCGGTTGACCGTCGTGATCAGCGCCGCGACCTCGTATTCGCCGGCGCGCCGCAATCGGTCGAGCGCGAGCCCCGAATCCTTGCCGCCGCTCCAGAACAGGACGGCGGGAACCTTGGCCTGTCCGGTCATCGGCTCACGCGACCGTCCTGAAGATCGCCTTGGGAATCATGGCGTGGATGCCTTTCACGCCGTCGACGTTCTGGGTCACTTCGAAGTCGACGGCGACGCTGGCCAGCGCATAGGCGTCCGCCGGATCGAGACCTTGCGTCTCGCCGAGGAATGTCACGGTCTCGCGCACGGCGATGCGTATCGCCTCGTCCAGGCTCTCGTGCAGGCCCAGGGTGATCCAGTGCGTCGGCGTCTCGGCGCGCGGCAGCGCCCAGAATTTCTGCTTGATGAGCTCGAGGCGGAACGTGCCGGTGAGCGAGGTCTCGATCGCCGTCAGGTTGACCTCGCCGTCGCCCTGGGCGGCGTGACCGTCGCCGGTCATGAACAGCGCGCCCGGCACGTGCACGGGAAGATAAAGCGTCGCGCCGGCGGTCAGCTCGTTCAAATCGATGTTGCCGCCGAACGGGCCCGGCGGCGCGGAGTTGAGCTTGCCGAGCGTCAACGCCGGCCCGGTCGCCATGATGCCGAAGAACGGCTTGAGCGGAATCTCGATGCCGGGCGCGAAGCGCGCGACGCGCGTTTCCATGTCGAAGGGGATGACGATGCTGCGGTTGAGCGTGAACTCGGCCGGCAGCGTGCCCTTGCCCATGCGCACCGAATTGACGCCATAGGGCACGCGCGGCTCGGCCGCGAGCACGTGCACCGCCAGCACGTCGCCGGGCTCGGCGCCCTCGACATAGATCGGCGCCGAGACGACATGCGGACCGGCGCCCGAATGCTGCACCTTGGCGTAGATCGCGACCGCGTCGGCCAGCACATCGGCTTTGGGAATGCCGAAGCGCTTGAAGAAGCCGACCGGATCGCCCTGGTCCTCGAGCAGGCCTTCGTGCGAGACGGTGTCGATGGTGACGGTTGCGCCCGGCGCGACGCGCAGCACCGGCTCGGCGGCGCTCCACAGATAGCCCCAGTGGACGGTCTCAGGACCGGATTTGACGTGGAAGCCGCCGTCGCGGGTCGCGCGCACCAAGCCTGCCTTGCGCGCACGTTTCTCGAGGCTGCCGCCGGCGCGACCGCCGGCCGCGGTCGGCTTGGCATGGGCCGTTGGTGCCGCGTCTGCCGCCAGGAAATCGCGCACCGCCCGCGACTTCAGGCCTTTGGCGAGGAATTCGCGCTCCTCGGGCCCGATCAGCGCTAAGCGCGACAGCTCCTCGATGAAGGCTTCGAACGGCTTCGGCCGGGAGCGCGCAGATACGCGCTTGCGCGACGACGGCATCGGCGACTCCTGCAACAGCCAGCGGGGCGACAGTTTTGCCGCCCCCGCCTTTAATCGCAAGTCAGGCGGCTTGTAAATGCCGCCGCCGCAGCGCGCGACGGCGCGTCCCGACCGGATAACCGGAGGCGCCGTCCGCAAACGAAAGCCCCCGTCGGCGGCGCCGACGGGGGCCGGGAACGCAAACCCGCGATGCGGACTCAGACGCTGTAGTACATCTCGAACTCGACCGGATGCGGCGTGTGCTCGAACTTGTGCACTTCCTCCATCTTGAGATCGACGTAGGACTCGATGAAGTCCTTGGTGAACACCTCGCCCTTGGTCAGGAAGGCGTGGTCGGCCTTCAGGTTCTCGAGCGCCTCGCGCAGGCTGCCGCAGACGGTTGGCACGTTCTTCAACTCCTCCGGCGGCAGATCATAGAGGTTCTTGTCGATCGGCTGACCGGGATTGATCTTGTTCTGGATGCCGTCGAGGCCCGCCATCAGCATCGCCGCGAAGCCGAGATAGGGATTGGCGGCCGGATCCGGGAAGCGGACCTCGACGCGCTTCGCCTTCGGGCTCTGCACGATGGGGATGCGGCACGACGCCGAGCGGTTGCGCGCCGAATAGGCGAGCAGCACCGGCGCCTCGAAGCCGGGAATGAGGCGCTTGTAGCTGTTAGTCGTTGGATTGGTGAAGGCGTTGATCGCTTTGGCGTGCTTGATGATGCCGCCAATGTAGTGGAGCGCCAGCTCCGACAGATCAGCATAGCCCGAGCCGGCGAAGAGCGGCTTGTCGCCCTTCCATATCGACTGGTGCGTGTGCATGCCCGAGCCGTTATCGCCCTTGATCGGCTTCGGCATGAAGGTCGCCGTTTTGCCGTACTGGTTTGCGACCATCATGATCACATACTTGTAGATCTGCATCTGATCGGCGGTGGTCACCAGCGTCGAAAATTCGAAACCGAGTTCGTGCTGCGACGGCGCGACCTCGTGGTGGTGTTTCTCGACCTTGAGGCCCATGTCGGACATGGTCGACAGCATTTCCGAGCGCATGTCCTGGAACGAATCGACCGGCGGCACCGGAAAATAGCCGCCCTTGATCGGCGGGCGATGGCCGGTATTGCCGTCCGGCACCTTGCGGTCGCTGTAGTAGGGGCCCTCTTCCTGGTCGACGGCGTAGAATTGCGTCTCCATCGCCGACTTGTACCGCACGTCGTCGAACACGAAGAACTCGGCCTCGGGGCCGAAGAACGCCTTGTCGCCGATGCCGGTCGAGGCGAGGTGCTTCTCCGCCTTCCGGGCGATCGAGCGCGGGCAGCGCGCATAGGGCTGGCCGGAGAGCGGGTCGTGGGTGTCGCAGACGATCGAGATCGTGCTCTGCGCGCAGAAGGGATCGACCACCGCGGTGTTGAAGTCCGGCACCAGAAGCATGTCGCTTTCGTTGATCGTCTTCCAGCCGGCGATCGACGATCCGTCGAACGGCACGCCGGCCTTCAGGAAATCGGCGGTCACGGACTTCACGTGGTAGCTCAGGTGCTGCCACTTGCCGCGCGGGTCGGTGAAGCGGAAGTCGACGTACTTGGCGTCGTGCTCCTTGATCATTTCCATGATCTTTTTCGGATCGGACATCGGACTCGGTCTCCCCTTTGTGGTGGCTTGTCAGGTGGTGGTAGCGGCGGCCGAAACGGCGACGGGCGTCACCCGGTCGGCGTGTCGGCCGCGGAATTTCGTCGGTGGAACGGATTCAGATCGCGTCTTTGCCCTTCTCCCCGGTGCGGATGCGGATCGCCTCTTCGATCGAGGTCACGAAGATCTTGCCGTCGCCGATGCGGCCGGTATGGGCGGCATGCTGGATCGCCTCGATCGCGCGCGGCACCAGCGGATCGTCCATCACCACTTCGATCTTCACCTTGGGCAGGAAGTCGACGACGTATTCGGCGCCGCGATAGAGCTCGGTGTGGCCTTTCTGCCGGCCGAAGCCCTTGGCCTCGGTGACGGTGATGCCCTGGATACCGACCTCGTGCAGCGCTTCCTTCACTTCGTCGAGCTTGAAGGGCTTGATGATCGCTTCGACCTTCTTCACGGGATAACCCCCTGCTGATTTTCGCTAGCGCAAACGCGGCGTCCGCGCCGTCGCCGTTTTATCCTCGCCGCCTATAAAGCATGAGCCGTGCCACAGCCTCCTGTGACGGGCCCCTGCCAAACGCCGCGGGAATCCTGTGGATAAGAACAACAAGATCAAAAATTAGGCAAGGCTGCACAATTAAGTGGCCGGCACCCGGCGATTGTCCTGCCGCGCCAGCCACTGGCCCAGCCGCGACATCGCTTCCTCGATGGCCGCGCGGCTGGCGGCATAGGAGAAGCGCACGAAGCCCTCGCCGAAGGCGCCGAAGCTGGTGCCGGCGACGGTGGCGATGCCGGCCTCGTCGAGCAGCCGCCGCTCGACCTCGCGCGCGCCGAGGCCGGTGCCGGTGATGTTGGGAAAGACGTAGAACGCGCCGCCCGGCGTGGCGCAGCGCAGGCCCGGCAGCTTGTTGAGCGCGGCGACGATCACCTTCCGGCGCTCGGCGAAGGCGCGCACCATGGCGTCGACCTCGGTACGCGGACCGGTCAGCGCGGCGATGCCGGCGTATTGCGCTGCGGCGTTGACGCAGGAGTGACAGTTGATCGCCAGACGCTCGGCGGCGGCGAACAGCGATTCCGGCCACACGCCGTAGCCCAGCCGCCAGCCGGTCATCGCGTAGGTCTTGCTCCAGCCGTCGAGCAGGATGACGCGGTCGGCGATCGACGGATAGGTCAGCAGGCTGACATGGCGCGCGCCGTCGTAGAGAATCTCGCCGTAGATTTCGTCGCTCAGCACCGCGACCTGCGAAAAGCGCTCGAGACCCGCGACCAGCTTGTCGAGCTCGGCCTTGGGCACGACGCCGCCGGTCGGATTGGCCGGGCTGTTGATGATGATGAGCCGCGAGCGCGGCGTGAGCTTGGCGAGCACCTCGTCGGCGCTGAACGAGAAATCCTTCGACTCATGCAGGTCGATCGGCACCGGCGTCGCGCCGGAAAAGCGGATGACGCTCTCGTAGATCGGAAAGCCGGGATTGGGATAGAGGATCTCGGCGCCGGTCTCGCCGAACATCATGATGGCGAAGAACATCGTCACCTTGCCGCCGGGCACGACCAGCACCCGGTCGGGCGACACGGTGACGCCGTGGCGGCGGTGCAGATCGGCAACCACCGCCTCGCGCACCTTGGGAATGCCGTTCGCCGGCGTGTAGCCGTGATGGCCGTCGGCCAGCGCCTTGCGGCCGGCCTCGACGATGTGCGGCGGGGTCGGGAAGTCGGGCTGGCCGATGCCGAGATTGATGATGCTGCGGCCTTGCGCCTCGAGCGCCTTGGCGCGCGCCAGCACCTCGAAGGCGCTTTCGGTGCCGAGGCGCGACATGCGTTGCGCCATGACGAGCGAGGCGGTCATGCGGCCATACTAGCGCCGGCGTTCCCGCGGCCGAAGCCGTATCCCGTGCGCGTCATTGCCGCGGCTGCATAGGCGTCCCGCCATCGCGCATGGCAGCCGGTCGGACGGCGAAACCGGCCGGATCGGGCGGGAAATTGGGGCGAGTGACCGGATTCGAACCGGCGACATCCAGAATCACAATCTGGCGCTCTAACCAACTGAGCTACACTCGCCACCGGATGCGGTCCTAGCGCGAAGGCCTTCGAAACGTCAAGCCAGGAGCCATGAAACCCGCCGATTACGCCCTGCTGACACCGGCCGAGATGGCCGCGGCCGACCGCGCCGCGGCGACCGCGGGCGTCGCCGGCACGATCCTGATGGAGGCGGCCGGCCGCGCCGTCGCCGAAGCGGTAATGCGGCGCTGGTCGCCGCGTCCGGTGAGCGTGCTGTGCGGACCCGGCAACAACGGCGGCGACGGTTTTGCCGCGGCGCGGCGGCTGATTGCCGCTGGCTGGCCGGTGCGGATTGGCCTGCTTGGCGACCGCGCGGCCTTGCGCGGCGAGGCGCAGGAGCATGCCGCGCGCTGGCGCGGCGACGTCGAGCCACTGTCGCCGGCCTTGCTCGACGGCGCCGGCGTCGTGGTCGACGCCATCTTCGGCGCCGGCCTGTCGCGGCCGGTCGAGGGTGCTGCCCGTCGGGTGATCGAGGCGCTGGCGCGCAGCAGGCTGCCGGTCGTCGCCGTCGACGTGCCGAGCGGCCTCGACGGCGCTACCGGCGCAGTGCTCGGCGCAGCGGCACCGGCGACCATCACTGTCACCTTCTTCCGCAAGAAGCCGGGACATCTGCTGTTGCCCGGTCGGTTGGTCTGCGGCGAGATCCAGCTCGCCGATATCGGCATGCCGCCGGCGGTGCTCGACGGCATCCGGCCGCAGACCTTCGAGAACCATCCGGCGCTGTGGCTCGACGCCTATCCCTGGCCGACGCACGGCACGCACAAATATAAGCGTGGTCATGCCGTCGTCTTCGGCGGCGCGATCCTGACCGGCGCGGCGCGCCTGGCGGCGCACGCGGCGCAGCGCGTCGGCGCCGGCCTGACGACGGTCGCCGCGCCGGCGGCGGCGTTTCCGATCTATGCCGGCGCGCTGCAGAGCATTCTCGTCGCCAAGCTGGCGCGCGCCGGCGATTTCGCGCGCCTGATCGCCGATCCGCGCCACAACGCCATCCTGGTCGGTCCGGGCGCGGGCGTCGCGCCGGAGACGCGCCGGGCCGCGCTGGCGGCGCTCGCCACCCGCCGCAATGTCGTGCTCGACGCCGACGCGCTTACCGTCTTTGCCAAACAGCGCCGGACCCTGTTCAAAGCATTGGCCGGCGCGGCGGCGGTGATCACGCCGCACGAAGGCGAGTTCGCGCGCCTGTTTTCCGCGACCGGCGATAAGCTGGCGCGCGCCCGCGCCGCAGCGGCGGAATGCGGCGCCGTGGTACTGCTCAAGGGGACCGACACGGTGATCGCCGCGCCGGACGGGCGCGCCGCGATCAACGCCAATGCGCCGCCGAGCCTCGCCACCGGCGGCACCGGCGACGTGCTGGCGGGTTTGGTGCTGGGCCTGCTGGCGCAGGGACTCGATCCGTTCCGGGCCGCCGGCGCGGCATGCTGGCTGCATGGCGACGTCGCGCAGGATTGCGGGCTCGGCCTGGTGCCGGAAGATCTCGTGGCGCGCTTGCCCGCCGCGCTCGCCCGGCTCGCGGTGCGCTTGCCAATCGACCGGCGCGCGGAGTAATCGCCTGATCATGAACGAACATGTCAGCCTGCTCGACCGGACACTCAATTCGCTGCGGGGGGCTTGGCGCGATTCGTTGCGCGGCGCGTGGCGTGACATCGCCGCCTCGGCGCGCGGCGCGCTCACCGGCCAGCCCCGACCGGAACTCTCGCGCGAGGATGCCGAGCGGCTGCGCGTCCAGTTGCGCGACTGTCTCGAGGGTCGCGGCGGCGAAGTGTCCGCCCGCGCCCGCGCGGCCGACCTCGGCCGCACCTATCTGGCGCTCAATGCCGTCGGACGCGAGCGCTTCCTGCGGCTGCTGGCAGTCGAATTCGACATCGATCATCGCGAGGTCGCGCGTCTCAGCGCGCAGATCCAATCGGCGGCCGACGATTTCGAGCGCCGCAAGATCGAGCGCACGCTGCGCCAGGCGCTCGAGCCGCCGCGGGTAAAACTGCTGACGCAGTTCAACGCCCTGCCGGAGGGCGTCAAGTTCCTGGTCGACATGCGCGCCGAACTGATGCGGCTCGGCCGCGAGGATCTCAAGCTCGCTGCGCTCGAGCAGGACCTGAAAATGCTGCTCTCCGGCTGGTTCGACATCGGCTTCCTCGAGCTCGGCCGTATCACCTGGGATTCGCCCGC
Source organism: Alphaproteobacteria bacterium (assembly GCA_028871455.1). Lineage (GTDB taxonomy): Bacteria > Pseudomonadota > Alphaproteobacteria > ATCC43930 > CGMCC-115725 > REEB95. The sequence goes on from JAGWNF010000006.1 coordinate 116,223, forward strand.
CGCGCTGCTCGAGAAGCTCATGCTCTACGAGGCGGTGCACGAGATCCGCAGCTGGACCGACCTCAAGAACCGGCTCGAGGCCGATCGCCGCTGTTTCGCGTTTTTCCATCCGCGTATGCCGCAGGAACCGATCATCTTCGTCGAGGTCGCGCTGACCCAAGGCATGTCGAGCAACGTCCAGGCGCTGCTCGACGAAAGCGCGCCGGTCGGCGATCCGACGCAGGCGGACACCGCGAATTTCTACTCGATCTCGAACTGCCAGCGCGGCCTGTGGGGCATCAGCTTCGGCGATTTTCTCATCAAGCGCGTCGTCGACATGCTGGCGGCCGAGCTGCCGCACCTCAAGACCTACACGACGCTGTCGCCGATCCCGGGTTTCGGCGCCTGGATCGAGAAGCGCCTGGCCGAGGAAGGCGACGACCTGCTGACGGAAGAGGAACGCGCCGCGGTCGCCGCAGTGCCGCGCGGCAACGAGGGTTTCGCGGCGCTGATCGCGCAGCCGGACTGGAGCGCCGACGAGGTGACCGCGGAGGCGGTGAAGGCGCCGCTGACGCGGCTCTGCGCGCGCTACCTGCTGACCGAAACCACGCCGTCCGGCCGCGCCAGCGATCCGGTCGCGCATTTCCATCTCAGCAACGGCGCGCGCATCGAGCGCATCAACTGGCGCGGCGACCTGTCGAAGAAAGGCCTGCAGCAGTCCTTCGGCATGATGATCAACTATCTCTATCGCCTCGGCGACATCGAGGAGAACCACGAGGCCTATACCGGCGAGGGCCGTATCGCCGCATCGAGCGCGGTCACGCGCCTGGCCAAGGACTGAACCGGGGCCGAAAGGCCGCGTTGCCTTGTCGTCATTCGGGTCAATCACTCTGAAAGCGGGCCGCCCGGTCCCTGTTCCGGCCGCAATCAGCAGGTCCATTGGACTTCTATGCGACGCCGCGTGCCACCGGTGCTGACAGGTTTTGCAGGCTTCGCTCGGGCGGGAATCGTACGGTGACGGTTGTGCCTTAGCCCACGATGCTTTCGATCGCGAGGGTGCCCCCGTGCAATTCGCACATCGAGCGCGCGAGCGGCAATCCCAGGCCTGTGCCTTGATATTTTCGACTTAGCGCGCTGTCGATCTGCTCGAACGGTTGGAGCGCACGCTCGACGTTGGCGATGCCGATGCCGGTGTCGATGACTTGTATCGTTATGGCGTTCTGCTCGTCGGCCCGACAAACGACACGTATCGAGCCGCCGCGCAGGGTGAATTTGATGGCGTTCGACAGGAGGTTGAGCAGCATCTGCTTCACCAACCGCTCGTCGGCGTTGAGTGTCGGCAGATCGGGCGCTATGTCGGTGGTCAGGTCGAGGCCACCCTTGTCGGCGCGCTCGCGCACGATGCGGATGCAAGACTCGATCGCCTCGCGCGGATCAATCGGCATTTCATTCAGCGCGAGCTTGCCAACGCCGATCTTCGATAGGTCGAGGATATCGTTGATGATGCGCAACAGATGGATGCCGCTCTCATGGACGTCGTGGGCGTACCCGCGATACGAGGGATGCCCCAACGGTCCGAATGATTCTTGCTCGAGGATTTCGGAGAATCCGATGATCGAGTTAAGAGGTGTGCGCAGCTCGTGGCTCATATGAGCGAGGAATTCGCTTTTGCCGCGGTTTGCCGCTTCGGCCTCTTCTTTGGCGATGCGCAGTGCCTCTTCGAGCTTGCGGCGCTGCTCCTCGGCAAGCCGCATCTCGGTAATATCCTTGATCGTGCCGAATATATGGCGCGGGTCGGGCATAACCGCGATGTCGCATACGATGTGACGCTCTGCGCCGTCTGGGCGAACGATGCGCAGCTCCTCGTGGATGATGCCCGGTTTCGACAATCCCTCGTTGAGCGCAGCATCAAAGCGGGGCCGGTCGTCTGGATGGACCAAGGCGAGGAAGTTTTCGCGGCTTGGTGATACACATTCGCTGCTGACGCCGAGAATTCGGTATGTTTCGTCCGACCAGGCCACCCGTCCCGAGACGAAATCGCGTTCGAAACTACCGATAGCGGCGATGCGCTGCGCTTGCGCGAGCTGTTCTTGACTATCGCGAAGTTTTTGGGTCAGCCGCTCGAGCTCTTCCTCGCGTTGCTTCATCTCGGACACATCAATGCGAATGCCGATGATGCCGCCATCGGAGGTGCGCCGTTCGATGATGCGGCTCCAGTGGCCGTCGTCGTAAGCGCGGATGAAATCGGTATTCGCCGCTCGATGCTGCGCCATTCGTTTGGCGACCCACCCTTCGAGATCGGACCCGACGTCCTTCACGTAGCCGCTTGCTGCATGGGCGCGGAGCAAGTCCTCGAACCGGACACCGGGTACAAGCTGTTCAACCGCACGAGGAAAATATCGGCGCGTCGCCGTGTTGCAGATGACGATGCGGTCGTCGGCATCGCAAAGCAGAAAGCTCGCCGGAATGCACTCGATGGCATCGGCGAATTGGCGATAGAGCACTTCGAAAGCGGTCATAGTGGCCTGCTGCCGGTTCCACGGACACCGAGTTAGGTGTTTTGATGGAACCGGAGGTGGATCATGGCGAGACGGAAGTTTACGCGGGAGTTCAAGCTTGAGGCTGTGAAGCTGATCAAGGACCGAGGGGTGTCGTATGTGCAGGCAGCC
>JAGWNF010000007.1 GCA_028871455.1 Alphaproteobacteria bacterium
CCGTATTTGTCCTGCAGCAGATGAAGATGCTCGATCAGCAGATCGCGCCGGCGCGGCCGGTCGCCGAGCAGCGCCGCCACCTCGTCGCGCGCGACCGGATCGACCTGCCGGCCTTTCGGCAGGTCGCGGCCGCGACGCCGGCCAGAGCCTGGCGGTATGGAGCGTGGCGGCATGCGTCCCGAATCGGCCATTGGTTAGCTCTCGCTATCTATTTAGGAGGCCGAGCATGGTTTTGCCAAGGGCCGCAGGTGAATCCGACACGGCGATGCCGGCGCTCTTCATCGCCTCGATCTTGTCGCCGGCCGAGCCGGTGCCGCCGGAAATGATCGCGCCAGCATGGCCCATGCGGCGGCCCGGTGGCGCCGTTGCACCGGCGATGAATCCAACCATCGGCTTCTTGGTCTTGCTGCGTTTGACGAAATCAGCCGCCTCTTCCTCGGCCGAGCCACCGATCTCGCCGATCATGATGATCGCCTTGGTCGTCGGATCAGCGAGGAACAGTTCGAGGCAGTCGATGAAGTTGGTACCGTTGACCGGATCGCCGCCGATGCCGACGCAAGTCGACTGGCCGAGTCCGACCACCGTCGTCTGCGCCACCGCCTCGTAGGTGAGCGTGCCCGAGCGCGACACGATGCCGACGGCGCCGGGTTTGTGGATGTGACCCGGCATGATGCCGATCTTGCATTGTCCGGGCGTGATCACGCCCGGACAGTTGGGCCCGACGAGGCGCGTCTTCGAGCCGGTGACGACGCGCTTGACCTCGACCATGTCGAGGACCGGTATGCCTTCGGTGATGCACACCACCAACGGCACCTCGGCGTCGACCGCCTCAAGAATGGCGTCGGCCGCGAAGGGCGGCGGAACGTAGATCGCGCTGGCGTTGGCGCCGGTCGCCTTCACCGCATCGGCCACCGTGTCAAAGACCGGCAGGTCGAGATGCTTGCCGCCGCCTTTGCCGGGCGTCACGCCGCCGACCATCTTGGTGCCGTAGGCGATCGCCTGTTCGGAATGGAAGGTGCCCTGCGCCCCGGTGAAACCCTGGCAGATGACCTTGGTATTGTTGTCGACGAGAATAGGCATCAGGCGGCTTCCTTCACTGCTTTCACCACCTTCTGCGCCGCGTCGCCGAGGTCGTCGGCGGCGAGAATGGGCAGGCCCGACTTGGCCAAGATTTCCTTACCGAGCTTGACGTTAGTGCCTTCGAGGCGAACGACCAGCGGCACCTCGAGACTGACCTCGCGTGCCGCAGCGACGACGCCTTCGGCGATGACGTCGCAGCGCATGATGCCGCCGAAGATGTTCACCAGGATGCCTTCGACGTTCTTGTCCGAAAGGATCAGCTTGAACGCCGTAGCGACGCGCTCCTTGGTAGCACCGCCGCCGACGTCGAGGAAGTTGGCCGGTTCGCCGCCATAGAGCTTGATGATGTCCATCGTCGCCATGGCCAGTCCTGCGCCGTTGACCATGCAGCCGATATTGCCGTCGAGCTTCACGTAGTTGAGCGAATGCTTGCCGGCTTCGAGTTCGATCGGATCCTCCTCGGCCTCGTCCCGCATCGCCTCGATGTCGGGATGGCGGAAGAGCGCGTTGTCGTCGAAGTTCATCTTGGCGTCGAGCGCGAGCACGTCGCCGCCGTCGGTGACCACCAGCGGATTTATCTCGACGATCGAGGCATCGAGCGCGGTGAAAGCCTTGTACATGCCGAGCATGAACTTGACGGCGGCGCCCACCTGTTTGCCTTCGAGCTTCAAGCCGTAGGCGAGGCGCCGGGCATGGAAGCCTTCCATGCCGGTCGTCGGGTCGATCGCGATCTTGAGGATCTTCTCCGGCGTCTTGGCCGCGACCTCCTCGATCTCCATGCCGCCTTCGGTCGAAGCCATCACGGTGATGCGCGACGTCTTGCGATCGATCAGCATGCCGAGATAGAGCTCGCGCTTGATGTCGCAGCCCTCCTCGACGTAGATGCGTTTGACCTCGCGGCCCTTCGCCCCGGTCTGCTTGGTGATGAGGACCTTGCCGAGCATGGCCTGAGCTTCCTTGGCCGCATCGGCCGGCGACTTCACCAGCCGGACACCGCCCTTGCCCTTCTCGTCACCTTTGAACTTGCCGGCGCCGCGACCGCCGGCATGGATCTGCGCCTTCACGACATAAACCGGCCCGGCCAGCGACTTCGCCACCGTTTCGGCCTCTTGCGGCGTGTAAGCGACGCCGCCCTTGGGGACGGCGACGCCAAACTTGGTCAGCAGGCTCTTCGCCTGGTACTCGTGGATGTTCATCGATCTACTTCACGAGTCCGGCGCCGCGTGCCCAGCGGTATTTCGCGCCCAGCACCGCGACCGGAATTTCGGTCGAGTAGGCGTAGGACGGAATGCCGTGGTCGTACAGTTTCTCGGCCGCGGCCTCGACCTGCACGTCGCCCGCGAGCGAGGCGACGATCGGCTTCTCGATGCCTTTGGCCTTCATCTCGTTCACGACCTCGATCACCAGATCGGCGAAGACCAGCGGCGGCGTGATGATGGTGTGCCAATAGCCGAGGATGAGCGCATGGATGCGCGGATCCTCGAGTCCGAGCCGGATGGTGTTCTTGTAGGTCGTCGGCGGCTCGCCGCCGGTGATGTCGACCGGATTACCCGCCGCCCCAAAGGGCGGAATGAACTTGCGGAACGCCTGGTCGAGATCGGGCGGCATCTTCATCAGGCTGAGGCCGTTGTCGACGCAAGCGTCGGACAACAGCACGCCCGAGCCGCCGGCGCCGGTGATAATCACGACATTCTCGCCCTTGGGCGTCGGCAGTTTCGGAAGGCCGCGGGCGTAATCGAGCATGTCCCGGAGGCCGGGCGCGCGGACGACGCCCGACTGCCGCAGCACGTCGTCGTAGATCTTGTCGTTGCCCGCGAGCGCGCCAGTGTGCGAACCCGCCGCCTTGGCGCCGGCGGCGGTGCGACCCGCCTTCAGCACCACGATCGGCTTCTTCTTGGAGACGCGCTTCGCCACCTCGGCGAACGAGCGGCCATCCTTCAGGTCCTCGAGATGCATGGCGACGACCTTGGTGTTGTCGTCCTGTTCGAAGAAGGTGAGCAAGTCATCCTCGTCGAGGTCCGACTTATTGCCGAGACCGACGATGGCGGACACGCCCATCTTGGCCGAACGCGAGAACCCAATGATCGCCATGCCGATGCCGCCCGACTGCGACGACAGGGCGGCGCCGCCCTTGTAGTCATAGGGCGTGCAGAAGGTCGCGCAGAGATTCATCGGCGTGTAGTAGTAGCCGTAGATGTTCGGACCCATCAGCCGCACGTTGTACTTGCGGCCGATCTCCTGGATCTCCTTCTGGCCAGCGACATTGCCGGTCTCGGCGAAACCCGACGGAATCAGCACCGCGCCCGGGATCTTCTTCTCGCCGACTTCAATCAACGCGGCGGCGACAAACTTGGCCGGGATGCAGAACACGGCGACGTCGATCTCGCCCGGCACATCCTTGACCGACTTGTAGACCTTGCGGCCCATGATCTCGGAGGCCGAGGGATGGATCGGATAGATCATACCCTGGTAGCCGCCGTTGATCAGGTTCTTCATCACCGAGTTGCCAATCTTGCCGTTCTCGGCCGAGGCGCCGATCACCGCGACCGCCTTCGGCCGCATAATGCGGTTCATGGCGCGGACGATCTCGTCCTGCGACGGCCGGTAGCGCGGGGCCGGCGGATTCCAATCGAGGATGATGCGTACGTCGGCGGCGACCGCGCCTTTTTTCGACGCGAAGATCGGGTTGAGATCCATCTCGACGATTTCGGGGAAATCGGCGATCAGTTTGCTGACGTTTTCGAGCAGGCCGGCAAGTGCCGCGCGGCTGACGGCTTCGCCGCCGCGCACACCTTTCAGAATTTCGGCGGCCTTGATGCCGTCGAGCATTCCGAGCGCCTCATCGCGCGTCACCGGCGCCAGGCGGAAAGTCACGTCCTTCAGAACCTCGACCAGGACGCCGCCCATGCCGAAGGCGACCATTTTGCCGAAGCTCGGATCGGTCACGGCGCCGACGATGACCTCCTGGCCGCCGCCGACCATCTGCTGAATCTGCACGCCCTCGATCTTGGCCTTCTTCTTGTACTTCTTCGCATTGGAGACGATCGTGCTGTAAGCCTTTTGCGCCTCCTGTGGCGTCTTGATGCCGACCATGACGCCGCCGGCCTCGGTCTTGTGCAGGATGTCCGGCGAGACGATCTTGAGCACGACCGGGAAGCCAACCTTCTTGGCGAGCTTCGCTACCGCCGCGGCGCTTGTCGCTAGGGCCTCCTTGGGCACCGAAATTCCGTACGCCTCGCAGACCAGCTTGCCCTCGGGTGCGGTTAGCGCGCTCCGCTTGTCGGCCTTGACGCGATCGAGCACCTTGCGCACCACCGCTTTGTGCTTCGGCATTGCTTCGCCATTTCCACGCATGCTTCGCCTCCTTCCGCGCGACGCCATGCGTCGCGCTCGTGTTTATGGAAAACGGGGCGGATGGGCTCTCCCCAACCGCCCCGCGATAATGTCCGTCCGAACTACTCTGCGGCCATCGGCTTGGCGCCGCCGAGTGCGCCGGATTCCTTGAATTCGCGAACCTTCTTTTCGTCGAAGCCGAGCACTTGGGTGAGTATCTCCTCGGTATGCTCGCCCAGGAGCGGCGCGCGCTTCACCTCGACCGGGCTGTCGCTCAGCTTGATCGGATTACCGACCGTCAGGTACTTGCCACGCTTCGGATGGTCGACTTCGACGACCGTGCCCGTCTTGCGCAGCGACTCGTCCTCGGCCAATTCCTTCATCGATAGGACCGGACCGCAGGGAATATCGACCTTGTTGAGGATCGCCATCGCCTCGAACTTGTCCTTGGTCATGGTCCATTGTTCGATGCGGTCGAAGATCTGCTTGATCTTCGGCAGCCGCGCCTCGGGCTTGGCGTAGCCCGGATCGGTGCCCCAACCCGGCTCGCCGATCACCTCGCACACCTTGTCCCACACCGCCGCCTGGGTGATGAAGTAAATGTAGGCGTCGGGATCCTTCTCCCAGCCCTTGCACTTGACGATCCAGCCCGGCTGGCCGCCGCCGGAATCGTTGCCGGCGCGCGGCACGGCGTCGCCGAAGGGAACGCCTTGGCCATACTGGCTGTATTCCTTGAGCGGCCCGTGTTTGAGACGCTGCTGGTCGCGCAGCTTGACGCGACAGAGATTAAGTATGCCGTCCTGCATCGCCGCCGTGACGCGCTGACCCCTGCCGCTCTTGGTGCGCTGGTAGAGCGCGGTGACGATGCCGAGCGCCAGATGCAGGCCGGTGCCGGAGTCGCCGATCTGGGCGCCGGTGACCAGTGGCGGACCTTCGCGGAAACCGGTGGTGGAAGCGGCGCCGCCGGTACATTGCGCGACGTTCTCGTAGACTTTGCAATCCTCATAAGGGCCCGGCCCGAAGCCCTTGATTGACGCGAGGATGATCCGGGGATTGAGCTGCTGCACCCGTTCCCAGGGGAAGCCCATGCGATCGAGCACGCCGGGCCCGAAATTCTCGACCATGATGTCGCACACCTTGATCAGACCCTCGAGCAGCTCCTTGCCCTTGGGATGCTTGGTATCGATGGTGATCGACCGCTTGTTGCCGTTGAGCATCGTGAAATAGAGGCTGTCGACGTTTGGAACATCGCGCAGTTGGCCGCGCGTGATATCGCCCGCTCCAGGCCGTTCCACCTTGATGCAATCGGCGCCGAAATAAGCGAGAAGCTGCGTGCAGGTCGGCCCCGACTGCACATGCGTGAAATCGAGAATGCGAACGCCTTCGAGTGCCTTGCCCATTTTATACCGTCCTCCTTGGGGCCTGCTTTTAGGTTTGCTAGTTGGTGCGAACGTCGGCGGCGAGGACCGCAGCGCGCGGCCACCTCGTCCAAGCCTCGGCGATAGCCGGCACGACGATCCTGGCCAATTGACCGTCGTCATCCGGGAAGATCGCCGGATTGCGAATCGTCCCACGGCGGACATCGTCCGTCCTGGTGATCCACGATTGATTCTCCCTCTCGATGTTCGGCATCTCGCTCGGGGCCTCAGTCGAGATAATCGCAATGCCGTTCGACATGTGCGGCCAGATCCAGCGCATGCTTGAGCACCAGCGCGGCGGCGCGGTCGGTATCGCGCCGCTCAAGCGCCTCGATGATGTTCATGTGATCAACAATCGAGCGTTTAGCACGATCCTCCTGTCCGATCGTCGCTTGTCGGATGGCGCGCATGTGGATGAATAAATCGCGCGTCATCTCGGCCAGCACCGGGTTGCCGGACAGCTGGATGATCGCCTGGTGGAAACGGATATTGGCGTCGGAATATTCGTCGAGATGCCCTTCGGGCGATTCGGTGCGGAAATCGTCGAACATGTGGCGCAGCGCCACAATGTCCTGATCGGAGGCATATTGCGTGGCCAGGCGCGCCGCGAGGCTTTCGAGCGCCGCCCAGACTTGGATCATGCGAACGATCTCCTGCTTGCTCTTGCGCACTACGATGATGCCGCGCCGCGGTACCGTGCGCACGAAACCTTCCCGCTGGAGCATGGTCAGCGCCTCGCGGATCGGTGTGCGCGAGACGCCGAGCTCTTGCGACAAGCGACGTTCGTCGAGCCGGATTTCCTCTGCCTGGCCATAGACGTTCATCGCCGTAATCGCATCTTTCAGCTTGCGATAGGCCTGCAGGCGAAAGCTGGCCGGCGAATCGATCGGCTTGATGACCAAGCGCGTGGCCGTCATATAAGCATCCCTCCCGCAGGCACCGTTGGACCCGGTGCTCTGTTAGTGGTCATGGTATCTGGTATACCACCATTGGTCAAAGAGATTTCCATCGTGCTGCTCCGGATACGGTGATCCACCTATCGGCGACCCCCACGCGACCGGTACAGTACCGGCTGCTTAACTATATTTGGCAACGACTTAACCTTATCTTAGGGTCATTTACCTATTATGTGGGCGTATTTACCGTAATATTAAATTGAGTTGCGATATTACTTTGGCTACACCTTCAGATAATTAAGAAGGCTGGCCGGCACTCCGTCAGGGAGGCGCGGATCCAGTCGCCCCGAAGGAGTGAGCCATGACCGGAACTTTGCGAGACTTTTCCGTCCGTATTCTGTCCGCTGCGGCCGTCGCCGCGGCCCTCGTCGTCGGCCTTTCGACGACGCCTGCCCACGCACTCGTCGTGCCATGGTCGGGCGCCGGCTCGAGCGGCATTGACGGCGCGCCCACGACCAACCTGGGCGACAACTGGCAGTTGACCGGCGGCAACATGATCTGGGCGATCACGCCGTCGCCGTCGAATTTCAACTCCGCAAATTACAGCAACAGCTTCGGCACCTTCGCCACCGCGTTCCAGTTCACCATCAATTCGGGCGTCGCGGGCATCGGCTCGGCGCAGCTGGACGACATCACGACGGGTCAGATCTGGAATACGGCAATATCGCTTGCCTCGCAGCGTGTTCTGCTGACCGCACCCTCGGGCGCACAACTTAGCGAGGGCGATCAATACACCCTCGACATCAACTTCACGGGCGCCGCGGATCCGAGCACCTTCAGCTTCGCGGCACTGTGGTCGGACTCGCTGATCTCGAGCACGAGCGTGCCCGAGCCGGGGACGCTGTCGCTCTTCGGCGTGGCGGTACTAGCGCTCGTCGCGATGCGGCGCCGTCTCTTCGCGGCGATCTGAACCAGCCGACAGTCTCGCACATAGCGAGTCGCGACTCGGTCGAGTCGCGACTCGTTTTTTGGGTTCGCCAATTCCAAAAAAGTCAAGCACGACGCCACGCGCGTCGCTGATTCGCTTGAAAAATGGTTATCATCCGCTTATTTCTTTTCGTCATGGCTCGCGATCAAAAATACATAGCGTTCTCCGGCCGGATGGTCGTGATCGGTTTCGGCAGTATCGGGCAAGGTGTATTGCCACTGCTGCTCCGGCACATCGCGATGAAGCCGGAACAGATTGTCATCGTCACTGCGCACGACATGGGCCGCAAAGAAGCGGAAACCATGGGTGTCAAATTCATCAAGAAGCCGCTCACGCGCGAAAATTACCGCAGCGTGCTCGAGCCCATGTTGGGCAAGGGCGATTTCCTGATGAACGTGTCGGTGAACGTGTCGAGCATCGATCTGATCGAGCTGTGCCGAGAGAAAGGTGCGCTCTATCTCGATACCTGCATCGAGCCGTGGCCCGGTGGCTATACCGATCCGAAGCTCTCGCCGTCGGCGCGTTCGAACTACAAGCTGCGCGAGGAAGCGCTGGCGCTCCGCAACAAGCACAAGGGTGGCCCGACGGCGGTCGTCACGCACGGTGCGAATCCGGGCTTGGTGTCGCATTTCGTCAAGGAAGCCTTGGTCAACATCGCCAAGGCGGTGAAGCATAACGCCGAGAAGCCGAAGAACCGCACGGATTGGGCCGAGCTTGCGCGCGGTCTCGGCATCAAGGTGATCCACATCGCCGAGCGCGACACCCAGGTTTCGACCGTGCCAAAGAAGGTCGGCGAATTCGTCAATACTTGGTCGATCGAGGGCTTCGTCAGCGAGGGTATGCAGCCGGCCGAGCTCGGCTGGGGCAGCCACGAACTTGATTTTCCACCTGACGGCGGTTGCCATGATTTCGGCTGCGGTGCCGCCATCTATCTGACGCGGCCGGGCGCCGGTACGCGCATGCGGTCGTGGACGCCGCTCGAAGGTCCCTATCACGGCTTCCTGGTGACGCACGGCGAGTCGATTTCGATCGCCGATTATCTAACGCTCGCGGCCAATGGCAAGCCGGCGTACCGGCCGACGGTGCACTACGTCTATCACCCGTGCGACGACGCGGTGCTGTCGCTGCACGAGATGGCCGGCAAGAACTGGCACGTGCAGAAACACCAACGGCTGATCATGGACGAAATCGCGCCGGGGGGCGTCGACGAACTCGGCGTGCTGCTGATGGGCCACAAGAAGGGCTCCTATTGGTTCGGCTCGCAACTGTCGATCGACGAGGCGCGGCGGGTCGTGCCGTACAACAACGCCACGTCGTTGCAAGTGACGGCGGCGTGCCTCGCCGGCGCCATCTGGGCGATGGAGAACCCGGACTCCTTCGTAGTTGAACCGGACGAGATAGACTACGAGCGGATTCTCGAGATCGCGCGACCGTATCTGGGTAACATGGTTGGCGAATTCAGCGACTGGACGCCGCTGACCGAACGCCATCGCCTCTTCCACGAGGACGTCGATACCCGAGATCCGTGGCAGTTCAAGAACTTCCGCGTTTTCTAGTCCGCGTCGTCCAGCACCAGCATTTCAGCTTCGACGTGCACCGGCACCGGCGTGAGGCTGCGCCCGGCGCATGGACCGTCGACGCAGAAGCCATCGGCCGGTCGAAACCGTGCGCCGTGCGTGCGGCAAACCAGAAAGCGGCACTGCTCGTCGAAGAACGCGTCGGGCACTAGTTCGAGCGGCGTGCCCTGATGCGGACAGGCGTTGTGGTAGGCGCGAACGATGCCGCCGTGGCGCAGCACGAAGATCGTGCGGCGCCGGGATCCGGTGCCGAAAATGAAGCCGCGCGCCGTACCTTCGGCGATCGCATCCACGCAACAAAGCGGCTCGTGCATTAGGGCCTGAGTCCGGCCATCCGACACAGCAGAGTCCATTCCATCGCTGAAACCGGCGATACCGACAGGCGGCTCTGGCGCACGAGCGCCAGGGCCTTCAGCCGCGGTTTCGCCTTGATCTGCGCCAGAATGACCGGCGTCTTGGCGGCGGCAATCGGCATCACGTCAACGGCAACGAAGCGGCCGGTCTTGTCGTCGGGATCCGGATAGGCCGTCCGCACGATCTCAACCGCGCCGACGATCGCCAGGCCTTCGTTCGAATGATAGAAAAAGGCGCGGTCGCCGGACCGCATGGCGCGCAGACTTTTCGCCGCTTGATGATTGCGCACACCGGTCCAAGCGGTCCGCCGATCGCGTACCAGATCGCTCCAGGAATAAGCGGCGGGCTCGGATTTCAGCAGCCAATAGGCCATGGTGCCGAAGCTAGCGGGAATCGCGGCGTTTGTCCCGCAACGGCCTTTGCATTAAGTTGACCATGGTTCGCGGGACTTGGCTGCCGGCCACTCGGAGAAGACGCGAATGACCGAACGACAATCGAGCAGGATCGCCTGGTCTGGAATCGTGCTGGCCGGTCTCAGCCTTATATTGGTGACCGTCAATATCGTGCTGGCGGTGATGAATGGACACACGCAAGCCGAGGTCACCGCTCGTCAGCAGTTCATCGCCGATGGGCCGCAATACAGCGCAATTGGCGAGGCCCTGGTGCGCAGCCTGAATGCCGCCGCCGCGTCGACCAATGACCCGGCGCTGATCGCGATGATGCAGCATCACGGCCTGAATCCGTCAGCGAACCCGGCTGCGCCGGCGCGACACTCGCGATGAGCGATCAATCCACCCCGCGCGGACGCCGCCCGCCGGTCGAGCTGGGCTTCGCGTTGCTCGCGTTGGGCTTCTTTCTCGCAGTGGTGTTCCAGACGGTGCAACTCGTACGCGAGCGGATCAATTACTCCACCATACTTCTCAACCAACAGGCACCACTCGAGAACACGTTGCAGCTGCGTGAACGCATCAATTCGCTCGCCAACGACACGGCGCAGCTCGCTCAAGGCGGCAACGCGGCGGCCAAGCAGGTCGTCAGCGATCTGGCACGGCAGCACATCGCACTTCATCCTGGGAACGCGTCGACGTCGGCGCATTAGCGTCCGGCATCATTGCCGTGCCTCAGGAACATTCAAATATTACACCATAATAAGTGTGTATATGATAGATTTTCCTGTTGATTGACGTTAAAAAGGGTATAAATACAGTGTCGCGTGGATGAAACAGCGTTCCGCGCGAGGGAATTATCAAGGCCGCCGCATGTTGCCGCTGACGCTCGATTTGGTCCGTCTCCGCTTGGCGCTGGTGGGCGCCGGTACCGCCGCCGTGCGTCGGCTCGAGCGACTTGATGCCGCGGGCGCCCGCGCGCTCGTGGTCTATGCGCCGCGACCGAGCCGGGCGCTGACGGCGCAAGCCAGCACGCGGCTGGTTCGCCGGATGCCGGCCGACGCCGAGCTCGCCGGCACGCAGATCGTCTTCATCGCCGGGCTCGCGGCACGTGCCGCAGCAGCCGTGGCCGAACGAGCGCGCGCGCTGGGCACCATCGTCCACGTCGAGGATGCTCCGGCCGTCTCCGACGTGCGGATGCCGGCCGTGCTTCATCGGGGCGATCTTACGATTGCGGTGTCGACCGGCGGCCGGTCGCCTGGGCTCGCCGCGGCGCTGAAGGATGCGCTTGGCCGCATCGTCGGCCCGGAATGGACAGGCCGGCTTGACCAGATCGCGGCCGCACGGCGGCAGTGGCGCGCCGCCGGTCTCAATCCGGGCACGGTGGCAGCACGCACTGGCCGTTCACTCGCCGAACGCGGCTGGCTCGCTTCGGACGCGACTTTGGAGTCACACTGGGTGCCCGACACCGCGGCGAAAGAAGCCGAATCGGCGGTGCTCGACGTTGAAACTCATCTCTGAGGAGGCACCTCATGTCATTGCGAATTGGCGATACCGCGCCCGATTTCGAAGCCCAGACCACCGAGGGCAAGATCAAGTTCCACGAATGGCTCGGCAATTCCTGGGGCGTGCTGTTCTCACATCCCAAGGATTTCACGCCGGTCTGCACCACCGAACTCGGCACCATGGCACGGCTCAAGCCGGAGTTCGACAAGCGTAACGTCAAGATCGTCGGCCTGTCGGTCGACCCAGTCGGCGACCACCAGCGCTGGGCCAATGACATCAAGGAGACCCAAGGCCACGCGCCCAATTATCCGATCATCGGCGACGCCGATCTCAAGGTGGCAAAGCTCTACGGCATGTTGCCGGCCGAAGCCTCAGGCGACGCGAGTAAGCGCACGCCGGCGGATAATCAGACGGTGCGCACCGTCTTCGTTGTTGGGCCCGACAAGAAGATCAAACTCATGCTGATCTATCCAATGGCAACCGGCCGCAACTTCGATGAATTACTGCGGGTGATCGACTCGCTGCAATTGACCGCGAAGCACCGGGTAGCCACCCCATCAAACTGGAAGCCTGGGCAGGATGTGATCATTACTTCGGCAGTGTCCAACGACGAAGCGGCGAAGATCTTCCCGGGTTTCAAGACGATCAAGCCATATCTGCGCACGACCGCGCAGCCGCGCGGATAGGAAGCGGCATGACCGACCGCGTGCTGAAACTGGTCACCGGCAACCGCCTGCACGACGGCACGGTGGTGTATTTCGCCGGCAGCGGCGCATGGACGCCGCAGATCGACGATGCGCGCCTAGTCGAAGATAAGGACGGCGCGGCCCTGCTCGCGGAAGCGCAGGCGGGGTCGCCGCCGCATCCCGCCGTCGGCCCGGCGCTGATCGAAGCCGTGCGCGATGGGCGGCGCATCGTGCCGTTGATGCTCCGTGAACGCATCCGCGCCTTCGGTCCAACCGTCGCCTATCGCGGCGACTGAGCAATCAACAAGGAAATTGTGCCCGTGTACCATTACGACGAATACGACCGGCGATTCCTCGAAGAGCGCGTCGCGCAATATCGCGATCAAGTGCGCCGGCGCCTCGCCGGACAGCTGAGCGAGGACGAGTTCCGCAGCCTGCGGCTGATGAACGGGCTCTATTTGCAGCTGCACGCCTATATGTTGCGCATCTCGATTCCCTACGGCACGCTGTCGAGCGCCAAGCTGCGCGGCCTCGCTGAGGTCGCGCGCCGCTGGGACAAGGGCTACGGCCATTTCACCACGCGGCAGAACATCCAATTCAACTGGATCCATCTCGAAGACACGCCCGACATCCTGGTGCATCTCGCCACCGTTGAACTGCATGGCATTCAGACCAGCGGCAACTCGTTCCGCAACATCACGACCGATCCGTTCGCCGGTGTCGCCGCCGACGAGATCGATGATCCGCGGCCTTATTGCGAGATTGTGCGCCAATGGTCGGCGCTCCATCCCGAGTTCTCGTTCCTGCCGCGCAAATTCAAGATCGCGATCAACGCGGCGAGCGAGGACCGCGCCGCGGTCAAGATCCACGATCTCGGCCTCAACCTCCGCCGCAACGCGGCGGGCGAAATCGGCTTCGAAGTCCTAGTCGGTGGCGGGCTCGGCCGCACGCCAATCCTGGCCCAAACTGTGCGCGACTTCGTCCCGCGACGCGAGTTGCTGGCTTACATCACCGCCTGTTTGCGTGTCTACAACCAGTATGGCCGGCGCGACAACCTCTTCAAATCGCGCATCAAGATTTTGGTGCAGTCCCTCGGCATCGAGAAATACCGCGCCGAAGTCGAGGATGAATACGCCGCGATGGGAGCAGAGCGCGACGCACTGGCGCTGCCCGACGCGGCGGTTGCGGCCATGCAGGCGCAGTTCGCGCCGCCGGCCTACCGCGAGGCCGCCAACGACGATGCGGAGCTGCGCCGGGCGCAAGCGGCGGAGCCCGAATTTGCGCGCTGGATCGAGCGTAACACGCGGCCCCACAAGCAAGCCGGCCACGCCATTGTCATCGTCTCGCTCAAGCCCCTTGGTCGGCCGACCGGTGATTGCAGCGCGAGCCAGATGGAGACCGTCGCTGAGCTTGCCGACACGTTGAGCTTCGGCGAGGTGCGCGTGACGCACGACCAGAACCTCGTGCTGCCGCATGTGCGCAAGTCGGCGCTCTATGATCTCTGGCTGCGCCTCGGCGCTGCTGATCTGGCGACGCCCAATATCGGCCTCGCGAGTGACATCATCGCGTGCCCGGGACTCGACTATTGCAGCTTGGCGACGGCGCGCTCGATTCCGGTCGCGCAGGCGCTGAGCCGGCATCTCGCGGAGCGCGAAGTGGCGATCGGCCCGTTGCAGATCAAGATCTCGGGTTGCATCAACGCCTGCGGCCATCATCATGTCGGCCACATCGGCATTCTCGGACTCGAGAAGAACGGCGCCGAATCCTATCAGATCACCGTCGGCGGCAGCGACAGCGCGCGGGCGGCACTCGGCGGCATCGTCGGCCCGGCGGTCGCGGCGGACGAAGTCACCGCGACCGTCGACCGACTGGTCGACACCTATCTTCGGCTGCGCCGCGACGGCGAGCGGTTTCCCGATACCTATCGCCGCGTCGGCTTGGCGCCGTTCAAGGAGGCTCTTTATGTTGCTCGATAAGCACGGCGTGCTCGGGCCTGACACTTGGCGTCATCTTGGCGACGACGAGCCGGCGGCCGACGGCGAAGCGGTGACGATTTCGTTCAAGCGCTGGCAAGCGGAAGGCGAGCGCTGGCGCGAGCACAGCGGACCGCTCGGTCTGCGATTGCCCAACGACATCGCGCCCGCGGCGATCGCGGCGGCGCTTGACCGCGTCGCGCTTGTCGTCTTGAATTTCCCGCGCTTCGTCGACGGCCGCGCCTACTCGCAGGCGCGATTGCTGCGCGACCGCTTCGGCTTCCGCGGCGAATTGCGGGCTGCCGGCAACGTGTTGCGCGATCAGTTGCTGTTCATGGCGCGCTGCGGCTTCGACAGCTTCGAAGTCGACACCGAGCGTGCGCGCGCTGAGAACTGGTCCACGGCCTTCCGCGAATTCGATCTGTTCTATCAACCGGCCAATGATCGGGCCGAGCCGATCCTCTGGCGGCGCCTGCGGAACTGGCAAACTGCCGCCGAGTGAGGCCGGCCGGATTTGCCTCAAATTGCGGCTAATATCGCCGCGTTTCATGCTTGGTTAAGCGCCGTCGATTATGCTGGATCCAGCTCGGATCGCCTTCCGGGCTCCGGCGACGTCATCGCCGCTTCCGTTTTCCTGGCAGATGTTTGTCGCGCGCGAAGGTCGCGGCCGGCGGCGGTCCCCCCTCAATCGCCCCGGCCGCGATCGTTTTTCAGCTCAGGGCGTATCCCGCCTGGTCCTCGTAGATCGAACCGCTCTTGGTGAGGTAGCTCGCCACCAGCTGGAACTGCGCGACGTCGAACGGCGCGGCGCGGAACAGCGCATGCTCGGCAAGATACTGGCCGAGCTTCGCGTCGGGCTTGCCCTTGAGACGCGCCAGCGTCACATGGGGCGCGAAGCGACGGTTCTCGGGCTCGATGCCGCTGCGCGCCACGGCGTTCTCGACCTTCTCCTGGAGATGGGCGAGATCGGCATTGCGATCGACGCCGACAAAGAGGTTGCGGGCGTTGAACGAACCGATACCGGCCAGCGTCACCGTGAAGCGCCGAGCGCGAATTCCGGCTAGATGCGCGTCGAGGTCGCTCGCCAGACCCTCGTCGACCTCGCCGATGAAGCGCAGCGTCACATGGTAATTGCCCGGATCAACCCAGCGCGCGCCGGGCAGGCCGCCCGCGAGGCGCGACAACACCAGCTTGAGTTCGGGCGGCAGGGCGATGCCAACGAACAGCCGCAGCATCTCAGCCGCGCGATCCGATTAGTCGCTCGACCGCAGGCGCGATGCGCGCGACGATCACGTCGACGCCGCGCGCGGTCGGATGCAGGCCGTCGCCCTGGTTGAGCGCCGGATCGAGCGCGACGCCGCATAGCAGGACGGCGACGAAGGCGGCACGATTGACAACCCGCCGCGAGCAACCGTCATATCGCCGCGCCCAAGTCGGTGCGAGGTGCGTTGCGAGTCGTATGAAAGACGACATCGGCCAATCCATGATTCTGCTCGACGACGTGCACCTCAATCTGGCGAGCGCGGGGGGCGAGGTCAACGTGCTCCGCGGCGTGTCGCTGCGGATCGCCGTCGGCGAGCACGTGGCGCTGGTCGTCACTGCGGCCGTAACGTTGGCCGCCGGTGCGCTGGTACTGGCCGGGGCGATCGCCGCGGGTTATCGCCGCCGGACCCATGAATCGGTGGTGCTCAAGATGCTGGGCGCTAGGCGTCGAACTATTTTCGCGACGTTCGCGATCGAGTACGGGTTACTCGGCCTCGCCAGTGCGCTGCTGGCTGCCGGCATCGGTACTGCCGCTGATTGGCTGATCGTGACCCAGGTAATGCATGCCAACTGGCTGTTCCTGCCGGGCCGAGTCGGGCTCACGTTGGTGGCGGCGAGCCGAGCCATCCTGGCGCTCGGCTATGCCGGCACTTGGCGTGCCCTGGTGGCATCGGCGGCGCCTTACCTGCGTGATCAATGACAGGAAATTTAGGCACGGCCACCAAGGACTTACTCCGTCATTGAATTGCCCGAGCCCTGTGCCAATATCTGCGCCAAAGCCAATCCGGCTTAGAGAGGTTCCAGACCATGTCATTTGATACCGGCAACCGCTTTGCCGCGCGGACGGCTATTCCGCAGGTCGGCATCGATGCAGGCCTGCGCAGCTACATGCTGCGCGTCTACAACTACATGGCGGGCGGTCTCGCCATCACCGGTGTGGTGGCCTATGCCGCGGCGGCCAGCGGACTCTATGCCGCGCTGGTACACACACCGATCCTGTTCTGGATCGTGGTCTTCGCACCGCTCGGCCTGGTGCTGTTGCTGAGCTTCCGTATCCAGAAGATGAGCCTCGGCGCCGCACAGGCGACCTTCTGGGGGTATGCCGGCCTCGTCGGCCTGTCGCTCGCCGGACTGTTCCTGATCTACACCGGCGCCAGCATCGCCGAGGTGTTCTTCATCACCGCCGCGACCTTCCTGGCGATGAGCCTGTGGGGCTACACGACGAAAAAGGATCTGACCGGCTTCGGTCATTTCCTGATCATGGGCCTGATCGGCGTCATCATCGCCTCGCTGGTCAATCTGTTCCTGCACTCGCCCGGCATGTACTTCGCGATCTCGGTGATCGGCGTGCTGGTCTTCACCGGCCTCACCGCCTACGACACCCAGCGCATCAAGGAGATGTATTGGGAAGGCGACGGCGAAGTGGTCGCCGGCAAGAAGGCGATCATGGGCGCGCTTGCGCTCTACCTCGATTTCATCAACCTGTTCATCATGCTGATGCAGCTGATGGGGCAGCGCCGCAACTGAGGCGTGTACCTAACCTAATCCAACAAAAAGGGCCGGAGATTTCCGGCCCTTTTTCTTGCCTCATTGCCGCGGCAGCAGCTGCCACGCCTTCATGCCGGCGACGGCGCCGAGCGGCACGACCTTGTAGTGGCTGTCGAAGAAGCCGACGAACTTGACCTTGGTCATGCCGTCGCGGGTGAGCAGCATCCACGGCGCGTTCCAGTTGGTCGGATCGAGCGCTTCGAAGACGACGACGCGGCCGCCGCGCTTGAACGTTGCGTCGACGCTCTGCTCGACCGCACCGAAGAACACGGGCGTATTCTTCGATTTCTCGTAGAGCTGATCGAGCACCAGATGTGGCGTCGGCAGGGTAAAGAAGCTCATGTTCGGGCCGCCGCCATAGGTGACGAAATAGAGGAACAGGTCGTTGGGGCCGTAGTCGCGCGCGAGCTGCGCCTGATAGCGATCGAGCGGATAGCGCGCTTCGGGCACCGCCCAGAGCACGAGATTGAGCGCGATCGTGACCGCCGCCCAGAGCGGCAGCGCGATCCGCGTGAGGCGCGGCGGCGTGACCATCAGGAAGAGGAACACCGTCGGCACGGTTATGTGGAACCAATGCTCGGGCTCGTTGATGTTGAAAAATAGGTTCCACGACCAGTCGCCGATGATGAACGCCAGCGGCATCATCAGTGCTGCGCCCTTCCACGACAGCCACGCGCTGCGCAGATAAACGGCGGCAAGCAGCGCGAGCGTCGCAAACCACGGCACCGCTTGGACGATCAGGCGGCCGGCATAAGGCGCAAGCGACGGGATCTGGTGCAATAGCCAGGCGCGCATGATGGGACCCAGCGCCGGCGCGGCGATGAAATTATTCACCGTGCCGAAGACCATGCGGCCGATCAGGTCGCTCCACGAGAACCAGCCGGTCCGCAGCGCGTCCTTGGCACCGACCGTGGCCGCGACGACGTGCGGCGTCAGCCATTGGCCGAAGAACACGAGTCGAGCGGTTTCGAGCAGCGCCAAGAACAACAAGCCGGCGGTGGCGCCGTAGAGCGCCGCGCGGCCGATCCCTTTCACCCAGCCGTCGCCGTGACGCAGGCTAGCGAGCAGAATCACCAGGCCGACATAAGGCGGCGCCGCGAGGCAGCTCGAATGGAACGACGCGGCGAGCGCCATGAACACGCCGGACCAGACGAGGGTCCGGTTGCGCGCGACGCCCGCGGCAAGGTCCCGCTCCCACGCTACCGCGAAGTAGAAGGTCGCGGTCAGGAAGGGCAGCGCCAGCAGCTTCATGTGGCCGGTCGGCGCCAGCGTCAGGATGTTGCAACTGGCGGCCACGAGCGCCGCCGCGACGATGCGCTGCCACCACCCGACTTCGAAGCGCATCAGCGCAAAGTAGAAGACGCCGATGCCGGCTGCGGCGAACACGGTGTTGATGTGTTTCTGGCTCTGCTCGGCGGTTTCACCGAAGCCCAGATACCAGTGCCAGAGCAGCGTCACCGGCTGCAGCCAGACATGGCCCATGTCCCAGACGAACTTGCCGCTGTCGATCTGGGCGACGAAGCGGAGGACGTCGTGATAGGGCAGCTGGCCGTAGAGCGAGACGTAGAAAGCCGCCGCCGCAATCGCGGCAAGCACGGGCTCCCACAGGACCCGCGGCAAAACAGCGGTGCGGCGCAGGCTGAATGGGGTCGATTCGGCGGAGACCATGGCAGGGCCGGTCTCCGATATACGGTTTCTTAATTGAGGAACCGTGAACGGGCCCAATCGCGGCCGGGCCCGCGCGTTCGGCGCAAAGCGGGTCTGTCGCGCCGGCATAGCCAGAAGCGGCGAGGCCGCGCTAGCGTGCCGCCCACAAAACCACGGGAGACATTCCATGAAGCTCTATTATTCGCCCGGCGCCTGCTCGCTCTCGCCGCACATCGTCCTGAACGAAGCCGGCTTCAATTACGAGGTCGAGCGCGTCGACCTGGCAAGCAAGAAGACCGAAAAGGGCGCCGATTTCTTCGCCATCAACCCCAAGGGCTATGTGCCGGTCCTCGTCCTCGACGATGGCCAGATCCTGACCGAAGGTCCGGCGATCGTGCAGTATCTCGGCGACCAGAAGCCGGCGAGCGGCCTCGTCCCTAAGGCCGGCACGATCGAGCGCGTGCGCGCGCAGGAGTGGCTCAACTTCGTCACCAGCGAGCTGCACAAGAGCTATTCGCCGCTGTTCCGGCCGACGACGCCCGACGAATACAAAAAGCTGGCGCGCGAATATCTCGCCAAGCGGCTGGCGATCCTCGACAAGCATCTTGTGGGAAAACCCTACATCCTCGGCGAGAAGTTCAGCGCGCCGGACGCCTACGCCTTCACCGTGCTGCGCTGGTCGCAATACACCGGCGTCGATCTGTCGCCCTATCCCAACATCAAGGCCTTCATGGATCGCGTCGCCGCGCGGCCCAAGGTGCAGGAGACGCTGAAGCAGGAAGGCCTGGTGAAGGCCTGACGCGACTGCGCGTCAACTCTTGCCGTAGACCGGCACGATCGCGCCGCGCGTGACGCGGTTGTCGGGCGACGCCAGGAACAGGATGGTCGCCGCGATCTCGTCGACTTTCGGCCAGAGCTCGTGCCTGGCCTTGGGCATTGCGGCGCGATTGGCCGGTGTATCGATGATCGACGGCGCGACCGCGTTGACCAGGATGCCGTCGGCAGCGACTTCTTCAGCGAGCGCCTGGGTGAGCGCAGCCACCGCCGCCTTGCTCGCGCCGTAGGCCGCCATGCCGGCGGCGAGCCGCGGCTCGAGCGCCGGCCGCGCCGCGACGTTGACGATGCGGCCGCCCTGTCCCGTCCGCCGCAACGCGCGCACCGCGGCGGCACAGCAGAGTTGGCACGTCACCAGGTTCATCTCGAGCATCTTGAGGACGTCGACTCGCATCGTCTCGCCGATCGCCGTCATGGCGAAGCCGCCGGCGAGATGGATCGACGCCCAGATCGCGCCGGCGCGGTCGTAGACGCGTGCCGCGTCGTCGTCGCTGGCGAGATCGACCGGACCGACCAGTGTGACGCGGTCCTTGAACGGGAACCGTTCCGCTTCGGCCGGAGCGACATAGGGAACGACGCACGACGCGCCGCGCGCCAGCAGCGCTCTCACCACCGCCTGGCCGAGCGCTCCGGTGCCGCCGGTGACGACGACGGCGCGGCCGTGATAATCGGTCATCGTCCGCGAGTGTAACGGATCGAGTCCATGGCAGCTATGAGCGCGAAACCGACCGATGCCCGCACCGCCGCGCTGGCACTGCTCGACGCCGTACTGGGGCGGCACGTGCCACTCGATCAGGCGATCGAAGCGAGCCAGCCGCTCGCGGCGCTGAGCGCGCGCGACCGCGCCTTCGCGCGGCTGCTGGTCGCGACCGTGCTGCGGCGTCTCGGCCAGATCGACGATGTTTTGGCGCGGTTCATGGCGAAGCCGCTGCAGCCGGGCATGGTGCGCGACATCCTGCGCCTGGGCGCGGCGCAGCTCCTCTTCCTCGAGACGCCGCCGCACGCCGCGGTTGCGACATCGGTCGCTCTGGCGGCCAAGCATCCGGCGATGAAGGGTGTAGTCAATGCGGTGCTGCGCCGGGTCGCGCGCGAGGGCGCCGGCATGCTTTCCCAGCACGATGCGGCACGACTCGACACGCCGGAATGGCTGTGGCGGAGCTGGTGCGCGGGCTTCGGCGAAGCGACCGCACGCGCCATCGCCGCCGCACATTGGCAGGAAGCGCCGCTCGACCTGTCGGTCAAAAGCGATGCCGCGGCGTGGGCGACGAAACTCGACGCCATCGTCCTGCCAACCGGCACGCTGCGGCGCGCCGCCGGCGGCCTCATCGAAGATCTTCTCGGTTACCGCGACGGCGCGTGGTGGGTGCAGGACGCGGCGGCGGCGCTGCCGGTGAAGCTCCTCGGCGATGTGCGTGGCGCGACCGTGGCCGATCTCTGCGCCGCGCCGGGCGGCAAGACCGCGCAGCTCGCGGTCGAGGGTGCGCAGGTTCTGGCGCTCGATCTGTCGGCGTCGCGGCTCAAGCGCCTGCGCGACAATCTCACGCGCCTGAACCTGACGGTCGAGTGCGTCGTCGCCGACGCCGCGACCTGGAAGCCCGCCGAGCCCCTGCGCTTCATCCTGCTCGACGCGCCGTGCACGGCGACCGGCGCCATCCGGCGCAATCCGGACGTACCACACCTCAAAATGCCGGCCGATGTGACCCGCCTCGCGGCGCAGCAAGACCGTCTGCTCGCCAACGCGGTGACGAATCTCGCGCCCGGCGGCACGCTGGTCTATTGCGTCTGCTCGCTCGAAGCCGAAGAAGGGCCGGCGCGCATCGCGCATCTCTTGACGACCGGCGCGCCGGTCGAGCGGCGCCCCGTCGCCGCGGACGAAATCGGCGGCCTTGCCGAATGCGTCACCGCCGACGGCGATCTGCGCACCCTGCCGTGCCATCTTCCCGACGCCGGCGGCCTCGACGGCTTCTATGCCTGCCGCCTCGTGCGCAAGCCTTGAAGCCGCCCGGCATCCCTGTTAGTCAGGCCGCATGCGGCAGACGATCCGAATCGCGCCCTCGATCCTGTCGGCCGATTTCGCGCGACTCGGCGCCGAGGTCGAGGCCGTCACCGCCGCCGGTGCCGACTACATTCACGTCGACGTGATGGACGGCCATTTCGTTCCGAACCTGACCATCGGTCCGGCGGTGGTGAAGGCGCTGCGGCCGCACACGAAATTAACGCTCGACGTCCATCTGATGATCGCGCCGGTGGACCCCTATATCGAGGATTTCGCCAGGGCCGGCGCCGACATCATCACCGTCCATCCCGAAGCCGGACCGCATCTCCACCGCACGGTTCAGCTGATCAAATCGCTCGGCAAGAAGGCCGGCGTCGCGCTCAATCCGGCCACGCCGGTCGATGCGGTCGATTATGTGATCGGCGACCTCGATCTGGTGCTGGTGATGAGCGTCGATCCCGGCTTCGGCGGCCAGAGTTTCATCCCGGCGGCGCTCGACAAGATCCGTGCCGTGCGCCAACGCATCGACGAGACCCGCCGTGCGATCGATCTCGAGGTCGATGGCGGCATCAATTTCGACACCGCCCGCGAGGCCGTGGCCGCCGGCGCCGACGTGCTGGTCGCCGGGACTGCGACCTTCGCCGGCGGCGGCGACTATGCCCGCAACATCGCGAGGTTGCGCGGCGGAGAGCGGTAATGGCGCTCCGCGAATGGTTCTATCGGTCGGCGCTTTACAATCTCGCGCTCTGGGGCCCGGCGCCCGGCGAGTTGCGCCTGCGTCTGGCCGAGACCTGGCCGGGCGACCCGCAGCGCGGCGAGGCGCTCGTCGGCCAACCGCCACAGTGGACCGCCGAAAGCCATAGCTTCGGCTTTCTCGCCGACCTCGCCGCCCTCGGCACCGAGCCGGCGGTGCGCGCCGCGCGCGAGGCGACGGCTGATTGGCTCCGACGCTGCGACGCGATCGAGCCACTGTCTTGGAACGCCGCGACGCTCGGCGACCGGCTTTTTGCCTGGATCGCGCATCACGATCTACTCGCCGCGCCGCCACAGGAGCCGGAATTCCGCCGCGCCCTGCTGATGAGCCTGGCGCGGCAGGCACGCTATCTCCATGGCGCCTGGCGGCAGGCGACCGGCATCGGCCGGTTGCGGGCGCTGCGCGGCCTGGTGGCGGCCTGGGCGACGCTGCGCGACGAGCGGCGGCTGGGCACGGCCTGCGCGCGTCTCGGTACCGAAGTACGGGCGCAGATTCTGCCGGATGGCGGACACATCTCGCGTGGCCCGCACCGCCAGGTTGCGGCGCTGAAGGCGTTGATCGATGCGCGCGACGCGTTGAGCGCGGCCAGCGTCGAGATTCCCAAGGACGTGATGGACGCGATCGACCGGGCGGCGCCGATGCTGCGGTTCTTCCGTCACGGCGACGGCGGCTTGGCCCTGTTTAACGGCGCCGCCGCAGGCGATATCGAGCTGATCGAGTTGGTGCTGCAGCGCGCGATGGCCAAGGGGCGGCCGCCAACCCATGCGCCGCAATGCGGTTACGAGCGGCTGCAGGCCGGCCGCAGCCTGGCGCTGTTCGACTGCGGCAGCGCGCCGCCGGCGCCATTCGACGGCGACGCGCATGCCGGCGCGCTCGCCCTCGAATTCAGCCACGGCCGCGAGCGGTTGATCGTCAATTGCGGCGTCTATGTCGGCGGCGACGCCCACTGGCGCGCGGCAATGCGTGCGACCGCGGCGCATTCGACCCTGATCGTCGCCGATACCGCCTCGGCGACCATCGGCGCCGACGGTCATTTCGTCACGCGCCCGGAGATCAAAGTGCACAGCAACGAGCAGGACGGCAACCTCTGGGTCGGCGCCAGCCATACGGGCTATATCCGGAATTTCGGCCTGCAGCACCGTCGCGAGCTCTATCTCGCCGCCGACGGCGACGATCTGCGCGGCGAGGACCGGCTGACCGTGGTCGGCGGCGGACCGCCGCGTGGTCACGGCTTCGCCGTCCGTTTCCATCTGCATCCTGACGTGCAGGCCTCGACGACGCAGGACGGCAACACCGTGCTGCTGAAATCGCCGAGCGGCGTGTTCTGGCGCTTGAAGGCCGCCGGCGCGGTCATGAACCTAGCCGAGAGCGTCTATCTCGACGACGGCGCCGTCCGTAAGACGCAGCAGGTGGTGCTCGACGGTCACGCCGGCTCGACCGGCGCCGTGGTCAAGTGGGCGCTCAAACGCGAAGCCAAGAAAGGCGAAAAGCCCGGCCCGGCCTGACACCGCATGAGCGACCTTCCCGGATTTTTCCAGGGCACCGAGATGCCGACCGCCGGCTGGTGGCCGGCGCTGTGGCCCGATCCGGCCGGCGTGCTCGCGGCCATCGGCATCGCGCGCGGCATGGATGTCGTCGATCTGTGCTGCGGCGACGGCTGGTTCACGGCGCCGCTGACGGCCATCGCCCGCCACGTCGTTGCGATCGATCTCGATCCCGCATTTCTCGAAGCCGCACGTCGGCGCGTCATGGCGACGGGCGCGATCAACTGCACTTTCATCGCCGACGACGCCTACAAGCTTGCGGAGCGCGTGCCCGGTCCGGTCGACTACGTGCTGATGGCGAATGCCTTTCACGGCGTGCCCGAGCCGGTGCGCCTGGGTCGCGCCGTCGCGCGGGTGCTCAAACCCGGCGGCCGCTTCGGAATCGTCAATTGGCACAAGCGGCCACGCGACGAGACGCCGGTGAAGGGCGAGCCGCGCGGCCCCCGCACCGAGCTGCGCTTGTCACCCGACGAGACAGCGGCGCGACTCGCACCCGCCGGATTGCGGCTCGCAACCATCGTCGAATTGCCGCCTTATCACTACGGCGCGATCTTCGCAGCCGCGTAGCTTGCGCGCGGTGCGGCCTGGCCCTATGGTCGCGCTGCCTGTGCGCGGAAGCTCCATGTCCGATCCCCGCCTTCGCCCGGTCCGCCGGGCGCTGATCTCGGTTTCCGATAAAGCCGGCCTCATACCCTTCGCGCGAACGCTTGTGCGACATGGCGTTGCGCTGGTTTCGACCGGCGGCACGGCGCGGGCCTTGGCCGAGGCGGGGCTCGCGGTCGGGGAGGTCGCCGCGACGACGAAGTTCCCCGAGATGCTCGACGGCCGGGTCAAGACGCTCCATCCGGCGATCCACGGCGGCATCCTCGCCAAGCGCGACGAGCGCGCGCACATGGAGGTGATCGCCAAGCACGGCATCGCGCCGATCGATTTGGTCGTGGTGAACCTCTATCCCTTTGCCGCGACGGTCGCGCGCGGCGCCGACTTCGACGACTGCGTCGAGAACATCGATATCGGCGGACCATCCTTGATCCGGGCCGCCGCCAAGAATCACGACGACGTCGCGGTGGCGACCGATCCCGCCGATTACGACGCAATCGCGACCGAGCTCGACGCACACAAGGGCACGACGACGTTGGCGCTGCGGCGCAACCTGGCGCAGCGCGCCTTCGCCCGCACGGCCGCTTACGACGCCGAGATCGCGCGCTGGTTCGCGCGGCAGTCCGACGAGGAATTCCCCGAGGCGCTGATCCTCGCCGCTGCGCGCAAGCAGCTGTTGCGCTACGGCGAGAATCCACACCAGCACGCGGCTTTCTACGTCGGCAACGGCGCGCGCAAGGGCGTCGCGACGGCGCATCAGCTCCAGGGCAAGGAGCTCAGTTACAACAACCTCAACGACACCGACGCCGCCTTTGAGCTGGCCGCCGAATTCACCGAGCCGGCGGTGGTCATCGTCAAGCACGCCAATCCCTGCGGCGTCGCCGTCGCCGGCGACCTGCGCGCAGCGTGGGACAAGGCGCTGGCCAGCGATCCGGTGAGCGCCTTCGGCGGCATCGTCGCGGTCAACCGGCCGCTCGACCGTGCGACCGCCGAAGCGATCGGCAAGCTGTTCATGGAAGTCGTGATCGCGCCGACGGTCGACGATGCGGCGCTCGCGGTCCTCAAGAAGAAGACGGCGCTGCGCGTGCTGACCACCGGCGGCATGCCGGATCCGAGCGAGCCCGGCGTCACCCTCAAGTCCTTGGCCGGCGGTTATCTGGTGCAGTCGCGCGATGCCGGCCGCGTCTCCGAGAACGAGCTCAAGACGGTGACCAAGCGGGCGCCGACGCGCGCCGAAATCGCCGACCTGATCTTCGCCTTCCGCGTTTGCAAGCACGTCAAATCGAACGCCATCGTCTTTGCGAAAGGTGGAGCCACGGTGGGCGTCGGTGCGGGTCAGATGAGTCGGATCGATTCAGTCAGGATCGCGGCGCAGAAAGGTGGCGCCGTGATCGCGGGCGCGGTCGTGGCGAGCGACGCATTCTTTCCCTTCGCCGATGGCCTCGAGGCCGCGATTGCCGCCGGCGCCACCGCGGCGATCCAGCCCGGCGGCTCGGTGCGCGACGCCGAGGTGATCGCCGCCGCCGACACCGCCGGCATCGCGATGGTCTTCACCGGGATGCGGCATTTCCGGCATTGACCCGGCGGGCGCGCGTTTCCGGCGCGCTTGTTCCTCCGGCGAGACGCCCATAAATTAGCCGAAACAAGACATTCGGGAGAGCGCCATGCCGGATACTGCCGCCAATATGATCCCCGTGCCGCGCAACGTGGCCCAAAGCGCCTGGGTCGGCGAGCGCAAGTATTTCGAGATGTACGAGGATTCGATCCAGAATCCGGACAAGTTCTGGGCTGAGCACGGCAAGCGCATCGACTGGATCAAGCCCTTCACCAAGGTGAAGAACACCAGCTTTGACGGCAACGTCAGCATCAAGTGGTTCGAGGACGGCACGCTGAACGCGTCCTACAACTGCATCGACCGCCATCTCAAGCTACGCGCGG
The DNA here is from genome assembly GCA_028871455.1 of Alphaproteobacteria bacterium. Classification (GTDB taxonomy): domain Bacteria; phylum Pseudomonadota; class Alphaproteobacteria; order ATCC43930; family CGMCC-115725; genus REEB95. Next base: position 26,322 of record JAGWNF010000007.1, read on the forward strand.
ATCAGACCGCGATCCTCTGGGAAGGCGACGACCCCAAGGACAGCCGCCACGTCAGCTACGGCGAGCTGCATGAGAGCGTGTGCCGCCTGGCCAACGTGCTAAAGAACCTCGGCGTCAAGAAGGGCGACCGCGTCACCATCTACATGCCGATGATTCCCGAGGCGGCGTTCGCCATGCTCGCCTGCGCGCGCATCGGCGCGATCCATTCGGTCGTCTTCGGCGGCTTCTCGCCCGAGAGCCTGGTCGGCCGCATCAAGGACTGCCGCTCGACCGTCATCATCACCGCCGACGAGGGCCTGCGCGGCAGCCGCAAGATTCCGCTCAAGGCCAACACCGACGAAGCCATCAAGCAGTGCCCCGAGGTCGAACGCGTGCTGGTGGTGCGGCGCACCGGCGGCCAGGTCGGCTGGGACGCGAAGCGCGACCGCTGGTACCACGAAGAGATGGCGAAGGCGTCGAAGGATTGTCCACCGGTGGAGATGAGCGCCGAGGACCCGCTGTTCATCCTCTACACCTCGGGCTCGACCGGCAAGCCCAAGGGCGTGCTCCACACCACCGGCGGCTATCTGGTCTATGTCGCCATGACGCACCAATACGTCTTCGATTATCACGATGGCGAAATCTACTGGTGCACCGCCGACGTCGGCTGGGTGACCGGCCACAGCTACATCGTCTACGGCCCGCTGGCCAACGGCGCCACCACGCTGATGTTCGAGGGCGTGCCCAACTATCCCGACGCTTCGCGCTTCTGGCAGGTGGTCGACAAGCACAAGGTCAACATCTTCTACACCGCGCCGACGGCGATTCGCGCATTGATGCGCGAAGGCGACGGGTTCGTCGGCAAGACCTCGCGCAAGTCGCTCAAGCTGCTCGGCACCGTCGGCGAGCCGATCAATCCCGAAGCCTGGCTGTGGTACCACCGCGTCGTCGGCGACGGCCGCGTGCCGATCGTCGACACCTGGTGGCAGACCGAAACCGGCGGGATCCTGATCACGCCGCTGCCCGGCGCGACGCCCTTGAAGCCCGGCTCGGCGACGCGGCCTTTCTTCGGCGTCAAGCCGGCGATCATCGACGGCGAGGGCAAGATTCTCGAGGGCGCGGCGGAGGGCAATCTCTGCATCCTCGATTCCTGGCCGGGCATGATGCGCACCGTGTTCGGCGACCATAAACGCTTCATCGACACCTATTTCTCGACCTTCAAGGGCAAGTATTTCACCGGCGACGGCGCGCGCCGCGACGGCGACGGCTATTACTGGATCACCGGCCGCGTCGACGACGTCATCAACGTCGCCGGCCATCGCATCGGCACCGCCGAGGTCGAAAGCGCGCTGGTAGCGCATTCCAAGGTCGCCGAGGCCGCCGTCGTCGGCTTCCCGCACGACATCAAGGGCCAGGGCATCTACGCCTACGTCACGTTGAAGATCGGCAACGATCCCAGCGAGGAACTGCGCAAGGAGCTGGCGCAATGGGTGCGCAAGCAGATTGGCGCGATCGCGGCACCCGACCTGATCCAGTGGGCGCCGTCGCTGCCCAAGACCCGCTCGGGCAAGATCATGCGTCGCATCCTGCGTAAGATCGCGGCCAACGAGCAGGGCCAGCTCGGCGATACCTCAACACTGGCCGATCCGGCGGTGGTCAACGACCTGGTCGGCAACCGCCTCAATCGCGGATGACGCTCTAGGGCTGGCGCGGCAAGGCGCGGCGTTAAGGATTATTTTACTCCTGAGGCGCCGGATAAACGCGGCATTTACCATTCCGGTCGAGAATGAATTTCAAATTGCCGTTTGGACCGATTGACGCCTGACCGGAGAGCGCCGTGGCTGCCGACGAATTCGCTTCAAAGGTTCCGAGCGCACCCGCCGCCGCGCCGCGGCCGCAGGGGCCGCGCGTCCCGACGCTCTGCCGCCTCATCTGCCAAGCCTTCGAAGCCTTCCTCGGCGACCGGATCGACAATCCGCGCATGCCGGGCCTGATCCCGCGCGCGATGATCGCGCCGTGGTGGAACGCGATCACCGCGCTCTGCGGTGACGAGCTCGTGCGCTTCGAGCTCAAGCTCAAGACCATCATCGGCACCGGCGAGTTCGAGGAAGCCGACCAGCTGGCGCAGGATCTCCAGAAGGCCGCGATCGGCTGGAATCTCAGCGTGCTCGCGGCGATCGAGCAGGCATCGACCGAACCGTCGGTCGCGGCCCTGACCGCCGATCCGCTGCTCGTCGCCGATATCCGCGAAGTCGCGCGCATCCTGCCGATGGCGGGCCTTTTGAAATCGCAACTCGCGTTGACCTTCTCGCTGCTCGCCGAAGACGGCCAGATGGAGGGCCGCCGGATCTACGATCTGTCGGCCGACGCGGTCGCGCTGCTGCGTCAGCAATATGCGCAATTCGCCGAGCGCGTTGGCGCCGAGGCCGGCTACTTCGCGCTCGCCCTGGTCAATCGCATGATGCGGCCGTGGCAGATTCTGCTGGTGGCGCGGGCAATCGGCTGGCGCCCGCACGAGCCCGGCTCGCGCTATGCCGAATTCGACACCGTGGCGCAGCGCCTGGTGCTCGAACTCAAGCGCCTGTCGGGAGAGATCGCCGCGCTTACGCGCCGCGAGGATCTTGCCGGTGTCGCCCCGGCGATCCGGACGACGGTGGTTCGCTATTTCGACGAGGTCGAAGGCGTGATCGAGACCTTCGGGCCCGCCTTTACCGGTCAGGGCGACGCCGCGTGGAACACGCTCGGCGAGACCCGCGCCGTGCTTGCGGCCTTGCTCGACCGTCGATTCGTCGACCGACTGGTGAAGCTGGTGCTGCGCGCCGACGAGCCGGACGGCGAGTCCGCGATCGTCGCTGCCGGGATTCTGGCATCCGCCATCGAGCACGGCCCGCGCTACGGCTTTGCCGGCGAGGCGCGCGACTGCCGCGCACGGGTCGGCGTCGCCATCGAGGCGAAGGCCGGCGCGATGATCGCCGAGCTGCGGAACACGCCGACAACCGACGGTCAGGCGCGGAGCCAGGCGATGCTGCGCGTGATCGAGACCGTGCTCAAGGACGCCGCAGGCGTGCAGCTCGCGCGCAATCTGCGCATGGCGCGGCAGGTTTCGGCCGCCTGACGGCGGCGGTGCCAAGCCGGCCCGCCCGCTTGACCGGTGCGCGCGATGCCATTAGGCAGGGCGCGACCAACCGGGGGGAGCCACCATGCAAATCGGATTCTGCGGCCTCGGGCGCATGGGCGCGGCCATGGTATCGCGACTGCTCGACCAGGGCCGGCAGCCGATTGTCTGGAATCGCAATCCCGACAAGGCAAAGCCACTCGTGACCAAGGGCGCGCGCGCCGCACCCACCCCTGCCGCCGTCGCCGCCCAATCCGACATCGTTCAGCGAACGAGGATGGATGCGGCTGCGGGGCCGGCGAGCGGCTCCGGATGTGGAATTACTGAACCTGGATCGGGAAACAGGGAAGGTCCGCCGGGCACGTGGCCTGCTCTTTCTGAACTTCAGTCCAGTTCATCGCGATCTGAGACTCGATGCGCTGGGCGACCGCCGGCTTGATCGGATGGGTCGCGAGCATCGCGGTCACGATGAGCAAGGCACCTATGGCGTTCCACAACTCGGTCGGCACGTGCGTCTCCGGTGCGATCTACGGCCGGCGTTCTGCCGGTCAACGCAATTCATCGCCTCGGGTATAACCCGACGGCGGTTAACCCTCGGTTGAAGCATGCTTAACGGGGTCTTAAGCCGTAACCCCCAACGCGCGCGTCGGGCGGGCGCCGGGCCTCGAGCCCAACCGGACGACGCTCGAGACCTTCCTGCGTTGGGCATTCGAGCAGGGCGTCTGCCATCGCCGGCTGGCACCTGAAGAATTGTTCGCGCCCGGCACGGAGCAGCGCTTCAAGATTTGACGTCGCGCACCATTTGACCAGCACCCAGGCTGGTTGCAGCAACGGAAAGGCAATCAGGCCGACGAGCGACGCCGGCCGACCGGATCAAGGCGGCGGTTGCACGCCCATGACGCGCTCGGCGAACCACGCCGCCGCCGCCAGCGCGACGCCCGCGGCGATGAACTCGACGCCCAGCAGCCGCAGGCCGAAGCCGATCCAGAAGGCGGCGAGAAGGCGCATGATCGAGCCGGCGACGACCGCCGCCGCGGCCAGCAGCCACGCGGCCGTGATGACCGGGTGTCGCTTGCGAGCGCTGCTGCGCCGTCCTGCCATCTGATCCCTCGCTTCCGGAGGCCTCTCCGGTCGGGTAGCGCCATTCTAGCGCTAGATGTCGAGATTGGCGACTTCGAGCGCGTGGTTCTGGATGAATTCGCGGCGCGGTTCGACGACATCGCCCATCAGGGTCGAGAAGATCTCCAGCGCGGAGTCTTCGTGCGTGACCTTGACCTGAAGCAGCGAGCGCGCCGATGGATCGAGCGTCGTCTCCCACAGCTGCTCGGGGTTCATCTCGCCGAGGCCCTTGTAACGCTGGATGTCGCCCTGCTTGGGCCCGAGCGCAACCACCGCCTCGACCAGCGCGGTCGGCCCGTTGACGGCGGCCTCCTTGTCCTTGGCGACGAGCTTGCCCGGCTTGCCATAGATCGCCTGCAGCTCCGCCGTCCGCTCGTCGAGGCGGCGCGCCTCGGCGCTTTTCAGCAGCGCGGCGTCGAAGACCCGCCGCTCGGTGACGCCATGGCGCCGGCGTGTCAACACCAGACTTTCATTCGGCACCAGTTCGCCGCGCCAGCCGCGCGCATCGGGCGGCGCCAGGAGATCGAGGCGTGAGGCGAGGTAGCGGGCCGCCTCGGCACCGTCCTGGGGCTTGTCGAGCAGCGTGGGATCGAGCACGCCGGCGATTGCCGCCTGTTCGACCACTTCGAGGCTGCCGACCTTGCGCCACAGCGGCAACAGCAAGGTCCGCACTTGCCGCGCGCGCTCGACCAGATCCTTCAGATCGTTGCCGGCGCGCTCGACGCCGTCATGCTGGCGGAACTTGGCATCCTTGATGCCGGCGGTGATGCGATACTCCTCGAGCGCGGTCTCGTCCTTGAGATAGACGGACTTGCCATGGCCGCGCCTCACCTGGAAGAGCGGCGGCTGCGCGATGTAGAGATAGCCCTTCTCGATCAGGGCGCGCATCTGGCGGAAGAAGAACGTCAGCAAGAGCGTGCGGATGTGGCTGCCGTCGACGTCGGCGTCCGTCATGATGACGATGCGATGGTAGCGCGCTTTATCGGCTTCAAACTCTTCGGGGCCGATGCCCGTACCGAGCGCCGCGATCAGCGTGCCGATCTCCGCCGAGCTCAGCATCTTGTCGAAGCGCGCGCGCTCGACATTCAGGATCTTGCCCTTGAGCGGCAGAATTGCCTGGAAGCGGCGATCGCGGCCTTGCTTGGCCGAACCGCCGGCGCTGTCGCCCTCGACGATGAAGAGCTCGCTCTGCGCCGGATCGCGCTCCTGACAATCGGCGAGCTTGCCGGGCAGATTGGCGATGTCGAGCGCGCCTTTGCGGCGCGTAAGTTCGCGCGCCTTCCGCGCCGCCTCGCGCGCCGCCGCCGCCTCGACCACCTTGCCGACGATGCGCCTGGCCTCGGGCGGATGCTTTTCGAACCATTCCTGGAGTTTGTCCGCAACGACCGAGTCGACCACCGGGCGCACCTCGGACGACACCAGCTTGTCCTTGGTTTGCGACGAGAATTTCGGATCTGGCACCTTGACCGAGAGGATGCAGGTCAGGCCCTCGCGCATATCCTCGCCGGTGAGCGGAATCTTGTCCTTGCCTTTCGTCAGGCCGCTTTCATCGGCGTAGTTGTTGATCGTGCGTGTCAGCGCGGCGCGGAAGCCGGCGAGATGCGTGCCGCCGTCGCGTTGCGGGATGTTGTTGGTGAAGCACAGCATCGTCTCGTGATAGCTGTCAGTCCATTCCATCGCGACCTCGACGGTGACGCCGTCCTTCTGTGCCGTCAGGGTGATGGTCGGATGCAGCGTCTGTTTCGAGCGGTCGAGATACTTGGCGAAGGCCTCGAGCCCGCCCTCGTAATGCAAACGCACGGTCTTGGGCTCGACGCCGCGGGCGTCGGTCAGGTCGAGCGTCACGCCGGAATTGAGGAATGCCAGTTCGCGGAGCCGGTGCTCGAGCGTGCCGAAGTCGAATTCGGTCTTGCTGAAGGTCTGCGTACTCGGCCAGAACGTGACTTCGGTGCCGGTCTTCGGCCCGGTCTTGCCGTCGCGCTCGATCGTCGGCGCCTTGCCCGCCGCCTTGAGCGGCGCCTCGGGATCGCCGTCGTGGAAGCGGATGAAATATTCGCTGCCGCCCCGCCAGATGCGGAGCTCGAGACGCGACGAGAGGGCATTCACCACCGACACGCCGACGCCGTGCAGGCCGCCCGACACCTTGTAGGAGTTCTGGTCGAATTTTCCGCCAGCGTGGAGCTGGGTCATGATGACCTGCGCCGCGGAGACCTTCTCCTCCTTGTGGATGTCGACCGGAATGCCGCGACCGTTGTCGGTCACGGTGCAGGAGCCGTCGGGATTGAGCGTCACAGTCACCGTGTCGCAGAAACCGGCGAGGGCCTCGTCGATCGAGTTGTCGACGACCTCGTAGACCATATGGTGCAGGCCCGAGCCGTCGTCGGTGTCGCCGATATACATGCCGGGGCGCTTGCGCACGGCGTCGAGGCCGCGCAGCACCTTGATCGATTTGGCGCTGTATTCGTCTTCCGGATCTTGGGAAAGCGGTTCGTTCATGATCCATCCATACCGTTACGACGCTCGATTCAAACCAGCGACAGCGCGGCGTCAGTCACCGCGACAAATTGGGCGTGACTCCTGAGTTCGGTGAACAGCGCAGTGTCGGTGCCGGCCAGCCAGCATTGCGCGCCGAGCGCCCGCAGAGCCTGGAACAGCGCGCTGCGACGGGCGGCGTCGAGATGCGCCGTGACTTCGTCGAGTAGCAAGACCGGCGCCGCATCGCGCCGCGCCGCGATCAGCCGGGCATAGGCCAGGACGATCGCGATCAGCAGCGCCTTCTGCTCGCCGGTCGAGCACAAGCCCGCGACCTCGCCGGTGCCAAGATGGCGCGCCAACAGATCCGAACGGTGCGGGCCGGTTTGCGTCACCCCGCTGTCGCGGTCGATCGCGCGCGAGTCGTGGAGCGCGCCGCGAAAGGCCTCCTCGGCGGCCAGCGCCGGCATAGCCCCGAGCCAGGCTTCGACGGTGCCTTCGATCGCCAGGCCGACGCGCGGAAACGGACCGGGCGCTTCGGCGCAGGCGCCGGCCAGATGCGCGACGGATTCGAGCCGTGCGGCAGCCAGCGCCACGCCGGTCTCGGCCATGACCTCCTCGAGCGCCTTGAGCCACGATGGATCGGTCACGCCTTCGCGCAACAGTCGTGCCCGCTCGCGCATCGCGCGCTCGTAGGCCAGCAGCCGCGACCAATGGCCCGGATCGAAGCCGGTAACCAGCCGATCGAGAAAGCGGCGACGGCCCGATGCGGCGTCGGCGAAGAGTCGGTCCATCGCCGGCGTCAGCCAGGCAATGCTGAGCCGCTCCAACAGATTCCGCTGGCTCTTGGCCGGCGCACCGTCGATGCGCAGGTGGCGCCGTTCGCCGCTTTCGCTCGCGGCGTCGCGGCCGGTGCCGATATCGAACTCGCCGGCGGGGTTGGCGACTGTCGCCGCCAGCGCCCAGACGCCGCCGCCGCGCCGATCGATCTCGCTCAGCCGGGCGCGGCGTAGACCCTTGCCGGGCGCCAGGAACGAGATCGCTTCGAGCAGATTGGTCTTGCCGGCACCGTTCGGCCCAGTCAGCACCACGACGCCGGCGTCGATCGTCAGCCGGGCCCGCGCATAGCCGCGAAAATCCGTCAGAACCAGGCGCGCGACCGCCGCTGCCGGCGTGATATCCGCTGGCTGCGGCAAAGGCTTCGTGAAAGGAATCACCCGGTCGGGCGCCATGCCCGCGCCTAAACGCGCATCGGCATGAGAACGTAAAGCGCGCTGGCGTCGGTGGCGTCGCGCACCACGATCGGCGACGCGGCATCGGCCATGACGAACTTGGCGCCCTCGCCTTCGATCTGCTCGGTGATGTCGAGGAGATAGCGCGAGTTGAAGCCGATCTCGATCGGCGAAGCGCTGTAGCGCACCTCGATTTCTTCCGAGGCGGTGCCATTCTCGGCGCTGGTCGCCGAGAGCGTCAGGCTGTTGCGCTCGATCGCCAGCTTCACCGCCCGGCTTTTCTCGCTCGAGATGGTCGAGACGCGATCGACGGCCGCCGCGAAAGTCTTGCATTCGACCTCGAGCACCTTGTCGTTGCCGGTCGGAATCACGCGGTCATAGTCCGGGAAGGTGCCGTCGATCAGCTTCGAGGTCAGCACGGTGTTCTCGCCGAAGCCGAAGCGGATCTTGGTGTCGGAGAGCGAGATCGCCACATCCTGATCGAATTCGTCGAGCAGCTTCCTGAGTTCGCCCACGGCTTTGCGCGGCACGATCACGCCGGGCATGCCGGCGGCACCGTCGGGCAGCGGCAGCTCCATGCGCGCCAGGCGGTGACCGTCGGTCGCGACCGCGCGCAGCATGTTGACGTCGTTGCTCTTGGCGGCGTGCAGATAGATGCCGTTCAGGTAATAGCGCGTCTCCTCGGTCGAGATGGCAAAGCGCGTCCGGTCGATGAGGCGCTTCAGATCGGCCGCCGAGATGGTGAAGTTATGCGCCAGGTCGCTGCCCGACATGACCGGATAATCTTCGGCCGGCAGGCAGGCGAGCGTGAAGGTCGAACGGCCGGAGCGCAGCGTTATCTGGCCCTTGTCCGAACCGAGCTCAAGCAGCACTTGCGCGCCTTCCGGCAGCTTGCGGGTGATGTCGTAGAGCGTGTGCGCCGGAACGGTGGTGCCGCCGGTCTTCACGCCTTGTGCGGGCACGGAAGAGACCATTTCGATGTCCATGTCGGTCGCCGACAGCGCCAGCTTGCCGTCGGCGCCGCGCAGCAGGACGTTCGACAGGATCGGGATGGTGTTGCGGCGCTCGACCACACTCTGCACGTGGCCCAATGCCTTCAGCAGAGCGGCGCGTTCGATCGTCAGTTTCATGGGTGGTTGGCGTTCGCTTGTTGTGGCGGTTTTTCCTCGTCCGGCGGACCGCAATGCCGGCCCGGCGCCCCGCCGCGCTGGATCGTTTCGCGCGCTCTGTAACGCGCCGGAAACGGCCTTCACACGGTCAAAAACTATAGCACAGGGGACGCGGCGGGTACATCGCAGCGACGGCATGAATCACGCCGCCGAGTCGAAAGTTTCGCTTTTCAGATCAGCGGCTTACAGGTGATGGTGGCGCTCAATTTTCGAGCATGCGGCGGAGCAGCTCGATGTCCTCGGCGAGCGTGGTGTCGGCCGTCTTCAGCTCTTCAATCTTGCGCACCGCATGCATCACCGTGGTGTGGTCACGGCCGCCGAATTTACGTCCGATCTCAGGCAGCGATCGTGGCGTGAGCTGCTTGCAGAGATACATCGCCACCTGCCGCGGCCGCGCCACGGCGCGCGCACGCCGCGCCGAATGCATGTCCGCCAACCGGATGTTGTAGTGCTCGGCGACGCGCTTCTGGATCTCGTCGATCGTGACCCGGCGATCGTTGGCGCGCAGCAGATCGTGCAGCACCTCCTGCGCGCCTTCGAGCGTCACCATGCCACCGGTGAGCTGAGTATGGGCGCTGATCCGGTGCAACGCCCCTTCGAGCTCCCGGACGTTTGAGGTGATCTTATGAGCGAGGAATTCCAATACCTTAGGCGGCACCGGCAGGCGGGTGGTCTCGGCCTTGGCCTGCAGGATGCCGAGGCGCAACTCGTAGGTGGTGGGGTGGATGTCCGCCACCAAACCCCAGCCGAGTCGCGATTTCACCCGCTCCTCGACGCCTTCGAGGTCGGAGGGCGACTTGTCGGCGGAGATCACGATCTGACGGTTCTGGTCGACTAAGGCGTTGAAAGTGTGGAAGAATTCTTCCTGCGTGGCATCGCGACCGCCGATGAACTGAACGTCGTCGATCATCAGCACGTCGACTGAGCGGAACTGCTCTTTGAACGCCATGGTGTCCTTGAAGCGGATCGCCCGGACGAACTGGAACATGAATTTCTCGGCCGAGAGGTAGATCACCTTACGGTGCGGCGCGCGGGTGCGGATGTGCCAGGCGATCGCATGCATGAGATGCGTCTTGCCCAGGCCGACGCCGCCGTAGAGAAAAAGCGGATTAAACGGCAACTGTGGGTTGCCGCCGGGCCGGATGCCCACCTGCGCCTCGGCGACACGGCGGGCGGCGGCATGGGCGAGCTCGTTGGGCTTGCCGACCACGAAGTTCTCGAACGTGAAGCGTGGATCGAGCGGCGCGCTGACGTCCTTTTCCTCGGTGGCGGCGACTGTGGCAGGTTCGACGCCGTCGCCAGCCACGGCACCGGGCTCGGCTTCGAGCGTCTGCGCCACGGTCCGGCCGGTGACCATAATCTCGACCGCGGCGACAGAATCGTTCTCGTCGTTCCACAGCGCGCGGATGCGATCCGAGTAATGCTGGCTGACCCAATCGCGTAGGAAACGAGTCGGCACGCCTATCTTCACGCGCCCGTCGTCGACGCCGTAAAGCGTCATTGACTTGAGCCATGCGCGGTAGGCGGCATCGCCGCATTCCTCGCGCAACCGTCCGCGTACGCGCGCCCATTGCGACTGCAAGTCGCTCTTGCGCCCGGCCGGCTCCGTCATCCGGACCTCCGTCGAGGAGTGCCCTCGGAGGCCGGTGCCTTCACGTGCTCTGGCGTCGAGGCTGCCCGTTCGGGCGCCGACGCCTCCGCTTGATCTGCCACTACGCCCCCCAAGGAACGTCCGAAAACGCAAATCAGTACTGCCGTCGGAAGAGGCCTTCTTTCTTCCGCCGCTAGCCCTTAGAAGCAAACTTGAATTCGAAATACGAAGCCGACGACCTGATCGCCGCGGTGTCGCCCGGATTTTTCCGGCTTATGAGAAGCGCTACGTCCGACATCACGGTGAGATGGTCCCCACGACACCTTTCACTTTGACGGCGCCCACAAACTCTACCGAAGCCCGACATAGAAAGGCAATACGGCCGACATGCAAACGCAAAAAATTATTTCCCGTGCGGCATGACGGTCACGATCAACCCTTGAGCGCTTTGATGCGCGCCGAGAGACGCGAAATCTTCCGCGCGGCCGCGCTTCGCGTGACTACGCCGTGCATCGCGCCGCGCTGAAGCTCGGGCTGCGCGAGCGCGAACGCCTCGCGCGCCGCTTTCTTATCGCCTGCAGCAATCGCGATCTCCACCGCCTTCACGGCGCTCCGCATTCGGCTGGCGCGTGCGCGATTGAACACCGTGCGACGCGTAGTCTGTCGTATTCTTTTTTCCGCGGATTTATGCGTCGCCATCGCTGACCTGTGTCTTCGCTCCGGATGCGGACCGAATTGTAGAGAAGCGGCGCTTATAGCCGTCGTGCGGCGGACACGTCAAGGCGCGTGCGATGATGGCGGTCAGCGGTTTCGAAAATTTGGCTTGCGTTTTTCAACAAACGCCGACATGCCCTCTTTCTGATCTTCCGTCGCGAACAGCGAATGAAAAAGTCGGCGCTCGAAACGCACACCTTCGGCGAGCGTCATTTCGTACGCGCGGTTGATCATCTCTTTCGCCATCAACACCGCCGGCCGCGACAGTGACGCGATCTGCGCCGCCACTTTCATGGTCTCGTCGACGAGCTGCGCCGCCGGCACGACGCGCGAGACCAGGCCCGAGCGCTCGGCCTCGGCCGCGTCCATCAGCCGGCCGGTCAGAATCATGTCCATCGCCTTGGCCTTGCCGACGAAGCGGGTCAGGCGCTGCGTGCCGCCGGCGCCGGGGGTGATGCCGAGGGTGATCTCGGGCTGGCCAAATTTCGCGGAATCCGCGCAAATGATGGTGTCGCACATCATCGCCAGCTCGCAACCGCCGCCCAGGGCGTAGCCTGCGACCGCGGCGATGACCGGTTTCCGGCAGAGCGTGACCCGTTCCCAGCTTTTGATGAAATCGCCGAGATAGACATCGATGAACGAACGGCCCTGCATCTCCTTGACGTCGGCGCCGGCGGCAAAGGCCTTGTCGCTGCCGGTGAGGACGATGGCGCCGACGGCATCGTCGGCCTCGAACGCGTCAAGCGCCTCACCAAGCTCGCGGATCAGCACGTCACACAACGCGTTCAGTGCCTTCGGCCGGTTGAGCATGACAAGGCCGACGGCGCCGCGGGTCTCGACCAGGATGTTCTCGTAGGGCATCGAAGGCCTCCGTCGGTCAGCGCGGCGCGATGGTGAAGCCCACGGTCAGATCGCCGTCGTGACCGTGGAAATCGAGATTGAGCCGCTCGCCCGCGCGCGTCCAAGCCGCGGCGGTGCCGGCGACGTGGTGCCAGCCGAGTTGCGGCAGGGTCTGGGCGTAGAAGCGCGTCACGGCGTAGCGCGTGACCTTGCCGTGCGCCGTGCTTTCGACGATGCGGCCTTCCGGCTTGTCGAACACGACCGCCGAGCCCGCCACCGCGACCAGCCCGGGCATCAGCGGCAGGTCTTCAGTGCCCGGCACGAAGCCGTCGGCCCGCGCCGCCAGCGGCACGGCGATCAACACGAGCACGAGCAGGAAACGCCGCATTGCGCGCAGGGTAGACTCAACGCTGGCGCTTGGCACAGTAAAATGTCGAGCGGCCCGATTGCACGATGCGCTTGATGAAGCTGCGGCAGTCGCAGCCGGGACAGCGCTCGCCGGCGCGATCGTAGACCGCGAAGTGCCGCTGGAAATTGCCGAGCTCGCCCGTGGCGTCGACATAGTCGCGCAGGCTCGATCCGCCGGCCGCGATGGCGTGCTCGAGGACGCGCTTGATTGCCCGCGCCAAGGCGTCGGCGCGCGAGCCCCGCACGGTGCGCGCGAGGCGCTTAGGCGACAGGCGCGCCCAGTAAAGGCTCTCGCAGGCATAGATGTTGCCGATGCCGACGACGACGCGCTGGTCGAGCAGCGCCGCCTTGATCGGCGTCCGCTTGCCCTCGATCAACCGCGCCAGCAGCGCGCCATCGAACTCCTTCGCCAGCGGCTCGGGCCCGAGATGGGCGAACAATTTGTGCTGCCGCAGCGTGTCCTCGCGCGCGTAGTCGATCAGGCCGAAGCGGCGCGGATCGTTGAAGCGCAGCTCGATGCCGTCCTCGAAATCCATCACCGCATGGTCGTGCGGCCGCGGTGGCGCCGGATGCGCGCTGTCGCCAAGCGTGAGCCGTCCCGACATGCCGAGATGCGCGATCAGGACGCCGCCGTCGGCAAGATGCATCAGAATGTACTTGGCGCGGCGGTCGATCCGGACGACGCGCCGGTTCTCGACCTTGGCGGCGAGACCGGTGGGCACCGCCTGACGCAAATCGGCCCGATGAAGCACCAGACGCAGCAGCCGCTTGCCCTCGATGCGCGCCTTGAGGCCACGCACCACGGTCTCGACTTCCGGCAGTTCGGGCATGGGCTGGTCTCAACGGCAGGCGGCGGCTATGGTGCCAAGGTGACGGCGAAAGAGACAGCGGATTTCGGCTACCGCCGCGTGGCCGCGCGCGAGCATACGCGACTGGTGCATGATGTCTTCGCGCGCGTGGCGCGCCGCTACGACCTGATGAACGATCTGATGTCGGGCGGCATCCACCGGTTGTGGAAGGCGGAATTGATCGACCGGCTCGGCCCGCGGCCGGGCCAAGTGCTGCTCGACGTCGCGGGCGGCACCGGCGATATCGCGCGACGTTTCGTGGCACGCGCTCCCGGTGCCCACGCGATCATTTGCGACATCAATACCCGCATGCTGGAGGCCGGCCGGGCGCGAAGCCTGGACGCCGGCGACGGCGGCGCCGTGCGCTGGCTGTGCGGCGACGCCGAGGCGCTGCCGTTGGCCAGCGGCAGCGTCGACGCCTGCACGATCGCGTTCGGCCTGCGGAACGTGACGCGCATACCCGCGGCCCTGGCCGAAATGCGGCGGATATTGCGCCCCGGCGGTCATTTCCTGTGCCTCGAATTCAGCAACGTCGAGGGGCCGCTCGTCAGGCGGGCCTATGACCTCTATTCCTTTGCCGTTCTGCCGCGGCTCGGCGCCGTCATCGCCGGCGACCGCGACGCCTATCAGTACCTGGTTGAAAGCATCCGCCGCTTTCCCGATCGGCAGCGATTGGTACAACTTATGCGCGAGGCGGGTTTCGAGCGGGTGACGGCGCGGCCGCTCAGCGGTGGTATTGCCGCCATTCATTCCGGCTGGCGGCTTTGAGCCTAGAAATTACACCGCCTGTAGAGTAGATTATTCCGTATTCCGCAACCGAGCGTTGGAATGCCGATGCTGCACGGACGCCGCATCCTGTTGGTGATCGCCGGCGGCATTGCCGCCTATAAGAGCCTGGAGCTCATCCGCCGCCTGCGCGAGCACGGCGCCGTCGTGCGCTGCGTCATGACGGCGGCGGCGCAGCGCTTTATAACGCCGCTCGCGGCCCAGACGCTGTCGGGCGAACGTGTCTATTCCGACCTGTTTTCGCTCACCGACGAGAGCGAGATGGGCCATCTGCGGCTGTCGCAGGAAGCCGACCTGATCGTCATCGCGCCTGCGACCGCTGACCTGATCGCCAAGCTCGCAGTGGGCCTCGCCGACGACTTGGCCTCGACCGTGCTGATCGCGAGCGACAAGCCGATCCTGCTGGCGCCGGCGATGAACACGCGGATGTGGATCAATCCCGCGACCCAGGCGAACGTCGCCCGCCTCGAGAAGCGCGGCGTCAAGCGGGTCGGACCCGAGGCCGGCGCGCTCGCCGAAGCCGAGACCGGCATCGGCCGCATGGCCGAGCCCAACGCCATCGCCGACGCGGTCGAGGCCATTTTCGTCGCGCAGGCGACGTTGCGCGGCCGCAAGGCGCTGGTCACCAGCGGTCCCACCGAGGAGGCGATCGATCCGGTGCGCTATATCGCCAACCGGTCGTCGGGCAAGCAAGGCCACGCCATCGCTGCGGCCCTGGCCCGCCTGGGTGCCGACACGGTGCTGGTCGCGGGTCCGACGCGCGAAGCCGATCCGCCCGGCGTGCGGGTGGTCCATGTGCGCTCGGCGCGCGAGATGCTGGCGGCCTGCGAGGCACAGCTGCCGGTTGACGTCGCCGTCTGCGCCGCCGCGGTCGCCGACTGGCGCGTCGATGCCGCGCCGCAGAAGCTCAAGAAGACCGACGCGCTGCCGGTGTTGAAGCTGGTGGAGAATCCGGACGTCCTGGCGACGTTGGCGCAAGCCGGCAACCGGCGGCCGCGCCTCGTCGTCGGCTTTGCCGCCGAGACCGAGAACCTGGTCGCCGCGGCGCGCGCCAAGCGCGCCAAGAAGGGCTGCGACTGGATTCTGGCCAACGACGTCTCCACGGCAAGCGGCGTTTTCGGCGGTGACGTCAACGAGATCCACCTGATCGACGAGCGGCGAACCGAATCCTGGGGCCGGCTCAGCAAGCGCGACGTCGGCGATCGCTTGGCTGCGCGCATCGGCCAGTTCTTCGAGCGCAAGGCCGCCGAGTAAGCGGATCGCCATGGTCAGGCTCACCAAGAAGCTGTTGTTCGCGATCGAGGCGGTGCTCGACATCGCCTACAACGCGGGCACGCTGCCGGTGCAGTCCGGCGAGATCACGCGTCGCCAGGGCATTCCGCGCCGTTATCTCGAGCAGGTGCTGCAGCAGCTGGTGCGCGCCGGCATCCTCGCCGGCGTGCGCGGCCCGCGCGGCGGCTATCGCCTGGCGCGCGAGCGGCGACGCATCAACCTGGGCGAGATCGTGCGCGTGGTGCGGGAGCTCGACGGCGGCGAGGATCCGCTGGCCGAAAGCGGCGGCGCCGAACTCGGCCTGCGGGTCGTCCGGCCGCTGTGGCAGGAGCTCAACGCCGAGGTGATGAGCCGGCTCGACGGCATCACCATTGAAGACCTCTGCCTGCGCGCGCACAAGATCGGCGTGCCCGGCGAATACGGCGCGCGTCTCGATTTCTCCATCTGAAGGATCAACCCATGGCCCGTCCCGAACTCAAGCCGACATCTCCCGCCGCCGTCGAGGCGCACGGCGATTTCCGCGGCCGTGTCTACGCCAGCATCATCGAGACCATCGGCGCGACGCCGCTGGTGCGGCTCCAGCGCTTCGCCGCGGCCCACGGCGTCAAGGCCGAGATCCTCGCCAAGTGCGAGTTCTTCAACCCGGTCTCGTCGGTCAAGGACCGCATCGGCGCCGCCATGATCGAGGCGGCCGAGAGCGCCGGCCTGATCCGGCCGGGCAAGACCGTGCTGGTCGAGCCGACCTCCGGCAATACCGGCATCGCCCTGGCCTTCGTCGCCGCCGCCAAGGGCTACCGCCTGATCCTGATCATGCCCGACAGCATGTCAGTCGAGCGCCGGCACATGCTGAAGCTGCTGGGCGCCGAGCTCGAGTTGACGCCGGCGGCCCAGGGCATGCGTGGCGCGATCGCCCGCGCCGAGGCGCTGGTGAAGAAGCTGGGCGACGCCTTCATGCTGCAGCAGTTCAACAATCCGGCCAATCCCGAAATCCACCGCCGCACCACGGCCGAGGAAATCTGGCGCGATACCGGCGGCCGCGTCGACGTGGTGGTGAGCGGCATCGGCACCGGCGGCACCTTGACCGGCGTCGGCTCGGTGCTGAAGCCGCGCAAACCCGGCCTCAAGATGATTGCCGTCGAGCCGGAAGACAGCGCCGTGCTGTCGGGGGGTCCGCCGGGCCCGCACAAGATCCAGGGCATCGGCGCCGGATTCGTGCCGGCGATCCTCGATACCAAGCTGATCGACGAAACCGTCCGCATCGGCAATGAGACCGCGTTCAAGACGGCGCGCGAGGTGGCGCGGCTTGAAGGCGTCGCCTGCGGCATCTCGTCGGGCGCCGCGCTGGCTGCCGCCGTTGAGATCGGCCAGCGTGCCGATCTGGCCGACAAGGTGATCGTCGTCGTGCTGCCGGATACGGCCGAGCGCTACCTGTCGACCGCGCTGTTCGAAGGGCTGTGATGGCCGAGACGCTGGCGCATCCGCTGAGCGAGGCGCAGTTCCAGCGCTATGCCCGGCACCTGATCCTCGACGAGGTCGGCGAGGAGGGCCAGGCCAAGCTGCTCCAGGCGCGCGTGCTGGTGGTCGGCGCCGGCGGTCTGGGCTCGCCGCTGCTGATGTATCTCGCCGCCGCCGGTGTCGGCACGCTCGGCGTGGTCGACGACGATGCCGTCGACCTCTCGAATCTGCAGCGGCAGATCGTTCACGCGACCGCGAGCATCGGCCATGCCAAGACGGCGAGCGCACAAGCGACACTGGCGCGGATCAATCCCGAGGTGCGCGTCGAAATTCACGCCACCCGGCTCGACGAGCGCAACGTCCGCGACATCGTCGCGCGTTACGACGTGGTGGCCGACGGCAGCGACAATTTCGCCACGCGCTATCTGCTCAACGACTGGTGCTATCGCCTGCGCAAGACGCTGGTCGGTGCCGCGCTCTCGCCCTTCGACGGTCAGCTTTCGACCTTCAAGGCCTATCTCGGCCCGCCGCACCCCTGCTATCGCTGCCTCTTCCGCGAGGCGCCGCCGCCGGACACGGTGCCGCGCTGCGAGACTGCCGGCATCTTGGGCGCGATCGCCGGCGTCATGGGCACGCTCCAGGCGGTCGAGGTGCTGAAGGAGATCCTCGGCATCGGCACCAGCCTCAGCGGCAGCCTGCTGATGTACGATTCGCTCGCCGCCGATTTCCACAAGATCGAGATTCCGCGCGATCCCGACTGCCCGACCTGCGGCGGCTGAAGGCGGCGTGTGGCGAAGCTTACCCTGCGCGTCGATCTCGGTCCCGGCAAGGCGATCGGACCCGGCAAGATCCGACTGCTCGAGGCGATCCGCGACGGCGGCTCGATCTCGCGCGGCGGCCGCAGCCTCGGCATGTCCTATCGCCGCGCCTGGATGCTGATCGACAGCCTCAATCGCACCTTCCGGCGCAAGGTGGTGACGGCGCGGCCGGGCGGCGAGCGCGGCGGCGGCGCCCGATTGACGCCCTTCGGTCTCGCCTTGATCGCGAGCTATCGCGCGATCGAGCGCCGTAGCCGGAAGGCGGCGATGCGCGAGCTCGCCGCGCTTCAGCGCGCTCTCCGGCGCTAGAACAGAACTTTGAAGCCCTGCTTCTCGAAATAGGACCGCGCCGCCGGCGAATCCAGGAAAGCCAGCAGCTTCGCCGTCGCCGGCTGGGCGTGGACGACCAGCGCCGCCGGATAGATCACCGGCGGATAGCTGTCGGGCGGAAAGACGCCGGCGATCTCGACTTTGGGTTCCGCCACCGCATCGGTGCGATAGACCACGCCGAGCGGCGCCTCGCCGCGCGCCACCAGGCGCAGCGCCATGCGCACGTCGGCGGCGCGCGCGACCTTGGCCTCCACGGCGCTCCAGATGCCGAGCTTGGTGAGCGCGGCTTTGCCGTAAAGACCGGCGGGCACCGCCGCCGGATCGGCCATCGCCAGCGGTCCGTTCTTGAGATATGCCCGGAGATCGATGCCGGGCCTGAGCGCGATCTTGGTGCCGCTCGCCGCCGGCGCCACCAGCACCAGTTCGTTGCCGAGCAGGTTGCGCCGGCTCGCCGGCTCGATGAGCTTGCGCTGCTGCAGGTAGTCCATCCACTTGATGTCGGCCGAGATGTAGAGATCGGCCGGTGCGCCGGCTTCGATCTGCCGCGCCAGCGCCGAGCTCGCGGCATAGGCGACGCGCACCGTGTCGCCACTCTTCGTCCGGTAGGCGGCCACCGCGGCGTCGAGCGCGTTCTTGAGGCTCGCCGCGGCGAAGACGGTGAGCGTCGCGGCCCGGGCGGGTGCAATCGGCAACATCGACGGCAATATTGCCGCGGCCAGGACGCCGGCCAGCCACCTACGTCGGATCATTCGTCCCTCCGCGTTATATTCATATGGATATAACGGATGGCGGCCGTGCCGGCAAGTCGGCTCGACCAAGCCGCGGGCTAGAGCAGCGTGTCGACCACCCGGTCGGGCGGCCGGTGGCCGTCGGCGAAGGTCTTGATGTTGAGGATGACGCGCTGGCCGGTGTCGATGCGGCCTTCGAGCGTCGCCGAGCCCATATGCGGCAGCAGCACGACGCGGTTGAGCGCCAGCAGCTGCTCGTTGACCAGCGGCTCGCGTTCGAAGACATCGAGGCCGGCGCCGGCGATGGCGCGCTCGACCAGGAGCCGGGTCAGCGCCTCCTCGTCGATCACCTCGCCGCGCGAAGTGTTGACCAGGATCGCGGTCGGCCGCAGCAGCTTCAGCCGCCGCGCCGACAGCAGGTGATACGTCGCCGGCGTGCGTGGACAGTTGACCGAGAGAATGTCCATCCGCGCCAGCATGGCGTCGAGGCTTTCCCAATAGGTCGCCTCGAGCTCGGTCTCGGTGTCGGGATCGACGCGATGGCGATTGTGGTAATGGATCGACAGGCCGAAGCCGCGCGCCCGCCGCGCCACCGCCTGGCCGATGCGGCCCATGCCGACGATGCCGAGCCGCTTGCCCCAGAGCCGCGATCCCAGCATGAAGGTCGGGCTCCAGCCGGGCCAGCGGCCCTCGCGCAACAGCCGCTCGCCTTCGCTGACGCGCCGCGCCACCGCCAGGATCAGCGCCATGGTCATGTCGGCGGTGTCCTCGGTCAGCACGCCGGGCGTGTTGGTGACGATGATGCCGCGCTTCTTGGCGGCGGCGAGATCGATGTGGTCGACGCCGTTCGAGAACGAGGCGATGAGCTTCAGCCGCGGTCCCGCCGCGGCGATCACCTCGGCGTCGATGTGATCGGTGACCGTCGGCACCAGCACGTCGGCTTCGGCCATCGCCGCCTTCAACTGCTCCGGCGTCAGCGCCGTGTCGCTGTCGTTGAGCCGCGCGTCGAACAGCTCCATCATCCGCGTCTCGACCGCGTCCGGCAGCTTGCGGGTGACGACGACCAGCGGCTTCTTCGCCGACATCGGGATCGCTCTCCTTCGGGCGCAAGGCCTAGCAAGCACGCCAACCAGTGTCCAGCCATGCGCGCCGCCGAGGCTTGACCCGGCCGCGCGCCGCGGAGTAGACCGCGCCATGTACCGCGTTGTCGCCGCTTTGCTGCTGGCTTGCGCGCTCGCGCTGCCGGCCGCCGCCGCTGACCAGCCGGATTACCCGAAATTCATGAGCCTGCGGTCGAACGAGGTTTATCTGCGCGCCGGACCGGGCGAGCAGTATCCGATCCGCTGGGTCTATCGCCGCCGCGGCCTGCCGGTCGAAGTCTTCGGCCGCTACGACGTGTGGCGCCATGTGCGCGACTGGCAGGGCACCGAGGGCTGGATTCACATCCGCCTGCTGACGGCGAAGCGCACCGTGATCATCAAGGGCGACATGCGCACGCTCTATCAGGAGCCGGCGCGCGATTCGCCGGCCCTCGCCCGGCTCGAGCCCGGCGTCATCGCCAATCTGCTCGCCTGCCGCAACGCCTGGTGCCGGGTCGAGACCCGCGGCCGGCGTGTCGTCAGCGGCTGGCTGCTGCGCAGCGAGATCTGGGGCGTCACCGCCGACGAGACCGTCGAATAGCGGCCCCCGGCTATGGCGGGGGCAGGGTGGGTTCCGCTACGCAACCCACTGCTGCCGCGTCGTAAGGAGACTCAGGCGACAATTCCTGACACCCGTCGCCTTTCCTTACAGCCTTTCTCCGGCGCGATTCATTTGGTCTTCCGCTCAATTTTCAATTTAAACTAAACTTGATGCAGATCGTGCCCGACAGCGCGACGGCTTGGGGGGCTTGCATGGATCGTGGGCGCGGACGCACTCGGCGAGCGGCGGGCGTGACGCAGTCGCGCCGCGACGGGTGGCGCTTGTTTACCGTGGCAGCGATAGCCTTCTTCGCTGCGGCGATCGCGCTACCGGCGCGGGCCCAGACCCTAGGCGGCGCCGGCGGCAGTTACAGTGGCGCTGGCGGGGGCGGCGGCCTCAGTAATGCGACCTCTCCCGGCAACGTGGGCGGGAACGGAATAACGAATGGCGGCGGCGGCGGCGGCGGCGCCGGAACGACCGGCGGTTCCGGTGGCGTCAGCGGTGGTTCCAACGGTGGCGGTTCAGGCGGAGCGAGCGCGGGCGAAAGCGGCAGCAATGGTTCCGACGGCCCCGCCAACGGCGCCGGCGGCGGCGGCGGCGGCGCGCATGGTGCTGTGGTGACAACCACGACGAGCAATTCGACCACGGTGACCGGTGGCAACGGTGGTAGTGGTGGTACCGCCACCGACCAGTTCGGGCCTGGCGGTGGTGGTGGTGGTGGTGCCGGCGGCTATGGCACCGTCGTCAATGCCTCCGGCCTTACTTATACCAACACCGGCAGCGGCACCATCACCGGCGGCAACGGCGGCGGGGGTGGCGGCAGCACCGGTGTCTTGGCGGCCCACGCCGGGAACGGCGGCGCCGGCGGCTACGGCATCGATTTCACCGGGAGCGGCACCCTTGTCAATTCCGGCACCATCACCGGCGGCAACGGCGGCGCTGGCGGTGCAGGCAGCGGCGGCGCCTCGAGCGGCGCCTCTGCCGCAGGCGGCGCCGGCATTTACGGCAGTAACCTTGCAATTACCAACAGCGGCACCATCACCGGCGGGCTCGGTGGCGATGGCGTCACCCGTGCCAACGCCATCACCTTCACCGGTGGCGCGAACTCACTGACCCTGCAAGCGGGCTCGACTATCACGGGCAATATTGAGACCGATGGCAGCCTTACCTTCGACCAGAATACTACCCAAACCCTCGGCAATGTGATCACCGGCAACGGATCGGTCGTCCAGAACGGCACCGGCACGCTGATCCTGAACGGCGTCAACACCTATACCGGCAGCACTACGGTCTCAACCGGTACGCTGGAGGTAGGCGATTCAAGTCATGCGAGCGCGAGTCTCGCCGGCAACGTGACGGTGGATGCGAGTGGCACGCTCGCCGGCCACGGCACGGTCGGCGGCGACGTGACCAACAGCGCCGGCGGCATTGTCGCGCCTGGCGGCACCATCGGCACGCTGACCGTCACCGGCAACTACACGCAAGGCTCGAACAGCACCCTCTCGATCGAGGTCTCGCCCAGCGCCGCCAGCAAGCTCGACGTGACCGGTACGGCGACGCTCGCCGGCACACTCAAGCTGGTCTACGACCCCGGCGTCTACAGCACCAAGACTTACGACATCGTCCATGCCGGCACGGTCACGGGCACCTTCGGCACGGTGAGCGGCACCGCGCCGTCGGGCTTCAACCAGTCGATCTCCTACACGACGACCGACGTCGATCTTGGCATCACCTCGACGACCGTAGCGCCGACAACCGATACCAGCATCCCTGACGGCGGCACTACCGCGCTCGACGGCGGCCAGGACGCCAATAACACGCTGCTCGGTTATCTTGGCGGCGGACCGACGGGCGGGGCGTTCAACGCCGGCGCGGACGACCGCGCAACCGACCAGACCGCTGCGATGCCGCTCCAGATCGCCTTCGCCGGCAGCACCGCGCAGCTGGGCGAGCTCGTCGCCAGCCTGCCTGCAAAGATGAACGAGCTCGGCGGCTGGTTCCGCGGCCTCGGTGAGTTCGCGAATCTCAACGGCGGCGCGACGCCCGGCTTTACCACGCAATCGGGCGGCTTCCTCGCCGGCATCGACCGGCCGGTGGCGGACCACCTGACGGCCGGCATCGCCTTCGGCTACAGCCGCACCAACCTCAACGTCCACGACGGCGAGAGCGGCACCATCGACACCCCGCGGCTCATGCTCTATGGCCGTGACGACTTCGGCACCTGGGCGCTCGATGGCGCGGTCGGCTACGCCTATGACCGCATCAACCTCAGCCGCTCGATCGCGTCGGTTGGCGAGGCCGCGACCTCGACCCACGACGGCCACGAGGCGACGGCGGCGATGCAGGCGACGACGAAACTGACGCTCGGGCGCCTCTCGCTCGTACCGGCGGCGGGATTCGAATACGTCCACCTCTATGAAACCGGCTTCACCGAAAGCGGCGCGCCCGGCAACAACCTGACGGTATCGAGCCGCAATTCCGATAGCCTCAGGCCCTTCCTCGGCGTCACCGCCAAGGAGAGCTTTACGTCGGCCAGCGGCACGGTGTGGACGCCCGAAGCCGATCTCGCGTATAGCCACGAGCTCTTCGCCACGCCGCCGAGCCTGGTGCAGGTCGGCGGCGGCAGCTTCACGGTGAGCGCACTGGCCCCGTCGCGCGACCAAGTCACCATCGGCACCGGCGTCATCGCGGCCGTAAGCGGCCAGCTCGATCTCTTCGCCGACTATCACGCTACCCTGCCTGCCGACCGGCAATCTGTTGGCGCAGGTCGTCAGCGCCGGACTGGACTACAAGTTCTGAGGTGACGTCGCTCACCAGGCCTTCGGCCAGATGGCGGTGACAGATCGCGAGCCGGCGGCGCAGCGAGATCTGGGGCGTCACCGCCGACGAAACCATCGAATAGCGGTGGTCGTTAGCCGGCGCCCCCTATCGTCTTTCGGGCGCGACTGGACGATCGGCCGGCGGCGTGGAATCATGGTCGACGCGGTGAACCCGGGGGAGCGGGTTATATGCGGTGTTATTTCATGCGCGGCGGCCATATCGTCGGCGTCGAAGTGTTGAACACGACCAGCGACGCCCAGGCCGTCGAGCAAGCCACGAAGCTGTTCGCCGCCCGCCGGGGCGAGAAGGTGGAAGGCTTCGAGATCTGGGATCGTGCCCGCTTCATCCATCGCTTTCCCGCCAATGGCAACGGCAAGAAGAACGGCGATAAACGCAGCTCTGCCGCCTGAGCGCTTTTCCCTCTCTTTGAATTCCGTTTGGTCTGGCGCCGCCGGGCGCGGCTTTGCTACCTAAGACGCGGTTTCGTCTCGCCCGCGGGAGGGGCAAGCGTCATGTATTACTACGTTCATTACGGCGTCACTTTCGGCAATGCGCTCGCCATCGCCATGTCCTGGACCACGCACAAGAGCGTGCTCTGGGCGGTGGTCGACGGCTTCTTGAGCTGGATCTACGTGATCTACTACGTGCTGGCGCACGTCACCTGAGGCGGCGCGGCCGCGGCGGCGGGGATGAAACGCCGCGCCGTCGCCTACGTTCTATGGTTAATCCCGATCGCGTTCCTCCCTGCCGATTTCTCACGGCAGAACCTCGCCCCGGCTGCAATCCCGGCCGGGGCGTCTTGTTTCTCAAGGGTTTCCCGGCGCGATTTCGGGGATCACCCGGGCCCGGTGTGTCGTTTTCGCGTCTAGATTGCGCTGTGGACAAGTATCCGGACGGGGGCGCCGATTATTATCTCGCTCACGCCGCGCGCATTCGCGCCGCGGCCGAGCGCGCCACGCTTCCCGAGATCCGCAATGAGCTGTTGAAGATTGCCACCGCCTTCGAGCGGCTGGCGGAGCACGCCAAGGACGTCGTGCGCTGAAACGCACGCCTTACGAACGCTTGTCGGCGTCGGTTTCGATCTGCTCCAGCTCGGCTTCGAGCCGGGTGATCTGGCGCAGGTAGATGGTAGCGACCTCGGGACCCGCGCCCTGGGCGAGATATTCACGGTAAAGCGCAAGCTTGCGGCGCAGATCGTCGGCGCGGCTCATGCACGTCCTGATAGCGCCGCCGTTTGTGCAGTAGAATAAGGGATAATACGCACATTTAACGGGCGGTCGTTGTTAAACGACCACCCCGCAGATGTTTCCGCCGTCCGGCATCGGCCAAGTCGCCGGCCTCAGGCCAGGTCGGCGGCTAGCGTCGCGCGCGTCGCCTCGTTCAGCACCGCGATATGGTGATAGTTCGGATGCTCGATGCCGACCTCGACGCGCGTGCCGGCGGCGCGGAACTTCGCCTTCTGCGCCGCCGTGAACGGGAATTTCATGAACTGCACCGACGAGGCCTTGCCGTCGGACGCGGTGTTCTCGCGCGTCGGATCGGCCGCGCCGGCGATCTTCTCGCCGGCGAAGGCGAGATACATCTTGTACTCGACGCCGCCGAGCTGGCCGAGGATGCGCGCGCGCTGCACCGGATCCTCGATCTCGAACATCACGGTCGCGACCAGCTCGTCGCCCTTGGGGATGAGCGGATTGTAGGCCGCGAGCTCGTCGCCGATCTGCGCCTCGCCGCCGTGCTCGATCGCCAGCATCTCGTGCACCTGGTGCCACATGGTGTCGAAATTCTCGAAATAGAACGTCGCCAGCGGCCCGACTTCGACCCGGCGGTTCTTCTTGATCGCGGTGATGCGCTGGCGATGGGCGCGCCGTTCGCGCTCGTATTGCTCGACCGGCAGGATGTCGGCGCGGGTGAGTTCGCGGAACTGGGTCACGGATGTTTCTCCTCCGGCAGGACGCCATAGGCGAGCGCCATGAGCTCGATCGGGTGATAGGTCTCGGCCGGCGCCTTGCCCTCGGCGCCGAGCATCTGCATGCCCTGGCGGATGTGCATCGCCGCCAGCGGGCATTCCGAGGCGAGATAGGCCTTGTCGGCCTTGGCGACGCTGCGCGCCACGGGCTTGCCGACCTTGATCGCGGTGTCGAAATTCGCCTTCATCACGCCCCACGAGCCACCGTGGCCGGAGCAGCGTTCGATCACGGCGACGTCGGGCGACGGCAGCAGCCGCAGCAGCTCGGCCGCCTTCTGGCCCATGTTCTGCGCCCGCGCGTGACACGCGATGTGGACGGCGACGCCGCCCGGGAGCGGCGCCAGGCCGCCGGCCAGGCCCTCCTTCTTGGCGATCGCCACCAGATATTCGCTGCCGTCGAAAGTGGCGCCCGCCAGGAGCTTCACATCCGCGTCGTCGGGCAGCAGCAGCGGCCATTCGAATTTGAGCATCAGCGCGCAGGACGGCACCGGCGCCACGATATCGAAGCCGGCCTCGATCTTGGGCCGAAGGTCCCGCGCCACGCGCTTCGCCATCGCCGCGACGCGCGCGACGTCGCCGCGCTCGAATTGCGGCATGCCGCAGCAGCCGGGATAGGCGACTTCGGTCGCGACGCCATTCTTGGCGAGGATGGCGCGCAGCGCCTCGCCGATGCGCGGCCGGTTGTAATTGACGAAGCAGGTCGCATAGATGACCGCCTTGCGGCCATAGGCCGGTGCGTCCTTATCCACCGGCGGCGCGTTGTCCCGGGCGCGCAGGGCGAAGGTGCGGCCGTGGAATTTCGGCAAGTCGGCGCGGCGGTCGATGCCAGCCGCCGCTTCCATTGCCGGTCGGGTCAGGCCGTTGCCGGTCCGGCTCGCCCAGTTGGCGAGCGGCGCCACTTTGCCGGCCAGTCGCCCGTTACGGTCGGTTTCGGCGAGCCGCTGTTGCGCGAACTCGCCGCCGTTCGCCTTCAGCTGCGACGCGCGATAGCGCAGCATGGTGTGCGGAAAATCGAGATTGAATTCGTGCGGCGGCACGTAGGGACACTTGGTCATGAAACACATGTCGCAGAGCGTGCAGGCGTCGGCGACCTTGGCGTAGTCCTTGCGGTCGACGCCTTCGAGCTCGTTGGGGCTGGCGTCGATCAGGTCGAAGAGCCGCGGAAAGCTGTCGCACAGATTGAAGCAGCGCCGGCAGCCGTGGCAGATCTCGAAGATGCGGTGCATCTCCGCTTCGACCTTAGCCGGATCGTAATAGTCGGCGTCCCGCCACGGAATCGCGTGGCGCGTGGGCGCGTCGAGGCTGCCTTCCCGCATCGAAAGGTCCTGGTGGTTCAAGCAGAAAAATGGCGAGGAGCGCCGCCGCGCTCCCCGCGGTGATCGTCGGCCGGGCTCAGCCCAGGCTGTCGAGCGCCTTCTGGAAGCGCCCGGCGTGGGACTTCTCGGCCTTGGCGAGCGTCTCGAACCAGTCGGCGATCTCCTCGAAGCCTTCCTGGCGCGCGGTCTTCGCCATGCCCGGATACATGTCGGTGTATTCGTGGGTCTCGCCGGCGATCGCCGCCGCGAGGTTCTTCTTGGTGTCGCCGATCGGCTTGCCAGTCGCCGGATCGCCGACCTCCTCGAGGAATTCGAGGTGGCCGTGGGCGTGGCCGGTTTCGCCTTCCGCGGTCGAGCGGAAGACCGTCGAGACGTCGTTGAAGCCTTCGACGTCGGCCTTCTGGGCGAAATAGAGGTAGCGCCGGTTCGCCTGGCTTTCGCCGGCGAAGGCGTCTTTCAGGTTCTGCTCGGTCTTCGAGCCTTTGAGTGCCATGCATGCCTCCTGGCGGTTGGAATTCGGACCGGCGGACGCCGGTCGCGCCCGCCACGCGCTCTATATGAACCCGCCGGCGCCTTGAGTCAACAGTTTAGAATAATTATAATTTCTGATTTAAGCGCTGGCCGGATATGACAAAAGGCGTGCTACGCGCGGCCCTTTTGCGGCGCTTTTTCGACCCGGACGATGACGTCGACGCGGCGGATCGAGCCGCCTTCGGGCGGCGGCGGCACGTTGCTGACCGCGATGCTGTCGCCGGGAATGTCGCGCAGCAGGCCGCTGTCCTCGTAGAAGAAGTGATGATGGTCGCTGACATTGGTGTCGAAATACGACCGGCCGGGATTGATCACCACCTCGCGCAGCAGGCCCGCGCCGACGAACTGGTGCAGCGTGTTGTAGACCGTCGCCAGCGACACCGGAATCTGCGCCGCGAGCGCCTCGCCGTGCAGCTCCTCGGCGGCCACGTGGCGGTCGCCTTTCTCGAACAGCAGCCGCGCCAGGGCAAGGCGCTGGCGGGTCGGCCGCAGCCGCGCGGCACGAAGCAGTTCAAGCGCGTTGGCGAAGGGACGGGTCATCGAGGAGATATATAGGTAGCGCGGACCGCCAAGGTAGAGGCGCTCTAAATTACCCCAGAATGGGCCGTTTGCAAAGGAGAGAAACGCCTGTCTGGGGGCCGAATTCGGCGCCCGTCGGCGCGGCTCGGCTAGGCCGAGATCGAGCCGCTCGGGATCGAACTCGAACGCCGTATTGCGTCGATCCGGCGCATGCCGGCAACCGGCTCAGTTGCCGGTCTGGAGCCGCTCGACCAGCTCGCGCACGCTCGGAATGAAGCCGTTGGCGTAGAACGGATCGGTGGCGAAGCGATAGGCGTTGTGGCCCGAGAACATGAGCTGGAACTCGACGTCCTCGCTATGGGCGATGTTCTGCAGCGTCTTCTGGATGCAGAAGCTGCGCGGATCGGCCTTCTTGCCGGTGGTGCCCTCCTCGTTCTGCGCCCAGTTCGAGAACATGCAGGCCGACAGGCAGCCCATGCAGTTGATCTGGTCGTTGCGGATCTCGAGCGCCTTGGCCGGCGCGACGAAGATCAGGGTCGAGTCCGGCGTCCGCAGCGCTTCGGTGAAGCCCTGCGCGATCCAGGTCAGCGCGCGCTCGCGGTCGTGCGGCGTGACGTAGACGATGCGCTTGCGCGCGCCGACCTCGAGCGTCGCCAAGTGGTCGCCGACGGACTCGATCGAATAGGGAATCTGCCGCTCGGAGCGCTCCTCGAGCTCGGCGAGGAAGTTGTTGCGCACGGCCGAGGAGTAGAAGCCGGTCGGGCTGAAGCGCTGGAGCCGGATGTCGCCTTCCTTGAGCGTCAGCAGCTTGTGCTTCCAGGCGTCGGATATCGGGCTCTCCTTGGTGAGGAGCGCGCGCGTGCCGAACTGGAACGCGATCGGCCCGAGCTCGGGATTGTCGAGCCAATCCTCCCATTCGCGCAGGCACCAGACGCCGCCGGCCATGACGATCGGCGTGTCGGCAAGGCCGAATTCGCGCATCATCTGGCGAAGCTCGTAGACGCGCGGGAAGGGCGGCTCGGGCCGCTCCGGATCCTCGCTGTTGGTGATGCCGTTATGGCCGCCGGCGAGCCAGGGATCCTCGTAGACCACCGCGCCCAGCCACCCGCGGAACTTGTGGTAGGCGCGTTTCCACAGCGCGCGGAAGGCGCGCGCCGACGACACGATCGGATAGTAGTGAACGCCATAGCGGGCGCAGATCTCGGCGATGCGATAGGGCATGCCGGCGCCGCAGGTGACGCCGTTGACGAGGCCCTGCGCGCCCTCGAGCACGCCGTTGAGAATGCGCTCGGCCGCCGCCATCTCCCACAGGATGTTCATGTGCAGGCGGCCGCGGCCCGAGGCGCGCTCGTAGGCGACCTTGGCCTGGTGAATGCCGCCGGCTATGGCGTAGCGGATCAGCTCCTCGTGCCGCTCGCGCCGCGTCTTGCCGTGATAGACTTGGGCAATGGTGCGGCCGTTGGCGTCCTTTGAATCGGCGTTGACGCCGGAGAAGGTGCCGACGCCGCCGCAGGCCGCCCAGGCGCCCGAGCTTTCGCCGTTCGAGATCGAGATGCCCTTGCCGCCTTCGACCAGCGGCAGCACCTCGCAGCCCGAAATCCGGAGCGCGTTCAGCGCTTTCACGGCCTCATCCTCTCTGTCGCCCCCTTGCCGCCTATCTGGCCCCGGCCGCCGCGACGGTCAACCCTGGCGATTCAGCCGGCCGGCGAGGCCTTGGCCGATTCGCGCTGGCGGCGCTCGTCGGCCAGCTTGGCACTGATGTCCTCGCCGGTGACCTGATCGACCTGCTTCATCGACAGCTTGACCTTGCCGCGGTCGTCGAAGCCCAGGACCTTGACCTTGACTTGGTCGCCGACCTTGACGACGTCGGTGGTCTTGCCGACGCGATGCGGCGCCAGCTCGCTGATATGGACGAGGCCGTCGCGCGCGCCGAGGAAGTTGACGAAGGCGCCGAAGTCCATCGTCTTGACCACCTTGCCCGAATAGATGACGCCGACCTCGGGCTCGGCGACGATGCCCTTGATCCAGTCGATCGCCGCCTTGGAGGCGTCGGCGTCGACGGCGGCGACCTTGATGGTGCCGTCGTCCTCGATGTCGATCTTGGCGCCGGTGACCTCGCAGATCTCGCGGATCACCTTGCCGCCGGAGCCGATCACCTCGCGGATCTTGTCCTTGGGAATGCTGATCGTGGTGATGCGCGGCGCGTTCTGGCTGACGCCCTCGCGGGCGTGGTCGAGGGCGCGGCCCATCTCGCCGAGGATGTGCATGCGGCCGTCGCGCGCCTGCGCCAGCGCAATGCGCATGATCTCCTCGGTAATCGAGGTGATCTTGATGTCCATCTGCAGCGCGGTGACGCCGCGCTCGGTGCCGGCGACTTTAAAATCCATATCACCGAGGTGATCCTCGTCACCGAGGATGTCGGAGAGCACGGCGTAGCCCGAGTCGTCCTTGATGAGGCCCATGGCAATGCCGGCGACCGGCCGCTTCAGCGGCACGCCCGCATCCATCAGCGATAGCGAGGCGCCGCAGACCGTCGCCATCGACGACGAGCCGTTCGACTCGGTGATCTCGGAGACGACGCGGATGGTGTAGGGGAAACTCTCCGCCACCGGCAGCAGCGGCCGCACGGCGCGCCAGGCGAGCTTGCCGTGGCCGATCTCGCGCCTTCCGGGCGAACCCATGCGCTTGGTCTCGCCGGTGGCATAGGGCGGGAAGTTGTAGTGCAGCATGAAGGCCTGCCGGAATTCGCCTTCGAGCGCGTCGATGATCTGCTCGTCCTCGCCGGTGCCGAGCGTGGTGACGGCGAGCGCCTGGGTCTCGCCGCGGGTGAACAGCGCCGAACCGTGGGCGCGCGGCAGCACGCCGACCTCGACCGCGATCGGCCGGATCGACTTGGTGTCGCGGCCGTCGATGCGCGGCTCGCCCTTGAGGATGGCGCCGCGCACGATGTCGGCTTCGAGCGACTTGAAGACCTTGCCGGCGAGTGTGCGTTCGGCCTCGTCGGGGAAGAGGTCGACGACCTTGGCGTGCGCGCTTTCGAGCAGCTTCGCCCGCGTCTGCTTCTGCCGCTCGGCATAGGCGGCGCCGATGTCGCTCGACACCGCCGGCGCCAGCTTCGCCTGGATTCCGGCCTTCTGTGCGTCGGTGTCGGGCAGGTCCCACGGCTCCTTGGCGGCGGATTCGGCGAGCTCGATGATGGCGTCGATCACCGGCTGGAAGCCGCGATGGCCGAACATGACGGCGCCGAGCATGATGTCCTCGGACAGCTCCTTGGCCTCGGATTCGACCATCAGCACGCCGTCGCGGGTGCCGGCGACGACCAGGTCGAGTTCCGACAGCTTGACGTCGTCGATCTTGGGATTGAGCACGTACTGGCCGTCGACATAGCCGACGCGCGCGCCGCCGATCGGACCCATGAACGGAATGCCCGACAGCGTCAGCGCCGCCGAGGCGCCGACCATCGCGACGATGTCGGGATCGTTCTCGAGATCGTGCGACAGCACGGTGCAGACTACCTGCACCTCGTTGAGGAAGCCGGCGGCGAAGAGCGGCCGGATCGGCCGGTCGATCAGCCGCGAGGTGAGCACCTCTTTCTCGGAGGGCCGGCCCTCGCGCTTGAAGAAGCCGCCCGGAATCTTGCCGGCGGCGAAGGTCTTTTCCTGGTAGTTGACGGTCAGCGGGAAGAAATCCTGACCGGGCCTGACCTGGCGGGCGCCGACCGCGGTGCATAGCACCGAGGTCTCGCCGTAGGTCGCAAGCACGGCGCCGTCGGCTTGCCGTGCCATCCGTCCGGTTTCGAGCACGAGGCGGCGGCCGCCCCAGTTAAGTTCCTTGCGATAAACCTCGAACATGGTTCGCTCTCTCTTCTCTCTCTTCGGTCTCTCTGTGGAAAGGGGTAAGGGCGGACGGCGGGCGACGGAACTCCGTCGCCGCGGCTTTGTCCGCGCGGTTTGTCGTGAAGGCCGGCGCGCGCCGGCCGGAGGACTGCGATCTCAGCGGCGCAGTCCCAGGCGGTCGATCAGCGCTTCGTAGCGCGCGGCGTCGACGCGCTTCAGGTAATCGAGCTGGCTGCGACGCTGGCCGACCATGACCAGCAGACCGCGGCGCGAGTGGAAATCCTTGGTATGGGTCGCCAGATGCTCGCTGAGCTTCTGGATGCGCTCGCTCAAGATGGCGACCTGGACCTCGGGCGAGCCGGTGTCGCCCTCTTTGCGCGCGTAATCGCGGATGAGCTCCTGCTTGCGCGCCACGCTGATCGACATCGGGATTGTCTCCTTCGAACTCAGATGTTCAGCACGCGCAGGGGACGGATTTCCCCGGCCGTGACTTCGGCGAGCGCTACCAGCTTGCCGCCCGACGTTGCACAGATCGTCGCGCCGTTGCCGATTTGTGAGAGGCACGCCCGCTCTTGCGGGCTGAACGGCGTCACGGCCCGGCCGCAACGCAGGGCGTTTGCCTGGTCCTCCGTCAGGGCGAGCGCCGGGATGTCGTCCAGCGCCGTCTCGAGCGGAAGCAAATGCCCGGAAGCGGCCGGACTATGCCCGAGGGCGGTCAGATTATCCAGGGGAATCGCCCGGTTGAGGCCGAACCGGCCGACCGCCAGCCGTCGCAATTCGGTAACGAAACCGCGGGTTTCGAGCGCTTCGCCGAGGTCCCGGGCAAGGCTGCGGACATAGGTGCCCGGACCGACCTCGGCCTCGAAGACCGCCCGGTCGGCGTCCGGCGCCGCCACCAGTTCGAGCCGCCGCACCGTCACCGACCGCGCCGCAAGCTCGGCCGCGACGCCCGCCCGCGCCAGCGCATAGGCCCGCTGGCCGCTGACCTTGATCGCCGAGAAAGCCGGCGGCCGCTGATCGATCGTGCCGGTGAAGCGCGGCAGGACCGCGCGGATCGCCTCGGCCGAAGGCCGATGATCGCTGCGGGCGACGACATCGCCCTCGGCGTCGTCGGTGGTGCGCGCCTCGCCCCACTGCACGGTGAAGCGATAGACCTTCGGACCGTCGACGACGTAGGGCACTGTCTTGGTCGCCTCGCCGAGCGCGATCGGCAGCACGCCGGTCGCCAGCGGATCGAGCGTGCCGGCATGGCCGGCCTTGGCGGCGTTGAACGCCCGCTTGACCGCGGCGACAGCGCGCGCCGAGCTGAGGCCCAGCGGCTTATCGAGCACGATCCAGCCGTGGATCGCCGACGCCGGCTTACTCCGCATCGCGAGTCTTCTTGCGTTTGGGCTGGGCGGGCGGCACGAGATCGCGCGCCACCTCGGGCCGGCGCAGCAGCGCGTCGATCTGGCTTGCGTGCTCGAACGAGGTGTCGAGCGTGAAATGCAGCGCCGGCGCATAGCGCAACTTGACGGCCTGCGCCAGCTCGCGGCGCAGATAGCCCTCGGCGCGCTTCAATCCCGCCATGACCTCGGCGGCATGCGCGCCGCCCAGCGGCACGACATAGGCGGTCGCGTTCTTGAGATCGGGCGACACCCGCACCTCGGTGACGGTGAGGGCGATCTCGGCGAGCGCGGGATCGTGCAGCCCGTGCTCGAAGATGCGCGCCAGCGCGTGGCGCATCTCCTCGCCGACCCGCAGTGATCGCGCGCTCTGTTCCGATCTCGACATCGCGGTCCTCGCGACTAGGGGCGCGCGGCTAGAGCGCGCGGGCGACCTCTTCGACCTCGAAGCACTCGATCACGTCGCCCTTCTCGATGTTGTCGTAGTTCTCGAAGGCCATACCGCATTCGGTGCCTTCGCGAACCTCGCGGACCTCGTCCTTGAAACGCTTCAGGGTCTTGAGGCTGCCTTCGTGGATGACGACGTTGTCGCGCAGCAACCGCACCTTGGCGCCGCGCCGCACCAAGCCTTCGGTGACCAGGCAGCCCGCCACCTTGCCGACCTTGCTGATGTTGAACACCTCGCGGATCTCGGCGTTGCCGAGGAAGCGCTCGCGCCGGGTCGGCGCCAGCAGGCCGGAAAGCGCGTTCTTCATGTCCTCGATCACCTCGTAGATGATCGAGTAGTAGCGGATCTCGACGCCGTCGCGCCGCGCCAGATCGCGCGCCTGCGGATTGGCGCGGACGTTGAAGCCGATGATCACGGCGTTCGACGCCTTGGCGAGGATGACGTCGCTCTCGTTGATGCCGCCCACCGCCGCGTGCAGCAGGCGCACCGTGACCTCCGTGGTGCCGAGGCCCTTGAGCGAGGCGTTGATCGCCTCGAGCGAGCCCTGGACGTCGGACTTGACCACGACCGCGAGCTCCTTGGCGGTGCCGGCGGCGATCTGCGAGAACATCTGCTCGAGCGTGCCGCGGCCGCCGGCGGCGGCGGCCTTCTGCCGGCGCAGCCGCTGGCGGTATTCGGTGATGTCGCGCGCCTTGGCCTCGCTGTCGACGACGACGAAATCGTCGCCCGCGAGCGGCGTGCCGTTGAGACCCAGCACCTCGACCGGCGTCGCCGGACTGGCGGCGGTCACGGTCTGGCCACGGTCGTCGATCAGCGCGCGCACCCGGCCCCATTCGCCGCCGGCGACGAAGATGTCGCCGGTCTTGAGCGTGCCGCGCTTGATCAACACGGTCGCGACTGAGCCGCGACCGCGCTCGAGCTTGGCCTCGATCACGGTGCCTTCGGCCGGACGGTCGGGATTGGCCTTGAGGTCGAGCACCTCGGCCTGCAGCAGGATCGCCTCTTCGAGCTTGTCGAGATTGGTCTTCTTGGTCGCCGAGACCTCGATGTCCATCACGTCGCCGCCGAGCCTCTCGAGTACGACCTCGTGTTGCAGCAAATCCTGGCGCACGCGCTCGGGCTTGGCGTCCGGCTTGTCGATCTTGTTGATGGCGACGATCATCGGCACCTTGGCCTCGCGGGCGTGGCGGATGGCCTCGACCGTCTGTTCCTTGATGCCGTCGTCGGCCGCGACCACCAGCACCACGATATCGGTGATCTGCGCGCCGCGTGCCCGCATTGCCGTGAAGGCCTGATGGCCCGGCGTGTCGATGAAAGTGATGCGCTGGCCGCCCTTGAGCGCCACCTGGTAGGCGCCGATGTGCTGGGTGATGCCGCCGGCCTCGCCCGAGGCGACGTCGGTCTCGCGCAGCGCGTCGAGCAGCGATGTCTTGCCGTGGTCGACGTGACCCATGACGGTGACCACCGGCGGCCGCGGCCTGAGGCTCTCGGGCGCATCCGCCTCGCCGACCAGGCCGACCTCGACGTCGGCCTCGGAAACGCGGCGGACCTTGTGGCCGAACTCGGTGGCGATCAGCTCGGCGGTGTCAGCGTCGATGTTCTGGGTGATGGTCGCCATCATGCCCATAGCGAAGAGCTTCTTCACCACTTCGGCGCCGCGCTCGGCCATGCGGTTGGCGAGCTCCTGCACGCTGATGGTCTCGGGAATCACCACCTCGCGCGCCTGCTTGACCTGCGCGTCCTTCTGTTGCGCCTGCTGCAGGCGATGTTTCTCGCGCTCGCGCTGACGGCGGAACTGCGATTCGCTGCGTGTCCGCTCCTCGCCCTCCTCGTTGAGGGCGCGCGTGACTGTGAGCTTGCTGCGCTGCTTGGGCTCATCGCGGCGCGGCGCGATCGCCGGTCGCTTGGCGCCGGCGCCGGGACGGCGCGGACGCTCCTCTTCCTCCTCCTCGACGATCTTGACCTTGCCGGCGGCCGAGAGCGCGGCGACCTTGGCGGCCGCGGCGTCGCCGGCGCGCTTGGCGACTTCGCGGCGCGACTGCTCGGCGGCCTGCTCGGCCTTGCGTTGCTCGGCGCGCCGGTCAGCGGCGGTCCGCGCTTCGACTTTTGGCGCCTCGGCCGACTTGGATGACGGCTCGGCGGGATGGACCTTGGCGAGCTCCTGCTCGCGCTCGGCGGCGGCGCGGGCCTCGGCGACCGCCCGCTCCTCGGCTTTGAGCGCGCCCTTGAGCGCGCGGGCGCGGCGCGCCGCCTCTTCCGGCGTCAGGCCGTGCGGCAGCACGACGCCGCGGCGCGTCGGCGCGGCCGGCATCGCGGGCGTCGCCGCTTTCGGCGCCTCCCGGGCGACGGTCGGCGCAGCCTCCGGCCGCTCGGCCGCTGGCGCGGCGCGTTTGCGGCGCACCTCGACCTGCACGGTCTTGGAGCGGCCATGCGGAAAGCTCTGCCGCACCGATCCGGTTTCGATCGGCTTGCGCAGCTCGAGCTTGCCGCCCGGACGTCCGCCCAGCGTCAAGGGACGTTTTTCGTCGCTGTTCTCAGCCATTGCGCTCCAAAACCCTGACCCTCTCGTCCTTCACGCCATCGCGGAAGCCGGCGAGACGCGCGTGCTCCGCAACAAAACTCTCGGCCAGCCGCCCCTTGAGCAGCGCCGCATGCACCACGTGCTCGCGCGCAAAAGCCTGCCCGAGTTCGGTGGCGGTCAACCGGTCCGCCACCGGCAGGTCGGGCGCCAGCCGCCTGAGCTTGCCGCGACCGTCGGGCGCACCGTCGGACGCCTCGACCAACACCGCAACCTCGCCCGCGCGCGCGGCCTTTTCGACCTGGGTGAAGCCCGCGAACGCCTGGCCGGCGCGCCGCGCCAGACCCAGACGCTCGATCGAACGCCGCACCAGAAGGGCCTCGACGCGATCGTCGAGGCCGTCTTCCACGACAACGTCCTGCTTCGCCGCACGCGCGAACACCCGCTTCGCGACGGCGGTTTTCACTATATCGCGGGCGGCGGTCAACCACAAACCTCGGCCCGGCAGCCGGCCGTCGACATCGGGCACGACGCGCCGGTCGGGACCGACGACGAAACGCAGCATGCGGCCGCGCTCGTCGCTCTCGCCGGTGACCAGGCAGCGGCGCAAGCCGTTGCTTGCGTCGCGGCGCAGGCGCGCGGCGGCGCCCGGCACCGTCCTCGATTCACGGGCGGGCAGCGCGTTCATCGCGGCTCAGTCCGCCTTACTGGCGGGTTCGGCCGCGGCTTCGACGGCCGGCGGCTCCGGGAACCAGTGGGCGCGCGCCTTCATGATGATGGCGTTGGCGTCGTCGGCATCGAGCTTGATGCCACCGGCCTGTGCGACCTCGACCAGCTCGTCGCCGGCGAGATCGGCGAGGTCGTCGAGCGTCTTGACGCCCTTCTCGCCCACGGCGACGAGCAGTGCCGGCGTCATGCCCTCGACCTGCGCCACGTCGTCACCGACGCCGAGCTCCTTGCGGCGGATCTCGTGCTTCTCGTCGCGCTGCTTGATGAAGTTCAGCGCGCGCTGCTGCAGCTCCTTGGCGACCTCCTCTTCGAAGCCCTCGATGCCCGCCAACTCGTTGATCGGCACGTAGGCGATGTCCTCGACCGAGGTGAAGCCCTCGGTCACCAACAGGTGGGCGATGACGTCGTCGACGTCGAGCGCCTCGATGAACAGGGCCGAGCGGGTGCGGAATTCCTCCTGCCGCCGCTCGCTCTCCTCGGCCTCGGTGAGGATGTCGATGTCCCAGCCGGTCAATTGCGAGGCGAGCCGGACGTTCTGGCCGCGCCGGCCGATCGCCAGCGACAGCTGATCGTCGGGCACCACGACCTCGATGCGCCGCTGCTCCTCATCCATCACCACTTTGGCGACCTCCGCCGGTGCCAGCGCGTTGACGACGAAGGTCGCCGGATCCTGCGACCACGGAATGATGTCGATTTTCTCGCCCTGAAGCTCGGCCACCACCGCCTGCACGCGCGAGCCGCGCATGCCGACGCAGGCGCCGACCGGATCGATGCCGCTGTCGTTCGAGATCACCGCGATCTTGGCGCGCGAGCCCGGATCGCGCGCCACCGCACGGATCTCGATGATGCCGTCGTAGATCTCCGGCACCTCCTGGGCGAAGAGCTTGGCCATGAACTGCGGATGGGTGCGCGACAGGAAGATCTGTGGACCGCGCACCTCCTGGCGCACGTCATAGATGTAGGCGCGCACGCGCTCGCCCTGGCGGAAGCTCTCGCGCGGCAAGAGCTCGTCGCGCCGCAGGATCGCCTCGGCGCGGCCGAGATCAACGATGACGTTGCCGAACTCGACGCGCTTGACCAGGCCGTTGACGATCTCGCCGACGCGGTCCTTGAACTCGTTGTATTGGCGCTGGCGCTCCGCGTCGCGCACTTTCTGCACGATGACCTGCTTCGCGGTCTGCGCGGCGATGCGACCGAAATCGATCGGCGGCAGCGGATCGGTGAGGAAATCGCCGACCTCGGCAGCGGGATTGATCTTCTTGGCGGCGTCGAGCGCGATCTGGGTCGCCTCGTTGACCACCGGATCGGCGACTTCGCGGAAACGCATCAGCCGGATCTCGCCGGACTTGCGGTCGATCTCGGCGCGGATGTCGTATTCCTGGCCGAATTTCGAGCGACCGGCTTTCTGGATCGCCTGCTCCATCGCCTGCAGGACCTCGTCGCGGTCGATGCCCTTGTCGCGGGCGACGGTGTCGGCGACCTGGAGCAGTTCGAGGCGGGGATAAGCGGTGCTGGTTTGTACGGCCATGGCGGAGATCCTCAGATGGCTTCGTGTCGCGCCCTGGGCGCGGTCGCGGCGATGAGTTCGTCGGTCAATATGAGTTTGGCGCGCGCGATCTGCGCGAGCGGCAGACGCACGGCTTCGGCGCCCAGATTCAGCTTCACGGCGTCGCCATCGACGCCAACTAGCCGGCCGCGGAAGCGGCGGCGGCCGTCGACCGGCCGTGTCAATTCGACCTTCGCCTCGAAGCCGGCGAAGCGTTCGTAATCGTCGCGCCGCACCAGCGGCCGGTCGATGCCCGGCGAGGTGACTTCGAGCATGTAGGATTCGGCGATCGGATCGGCAACGTCGAGCAGCGCCGACACCGTCTGGCTGACGAGCGAGCAGTCGTCCACCGACATCGCGGCGCCGTCCGCGCGCTCGGTCATCACCTGCAGCGTCGCGCGCCGGCCACCGCCGGTGAAAACCGCGCGCAGCACGCGATAGCCCATCGCCTCGAGCGAGGGCGCAATCAAAGCCTCGATGCCTTTGGCGTCGATCAACGCCGAACTCCTACGCCGAAGATAAAAAAATGGGCCGCGCGGCCCACCGTTCGATCTCCCCGGCCAGCATGCCGAGGCTATGGGACTCTTGTTGTTGATTGCGCCCTTTATATAGGGAATTCCGGCCGCGGCGCAAGGCTGGCGGACCGCTCAGCCGCGCCGGGCCAGGCGGAAAAACCGCGGCGTGCGGCCGGCGGCGACCGCTTTCTGCTCGTAGCGCGTCGGCGGCCAGTCGGCCGGCCGGCCGGCCCAGCCACCTTCGCCGCGCGCCAATTCCAAGAAGTCCGGATGGGCCGCGACCGCCGCCGCCATCCACGCGGCGTAATCGGGGTCGTCGGTGGCGAGCCGCAGCTCGGCGCCGGGCCTGAGCGCGCGCGCCAGCCGGTCGAGCGTCTCGGTGGCGACGATGCGGCGCTTCTTGTGCCGCTCCTTGGGCCAGGGATCGGGAAACAGGATGAACGCACGGCCGAGACTGGCCTCCGGCAGCCGCGCCAGCAACAGGCGCGCGTCATCGATGAAGAGCCGGACATTCGCGAGCCGCTCGCGTTCGATCGCCGCCAGCAGTTTGGCGATGCCGTTCTCGAAGACCTCGGCGCCGATCAATCCGACGGCGGAGTGGGCGCGCGCTTGCGTCGCGAGATGCTCGCCGGCACCGAAGCCGATCTCAAGCCATACGTCGCTCGCCGCCGGAAACAGCGCACGCGGATCGACGAGTCCTGCCGCCGGCAGCTCGACACCCAGGTGCGGCAGCAGCGTCGCCATCAGCGCGCGGCGGCCGGCGCGCAGTTTGCGGCCGCGGCGGCGGCCGTAAACGCGCCGGCGGACACCGGCGGTTTCGTTCTCGGCGATCATCGGCGATGAGCTTCGCGGCGCGGCCGCCGCCTGGCAAGCGCGGTCAACGCGGACGCGAACTCGATGTGCTGTAGGCGTTGGCGATCGCCTTGGCGAGCTCGAAGACGCGGCGGCGCAGCTGCGGATCGACGATACGCAGATACGCCCGCACCAGCTCCAGCGTCTCGCGCCGCATGATCGGCTCGTTGCTGTAGAACGCCTCCACCGCCTCGCTCAGGCCGCGGGGGCCTTTGCGATCGCCAGCGACAGCGGCGGACGCCGCGTCGCCGAGATTCATCTCCTCGAAGAAGAAGGCGATCGGCACGTCGAGAACGCACGCCAACTCGTGCAGACGGCTGGCGCCGATGCGGTTGGTGCCGCGTTCGTATTTCTGCACCTGTTGGAAGGTGAGTCCGATCGCCTGGCCGAGTTTCTCCTGGCTCATGCCGAGCAGCGTGCGCCGCAAACGGACGCGCGCGCCGACGTGAACATCGACCGGATTGGGATGTTCGGATTTACTGCGGCGGCCGCGGCCACCGCCCGGATTCGGATTCATCGATGCCTGCTTACAACCCCTGGGTCAGTCAAGACTAATCACACACAATGGTATGCGGTCAACCCGTCCCCCAACGCGTTGCCCGTGCCGCGCGGCCGCGCGTCAGCGCCGCCGCGGCCGCCGTTCGATGGCGGTGATGCCGGCGGCGGCGACCATACCGACAAAGAGTAAAATAAAGTAACCGGCGTCGCCGAAGCGCGCGTAGAGCGTCGGCGACAGCGCCTTGGGCAGCGGCGCGTCGAGCACGCCGACATCGTCAAGGCCGAGCCGCGCGACGACGCGACCGAGCGGATCGACCACCGCCGAGATGCCGTTGTTGCCGTCGCGCACCAGCGGCAGGCCCTGCTCGACCGCGCGCAACCGCGCGATGGCGAAATGCTGGAACGGACCCGACGTGAAGCCGTACCACGCGTCGTCGGTGATGTTGAGCAACCATTGCGGCCGCGTATCCGGCTGCGCGACCAGCTCCGGAAAGATCGCCTCGTAGCAGATCAGCGGACTGACCGGCGGCAGATTCGGCAGGTCGATGGTGCGCGGCCCCGGTCCGGCCGAGAAATCGACCGTGCCCGGCGTGATCTTGTTGATCGGCAGGATGCCGCGCAATGGCACGTATTCGCCGAACGGCACCAGATGGTGCTTGTCGTAGGTAGCCAGGATCTGGCCGGCGTGATTGACCACCGCCAAACTGTTCCAGTAGTGCACCATCGGCGCCGGCGGCGGATCGCTGCGCAGCGTGCCGGCGATGATGATGCCGTGCGGCGGCGCCGCCTGGGCGAGCGCGGCCCGCGCCGCGGCATCACGATGCAGGAACGGCGGCCCCATGCTCTCGGCCCAGACCACGGCAGAGATCTTGTCGAAACCCGGCGCGCGCGTGAGACCGAGCAGCCGCTGGAAATCGGCCGCGAGAGCGTTTGGATCGTTGAACAGCGTCATCGGAATCGATGGCTGCACCAGCCGCAGCGTCACACCCGGCAGATCGGCACGCGGATGGTCCGCCAGCCGCCAGGCGCCGAAGCCGGCAAGCGCGACGATCAGCGCCACGGCCGCAGCCGCCGGTGTCGCGCGTGCGCCCGACGGCGCGCCGAGCCGCGCCGGCAAGGCGGCGATCAGTACCGTCAAGAAGCTCAGACCATAGATGCCGACCGCGGACGCGACCTGCAGCATGGCGGTCGAGCCGGGAAAGCCGCCCGACCAGGCGTAGCCGATCAGGTTCCAGGGAAAGCCGGTGAAGACGTGGCCGCGGAGATATTCGAACGCCGCCCACGACACCGCGAGGGCGCAGACGCGGCCGGTGCCCGACAGCCGGAAGACGCGGCACGCGAGATCGCTCAGCCATAGCGCCAGACCGGTAAAGATCGCGAGGCCAGCCGGAATCGCGATCTCGGCGATCGGGAACAGCCACCAGAATTGTGCCCAATCGACGGTGAGCGCGACGCCGATCCAATAAAGGCCGGCAACAAAGAAGCCGACGCCGAACCACCAGCCGAGCGCGAAGGCGGCGCGGCCGTTGCGATTGCCGTCGGCGAGCCAGACCAGGCCGCCGAAGGACACGAGCAGGACCGGCGTCAGGTCGACCGGCGGCAGCGCAGCCGCCGCCAGCGCGCCGAGCAGCGCCGCGAGGCCGTAGCGGCGCCAGCCGGCGAGCGCGACGACGCGCAACGACCAGCGCTGCAGCGTCCCGGCGCCGGCGGCGCCGCGGCGCAGGGCAGGCGCGCGGGTATCAGCCATGCGGCGCAGTCTCGGCCGGCAGCCCCTTGATGCGCAAGCGCTTGACGCGCCGCGGATCGGCCTCGAGCACTTCGAGCGAGAAGCCGGACGGATGCTGGATCACCTCGCCGCGTCCGGGCACGCGACCGGCGAGCGCGAAGACCAGGCCGCCGAGCGTATCGATGCCCTCGGCGCGGTCGGGCGGCAGCAGCGGGCCGCTGACGCGCGATTCGAGCTCCGACAGCGGCGCGCGTCCGTCGGCGATCAGGGTGCCGTCGGGCCGCGCCACGACGCGCGGCCGGTCGATCGATGCATGCTCGTCGTCGATCTCGCCGACGATCTCCTCGATGACGTCCTCGATCGTGATCAGGCCGTCGACGCCGCCGAACTCGTCGACCACCAGCGCAAGATGGATGCGCGCGGCGCGCATCTGCTTCAGCAGTTCGAGCACCGGCAGCGTCGGCGCCGCGAACAGCGCCTTGCGCGCAATCTGTTCGAGCGCGACCGGCGTGCCGGCGGCGACATGCGGCAGCAGGTCCTTGATGTGCAGCACGCCGACGATGTCGTCGAGCGAGTCGCGATAGAGCGGCAGCCGCGAGTGGCCGTGCTGCGCCATCCGCTGTGCCGCTTCGGCGAAAGGCATGTCGACCGGCAGCGCCAGGATGTCGACCCGCGGCACCATGATGTCGGCGGCGGTGACCTCGTGGAGCCGGAGGATGTTGGTGAGGAGCGCGCGCTCCTCGGCGTCGATCGGCTCGGCCTCGCCGTGCTCCTCGATCAGCTCCTCGAGTTCGTCGCGCAGACTGGCGGCAGGCTCCTCGCCGTCGCCGCGCAGCCGCCGCAGCCAGCTGCGCCAGCGGCCGCGTCGTGCACTCGGCTCAGCCATGGACCGGCTCGCGCGCCTGATAGGGATCGGCGATTCCGAGCCCGGCCAGCACCGCGACCTCGAGCGCCTCCATCCGCCGCGCCTCGCGGTCGCGCTCGTGGTCGAAACCCAGAAGATGCAGCACGCCGTGGACGACCAGATGCGCCAGGTGATCGGCGAGCGACTTGCCCTGTGCGCGCGCCTCGCGCGCGATGGTGCCGTAGGCGAGCACGACATCGCCCAAAAGCCGGAGCGCCGCTGCGCCGCGCGGCGGTTCCGCCGTCGCGAAGGACAGCACGTTGGTCGGCCTGGGTATGCCGCGATAGGTGCGATTGAGCCTCGCCGACAGCGCGTCGTCGGCCAGCACGATCGACACCTCCGCGCCCTTGAGCCGGCCAGCGCCGCGCGTCAGTGCCGCCGCGGCCGCCGCACGGCAGATCGCCGGCGCCGCCGGCAGGGCGCGCCGCCAGGACGGCGCCCGCTCGATGACGTCGATGGTCACCGCGCTTTTCCTATGCCTCGCGGTCATCGGCTTTCGCGCGCTTGGTGCGCTGATCGTGCCGGTCGTAGGCGGCGACGATGCGCGATACCAGCGGATGGCGCACCACGTCCGCTTCGGTGAAATGGATCATCGCGATGCCCTCGACGCCGGCCAGCGTCTCGATCGCGTCGGTCAGGCCCGAACGCGTGCCTTTGGGCAGATCGATCTGCGAGAGATCGCCGGTGATTGCCATGCGCGCGTTCTCGCCGAGTCGCGTCAGGAACATCTTCATCTGCACCGGTGTCGTGTTCTGCCCTTCGTCGAGGATGACGAAGGCGTTCGACAGCGTGCGGCCGCGCATGAAAGCCAGGGGCGCGATCTCGATGTCGCCGAGCGACAGGCGCTTCAGCACCTGCTCGCCCGGCAGCATGTCGTGCAGCGCGTCGTAGAGCGGCCGCAGATAAGGGTCGACCTTCTCGCGCAGATCGCCCGGCAGGAATCCCAGACGCTCGCCGGCTTCGACCGCCGGCCGCGACAGGATAATGCGATCGACCTTGCCGGCCATCAGCAGGTCGACCGCCATGGCGACGGCGAGATAGGTCTTGCCAGTGCCAGCGGGACCGAGACCGAAGACCAGATCGTGCGTGCGCAGCGCCTTGATATAGGCGGCCTGCGCCGGGCCGCGCGGTCCGATGCGCCGCTTGCGCGTGCGGATCTCCTCGCCTTCGCCCCACAGCTCGCCGCGGCCCGGGCCGCGATGCTGCGCCAGCCGCAGCGCGGCATCGACGGCATGCGCGTCGATCTCTTCGCCGCGCTTGAGCCGGTCGTAGAGCGCGGTCAGCGCCGTGCGCGCCACGTCGGCGCCGTGCTCGGGACCCGAGATCGCGATACGGTTGCCGCGCGACACCAGCGCCACGCCGAGCGCGCGCTCGATGCGTTCTAAGTGCTTGTCGTGCTCACCGAAGAGCTGCGGCAGCAGCGCGTTGTCGGCGAATTGCAGATTGAAGCGCGTCTCGGAATCGCGCGGGCTCATGCCGCCGCCTCCGGCAGGACGCCCGCTAGGCTGTTGGGCTCGACCGCGGCGACGCGCACGGTCGCGAC
Organism: Alphaproteobacteria bacterium; assembly: GCA_028871455.1. Taxonomy (GTDB): domain Bacteria; phylum Pseudomonadota; class Alphaproteobacteria; order ATCC43930; family CGMCC-115725; genus REEB95. The sequence continues at coordinate 70,530 of JAGWNF010000007.1, forward strand.
CCGTCCGAGCAGGGTCGGCGGCGCCGCGGCGTGCACCGCCTGCAGCCAGGGACTGCGGCCGGCGAGCTGGCCGGCATGGCGGCCGCGTTTCTCGAACAGCACCTCGACCACGCGTCCGGTGAAGCCGGCGTTGAAGCGCGCCTGTTGCTCGCTCAGCAAGGCCTGCAACGCGGCGAGGCGCTCGACCTTCACCGGCTCCGGCACCTGGTCGTCGCGCAGCGCCGCCGGCGTTCCCGGCCGCGGGCTGTATTTGAAGGAGAACGCCTGGGCGAAGCCGATCGCGCGCACCAGGTCGAGCGTCGCGGCGAAATCGGCATCGCTTTCGCCCGGGAAACCGACGATGAAATCCGACGACAGGGCGATGTCGGGCCGCGCCACGCGCAATTTGTCGGCGATGCGCCGATAGTCGGCCGCGCGATGGCGCCGGTTCATGTCCCGCAACATCCGGTCGGAGCCAGACTGCACCGGCAAATGCAGGAACGGCATCAACTTCTCCTCATCGCGATGTGCGGCGACGAGCGCGTCGTCCATGTCGGCCGGGTGCGACGTGGTGTAGCGCAGCCGCAGCAGCTCCGGGATCTCGGCGAGTGCGCGAACCAAACGACCGAGGCCCCAGGTGCCGCCGTCGGGCGCCGCACCGTGATAGGCGTTGACGTTCTGGCCCAAGAGCGTGAGTTCGCGCGCGCCGCGCGCTGCGAGCGTCCGGGCTTCGGCCAGCACCGCCGCCGCCGGCCGCGACGCCTCCGCGCCGCGCGTGTAGGGCACGACGCAGAAGCTGCAGAACTTGTCGCAGCCTTCCTGCACGGACAGAAACGCGCCGACGCCGGATGCGCCGCGCGCGGGCAGCCGGTCGAACTTGGATTCGGCGGGAAATTCGGTGTCGACCGGGCGCGCGCCGCGCTCCGCCGCCGCCGCCAGGTCCGGAAGACGATGATAGCTCTGCGGTCCGACGACGATGTCGACGCTTTTCGCGCGCCGCAGGATCTCGTCGCCCTCCGCCTGCGCAACACAGCCGGCGACGGCGACGACCAGCCGGCCGCCCGCGCGCGCCTTGAGCGGCGCCAAGCGGCCGAGATCGGAGAACAGCTTCTCCGCCGCCTTTTCGCGGATGTGGCAGGTGTTGAGCAGGATCATGTCGGCCTCGGCCGGCGCCGCCGTCGCGACATAGCCCGCCGGCGCCAGCGCTTCCGCCATGCGGGCGGAATCGTAGACGTTCATCTGGCAGCCATAGGTTTTGACAAACAGCTTCTTCACGCGATCCTCACGATGTCGGCACGGCGTCGGCGAGCGCCGGCGCTGCGGGTGGCGCCAGCGGCGGCGGCGCAGGCGCGACCATCTCCCGCCCGGTCAGCGCCGCCGACAATCCGCCGGCGATCACCGCGGCGCAATGCTCGGCCAAAGCCTTGCGCGACGCGAACGCGGCCGCGTTCACCGCCGGATGGAAGGTGACGCGGACGCCGAGCCGGCCGAGACCGAGCATGGTCCAAAGATGCGGCGCCAGCGCCATATCGCCGTACCAGGCGAAGAGCGGACGATAGGAGCGTCCGAGCGGCATGCCGTCAAGCCGCAGATAGGCGACCGACACCGGCTGCACGGTGATGTCATGGCCGGCGGCCTCCATCACGGCGCCGAACAGCGCGCTCTTGAACGGCAACAGGCGCTGGCCGTCGCCGCTGGTGCCTTCGGGAAACAGGATCAGCCGGTCGCCAGCCTGCAGCCGGGCGTTCAGCGCATCGCGCTGGTTGCGGATGCTGCGGCGCTTGCGGTCGATGAAAACGGTGCGCTGTAGCCGCGCCAGCCAGCCGAAGACCGGCCAGCCGTCGACATCCGCCTTGGACACGAAGGAGCCCGGAATCGATGCGCCGAGGATCTCGATGTCGAGATAGGAAGTGTGGTTGGCGACGAAGAGCGTCGGCCGCGTGAGCGAGACCGTGCCGCGCCGCTCGATGACGATGCCGAGGATGCGGCAGACCAGCCGGTGGTAAGTGCGCGGCAGGCGCTCCGCCAGCGGACTCCGCAAGAGCAGCAGCAGCGCCTGGACCGGCATCAGCGGGAAGGTCAGCGCGCAATAGGCGAAGACGCGCACCAGGCGCAGCACGGAGCCCGACGGCGGCATCAGGCGACGGCCACCGCGCGCGCGCGGCGTTCGTAATGGCGGTAATACTTCTCGGTGACGAGGTCGGTCTTTACCACGATGCAGACATCGGTGGTGTTGAATTGCTGGTCAACCACCGCGCCGTCGCCGACGAAGCCGCCGAGCCGCAGATAACCCTTGAGCAGCGGCGGCAGCCGGCTGAGCGCCTCGGCCGGATCGAAGGAGTCCGGCGGCTGGCGGTTCATGTCGAGATAGCGCGCGGGCAGGGCGCGCGGCCGCAGCGCCGGCGGCGCCAGGTGGTGGTGATAGAGATACGACAGCGGCACCGCCAGCGCCGCCGGATCGGTGCCCGGCAGGCTGGCGCAACCGAACATCAGCTCGATGCCGTGTTCGAACACATAGGCGGCGATGCCGCGCCACAGCAGCTGCATGGTCGGCCGGTTGCGCGCCTGGGCGTCGATGCAGGAACGGCCGAGTTCGAGGATCGCGCCGGGATAATCGGCGATGCAGCCGATGTCGTATTCGGCGGCGGTGTAGAAGCGGCCGATGCGCTGCGCCGCCTCGCGCCGGATCAGGCGATAGGTGCCGACCACCGCTTCGTCGCCGCTGCCGCGCGCGTGGTCGAAGACCAGCAGGTGATCGCAATAGGCGTCGAAATCGTCGACGTCGCGGCGCGCCAGCGCGGTCTCGACCGTCGGATGCGCGCCCATCTCCTGATAGAAGACGCGATAGCGCAGCGCCTGCGCCGCGGCGATCTCGCCGGCGTCGCGCGCCAGCCGGACCTCGAGCGTGCCGGCGCGGAGTTCGACGGCGGCTGCGGGCCGGGAATGCGCGGGCTGCACGGACGACGGGGCGCCGCCGGTCACTTCTTGGCGGACGTCGCCGCGTCAAGCGGCACGGCGAACAGCTCGAGCCGGTGATCGACCAGTTTATAGCCGAGCCGCGACGCGACCTCGCGCTGCAGCTTCTCGATGGCGTCGTTCTTGAATTCGATGACCTTGCCGCTCTGCAAGTCGATTAGATGATCGTGATGCTCGGTCGGCGCCTCCTCATAGCGCGCGCGGCCGTCGCCGAAATCGTGGCGTTCGAGAATACTGGCTTCCTGGAAGAGGCGCACGGTGCGGTAGACGGTCGCGATCGAGATCTTGGGATCGATCGCGGCGGCGCGCTGGTGCACCGCTTCGACGTCCGGATGGTCGGCGGATTCCGACAGCACGCGCGCGATGACGCGGCGCTGCTCGGTCATCTTGAGACCCTTATCGATGCAAAGCTGTTCGATCCGGGATGGCATACGCGATGGTGCCTGCGGCAATTGCCCCAAGGCGGAAATTATAGCCCAAACAAACCATCGATCCTATAGCAGCCGCCGTCGCGCCGGCGTCGCCGCGCCAGCGCTCAGCCCGCCTTGGCCTGACGGCCGCGCGTGCCGAGACCGATATCCTTGGCAAGCTTCGAGCGTTGGCGCGCGTAATTCGGTGCGACCATCGGATAGTCTGCCGGCAGACCCCAGCGCTCGCGATATTGCTCGGGTGTCATGTTGTATGCCGTCTTGAGATGCCGCTTGAGCATCTTGAGCTTCTTGCCGTCCTCGAGACAGGTGATGTAGTCGGGATGAACCGAGCGTTTGACGTTGACCGCCGGCTTCGGCCGGTCACCCGCGCCAGCGGGGCCTTTGCCGATATTCGCCAGCGACTGATAGACCTGATCGATCAACTGCGGCAGGTCGGTGGGCGCGACACTGTTGTTCGAGACATGGGCTGCGACGATCTCGGTGGTGAGATCGAGCAGGCTGTTGGACGGGGGTTTTTCAGTCATTCGACGGCATTTCCTGCGGGTTTGTCCCGAAGATATAAGTAAATTCGCCGCGAGTGGCAATCAGGATGACGCCTGTTTAAGGCTTTTGTTGGACGACATACGGTGTTTTACCCGCGGATCACCCGCGAATACACGCGCTCAGGCGAGCGGCCGGGCGAGGATCAGCGCGTCGGCATCGGCGGCGTCGGACCGCCGGTAGTAGAACGGCCGGCGGCCGACCACGGCGAAGCCTTCCGCGGCATAGAGCGCCCGCGCCACTTCGTTGTCGGCCGCGACTTCGAGCACAACGCGCGCCGACTGCACCGCGCGGGCCGCGGCGTACAAATCCGCCAGTAGGGCCCGACCGACGCCGCGGCGGCGCGCACCGGGATCAACGCCCAGCGTCAGGATCTCGGCTTCGCCGGCGACCACCAATGCCAGGACGAAGCCGACCGGCTTGGCGCCCAGCACGGCGAGGCGTGCATGCATCTTCGGCAGCGCCACGAGCCGGGCAAGTGCGCGCCGCTCCCACGGATCCTCGGGAAACGACCGCGCATGGAGCCGCGCCAGCGCGTCGAGATCGGCGGCACTCGCCGGCCGCAGTTCGAGTGCGCTCACGGCGCCGCCCGGCGCGGCCGGGTGGTGTCCGGCGCCCGCAGATAGAACGGCCGCGGCGGTTCGCGTCGGCCGGCCAGATAGTGCGCCCGCCCGAGCCGCGCCACCTGCCCGGGATCGACCGCCGCGGTATCGGGTGCGATCGCCGCCTCGCGTCCGCCGAGCACGGTCCGCAGTCGCGCCGCCGCATCGCCTGCCAGCAGCAGCGGACCCGGCGGCAACCACGCCGCCGCCGCCGCAGGCAAGACCTGCGCCGCCGGTGCCGTGCCGTCCGCGGCGAATGTCTGGAGATAGAGCTCGTCGCGCTTTGATTCGACGGCGACCACGAGCGTCCGGCCGCGCCTTGCGGCCGGCGGAACCGCCGCCGCGTAAGCCTCGAACACGCCGACGCCGATCGCCGGCCGGCCGGCGGCGAGTGCCAAGCCGCGCGCCGCAGCGACGCCGATGCGGATGCCGGTGAAGCTGCCCGGACCGGTGGTCACCGCGACGAGGTCGAGCGCGGCCGGCGCGACGCCAGCCACCGCCAGCGTCTCGGCGATGAGCGGCAACAGCCGCTCGGCCTGGCCGCGCGCCATGGTCTCGGCACGCGCCGCGAGCACGTGCTCGTCGTCAAGCACGGCTGCGGCGCACTGGCTGCCGGCGCTGTCGATGCCCAGGACCTTCATGCCGGCGATGATACCGTGCTAGGAGATTCGGGTCATGGCGCTGCACGAAATCACCGCCGCCGGTCACGGCGTTCTGCTCGAGATCGCCTATGCCACGGCGGCGAACTTCACCGGCAAGCCGGTCTATAGCCGGCCCGGCTGCTACCTCCATCCCGACGCCGAAGCGGCGCTCGAGCGTGCCGTCGAATTGGCGCGGCCACTCGGCCTCCGGCTCAAGATCTTCGACGCCTTCCGGCCGAGCGAGGCGCAATGGGCACTGTGGAACTTCCGGCCCGATCCCGAGTTTCTGGCCGATCCGCGCCGGGGTTCGCCGCATTCGCGCGGTGTCGCCGTCGATCTGACGTTGATCGACGGCCGTGGCCAGGCGCTCGACATGGGCACCGGCTTCGACGCCTTCACGCCGCTGTCGCATCACGGCAGCACGGCGATTCCCGAGCCGGCGCAGCGCAACCGGTTTCTGCTGCTGGGATTGATGAGCGCCGCCGGCTGGGACTTCTATAAGAACGAGTGGTGGCATTATCAGCTATTCGACAGCCGGAAATATCCCCTGCTGTCGGATGCCGATCTGCCCGAACCGATGATGGCCTTGGTTTAGGTCACGCTCGCAGCCGCGACGCCAACCCTGCTCGCGCGACTTCGGCTGGAGATTGAACGCGGGCGGCGGCGCGCGAAACCGGATCAGACCGGCCGGACTTCGGTTACTTCCGGAATGTAGTGGCGCAGCATGTTCTCGATGCCGGCCTTGAGCGTCGCGGTCGACGACGGACAGCCCGAGCACGAGCCCTGCATGTGGAGATAGACCACGCCGTCGGCATAGTGGTCGAAGACGATGTCGCCACCGTCCTGCGCCACCGCCGGCCGCACCCGGGTCTCGAGCAGCTCTTTGATCTGGGCGACGACCTCGTCGCTCTCTTCCTCGGTGACCGCCTTGGGCGCCTCGAGCACGATCGGCTCGCCGGCGGTGAAATGCTGCATGATGGCACCGAGCACCTGCGGCTTGAGCGCCAGCCACTCGACGTCGTCGGCCTTGGCAACGGTGATGAAGTCGGCGCCGAGGAACACGCCCGCGACGCCGGGGAGGCCGAAGAGGCGCTGCGCCAGCGGCGAACGCGCGGCGCTGTCGACCGTCGGAAAATTCGCCGTGCCGTCGCCCATGACGGCGCGCCCAGGCAGGAACTTGAGGGTCGCCGGGTTCGGCGTCGTCTCGGTCTGGATGAACATCGGCTCCGCTCCCAATCCGGCCCTAAATTTGGGCTTCGGCTGTGGCAAGTCAACCCTTTGCGGGATAAGGATAACCCGGCTCAGCGACGGCGGGCGCGTTTAGCCGACGGCGGGCTTGCCGGCCGCAACGGCTTGTCCGGCGCCGCGGCGACCTCCGGCACCCGCCGCCGGCGCAGCCGCAGCGCGAGGCCGCCGGTTACGGCCACGGCGAGCGCCGCGAGCGCGCCATAGAGCGCGAGCGTCCAGCCGGCGATGGCGCCGACCGCGATGCTGGTGCCACCGCTGACCGCGAGCGACATGGTCTGGCCGCCGATCAGTTTTTTGTCGTGCAGCAGCAGAACCTCGATGAAGTAGTTGCCGGCCGGCGCATCTCCGGGCAGCTCCAGCGTGGTGCGGAACAGGCGGCCGCCGACGAATGTGACCTTGCCGACCGCGGCGGCGTAAAGGCCGGCGCGCTCGCGCTCGGCGACGAGATCCGCGCGGTACTGCTGCGCCACTGCGGGATCCTCGCCGCCCGACTGCAGCTCGAAGCGCAAATTGTCGAGCCCGATCTGATGCAGCGCCCGGACGTCCCGCGGCACGATCGCGTCGAGCGGCGCCGAAGCGTAGACCGCATAGAAACCGGGTACGCCGCCGAAGGCGACGCTGTGCGCGGTTAGCCAGAAATTGCCCAAGGGGCCGTGCCGCACGATGGCATCGGCCTCGGGTCCGCGTACTACCACGACGATGTCGCCGGGGGCGTCAACGGTGCCGAACAGCGTGACCGTGGTCGGCGATTCCGACGATAGCGTGATCCGATGCGCCGAAAGATCGGCGGTCAGCGCCGGCTGCGCGCGCGCGGCTGGCGCGAGCCCGACCGCGAGCACGAAGACCAGGAGCACGCGCGTCATCGGCGCGGCCAGACAGTGGGAAACGCGCACATGACGCGGCACTCTATAGTCGCGACCGTCGTCGACAAAGCGCTTTGGCCGGCGCGGCGCAAAACTGTCGCACCGGCCGGCGTGCCAGCTATGATCGCGCTCCCGCAACGGAGACCGGCATGGCCAATCTCGCCGACAAGAAGACCCTCACCCTCGCCGCCGCGCGCGCCATCGTCGCCGCGGCCGAGGCCGAGGCGCGCAAGCACAATCTTAACGTCACGATGACGGTAGTCGACGAGGGCGGTCACCTGTTGCATCTGGCACGCATGGACGAAACCGGTCTTGCCAGCGTCGAGGTCTCGATTGCCAAGGCGCGCGCGGCCGTGATGTTCAAGCGGCCGACTAAATTCTGGGAAGACGCCTATGCGAGCGGCAAGACGCATCTCGCGAAGCTGCCCGGCGTGTTACCGATCGAGGGCGGCGTGCCGCTGACGGTCGGCGGCCAGATTATCGGTGCCCTCGGCGTTTCCGGCGCGTCGTCGGCGCAGGACGGCCAGGTCGCCGGCGCCGGCGCCGCGGCGCTTGATTGAGCGCCGGCGCGCGCCCAGGCTCAGTGGCGACGATGACTCGGCGGCAGCGTGAGCCACGCGTAGGTCGCGACGCCCAAGCCCAAGAGCCAGATCAGACCCAGCATCGCGCCCATGGCGCCGCTATGACCGGTCATTCCGTAGATTGCGTTCCACATGGCTGACACCCCTTCCGGCCCTTGCGGCCGGTTTTGATGCCCGAATTGAAGCGGCGTTCCGCCCGTTTTCTTGATCGGGATTAGGGCGAAAAAGCCCTTTTCCTGCATTGATTTAGGTCACTTTGGCCTGTGTTGCTTGCAAGCCAGTTATGCTCTGGTATACCACTGGTATACCAGAGCGTCGAGGGGGTGTGGCTCAGGGCCGCAGCAGGCCCATGATGTCGAAGACGTCGCGCAGCACCGGCGAGGCGATGGCATTGGCGCGCTCGGCGCCGCGCTTCAGGATGCCGTCGATATAGGCCGGATCGGCCAACAGCCGCTTCATCTCGACGGCGATGCGGCCGCAGACATCGGCCGCCAGATCGGCGAGCTCGGCCTTGAAATCCGAAAAATTCCAGCCGGCGAAGCGCTGGACCGCCTCGGCGAACGAGACGCCGGAGAGCGCGGCATAGATACCGAGCAGGTTCGCCGCCTCGGGCCGCGCCTCGGCGTCCTTCTCGGTCGCGGGCAGCGGCTGCGGATCGGTCTTGGCCTTGCGGATCTTGAGCGCGATCGCCGCGGCGTCGTCGGTCATGTTGAGCCGCGAATAGTCCGACGTATCGGACTTGGACATCTTCTTGGTGCCGTCCCGAAGGCTCATCACCCGGGTGCCAGCGCCGAAAATCTGCGGCTCGGGCACCGGAAAGAAATCCACGCCGAAGCGCCGGTTGAAAGCGCCCGCGATGTCGCGCGCCAACTCCAGATGCTGCTTCTGGTCTTCGCCCACCGGCACGTGCGTCGCCTTGTAGAGCAGGATGTCGGCGGCCATCAGCACCGGATAGGAATAGAGACCGAGGCCGGCTTCTTCGCGGTGCTTGCCCGCCTTTTCCTTGAACTGGGTCATGCGGTTGAGCCAGCCGAGCGGCGTGAGGCACCCCAGGAGCCAGGCGAGCTCGGCATGACCGGGCACGGTCGATTGGTTGAAGATGATGCAACGTTCGGGATCGATGCCGGCGGCGATATAGGCCGCGGTGACCTCGCGCGTCTGGCCGGTCAGCTCCTTGGGATCCTGCGGCAGCGTGAGCGCGTGCAGGTCGACGATGCAGAAGATGCAATCGTAGTCCTTCTGCAGCTGGACCCAGTTGCGGATCGCGCCGAGGTAGTTGCCGAGGTGCAGGTTGCCGGTGGGCTGGACGCCCGAGAAGATGCGTTGCATGCCGTCATCGCTGATGGAGGGCGCGGGCGAACCGTTATCGCCGCCGGCGGGCGGCGAGGTCAAGCCTGCCGCCAAGCTCGCTCCAATCGGCCGCGCCGAGCAGCAGCGCGAAACCGGCAAAGGCGACGAGTCCGGCGACGATCAGCGCCGTCAGCGCGGCGATGCGGACGGCGGTTCCCCCGGCGAATTCGGGCGCCAGCGGCAGGCCGAGCGCGACCAGTACCGCGCCCATCAGCGCGGCGGCCAGCAGGATGCGCGGAATGCGCGACCGCGATCGCGCGTCGAGCCGGAAATGGGCCCGCCGGTGCAGTAGCCAGAGCAGCGACAGCGCGTTGATCCAGCCGGCGATCGAGGTGGCGCCGGCGACGCCGACATATGCGAAGGGCAGCGCCACACCGAGCACCAGGGTCAGGACCAAATTTGCCGCGACGGCGACGACCGCGACCTTGACCGGCGTCTTAGTGTCGTGGCGCGCGAAGAAGGCCGGCGCCAGTACCTTGACCAGGACGAAGGCCGGCAGGCCGGCGGCATAGGCGGCAAGCGCACCGGCGGTGGCGTGCACCTCGGCGGGACCGAAGGCGCCGCGCTCGAACAGCGCCGCCAGGATGCGCGGCGCCAGCATGCCGAGCGCCACTGCCGCCGGCACGGTCAGCAGCAGCGCCAGCTCGAGGCCGCGATTCTGCGTCTGGACCGCGCCGGCATCGTCGCCGGTGCGTACCTGGCGCGACAGCGGCGGCAGGATCGCCGTGCCGACGGCGGTTCCGACCACCGCCAGCGGCAGCTGGTTCAGCCGGTCGGCGTAATAGAGATAGGACACCGCGCCGGTCGGCAGCAGCGACGCCACCGCGGTCGAGACCACGAGATTGAGCTGCGTCACGCCCGCGCCGAGGATGCCCGGCCCCATCAGCCGGACCAAGCGCTTGAGCGCCGGCGTCCAGCGCGGCCGCGGGAAGTGCAGCGCAACGCCGGCGTGGTGGCAGGACACCATCAGCCAGACGAACTGGGCGAAACCGGCGGACGTGACCGCCCAGCTCAGCGCCACGCCGTTGACCGGCCGGACCAGCAGCAGCGTGCCGATGAGGAAGACGTTGAGCAGCACCGGCGCCGCCGCCGTCGCCGCGAAGCGTTCGAGCGAATTGAGCACGCCGCCCTGCAACGCGACGAGCGAGATGAACAGCAGGTAGGGAAAGGTGATGCGCGTGAAGGTGACGGTGATGGCGAATTTCTCGGGCTCGGCGGCGAAACCCGGCGCCAGCACGTGCAGCAGCGCCGGCGTGAAGATCTCGCAGAGCAGGACGAAGACGAATAGCACGGCGGTCAGCGCCGCGACCGCTTCTTCGGCGAAGCGCCGCGCCGGCAACCGGCCGTCCTTCGCCACCATGCCGGCGAAGATCGGCACGAAGGCGGCGCTGAAGGCGCCTTCGGCGAAGAGCGCGCGGAACAGGTTGGGCAGGCGCAGCGCCACGAAAAACGCGTCGGCCACCGGTCCGGCGCCGAGGAATTGCGCCATCAGAACGTCGCGGACGAAGCCCAGGACGCGGCTGATCATGGTGTAGCCGCCCACCGTCGCGACCGAGCGCAGAAGGGCCATGGGGCCGATGGTGTAGTGGATGCAGTCGGGCGTGGGAAGAGGCGCGGAACCGGCGCCGTCGGCGCCGTGGTCGACGTCCGAGGAGTCGATGGCGCCCTAAGCGCCGCCGCGCTTGCTTTTGCGCCGTCCTTCGTCGAGGTTCAGGCGACAGAGGCGACCATGGCGGACCTCAAGATCGGAATTTCCGGCTGCGGCGGCCGAATGGGCCGGATGGTGGCGCTCGAGCTGCTCGAGACCAAAGGCATCCGTCTCGCCGGCGGCATCGACGCGCCCGACAGCCCCTATCTCGGCCGCGACCTCGGCGAGCTCGCCGGCGTAGGACCGCTCGGCATCAAGGCGGGCAGCGACGCGCTCGGCCTGTTTCGCGTCGCCGATGCGGTGATCGACTTCTCGGCGCCCGTAGCCAGCGTTGGCCACGCGAAAATCGCCGCGGCAACGGGCAAGGCGCTGGTGATCGGTACTACCGGCCTCGACGTCGAGGAGGAGAATGCGTTGCGGCGCGCGGCGCGCAAGGCGCCGATCCTATGGGCGCCGAACATGAGCGTCGGCGTCAACCTATTGCTCGAGCTGGTGCGCGAGGCGGCGGCGCAGCTCGGCTCCGATTACGACATCGAAATCCTCGAGATGCATCACCGCCACAAGGTCGACGCGCCGTCGGGCACGGCGCTGGCGCTCGGTCGCGCGGCGGCCGAGGGTCGCGACGTCGAGCTCGGCAAGAAGCGCGTCGCCGCTCGCGTCGGCGTCACCGGACCGCGCAAGGCGGGCGACATCGGCTTCGCCGTGCTGCGTGGCGGCGACGAGGTCGGCTGGCACAAGGTGTTCTTCTCGGGCGCGGGCGAAGTGGTCGAGCTCGCCCACCGCGCTACCTCGCGCCGGGTCTTCGCGCGCGGCGCGGTGCGCGCCGCCCGTTGGCTTGCCGGGAAGAAACCCGGCCTCTACGCGATGACCGACGTGCTGGCGAAGGCGTAACGGCCTTCGCCGCTTTCGCCGGCCGCGCCGGATCGTCGACCGTCGTCTTCGCCGCGTAGAGACAGAGATGGCTGACGACGCAGCTCGGGCATTTCGGATTGCGCGCGGTGCAGACGTAGCGGCCGTGCAGGATCAGCCAGTGATGTGCGTGGCGAAGATATCGCTCCGGCACCACCGCCAGCAGCGCCTCCTCGACCGCGCGCGGATCCTTGCCGGGCGCGAGGCCGGTGCGGTTGGCGAGTCGGAAGATGTGGGTGTCGACCGCGATGGTCGGCTGGCCGAAGGCGACGTTGAGCACGACATTCGCAGTCTTGCGGCCGACGCCGGGCAATTCCTCGAGCGCCTCGCGGTTCGCCGGCACTTCGCCGTCGTGTTTCTCGATCAGCATCTCCGACAGCCGGATGACATTGGCCGCCTTGGTGCGATAGAGGCCGATGGTCTTGATGGTATCGCGCAGCCGGGCTTCGCCGAGAGCGACCATCTTTGCCGGCGTATCGGCGACCCTGAAAAGTGGCTCGGTCGCCTTGTTGACGCCGACGTCGGTCGCCTGTGCCGACAGCACGACGGCGACGAGCAGCGTGTAGGGGTTGATGTAATCGAGCTCGGTGGTCGGGTCGGGCCGCTCGGCGGCCAGTAACGCAAAGAACCGCGCGACATTCTCTTTTGACATCCGGGCCATAACCGGACCCTAATACGAGCGAGCCCATGCGCGCCACCGACGCCGCACCGGTGTTCTTCGATGCCCGACTGCAGCCCTATCGCAGCCTGCCGCCGCGCGGCTTCGCGGTCGTCATGGCGGTGCTGGCTGGCGCCTCGTTCATCATGTCGGTCGGCTGTATCTTGCTCGGCGCCTGGCCGGTGACCGGCTTCTTCGGCCTCGACGTCGGGCTGGTCTATCTCGCCTTCCGGATCAGCTATCGCAGCGCGCGCAAGGTCGAGCACGTCCGCCTGACCACATCCGACCTGACGGTCGAGCGCATCGGCGTGCGCGGCGACCGGCGACAGTGGCGCTTCGAGCCGGTGTGGGCGCGGCTCGTCTTCGAAGAGATCGCCGAGGACGAGAACCGGCTGTCGGTGACCTCGCACGGCCGCCGCCTGTCGCTCGGCGCGTTCCTGTCGCCGGGCGAGCGTCGGCGGCTCTATCGCGACCTCGCCGATGCCCTGGCGCGCTGGCGCCGCGCCCTCACCGGACGCTGACGCACCTTAACTCAGCGCTTCTTGTGCCGATTCGATCGCTGTTTACGCGAGACACCGGCCTCCGTCAGCGCGATGGCGATCGCCTGACGGCGGCTCTTTACCTTGCCGCGGCGGCCGCGGCCGCCCTTCAATTCGCCTGTCTTGAACTCCCGCATCACGCGCGAAACCGTGCGGCGTCGGCCGCGCTTGGTTCGAGGCGCCATGGCATCCCTCCGACGACGATGAAACGGGAGGCCGATCATACCATGGCGCGATGCTCCGGGGTTGCCGCTTTCGCGCCGTCGCGGCGCGCGATAGGCTCGAAGCGCGGCGCATGAGGGGGAAGCATGGTCGCGCGCATCCGCACCGTCGCGTTCCAGGGGATCGAGGCGGTGCCGGTCGAGGCCCAGGTCACCATCGCCGGCGGCCTGCCGGCGAAGCGCATCACCGTCAACCTCGCGCCCGCCGATCTGCTGAAGGAAGGCAGCCATTTCGATCTGCCGATCGCGCTCGGACTGCTCGCGACCATGGGCGTGCTGCCGGCGGAGGAGCTCGAGCGTTTCGTCGCGTTGGGCGAGCTCGCGCTCGACGGCTCGCTGCTGCCGGTCGCCGGCGTCTTGCCGGCGGCGCTCGGCGCGGCGGCGGCGGGCCGTGGCCTCATCTGTCCGCGCGCGAGCGGCGGCGAGGCGGCCTGGGCCGGTCGGATCGAGGTGCTGGCGGCACCGTCGCTCCTGGCGCTGGTCAATCACTTCAAGGGGGCGCAGCTGCTGAGCGCGCCCGAGCCGAAAATCGCCGAGAGCCCGGCGGCGACGCTCGATCTCAAGGAGATCAAGGGCCAGGAAAGCGCCAAGCGCGCGCTCGAGGTGGCGGCGGCCGGCGGTCATAACCTGCTGATGATCGGTCCGCCCGGCGCCGGCAAGTCGATGCTCGCGCAGCGCCTGCCCGGTTTGTTGCCACCGCTGGCGCCGGACGAGGCGCTCGAGGTCAGCATGATCCATTCGGTCGCCGGTCTGCTGCGCGACGGTAAGTTGATGCGCGCGCGGCCGTTCCGCGATCCGCACCATTCGGCGTCGCTGCCGGCGCTGGTCGGCGGTGGCCTGCGCGGCAAGCCGGGCGAGATTTCCTTGGCGCACCTTGGGGTGCTCTTCTTGGACGAGCTGCCCGAGTTCCAACGTGCGACACTCGAAGCGCTGCGGCAGCCGCTCGAGTCCGGCCGTATCAGCGTCGCGCGCGTCAACGCGCACGTGACCTACCCGGCACGCGTGCAGCTGGTGGCGGCGATGAATCCCTGAAGTTTCGTTGCCTTCCCGCCAGCATCTTCAGGGAATTGAGATAGCTCAGATAAAGGGCGCGGCGGCGCTCCGATGCCGGCAAGGCGGATTTCTACGTCTCCTTTGGAGACGACGATCTGTTCCGTTATGGCCTCGACGATATGTCGGCGGTCCTCATGGGCGAGGGTCGGCCAGCGGGTGTAGAGATCGCGGGCATCGGAGAGGACCTGGTCGCTGGAGAGGTACTGTATCTTCAGGACATCGATTTCGGCCTGGACCTTCGGCTGCTCCTCCTCGACCTGCCTGAGGCGCTCTGAGAGCGGCCTATGGCGCTCACCGAAGCCCTCTTTGGTGATCTGATCGGCGAGGTATAGCTCATAGAGCTTGTCCGTCTCGCGGCGGACGGCCTGCTCCTCTCTTGCGAGGCTTTCGAGGAGGGCTTCCTTCTGTTTGATCACGTCGTCCGCCTGGCGCAGGTAGGCCGCGACATCGTCGGTTGAAAACACGAAGGTCTTGAGCTGCTCGTGGAAAATGCCTTCGAGGTCGATTACCGGGATTTTGTTGCGGCAGGAGTAGCAGACGTACTTGGGCGTGTTCGACGGCACGTACATCCGACTGCCGCACTGGCAGGTGGCGAGACCGGCGAATAGATGGACTGGCTTACGAGCGATCGGCGCGCGGCTCGCGCGCTGCGAATCGAGGATGCGGTTGCATTCGGCCCATAGCTCTTCGGAGAGAATTGCCGGGACCGAGCTTATGACCCAATCGGTCTCGGGCTTGAACTTCCAGCTTTTCGCGCGATCATCGGTCCGTGTGTAGTTGGCGCGTCGCATGCCCTTTGCGGTTGGGTCTCGGAGCAATCGGTCAACGGTCGTGTCCGTGAACTTCGAGCCGTTGCGGGTACGATATCCGCGCTCGTTGAGAAGCCGGGCGACGGCCTTCTTGCGTCGATGCTCCGTGAAGAGCTCGTATATGAGCTTCCGGACCGGCGCCTCTTTCGGATCGGGAGTGAGTTTTCCGTCGCTCCACCGGTAGCCGAATGGCGCCGCCCCACCGAGTTGCTTACCAAGCTTCGCACGAATTGGAACGGATGCCGCGACACGGGAGGCGATCTCCTCGCGCTCCCACTGCGCCATCGCAGCGATCATCGTGTAGAAGAGCCGTCCCGCAGGGGAGGTCGTGTCGATCGATTCCTGGAGCGAAACGAGGTCCGCGTTATGCTCGCGGAATATGTCGGCGAATTCGAGAAGCTCTTTGGTGTTTCGCGCGAGGCGCGCGAGCTTGGAGAAGATGAGGCCGGTAATGTGGCCCGCCTTGATGTCCTTGAGCATCCGCTGCGCTTCCGGATGCTGCATCACGGCTTTACCGCTCACCGCTTCGAGGTGATACACCTCGCGCACATTCCAGCCTTTGGCTTCGGCGTATAGCCGAGCACGCTTTTCGTGATGTTCAGGGCTTTCGCCGCGCGCTTGGTCTTCTGTTGAAACACGTATCCATATACCGACTGATTTTGAAGACTGTCTGTCCGTGCCCATTTGCCTCCCCTCCGGGATCAAGATTCTAAGCTGATAAGAATCAAGGATGGAAGTAAAAGGCGCGCACGATATGTGCAGGCCGTTTAAAGATCTGGGCCGATACTAAATATCACCCAAAACTTTTCGCCCAGCCGGCGTCAGCACCCACCGTATTCCCTTAGGGGTTTCAATCGACCGGACAAAAGTTTGTTTTTCAAGTTCGGACAGACAGGTGGCTACCTGGTCGTGGGGAAGGTTTGTGCTAAGCGACAACCCTTGCACCGATCGCACGGGCACACCGGCCGTCAGAAAGGCTTTTAGAATCTGCTGCCCGTGTTCGGCGGCTGGTGGCGCAACAACAAGCTGCGCTAAACTTGCAGGTGCGGGTTGATCATCACTTTCGACGACAGCATTGGTCAGAAGTTCGATACCCTGAGTAGCTTTCTGCGCCTCTTGCTTGGTTTCCTTTACCTGCTTCTCGAGGTTCAACACCCGAGCCGAGACAGTATCGAGGAATTTGCGTGAATAGAGCGACGCAACGATACAGAAGCCGAGCAACTTGAGAATGGCGTACAGCCAGTCTGATAGCCAGTTTGAGTTTGAGCCCGCGGTAGGCGACAACAGATCGGCAATGATGTTGTTGCCAATAATCGACAGAAATAGGGGCACGACCGCAGCGGCAAGGATCGCTTCAACAAATCGGCGGAAAAACAGGATTAGCTTAGCGTCAGATGCTGCCTGTTCTTCGAGAAAATTCCGCAGACCGCCGAGCGCGCCAGACAAGATTACCGTAGCAAGTACCGACAAGAATCCGCAGACAGGACTCATCTAGGCCGACTCAGAAAGATGGACAAAGAAGAGGAAAAATGCGTCCTCCGACGTTGCCCGGTACCGGAAGGAGTAGAGCACCATGTTGAGTGTTCTCGGCGTCAGACGGGCTTCGAGGTCAATGCGAAGGATGCCTGAAACTACGTAGAGGGCGAAGAGCTCATTCACCGTTAGCGCCAATTTGCCGATCTCTTCCGGCATTGCGGTGACATCGGCGTCGCATCGTACCGGGCGAAGCCGCAGTAACCACTTCGCGAGATATCCGGCGCGGCGCGCGAGATCGGGTATCTCGATTTCGTGAAATTTCGAATAGCGAGCCAAGTCATAGATGTAGCTTTGCGCCACGTTGGTGATGACTGGCCTGTCGAAGTGCAGCGTCAACCCATTTGTCGCCGCTCGGAATTCCACCTGAAAATCGTCGAAGAAATTTTGGAGCTCGTCGTAGACAGCGCCGACGTCTCCGAGCTCTTCGTCCATACCAGTTCCCCCCGACTTTTTTTATGGTCGAAAAAAAAGGACCCTATGTCTGCTCACATAAGGTCCGGTGAAATTGGACGCGCGGGGACTACTCTGAGCTCGCTGAGGGGTTTTTCTCCTCGATCATCCCCAGAGCATTTCGGACTGCTCTGAAGAACGACCCTCCGTGCTCTTTCGCGAAGCCCACGCTTTCCGACGGCTTGTAGGGTCCGTCGGAGTTCGGGAGGCGCCACCGGCAAATCTTGCGAATTGCTGGCACGCCCAAGAATGCATCGATGGCGCCGGAGGACGTTGCCTCAACGGCGCGCGAATTGGTTGACGGAGCCATGCCGACCTCCAAATTTGTACCCTGCCGAGAGGAACCCACAACTAATGGTACCACGACCGGTACAGATCGTGAATCCCCTATCTGGGCCTCAAGGCCATTTCGGCCGCCCGGTCTCTAGCCAGCACAGCTAATGACGCCAAACCGGCTTTTCTAGGGCACGCGACGGCGAGCCGCATCTGCCAAATCCGCCTTCTGCGTTTAGGTTGGCAACCTACCGCCAGTCTCCCCCGACAAGGCGGCGGGATCATATGAGCGGTCGATTCGGCAGTCAACAAGACCAAACGGAGATCCAATAAATGGTGTTCTATTTTCGGGACACAAGGACTTTTCGCGACAGCGCCAAGCCTTCGAGCTCACGTTGGTTCTGCCAAGGCGAGTGTTGAAAATAAACACTCCGCGGTAAGGCGGAGTGTTTGGCCCACTAGTATTCCTGGGCGAGCATTATCGTTAGCACGCGCCGCGTCACTTCGGGGTCTGACGGATCAGGTGAGTGGAACGTCAGCGTGCGATCGAAATAATCGATCTTCCAGAGGATTTGGAGGTCATCGATTATTAGCGTGGCGCAGTCGCGTTCGCCACCGGGATCATTATCGCCGTTGAATTCCTCGAATGCTGCGACGGCGCGCAGCACCTTATTGACGACCGTCGGGCCAAGCGCATCGAGCCCTGCGGTCATCATCACTTGGCCACCTATTCCCTTACACCGGAGCAGGTCGTTGAGGTGCCGAATCCGCCCAACTTTCTGCGTATCAACATTTTCCATAACGTCTCTCCTGCGAAGCTGAGCTCCAAGGATTTGAAGCGCAGCAGCCGCAGGAGGACGCTTGATGAGCGCTCCTCCGAGCTGGCTAGGTGGTCTTGTTTCCGCGTAAGCCGGCAATAGCGCCGGTCTGGCAATAGAAGGTCAACGCGAGTGCCGCGGCGTTGAACAGGCGCATGCGCGTGTCCTCGCTCTTCCACTTTTTCCGCGGTGGCGGCAGGCGATCACGCAGCGCGTCGATTTGCGAAGCAACCGCCTGGGCGATTTCATATCGGGTCACCGCCCCGGTGGCCTTGAAGCTATCGCCGATCTGATATCGCGCGAAGGCGTGGAGCTCGATCGCTCGCCACGTCGCATGATGAGCAATCAGCGACTGAAGACGCCGCACGCGTTTTCCACGCCGATATTGAGGGTCAGCCGTGCTTTCAAGGATGAGCGATGCCGGCTGAAGGCGATCAATGACCCGTTTGGCGATTTCGAGCGACCGCGCAACCTTGTGCGGTCCCTCGATCACCTTGATGCCCCAATCAATCGGCGACAGCGGACTTTCAAACGCTACAAACGCGAAGCCGCGGTAGAACGGACAGATAGCGAGCGTGAGCTCGCGCTCGATGCGACGCTTCATACGCTACTGGGGCGCGACGGTCGTGTCGTCCGCGCGAGGATCTCCTCCGCGAGTTTGCGTCGGCGGTGCCCTTGGAGAGATTTGTCATCCTCGGCATTTTGGTAGAGCGCGTACGCGCCTCGCGCCACGGCGTCTTCGATGTCCGCGTAGAACGGCGGGAAGATCGCCTCGCCCGGCACGCCAAAAATGACCGAATATGCTACTATCTCTTCCGCGTTGGGCGGGCTTACGCTCTGCTCAACGTCTGCGACCCTGTTGCGGCTGCCCTTGGGCAACAAGGAAGCCACTTCTTCCTGCGTCAGACGCCACCCGAGCCTGAGGGTCCGCAGGTAACAAAGAACTTTCGACGACATAGGTCTCAAAGAACAACGATGATGTCTAAAGCGCATCATCGCTACTTCTATGTTCGCCGAGCTTCGCCTCGCGCGAAAGGCGGCAGATTGCATTCCAACGAACGCATTCAGGGACGAAGGGAGATAGGGAGATGCTTCCGGAGGTGCGGACACCCGGACATCGCGCAACAACAAGGGTCCGAAAAGCAAAGGGCATTCAGCGATGAATGCCCTTTGCGGTGTTCCCTATCTCCCTGAAGCACTTATGCAGCCAATTTCCCCACCGTATCCCCAACACCGTACCGCTCGCACAACGCGTCGATACGCTCCGTCTGGCCGGACAGCATCGTGATAACGCCGTTGCTTTTGTAGAGGATGATCCCAAGCCGGCGCAGGATCGATCCGATCCATCGGTTCGCGATTGGCCTGTCGTACTCCGTGCCATATTTCTCGGCGAATGCCGTAGTGATCTCCGCAAGTGAAATTGCGTCGCTCGCGCGGTCCAGACTGAATGCGCGGAGCACGGTGAGCACTTGAGCGTCGGTCGTGGTGCCACGCTCCGCCATGACAGCCGCTTGCAACGTCTTTGCGAAGCCCGATATCGCATTCCGTCGGCCGCTATCGGGAATAATTGACAAGAGCGGAAGCAAAATTTGGTTCATGCGCGGCTCAAGAGTGGGATCTGCAAGGACCGGCTCAAGCCGAACGGTGAGCCGATTGCGGAGGCGGTACATGAGCAGCTTATTGCGCAGGAACAGCGCTTCGTCCTTTTGACTCTCCGGAAGATTGATCGGCACGCCGCCCGAGCGCCCAGGCTCCATCTCGATCGTCAGAAATCGACTTTCGAGTGCCCGATCGTCGTACGACCGCCGCATGCCGACGATTTTCGGCCCGAAGATCGCGAATGCGCGCGGATCAAATTCCTTCTTCGTCGTAACCTGCGTTCTGAGGACTGGAAATCCCCGGACGTTGCCATTGTTGAGGATTTTTACGAGCTCGGCCTTTTCGTCTGTGAAGCGAAAATCCGCCTCGTCGAATATGAGCGTGCCCTTGAATGTGTCGAGAGTGTGGAAGATCGGCGAAATTGTTGAAGCGCCACTGGCGAAAAACCCTTTGTGACATAGCGACCCGATGACAAGCAGCGCGCGTGTCTTGCCGGTGCCGTAGTCGCCGCGGAATCGCAGGTACGGAAGCTCGTTGAACGCGTCGTACACCCACGACAAGAGGATGTACGACGCTGACAGAACGGTCGCGGCATTGGGGAGGCCGACGTATCTCCGGATGTAGCTTTCGATCTCCGAGAGGAGCCGTCCCACGTCGTCGTATTCTGCCGGCTCCGACGGGAGGACAAGGACGTTGTGCTTGATCAGATTGTTTGTCGCTCGGACAGGCACGTAAACCGCATCCCCTAAGCGCAGTTCGGGAACAACGTCGATCCCGCTCGTCCGGGCGAGCGCTAGCGCAGTCGTGCGCAGGTCCGGTCGGTATACCGTTTCAACGATTGTGCCGTCCTCTCCAACCAATGAGATCACTAATCGCTGCTTGCTGACTTCCTCAGCCATGCAACAACTCTGCGACGGACTTACTGCGATCCAAAGGCGGCAGAATGCGCGCAGTCGGCACATTCCACCGCCTTTGCCGCACAGCTTCCGGTGATTACGGTGTCGTAGTGGGACGAAAAAAACTTGAGTCAGAGCTCGTCAAGCTGTTGATGCCTGACGCGGCGCCCGCAAAGATCGAGGAAGCGACACAGCGCTGGTTTGGCTTTCTGCAAATCCTCAATCAGTTCGCAAGCGTGCGTGAAAGGGCGGCCCGCGATTCGCAAGAAGCGGCTCTGGATGATAGAGTCGGATCGAACGATTCCAATGTATGAACGGGTATTTCGCGTACGTCCGGGTTTCCACTGTAAAACAAGGCGAGAAGGGATCGAGCCTTCAAGAGCAAAAGGCAGCGATTGAAGCGTACGCCCGTCGGCTCGGTCTTTCGATATCACAGTGGTTTGAGGAAACGGAGACGGCGGCAAAGCGTGGACGCCCGATCTTCACGACAATGCTTCAAGCCTTGGAGCGACAGAGCGCCCGAGGCGTCATCACACACAAGATCGACCGGAGTGCGCGCAATCTTCGTGATTGGGCGGCGCTTGGCGAGCTCTTAGATCGCGGCATCGAACTCCATTTTGCACACGAGAGCATCGATCTCTCGTCTCGCGGCGGCAGGCTTTCCGCCGATATCCAGGCTGTCGTCGCCGCGGATTACATTCGCAACTTGCGCGATGAAGTGCGCAAAGGGTTTTACGGTCGCTTAAAACAGGGGCTCTACCCGCTACAAGCACCAGTCGGCTATCTCGATCGCGGCGGCGGCGTTGCGAAAGCCATTGATCCAGTTCGCGGTCCACTGATCGCCAAGGCGTTCGAGCTCTATGCAACCGGCCAATGGTCGCTTGAGAAGCTGAGCAATGAGTTCTTTACCCTCGGATTGCGGACTAACAGTGGGGCACGCGTCACGCGTATTGGCTTTTCAAGGATATTGAACAATCCGTTTTACGCCGGCCTGATCCGAATTCGCAAGACTGGCGAACTATTTGATGGAGTGCACGCTCCCTTGATCAGCGTGTCCCTATTCGATCGCGTTCAAGCCGTGTTACGAGGCCGTATAACGCACAAAGCAAACATCAACCGGTTTCGATATCAGAGATTGCTCCGGTGCTCTTCCTGCAATCTGTCGCTAATCGCATCGCGGCACAAGGGACGAGTCTACTATCGCTGCCAGACAAGGTCCTGCCCCACGACGTGTCTCCGCCAAGATAAAATTGATGAATGCATACGCGAGGCCACACGAAATATTCAATTCACGGCCAGCGAATGGGCCGCCATCCGCGCCGACGTCGCCGCCTTGCTCTCGGACCAGACCATCGACATTGCGGATGGACTCCGAAACATAGCGTTAGCGATTCAAGCATGTGATGAGCGCCTAGGTCGGCTGACCGACGCCTATGTGGACAAGATAGTCGAGCGCGAGCTCTATTTGAGCCGCAAGGACCAGGCGCTCCGCGACCGTACCGCACTCTTCGAGCGTAAGCATGCGCTGGAGACAGGCCAAGCGGGCGTAAAGAACCGCGCCGCACACGTCCTCGAACTTCTCGAAGCCTTTAGAAACATGCCTGATTTAGAAAACGACGAGCGTGTCCGTGAGCTACTTGCGCGCGCGACCTCGAACTTTGAGGTCGATCAGAAAAAGGTTGTCGTTACGTGGGCTGAGCCGTTCGACCAGCTGTTTTGCGGCGACACTGTTGCGATGGGTGGACCAGCTAGAGGCAAACCTCGAACCGCTGCACAGCGCGCCTCCAAGATACTAGCTGAGTATACAAGAAAACTCGCCGAAGTGAATTCGCCGATCACCGTTCGGCAAGTAGCGTGATTCGTCACCGAGGCCCGGCATATCAGGCGGTCGAGCATTGAATAAAGAAGGGCTATAGTTGAACTATGGCCACTTTTTTCAGCGAAAATTTCGGCGTGGACCCTGCGGTCCTTGAAAAGCATGGCGCGTTTAACATTTCGCTCGTGACCGATTTGCCGCTTTTCATTGATCCGTTTCTCCTCTTCAACAGCAAGAAGCAGCAATATCAGGAGCTACATGAACGGATCATACGATACTTGGTTTTTCTGAAGGGAAAGGCGACTTCAGGGACGATCAACGCCGCCCTTCTGAAGGCTTGGTATTGTTTTCCAGAAGTCAAACAGACGTGGTTGGGCTTTTCTGTAGACGGAAATGCTGGCACCGGATTGGGTCCAGATTTTGCGCACGCCCTTCATCAAAATCTCCACAAGTTATTTCCCACCTTCGGAAAAGAGCAGATTACCCGGGGCAGTCACCTCGAAAAGCTCTGTTTGATAAGGGAGGGCGTCGGGCGTGACAACATTAGTGATTTCACGACGAACCTCATAAAGGGCTTTCTGTGTGAGTTCACTCAAAAGTTCGCGCTCAACTGTCTCAACGAGAATCAGCGGCGAGCGATCAGCGTCCCCGGCACTACTTTCAACTATGAGACCGAGGTCTGGGCTTCTGAGCGATACACGCTGCCGTGGATAAATGGAGATTATGTTTTACTCACACCGAAGGACCTCCTTACGCGGGATGACAACTGGATCAATCGTGACGACCTCATAGATGGGTTTGAGGAAATACCGTCAGCGATTCCGGACGATGAACTTCGGGCTCAAGTTTCAAATTACTTTGAGCGGGTGTTGGCTCGCCGCAAAGATCAGGAACCAAGCAAAAAGGAGAGAGGGGAAGCTGCGGTTAAAACCATTTTCGAATTCCCCGATCTCATCGACTATTACATACGCTACAAGGAAGAACACGGCGACGAGGCCGCTAGCCTTAGCTCCAAGAAAGTCTCTTTCGCTGAATGGATGTTCATTCAGCAGCTGACGAACCTCCAATCGACGTTAAATAAAGAGACGGCTTTTTATAAAACGGGGATCGGAACCTATAAGGAAGCGCACACTCGGCTGGCTTATCTCAAAGATGTTATCGAGAACAAGGGTGGCTACCGAGCTTTCTGGTCCGGTGCTGGACCGATCGCCCGTGAGCAGGACTTGCAAATTATGTATCGACTGGTCTGGATCGGTACCCCTTCCGATGTCAGCACCGAAGTTAATGACGGTCGTGGGCCGGCAGATTTCAAAATTAGCCGCGGAGCAAAGGACAAGACCATTGTCGAATTAAAGCTCGCGAAGAACACGCAGCTTCGTAGAAATTTGCAGAGGCAGGCTGAAACATATCAAAAGGCCAGCGATGCAAAGCGCGCCATCAAGGGCATTCTGTTTTTCAACGCGCAGGAGAGAGTTCGAGTGACGAAAATTCTCAAGGAGCTTGAGCTGACAAATAGCCCGGACATTGTGTTGATCGATGCTCGTAAGGACAACAAGCCGTCCGGCTCAAAAGCATAGCGGCTCAACATTTTGCCGCCTTGTGAAAAAGAAAAAATCGTTGTGGACCTGACCGGGACAAACCTCCAACCGAGACGCAGGGGATGTCAGCGATCCTGGTTGAGTTTGCATCCAAGGTTATGGGCCAGAATTCGGGAGTTCGAGAAACGTACCTTTGACGGAAGGGCATTTATCAAGCGCCCGTTCCAGCACAGCTCGCGATTCGCCGAGCAAATTTCGCTCGCGTTCCGTACCCGCTAGAACGTAGGTGGGTGCTGCAAATTTCCCGCCGTGGAATAAATTATTTCGCACTCGTCTGATGGCGGCGAAAAGCTCTTGGACGTTATCAATTTGAGGCCCTGGATCACTCCATGCCAGCACTGCATCTCGTACGATTTGCTTCCGAGGAGGATGTTCAAGAAGCTCCTTTGCAACTCTGGATCGTCTGATTTCTTCGAGGAAGTCGTCCGTTAACGCCGCAGCAAACGCGTCCCAATTTGCTTCGGCAGCGCCGTTCGCACTTCTGAGAAACTTAGGATCGCGCTTTAGCGCGTATTCGCATCTTGCGAAGATTGCAAAAAATGCGACCGCCTCCTTAGGGACATTCTCGGTCAGCTCCCGCAGCGCATCCAAATCGGGTGCCATAAATCGCCTACTTACTCGCCGCTTTTTGCTGCGGGGCTTTCTCCAATTTTTCGCGGTGCTTCTTTGCTACCTTGGATGCGGCATCAACTGCTGCCATACAGGCTATAAGGTCATCGAGATGACCTTTCATCGTGTCTGGGTCGGGCCAGGCGACCCCGGCGGCGGCCGGCGTATCGTGGCCGGTGTATTCGCTTATCGCAGTCATACCGTGATAGACCTGGGAAAACGTCGCATCGTCGATTGCTACCTCAGACAGGCGTTTGGTTTCGACGCTTCTCCGATATCTTACGACTACATTTGCAAAGAGGCCCTCTTCAATGAGCCGCTCCCAGGTCTCGCGTAACCGTCCGTAAAAAAACGAGGCCTCTTTTTGAAATTCCTCGCCGTTGCCCGACGTATGTAGCTTTTTCAGTTTGGCGTGTTGCTGCTCTAACCACTGGCGACGCTTGCCAAGCATCTTTGCATTCCACGGATCTCCGTCTGGATCGACGCAGCCATATCCGTTCGGTCCTCGCCCGATGGCGATCCGATTTAAGGGAATCTGTTTCTCCGCCGCGATGAATGTTGCGTCGGTGTAAAATAAGAGATCGTGCGTAAACACGATCACTTGCCGGGTCGCGGCCTCCTCGACAAGACGGTGTGCAACTCGATGCCGCCGGTCGTGATCGAGCGACGAAACTGGGTCGTCCACAATGATCGGCGCCTTGCCCGCGATAGTTCGCTGCTCAGCGAGGAATGAGGCCAACGCTAGCGCCCGATGTTCGCCCTCGCTCAGAACGGAAGAGGTGTTGCCGTTAAACGTTGTTTGATCGAGCTTGAGTTGATGGCTTGGCGACCCTTTGTCGGTTCGCGAACTTAGCCGAAGAGGAATGGTGGCAATGCCCAACGCCTTGCGTTCGGCTAAGAGTTTTGCCTCAAGGCCGCCGGTAACATGCTCCTTAAGCAACGCAGTCCCTTTTTGGGAGATACCGGTCGTGCCGCACGCTTTGATAGCGGTTTCCAGCTTCGCGATGATCCGCAAGTCATCGGCGCGCTTTACTACCTGCGCCTTGTTAGCGTGAAGCTGTTTCCGGGCTTCGAGCTCCGCTAATTCCTTTCGAAGTTTGATGCCGCTTTCATCTTTAGTCGCGACCTCGGTCGCGACAGCCGACGCTATAATTGCGGCAAGATAGGCGTCTACATCCGCTATGGAAATAGCTGGCACCTTTCCAAGCGCCCCATCCTCTTCGCCGATTACATATTTTTCGATCTGTTCCCGCAGTGCGATCCCATCCGCGAGATAAGTTACCAGCGTATTTCGGATGGCCAGATTTTCCATCTGTAGGATTTTGTCGAGGGCCTCCGCTAAAGGCGCCAATGCATTTACGGCCGCGCGGAACTGTCCAATGGCATCGGTCCATATCTTGCGCGAATCATCCGCCTTCTTGGTTACGTTCGCCTTGATAAACTGGTCAAAGCGTTTCATCCGCTCCATGGCATCGTTCTGGAGCGTCTGTTGGCAAAGCACACATCGGGCACCGTTGGTTACCACCGGAAATGGCTTGCCGCCGTACGCTTCTTTTTCTGAAAACTCTCGCGCGGCCTCGTATAATTCGCGCCACGGTGACGAACCTGTTCCGGCTAGCGGCTCTTTCGCGAAGGCGTGTGCAGCTGCCAGAGCCGCGGCCTCGTCCGCCTTCTTGAGCGCGTCCTTTTTCGCGCGCAGTGCTTTTACGCCCGCATCGGCGAGATGCGGCGCTGCGGTAGCTATTGCGTCTCGCGTCGATTTGACCTGCGCGTGCAGTTGCCGAAGCGCTAGAGCACGCTTTTCAGGATCGGTAACCAGCGTGTTGAGCTCGGCAAGTCGGGCGTCATCCTTTTTCGACCATGAGGTCGCGTCATCAACTTCCTTGTCCGTCTTCGTGGCAAGCGCATTGAGAAACGCGTGGGAAGCTGTTCCCTCGGGAAGAGCCAAGACCGGAGTTGCTGCCGCCAGTTGAAGCGTGCGCTGCTCCGCTCCAAGGCGATTCTTGAGCCGGTCGCAAAGGGCGGCCAACCGCTCAAAGCAATCCAAGTTGTAGGGAATAAAGGTGACCTGGTTTTCCTGATCGACGTAAACAGCCGCACATTTGTTATCGAAGACCGCAATTCGCGCGAGTTCGGCAGAGCTCGCTTTGCCATCTTCCCACGCGACAGACTTTTTCTGATCGCCGACCAACAGTTCCAGCGATGCGCGTGCCGGTTCTTTTGATGGTTTGGCGGCGAATACGTTACCGAGGATATTCTCCACAAGCCGGGCGCGGCATGCTTTCTTCAAAATGCGGGCATACCCGGACTTGCCGCTCCCGTTGTCACCGTAGATGAGCGTGATTCCCGTCTGAGCAAACGGCAGGGCTTGATTAGGCGCAAGATTGTTTGCGCCCGTCACGTTCGAGAGAGACAGCAGCGTGATTTGCGCGCTTCCGGTGCCAGGTGCCGGTATGTGCTCTAAGAGCAGCGGCTCGGCCTTCAGTGTGGTCTCAGATAGCTTCTGCTCGGCCTTCAGGAGTTCAAGAATTTCGTCTTCGTCTTTGGATCCAAACTGCGCAACCAATAGCCGGCGGAGCGCGTCGCGCCGCCACATGGGCTGGCTCTTCGACCATTCGAATATCTGATTGTGAACCCCCATCTAGTTAGTTTCGGACGCGCACTCCAGCTCGTCAATAACGCCTGTCTTTTGCTGGGCTAAGCGATGCAGCGCTTGGTGAGCAAATTGCTGCCTTTGCGGCGGTTGGCCCGCCCGTACGCTGTCGATATGGATGGGCCGATTTCATATTTCGGGCGAGTCGATTTCAGAAACGACCGTCGTCGTTTTGGTATCAAGCAGCCGGATCGCCTGTTCCACATGTACGCGGTTGGCAAGACGGGCACCGGAAAAACCACCCTTCTAGAAACGCTGATTCGTCAAGATATCGCCGCCGGCCGTGGCGCTGCTTTGATCGATCCGCATGGAGACCTCGCGGAGCGGCTCGCGGCGTTCGTGCCTGCAAACCGCCACGAGGATCTTCGCTACCTCAATGCTCCCGATCCGGTTCAGCCGTTTGGCTATAACCCACTCAAACGCGTACACAGATCGGCAATTCCGCTCGCAGCTTCGGGACTTCTGGAAGCATTCAAGAAACATTGGACCGATGCCTGGGGCGTGCGCATGGAACATGTGTTGCGCAACGCCATCTATGCTCTTCTTGAGCTTGGCGACGCCTCGCTACCCGACATTCTGAGGCTTCTCAGTGATAAGGAGTTTCGGAAGGCCACCATCGGCAAAATTGCCAATCCTCAGGTGAAAGAATTCTGGTCGACCGAATTCGACCAATACTCCTTCCGATATCGCGCTGACTCCATTGCGCCCATACAAAACAAGGTTGGCGCACTCCTCGCCGATCCACTTATGCGCCGCATCCTTACGCAGCCGGAACGCATGCTCCACTTCCGGCGGATTATGGATCGCCGCGAAATTCTTCTCGTCAATCTCGCGAGGGGGCAAATTGGCGAGGATACGTCATCGCTACTCGGGAGCATCCTTACGACAACCATCGGCCTTGCCGCGTTCAGTCGGGCAGATGTTCCCGAAGCGAAGCGCCCCGACTTCTTTCTTTATCTCGATGAATTCCAGAATTTCACGACACTCAGCGTTGCCACAATGATCTCCGAGCTGCGGAAATACCATGTGGGTTTGGTGCTCGCTAACCAGCACATCAGCCAACTTAAGAATGAAGTACGCGATGCCGTGCTCGGCAATGTCGGTACGTTAATCGCCTTCCGCGTCGGCCCTCACGACGCGTTCCTCCTCGCGCGCGAATTCACCGACCGGTTTGAGCCCATCGACCTCATGAATCTGCCCAACCACCACATCTACCTTCGGCTTATGATCGACGGGGCACCGAGCAAACCGTTCAGCGCCGCGACCGTGCTTCCTTCTTTTTGACTGGCAGATTCGGCGTGTTCGATTAGTCTAACGAATTCGCGCCGGTTGGCCTCAGTTGCGCGTGCGGGCGCGGCGCCGCCCAGAAAAGCCGAAATCATTGTAGAATCCATCTATGCTCACCGAGGCTGATACGTGCCGGAAATTCGTCGTTCCGCTCCTTCAGAGAGCCGGGTGGGACAATTCTCCGCATATGATAAACGAGCAGCGCACGTTCACCGACGGGCGCGTCGTGTTCGTCGGCAATCGAGCCAAGCGCGGCAAACAAAAGCGCGCGGATTATATCCTTCGGTATCGGTCCGACTATCCGATAGCCGTGGTGGAAGCGAAGTCATATTACAAAGACGCTTCCGACGGCGTTCAGCAAGCGAAGGAATATGCCGAAATTCTTGGGTTGAAGTTTGCCTTCGTAAGCAACGGCCGAAACATCATCGAAATTGATTTTTTTACCGGCCGCGAGACCGAACGCTCGGACTTCCCAACTCCCGATGAACTCTGGCGGCGTCAACGGGAGGGGCTCGGCCTTCGTGATAATGTGGCGGCAGACCGAATTCTCACCGCCGGCCGACCCGACCCCGGCAAGCCGCTACGATACTATCAAGAGATCGCTGTAAATCGTGCGGTACAGGCCATTGTTACTGGTCAAAAGCGCTCGCTTCTGACGCTGTGCACCGGTGCCGGAAAGACCCAAATTGCGTTTCAGATTTGTTGGAAGCTGTGGAGCGCGGGCTGGAATAGTCGCGGCGATCATCGCAAACCGAAAATCCTCTATCTCGCCGATCGCAGTGTCTTGGTCGACGATCCGATGGCAAAGGACTTCGCGCCATTCGGCGATGCTCGCTTCAAGATAACCGGAGGCGCCGTAAGCAAGGCGCGCGACATATACTTCGCGCTGTACCAGGCAATCGCCGAGGACGAGGCCCGGGAGGGGCTCTTCAGACAGTTCGCGCCTGACTTCTTCGATCTCGTGATCGTGGATGAGTGCCACCGAGGCAGCGCGCGAGAAGAGGGAAATTGGCGCCGCATACTCGAGTATTTCTCCTCGGCCTCGCAACTTGGGATGACCGCCACTCCGCTGCGCGAGGAGAGCCGAAACACGTACGCGTACTTCGGCAAGCCGCTGTACACGTACAGCCTCGCACAGGGCATCGCCGACGGCTTCCTTGCCCCCTATCGCGTCCATCGCGTGATCACTGATTACGACGCCGCTGGATGGCGCCCGACCAAGGGTGAGCTCGACAGGTACGGGCGAGAAGTCCCCGACGAGGAGTACCACACGAAAGATTTCGAGCGCGTCGTGGCCTTACGGGCGCGAACGCAAGCCGTTGCTCGGCATCTCACCGAATTCTTGAAGAACACTGATCGGTTCGGAAAGACGATCGTGTTCTGCGTGAACCAAGAGCACGCGAGCGAAATGCGCCGCGCTCTAGGCAATCTCAATACCGATCTCGTGGTCCAGTATCCCGACTACGTGTGCCGAGTCACGGCGGATGAAGGCGACGTCGGCGCCACACACCGGGCCAATTTCCAAGACGTTGAGACCAAGACGCCGGTCATCCTCACCACGTCGCAGCTATTGACGACCGGCGTAGATGCGCCGACCTGCCGCAACATCGTGCTCGCGCGCGTCGTCGGTTCGATGGGTGAATTCAAGCAAATCATTGGGCGCGGCACACGTTTGCGCGAAGATTACAACAAACTGTTTTTCAACATCATCGACTACACCGGAACGGCCACGGCAAAGTTCGCCGACCCGGATTTCGACGGTGATCCGGTTGCCGAAAGCGTCACTGAGATCGGCGCCGATGGTCACATTCTGAGTACTGAGACAAGAGAGGCGCCGCCGGCGGAACCCCCGGACGATGAGATCCAAGCTACGCCGTTGGGCGGACTTCCTCCGGAGTCCGAGAGCGAGGAGGCGCCGGTCAAGTTTTACGTTGATGGTGGGAACGTCGAGATCATTCACCATCTGGTCTATGAGCTCGATACCGACGGCAAGCGACTTACGTGCAAATCGCTGACGGATTGGACTGGAGAGAAGGTCCGGGCGCTGTATCCATCCGCCACGCACCTGCGCGCGGACTGGGCGATCGCGGACAAGCGTAAAGCCATCGTGGAGGCGTTGGGGGAACGCGGTATAGACCTGGAGACGATAGCCAACGACGTTGGCCGGCCTGACGACGATCCGTTCGACCTCCTCTGTCACCTGGCGTGGAACGCACCGCTGCGAACCCGCCGCGAACGGGCTGAGCGATTGCAAACCGAGCGCAAAGATTTCTTTGACCGCTATGGTCCGGACGCGCGCGCAGTCCTTGAAGCGCTTCTCGACAAATATGCCGCCCACGGCGCGGCGCAATTCGTATTGCCTGACGTGCTCAAAATCCCGCCAATTTCGGAACTCGGCAATCCGAGTGAGATCGCCCGTCGCTTTGGTGGGCCTCAGGAGATGCGCGAAGCGGTCGATGCGATGGCGGGCCTGATCTATGCCAATTAGTCACTCGGATACGAACCGATAACCATGCCACGAACCAAAAAAACGCAAGCCCCCAAGACCGCTGTCCAGCGGCTCGATAGCATCATCAAGTCCGCGCGCAAGATCATGCGCAAGGATAAGGGGCTCAACGGCGACCTCGATCGCTTGCCGATGCTGACGTGGATCATGTTCTTGAAGTTCCTCGATGACCTAGAACGCCTACACGAGGACGAGGCGAAGCTCGCAAATCGAGAATTCGATCCAGCAATTAAGGCGCCCTATCGCTGGCGAGATTGGGCTGCGCAACACGACGGTATCACGGGACCCGACCTACTGAAATTCATCACCGCCGATGAAGGGACATTGCCCAACGGAAAAAAGGGGGCGGGTCTGTTCGCGTATCTGCGAGGGCTGCGTGGTCGCAATGGCGGTCGAGACCGACGCGACGTGATAGCCACTGTATTTCGCGGCCTCTCCAATCGGATGGAAAGCGGTTACCTTCTGCGCGACGTAATCAACCTCGTAGACGGCATTCATTTCGATTCGTCCGAAGAAATTCACACGCTAAGCCGATTGTATGAGGGTCTTTTGCGCGAAATGCGTGACGCCGCGGGCGACAGCGGTGAGTTCTACACTCCCCGCCCGGTCGTGCGCTTTATGGTGGAAGCGACCGATCCCAAGCTCGGTGAGGTAGTCCTCGACCCGGCATGCGGTACCGGTGGCTTTCTCGCCGAAGCGTACAATCACCTTGCCGCACAAGCGAACACCGTACAGAAGCGGGAAATTTTGCAAACGTCCTCATTGCGCGGCATAGAGCCCAAACCGCTTCCCTTTCTTCTTGCCCAGATGAACTTGCTATTTCACGGGCTTGAGGCGCCTCAAATCGATCCGGGTAACGCGCTCCGCTTCCGACTTTCAGAGATCGGTGAACGCGATCGCGTTGAGGTGATCCTCACGAATCCGCCGTTTGGTGGTGAAGAAGAGGCTGGTATCCTTACCAATTTCCCCGAGGATCGCAGAACCGCAGAAACTGCACTGCTCTTTCTGCAATTGATCATGCGTCGTTTGAAGCGTGGCGGTCACGGTCGCGCGGCTGTCGTCGTGCCAAATGGTACGTTGTTCGGCGATGGTGTTGCTGCGCGTATCAAGGCGGACCTTCTCACACAGTTCAATCTCCATACGGTCATTCGAATGCCCGAGGGCGTGTTTGCCCCGTATACTGACATTCAAACCAATCTCGTATTCTTCGACACGTCTGGACCGACTGGCGAAATTTGGTACTGGGAACAACCGACGCCGGAAGGCAGACGGAAATATTCCAAGACACAGCCATTCCAGTACGAGGAATTCGCCGACTGCCTTTCTTGGTGGCAGGAGAGAAAAGAAGTGCCTCAGGCCTGGCGCGTCCGAGCGGCTGATTTAATCGAGCGGGACACGGATGGGCGTGTTGTAAGGGTCAACTTAGATTTGAAGAACCCTTACGAAAAGTCACACGCCGACCACCGATCCCCTGACGAGATGATCAATACTGCGATTACGGCCGAGCGCGAAATTCTTAACGTGCTTGAGGAGATTAAGACGACCATCGCAGACCAATTGCCATGAATCCACGCTGGCCATCCGTACCATTGGGTGAAGTCGCGTCGCTCAAATGGCGTGGAGAGATCCCTCAGGTCGGAAAAAAATATCGGCTTGTAGGGGTACAGCTTTGGGGGAAAGGGGCCTACGTCAGAGAAACGATCGATGGTTCAGAAACGCGATATTCTCAGTTATTTCGCGTGGCGGAGAACGACATCATCGTCAACAAGATATGGGCACGCAACGGAAGCATCAGCGTAATCGGCCGCGAGACGCATGGCACCTACGGCTCATCGGAGTTTCCAACTTACGTCATTGATAGAACGAAGCTCGATCCTCGATGGATGTATTGGTTTACCCGCCTCCCATCTCTTTGGAAGCAATGCGAGGAGCTTTCTAGAGGGACAAGCGGCCAAAATCGCTTGCGGCCAGAACGCTTTTTGGAAGTGAGAATTCCCCTCCCTCCATTGTCCGTCCAACAGGATATTGTTGCGCGACTTGATGGGATCGATCGGCGATTGATTTCCCGCCAGACCGCGGTAAGCAACATCGACGCGGATTTGAGCGCGACGCTTATGGCCGTGTTTTCGAGAATTACTACCGGAGCGCCCCGCAGCCTAATGCGTACGGTTGCCCCGTTAGTTAGGCGTCCCGTCGAAATCGAACCGGAAAAAACTTACCACGAGTTGGGCGCACGTTCGTTCGGACGCGGTCTGTTTGACAAGCCGTTGCTGAAAGGAGCCAACCTGACGTGGCAAAAGCTATTCCGAATAGAGAATGGTGATCTCGTCTTCAGCAATATAAAAGCCTGGGAAGGCGCATTTGCCGTGGCGAGCGCGCAGGACCACGGTAAGGTCGGCTCTCATCGATATCTGACGTGCGTCCCTGCGACCGATAAAGTAACGCCACACTTCCTTTGGTACTACTTACAAACAAGGGAAGGCATCAATCAGGTCCAAGCAGCATCACCGGGGAGCGCCGATAGAAATCGCACCTTGAGCCAGAAACGCCTTGAGCAAATCGAGGTGCCGCTGCCGTCACTTGAAGTGCAGCGATGGTTCGATCAGCTGCACGACAAAATGGTCTTCGTCCGGGCGCGCAGCAAAGAAGTGAAGGCCGAGCTCGACCAACTTATTCCGGCAGTGTTGGCCCGAGAGCTCTTGGCAGCGTAGAGTTTTCTACAGCCCTTTCGGCCATCCAACTTTCTGGATACTTGTCGTCATTGTCACGCTGGCGCTTGCTGAATACTCTTACCCAGCAATCTGCTCTTCTTTTTCGACGCATATACGAACAGTACTGTAGGGGAGGAAAGCAAAATGAAGTTGTTGCTTCGGCGCGGACAGAAGTCCGGCGTACTTTCATCGTCAGTCACCTTCACACTCGACGTGCGAGCGGACCTAACGGAACAAGAGCTCGCCAATATCAAAACGTACAAGTTGGGCAAGGAAGAACTCTTCTCACGGGGCGAAGCCGGCGACGGCCTCATAAAACGCCTCCGAACTCACGTCACGCTCACCGTCGACGATCTCGTCCGAGGCAAGCGCATTGATTGCCCCGACATCGTCGAGATGCTCGACGTCGTGCAACAGATCAAGGAATCGTGCAAACTGTTCAAGAGAATCCTTGATGCCTCGGCGCAATTCGGCGGCGAGGAAGTGATCGAGTTTTAGTGTGTTCGGCGGCCGGTCGAATTTCGGCAATTTTTTCCTCGGCTCCGCGCGAGACCGGGAGGCCGCCGAAACCTCGCAGCTCTATAATCGGGTCGCCGAGCGCTTTGCGGCGTCACAGTTTTCGCGCGAGCGCTGGCTCTCGGACTTCGCCGTCAGCCTCGTCTACAAGGCAGCGGAACGCGTAGGTGCCGTTCCTATCGACCTTGTCGGCATCGAGCTCTCCTCTTTCGTTGCGAAGCTTATTAGGGCGGATGGGCTTGCAATGGCGCCCCCGCAGGTTACGTCGTTTCATGACCTTCCTGTCGATCAAGCCATGGCGCTGCGCCGAAACCTGCGCCGGCGAGAGCGCTTCCTTGAAGACAGTGATCGGCTGCTTCAATGCTCGGCGGATGCGCTGGTCAACGTGGCCGCAGAGATTATGCGCGCCCTGCCGCCGTCGCTCTTCGCGGACGATGGGGGCGCAACGCAAGGTGAAGCGTTTCGCGCGCCGCTCATGGACCTCTGTGAAAACCCGGCGCGGCTGATCGAACGCTCCATCATGGCATTTTACACTGACGACCTCACGAGCAGCGGCCTGTTCGATCCGCTGCGCGACACTATAAGCCACAACTTCTGCGTCGCGTCAGGCATCGATCCGCGAAAATCGGGCGACAGTAAGCCGTTCGTATTCCCGTCAAAGGCCAAGGGAAAATCGTCCGCAGAACTGGTGCGGTCGTACTGCGGCGGGACTCCGTTCCAAGACATCCTCGAATTCTTCGTTCCGTTCTCGGTTCCCTTCCCGGCGCGCTTCGAGCACACGCACATCGTGGGCGGCTCGGGTCACGGCAAGACGCAGCTCATGCAGTCGATGATCTATGACGACCTCCTGCACGCCAAAGAGGACGGACGATCGCTCATCGTCATCGATAGCCAGGGCGATCTCATCACAACCATCTCGCATCTGGAGTGCTTCGCGCCCGGCGAGTACGGCGATCTCGGCGACAAGCTGGTCATCATCGATCCCACCGACATCGAATATCCCGTGTGTCTCAATCTGTTCGATTGGGGCACCAAAACCGCCAACGCCGCGAGCCCTGTCGAACGCGAAAAGCTCCTCAACAGCGCCATCGCGCTTTACGAGTACATCTTCGGGGCGCTCCTCGGGGCCGAACTCACCCAGAAGCAAGGCGTCATCTTCAAGTACCTCGCGCGCCTCATGCTCGAGATCCCCGACGCGACGATCCACACGCTCGCCGCCCTCATGGAGGACGGCGAGCCCTTCCGCCCCTACATGGACCGGCTTGCGGGTAGCGCGCGGCAGTTCTTTACGACGCGCTTCTTCGACCGCTCGTTCAACGAGACCAAGAAGCAAATCCTGACACGTCTGTGGGGCGTACTCTCCAACGGCACGCTGGAGCGGATATTCGGGAACCCGAGCAACAAGGTCGACCTGTTCGAGGCGATGAACAGCGGCAAGATCGTCCTCATCAATACCGCCAAAGACGTGCTGACGCAGGACGGCAGCGCGCTCCTCGGCCGCTTTTTCATCGCCCTCATTGCTCAAGCGGCGATGCAGCGTGCCTCAATCGCTCCGCACGAGCGCCGGCCATGCTTCGTGTACATTGACGAAGCCGCCGATTATTTCGACGACACGGTCGAGCATCTCCTCAATCAGGCGCGCAAATACAAAGTCGGGCTCGTTCTGAGCCAGCAAAATCTCGACCAGGCATCCACGGGCCTTCGTGCGAGCCTCATGGCGAGCACCAGCATCAAGTTTGCGGGTGGCGTGTCGGGCAAGGATGCCCGCGCGCTCGCGGAGGAGATGCGCTGCGACCCTGAATTCCTCCAAGGGATGCGCAAGCGCAAGGACGAGACCGAGTTCGGGTGCTTCATACGCCAATTCACCCCGACCGCCATCGCCGTGACGGCACCGCTCGGCTTCGTCGAAAAGCAACCCCGACTGTCGCCGGAGGACTACAAAGACCTCCTAGCCTCCATCCGTTCGCAATATTGCATTCCGCTTGAGGAGGTGCAGCAGTACGAGCCGCCGCCACGCGAGACCAAAGAAGCACCGCCTCCAAAGCCGCCGGTCGCAGAACAGCCGGTACCTCCGGAGTCGCAGCCAACGGTGCCGACACACGAGCCGGTGCAGCCGCAGCGGCCAGCGCAGCCGAAAATGCGCGAGGCCGAGCCGTCGCCCATGGGCCGCGGCGGCAAGCAGCACAAGTATCTCCAGCATCTTATCAAGCAGATGGCCGAGGAACGCGGCTGGCGCACCGTGATCGAGGAGCCGATTCTCGACGGCACGGGACGTGTGGACGTATCCCTTTCGCGCGGCGAGCGGCGTATTGCATGCGAAATCTCGGTCACCTCGACACGCGATCAGGAACTCGCCAACGTGGAGAAATGTCTCGTGGCAGGCTTTGCGGAAGTGATCCTCGTCGCGGAGAGCGACCGACAACGCGAGATGTTGCACAAATACGTCGCTAGCGGGATCGACGAAACTGATCGATCGAAGGTTCGGTATCTCATCCCAGAGGAACTGCTCCCCTACCTCGAAAGCCAAGAGCCGCCGACAGAGCAGACCATTCGGGGATATCGCGTACGAGTGACCCACGAGCTCGTCGACGCCGCAGAAGCGGAGGCGAAGCGAAAAGCAATTGCAGCGGTTATCGCCCGGTCGCTGCGGCGATCATCGGATTAGAAGCGTGTGGGAGAACCATGCTATATAAATTCTGCATAATTTGACGAATAAATCTCGGGGAGGAACGCCACTGTGTGGCCAACTGTCCAGTACGAGTCTCCATCAAAAATCTGCGACGTTATTCGCACTGCGCTGAAAACTGAGGGCGACGCATACACGCGTCTTTCAAACGTCGGGCTAGAATTGTCGCGCGTGTTCCGGCGGCCATTCCGGGAGCTTTCGTCTGAGCGGTCATTGATGGTCTTCTTGAAAAAGTACATGGCTGACGAAATCGAATTTTATAGTGAGCCTGCGCGACCGCTCGTCTGGTTTGTACGCTTGAAATCAGTTAGTACAGGCTTGCAGACACCAGTTGCGCTTGGCAATGGCACTCCCGGGACTCGCGGCGCCGTACAAGCTAGCGTCCATACCGAAGAGGCGCCCTTATACGAAACCGCATTTTGGGCGGCATTCGCGAAGCCTCTTCCAGAAGAAGGGGCGCAACGTTACTTAAAGATTACGTATCCGTTCAGGTTTGATCATTTCCGACCCGACGCCACGATCCCCGATGGATACGTGCGCGTTGACGACCGCTACATCGCGCCGGAAGGTTTAATGCATGGCGACTCACGCACGAAATTTATCCTGACTCAAATTTCGGCTTGGCTTCAAGACAACGACCTTAGCCCTGAAAGTTTTTTGAGACGGCAAAAGCCTTACGTGGAGAACAGCCGTGGGTCCCAGATTATCCAGATTTTGTCTTCACTCGAGCCGGATGATTTGCGGCGAATTTCCATTCCGGCGGACATCTGGATAAGACTCCTAAAGTCATAGCGTCATGCGCACACGACCTAATGGCTACTGGATCTTGGCGGTGGCTGGCTTTAACGATCACAGCCTCGGCCTGATTTCTGAAGCCATCAAAAGACGCAAAGATGCCGACAAATTTTGCCTGAGCGCAGTTTCGATTGCCGACGCCGACCGGCGACAGCGATTTTATTCTCAGCAATACACTTCGAAGCTTTTGCACCGCGTCTTCGACGAGGTGTTTTATCCGCTCAGTAACCCGCGAGGTTTCTGCAGGTATGAAAACGGAACGTGCGCAGATGCTACACCCGGGCAGCGAAATTGTGGAAAACACCAGGATCAGAAGTGCGGGAAGCGTAAGCCGCATTTCATAGTCCTATTGTACGCGGACGATCTCCGATCAGATGTGCTGCGCTCGGACTTCGGAAAGTTCTCCTACCTGTGCGCAGTCCGGCGGGCTGAATTTTCGCACGATAAGCGATCAGTTCAAACCCATCTCGATCGATTGATTACACGGCTCGAAATTGTTAGCCGAGAGCTGATGCTGAAGGTCGGTGATTCCCCGATCAGTATGCGGACGCCACTCACGTTGCCGCCGCGAAACTTCAAGAGCTCAGATTTTGCAATCAGTCGCTTGATCAAAGAAACGTGGGACCTGAATCCACATTTTTGGCCGCTTCACGACCGGAAGGCGTCTGATTGGCGAACCACTGATGATGTGGGCCATCGTGGTTTCAAAGACGGCCGGCAATTGCGGTTCGTGCCTGATCACGCGATGCACGGTTGGGCGTCGCTTGACGGTAGTGATTCAACGGAAAAGGTATTCTGTCTTAGTACATTTTATCGGGTAGGCGTACCGTATTCGGAAGCCCTTCATTTTGACGTATCGCGCGAAAACAACGCGCCTCTTTATGTCGAATTTCAGTGTGCGAAAAAGGGGACGACCGGGATGCTTACATCGACGCACGTAAACATCTCGCCGAATGATGTGATACGCGCATAAAAACAAATACCCTCATGTCAGCGACATGAGGGTATTGAAATACGGGATCGGACGCTGCTGG
This sequence comes from Alphaproteobacteria bacterium, assembly GCA_028871455.1. Lineage (GTDB taxonomy): Bacteria > Pseudomonadota > Alphaproteobacteria > ATCC43930 > CGMCC-115725 > REEB95. Next base: position 109,361 of record JAGWNF010000007.1, read on the forward strand.
CGCAACGGCTATTCCCAATGGGAACCGCCACACGCCCTTGGCCCTCAGCTACCCCGGTTCGAACGATCGATTCCGGAGCACCTCGGTAAGGCCTCCCGCTCTTGGATGTCCCTTCACTCTGCACCTAGCTAGGGCGTCAGAGTGCACTCAGAGAGCAGTGGCCACCACAGCAATTACAATTCCATGTTAAACGTATCACTTTGCGTTGTTTTGTCAAATAGCCGAATCACTAAACAATCTTAACAAGAATTGGTCAATTTCGGCCGAAAATAAAGGCCTAATCTTTCAGATTCCCCCACGCGGGACTAATGATGCACCATTCGATAGAACACAAACTTTCCTAGCAATTGCCCCGCTTGCAGACCCTACGATCGCCCTAAATTTGTGCGCGTTGTGCAGCTCTGAGGGAGAGTTTCATGGCAGCCACTGCAACCGGTAGCGATCCTATTCGCCACGTTGTTCTCCTCATTTTGGAAAACCACTCGTTCGATCAGATGCTCGGGGGCCTCAAGCAGGTCATCTCCCAACTGGATGGCGTCGATCCATCGGTGACGCGCATCAACAAAGATCCGGAGGGCCGCGAGTACCGTCAGGCGCCCACGACCGAACGCATGATGGCATTCGACCCTCATCACGAAGTGCAGCACGTCGCCGTGCAGTTGTTAGACCACAACGGCGGATTCGTGAAGGACTTTGCCGAATGCTACCCCGGGAGCGATGCCAAGGCTCGCGGCTTCATTATGGGATATTACCCACCGGATTTCCTTCCAGCGCTGCACAAGCTCGCGCGGAATTTCACGGTTTGTGATCGCTGGTTTTCCTGTCTCCCGGGCCCAACCTGGCCCAATCGATTCTTTGCATTGACGGGAACCTCGAGCGGCCGGGTCAACATGCCCGACGATGGCACGCACAAAGCCGATATCCCGGGCTATTTTCAGCAGGATCAGGACACGCTCTTCGATCGGCTCAACGACGTGGGAATTCATTGGAAGGTATATTTCCATGATGTCCCCCAGACGACCGTTTTGATTCACCAGCGCGAACCGCATAACGTCGCGCGCTATTTTTACATCGGCGAGTTTTACGACGATGCCCGCGGCGCTGAGAGCGAGTTCCCCCAATTCTGTCTCATCGAGCCGGACTATCTCGGGTTCGTTCAGAATGACGACCACCCGCCGCACGACATCATGCGCGGCGAAAAGCTGATTGCAGACGTTTACAATGCGATCCGCGCCAATGACGCCCTATGGAAATCGACCCTGCTCATCGTGTTTTTCGACGAGCACGGCGGATTTTACGATCATGTCGAGCCTCCGGCCGCGATACCGCCGGACGACCACGTGCCAGCGCATGACCCGAAAGCGGAATACACTTTCGACAGGCTCGGCGTTCGCGTCCCGGCGATTCTCGTCTCCCCTTGGCTCGACCCCGGGGTGAACTCAACCCAATTCGACCACACAAGCGTGCTGAAATACCTGACCGACAAATGGCGGCTCGGCCCGCTTGGTTGTCGCACTGGCGCCGCGACCAGTATCGGCGTCGCGCCTCTGCGCGCTAGCCCGCGAGACGGTGTACTCCCACGGATTGAACTCACGCCTGAGGAATTGAATCCGCCCGATCCAGCCACTGACCAGAACGCCGCTGAATACCCGTCGGATCACCAGAAAGCTTTGGCGCTCCTGGCAACGTATCTGAAAGAAGAGGGTTTCGAATTGGCTCCGTGGTGGTCTTCCTGGCTGGCCCGGCTATTTGAGAGAATTAAGGCGGTTATCGAAGCCGTGCTGGGTTGGGCCTATCGTGAAAACGGCAATCTTGTCATTTCGATCGCTGAGCCTGATCGACTGGCGGGCAAAAAGGACGTAACCCCCCGCGACAACGTCGCGCATTTCATCATGCGCAAGAAGAAATATGCCATCATGGGCTTGCCAAATCGGCTTCGGCAGCCAGATCTGTCCCCCGCACAGCAGCAGCATTCCCTACAGACGCTCGCCTTGCTCACGGGCCGAAAATTTCACAACGAGAGAGATAAGGACAAAAACGCCAACACGTGGCTCAGAGGCCAGCTTGGGGGAAGGTGATTCAGGCTGCAAATTTTCCCAGCGCCACAAAAAGGTCCGCGGCGGAATTGACGACCTGCGCTGCCATGTTCAACGCATTCGCGACCGTAGTTATATTGCCGGCCTCGGTCTGCAACTTAGCGGCAGCACCATTGACGGCCGCGATGGCTGCCTGATTTTCAGGTGAGCTTTCAATTGAGGCCAAGGCGAGCGTTCGCAAATCCGCCTGTCGCTCTTCCAGTGCTTCGATCTGTGCCGTGAATTTCCCCACATCGGCGCCGGGTTGGCGCTTGAGCGCATTGAGCTTGTCGATTGCCTCTTGAAGGTTCGCAATGGCAGCTGTTGCAACTGCATTGAGGTCCACGGTGGTCATGAGCTCCTCCCGCCCATCTTTTGGCTCATTACTTCCCGCGGCCTGCCGGTCTTGACGATGCCGAAACGCTCACGACGGCACTCTGCAGCTGTGCGGCCGCGTTGAGGAAGTTGACTGTTGCTACATAGACCGGCTGTGCTTGCCGCGTGTCGTTCTGAAGTGCCTGCGCGAGTTTGTGATGCGCATCGACCAGCGCGCCTACGGCTACCTGCGGATCGATTGCACGCAGTTGGTTGAACATGACCACTTTTGCCTGAAGGATCGCCAAGTCACTTTGGTATTCGGCCGCACTCAGCTTGCTTACGGAATCGGACTGCAAGGGAGCTTCCGCCGCGTGCATTTCCTTTTCCAATCGCAAGAGCTGCTGCGCGCGGATCGCTAGGAGTGCGGCTTTCACCGTCTGCGAAATTGTCCTAATTGAGGTATCCGCAGCCGGCACTGTGTTCCGCAGCACGTCATAGCGTCGAGTATCGAGATACACGGCTACGAGCCGTCCGATGATGCTACCCGACGCGTTGATCACAGATTGGGGTGGGGCTGGAGCGGATGAGAGCGAGGCGGCAGCTGTCGTAAGCCCATCGACTGACGAAATGAGACTCTGGGTTGCCGCGGTTAATTGCGCATCATCGGAGGCATTCGTTATCGCGCTTAGAGCCGCAGCATAGTTTCTGAGTGCGTCAAAGTCCGGCGCCGCATTCGCTAGCGTTGTTTCAATTGGAGGCTGAACTGGGGGTTTCGTCGCTGGAAATTTCGTTACGGCGCATGGAGGGAGTCTCGGCGGGGTTCCGCTTGGATCAACTTGGTCGCAGCCATCGAGCAGATCAAGTTTGACCCGTCCACTGATAAAAGCCTGCTGTTGATCCTGGGCAATTGCATCGCCGACTGATTTCCGGCCGCTCTCGTAGCTCGCAATGATGGCGGTTACGCCATCGTTAAACGCGCCGATTTCTTGCTTGTAGACGTAGGGCGAGCACGATGCGAGTAAGCATGCTGCAAGAACGACCGTGGCGCGCGCTGGCATCCGCGTCTTTCTGGCGCGTGCCATGTGGACTATTTCCTTTTGCGCCGTCGGCCACCCGGCTTGGGCCAAGGCTTCGGCGGCGCGACCGCTGCTGCAATGATATGTGCGGTCCGCGTTACGCGCTTGCGTGCCTTCCGTAAAAGTTTTGCTTTTTTGCGTGAGCGTTTCGTCATCGCTTGTGCCTAGGCGGATCGGATGGCAACTCTTCTCGTGGTGGACCAGGATCAGGCCATGGCTGTGGTGGCGTAACTGTAGGGGCGCGTTTGCCAAAGTCTCCAGGTTCTGACGGCTTCGTCGGCGAGGGCGTCGGTCTCGGTGGTAATTTTGGTGAGCTTGGCGGCTTTTTATCGGTCATGCTGATTACCTCGCCTCAATCTTGCGCATGTTTCTTTTGAGCGTGATTGCCGGGCAACCAAAGCCGGTCAGCCGGTATTTCCTCATTCACCTGTCTCTGTAGCTCCTTCAGCACGCGCGCACTCGGAGAGGGATCGTCATCGTCGGCAAGCTTGCTAAACGTCGCCTGCGCTGTTTGATGGACCTTCTGGAGCTCAGGCGTGAACGACTGATTCATTCGCACTTGCCCGGCGACGGATTGCAGCGTCGCGAAGAGTTTCGAATATTCGCCGTGGAGCTTCGCGTAGCGTTCGACACGGTCGGCCAACTTCACAATGGGCTTAAGAATTGCAATCAGTGCGGATGCAGTCGCGAGAGCAACCCATACATCATGTCCAATGCCAGCCTGAAATGCCTCCCAGGAACCAATGCCGGTTCCTGATGCCGTTATCGCGAGAATGAACTCAGTGGCATTATTAGACCGACGCGCGATCGTCAGTTGGCGCCCATAATATTTTTTGTTGAAACATGCGGTGCGGAGATCGTCGTACAGAACGGAAAGCTGCTCATGCAGCTGTCTTCGGCCACCGTCCCCTGACATGTTGTCCCCCAAGCGTCGTGCCGGCGTCTATGCGCGGAATCAACAATCGCCCGGTCGTCGGAGCAAGGGTTTCAGGATTTGCGCTCCCGAGCAAGGGATCCGGTTGCTTTCCTGAAAAATTGGTTTGGTGCATACGGGGGTATTACGACCTGCCGCTGTCGCTCGTTCGGTACTGGCGAGAAAAAGGGATCAACCGCCTGGCGAACACGAGGGTGACACAGGGGGCCGCGCGGGCGCTCATACTGACGCAGAGTTTCTTCGTCGCGTGTGCGCCATACGCTGGAGCGATAGGCCACTGGCCTGCCGGGCAGCCATAAGGCGCTCTGCGGGTGCCCGAGGGGCCAGTGGAGGGGCTATTTGCCAGGGCGCCAGCCCATTGCTAGCGTACTCAAGCGCAGCGGTTCGCTCTTACGAGTCTAAAGGCGGCAGATAAAACAATGCGGTTTTCCGCTGTTGCTTTTGCGTTACTTCCTGCTCCCGTTCGTGGCGCCGAATCCGTCACTTACACCGACGCGATTCTGGCCGTTGTCTCGACGGTCTTTAGAGAGAGCGGCCGCGGAGATCTCAATGGCACAGAATGCCCAGGATGACCGAGTGAGCAGCTTTCTTTCATTTCCGAGCGACTGGCTAGCCTATCTGCGTGGGCCGCGCCGATTCCTTGCGAGCAAGGAACTGCAAAGCGCCTCGACGGTAAAATCGGCTCGGGACAGTTTTTTCGTAGGCATGGCTGGTGTTACCGCCTTTTCCGCAGCGAACTTGAATTTTTCCCCTTACGATACAGAGGAAAACGCAAAGCTTTTCCAAGGAACCGTGCTGATCACGGCGCTCTTGGTTAGCAACCTAGTCTTCGCATTTCTCGTTCACATCTTGGCACGCTTGGTGAGAGGGCGAGGTACGTTCCGCGAAACCGTCGTTGTCATCGCCTTTACCCTCGCATTCCTGTGGCCGGCGACGACCCTCTTCATGATCGCTGTTTCGCGCTTTGCCGAGGCCACCCTCGGGATAAGCTGGACCGCACTCATGCCATACGTCACCGACCTAACAGGTTATGTCGCACCAACGGTTGGGACGATCCTCCTTGGCGCATTCACTGTCAGCCTGGGGCTGTGGTGGATCGCCTATATGATTTATGGCTACAGCTGTGCGGTGAGCGTAGCTCATAAGCTAAGCCTGCCGCGGTCGTTGTTTGTCGTCGGCGTTGGGCTGGGTCTCATAAACCTGTTCAATACCCCGCTCACGGAAATGTCTTACTTCGTGGCGAAGGGCGCGGATCCAATTTTGGGATGGTTGTTCAAGCTCATTTAGCGGATGGCCTATTATTTATCGGTCAACGCTTATATCGATCTGACGTGCGTCGCCGTCGCCCCGGTCAATCGAGAATTTTATCGTCTGTCGATACCCGTCTCGTTGCGTCTTGTATATGAGGGTGGGGTTTGCATCACTATCTGTCTGCCGTTCGTCCGGCCTGCCGTAGTGAATTTGGATCCACGACCACGTATAACCGTTGCGCGGCGGTAACTCATAAAAAACGCTCGCATAATGACCACCATCGCTACGAAAAGCCGCTACGGCACTGAAGGCGAAGACATCAGGGAAAGTATAATAAGCGCTGGTAAGCCCGTTTCTGTCCTTAAGGCGCGTAGTGAGAATTGCGTCGATTTGCTGCGTGATCGCGTCTTCGAGGACCTTCTCGCCGAGCTTCGCCGAACAAAGCGCGTCTTCGGACCGGAATGCGCAGTGACGCTGCAGTTCAACCGCGACAAAGACTCTGAGATTGGTTGTAGTTTGAAATAGAAATCTAACTCCGTCCTTGGCGCGAAGTTGCGCGGCGCTACGCAAATTGGATAAGACGTCGTCCGACGAGAATCCTCTCTTGTAATTCGGGATCGGTACAACAGCGTTCGTGGCGTAGTGCGATCGGCGGAAAGCAATCAAAATAAAAAGGGCGATTGCTACGACGCAGACCGTGCCTACAAACGCGGCGACCCATCCGATGACGCGTCGCGGCCTCATTTCAGATTGACGCGGTGTTTGTGTTAGGGGCCTCTAACAATTTCGCTGCCCTTCGCCAGTCAAATGTGTGGCTGCTTTCCTGCGCCCTACTGCATATCTAACGCATTTTACCTGAGCTGCACTTCTCATCTAGGAGCGAGTAGAGCCTGTTTTTCTCCTTCGTCTCGGATGCCCTGATCGCATGGCACCATTGTTATTGCAAGAAATGAGAATTGCCATGCGACCGCTTTAATTGCGCTCATGGTCGCCCCTTTTGGGAAGAGAAAGGAAACGATCAACCAGATAGCGGGAACGTGCGGTCGTCGGCTTCCGCTCCCCACTCTCGTATCGGAAGAGCGTGCCTTCATCGACACCCATAACGACGGCCGCCCTTTGGCGAGACAGGCCGCGTGCCCTGCGTGTGGCTACCAGCTGCTCTCCAAGCGTTCTTGGCTGCGGTTGGGGACTGTAGCCGAGAAAATCTACTATCCGCGGCCAATAGCGGTCTGGAGGCCAAATTCCGCGCTCCCAGGCGCATACGGTGCTTTCTCCCACCCCTAGGCGCTTTCCTGCGTCTTGCTGCCTCAGGCCGAGCTCTATCCGCCGCTTCCGGAGATGCTCGCCGAGGGTCTTAGGCTCAGCCGGAATGAGGGCCGGGCGGGCCGCTTTTAGGCTGATCCGCCCGAATGACAACATGGCAACGCGGCCATGCCGCTGCGGGTATCTCGACGATCCGGCGCTCGCCTGCGGCAAGGCGCCCAAGTGTGCACAAGATTATCAAAGTCGCATCTCCGGCCCGCTTTTCGACCGCATCGACCTGCACATCGACGTGCCGGCGGTGAAGGCGGCCGATCTGTCGCTGCCGCCGCCGGCCGAAGGCAGCGCCGAGGTCGCCGCACGCGTCGCGGCGGCGCGTGGCCGACAGGCGATGCGCTACGCCGGGCTTCCCGCCGAGCGCCGCATCCGCAGCAACGCCGAACTCGACGGCAAGCTCCTCGATGAGGTCGCGCAGCCCGACGCCGACGGCCGGCGGCTGCTCAACGATGCGGCGGACCGGCTCGGTATTCGGTAGCAAACACACCTTGGGGGTTTTCTAAGGTGTTTGCGGCAATCCAGGGTTTCGGAGCAGAGTCCGATTCCTTCGGGGGGATTGTTATATGGCTATCGAACCGTCGTTGGGACGATTGGTTTTCTCGGTCGCGGTTAGGAACACTTGCCAAGCATTTGGTTCGACGCGGCGCGATTTCCTCGTCGGCGTTATCTGCGTCAGTTTCGGGTTCTGCTCCTATTGGTACTTCAAGGGGCTGCCCGTAGCTATGGAACAGGCCGTCTCCGTTGCCGCGTTCACATTTGGGCCACTTGGTATCGTGGTAGCTATTGTGTTTCTCTGGAATCTGTTCCTAGCGCTGACCTGCTCCCCGGAAATGCCCTCGGTTTGAGGTAGGGTCCGTTCTTCGGTGAACTGCTCCCCAACTTTGGACCACGCTACTGGCCTTTTTCCAGGCATGTCGGTCATGGCGGGCCGTGTGCCGCTGACCGATTGATCAGCTCAATCG
>JAGWNF010000024.1 GCA_028871455.1 Alphaproteobacteria bacterium
GTGAAGCTGCCGGAGGGGACCGAGATGGTGATGCCGGGAGACAACATCCGGATGGAGGTCGAGCTCATCGCCCCCATCGCCATGGACGAGGGCCTGCGCTTCGCCATCCGCGAGGGCGGCCACACCGTCGGCGCCGGCGTCGTCGCCAAGATTATTAAGTAACTGCGATGGCGGTCGAGAACCAAAATATCCGCATTCGGTTGCGGGCCTATGATCATCGCATCCTCGATCAGTCGACGAGCGAGATCGTTAACACGGCGAAGCGTACCGGTGCGCGCGTGCGCGGCCCGATTCCGCTGCCGACCAAGATCGAGAAGTTCACGGTCAACCGCTCGCCGCACATCGACAAGAAGTCGCGCGAACAGTTCGAGATCCGAACGCACAAGCGGATCCTCGACATCGTCGACCCGACGCCGCAAACGGTGGACGCGCTGATGAAGCTCGATCTCGCCGCCGGCGTCGACGTCGAGATCAAGCTTTAGGGCATCGGCACCATGCGTAGCGGCCTCATCGCCAAGAAAATGGGCATGACCCGGCTTTTCACCGAGGACGGCAACCATCTGCCGGTGACGGTGCTGAAGATCGACGATTGCCGGGTCGTCGCCGTGCGCACCGCCGAGAAGGACGGCTATACCGCGGTCCAGCTCGGGACCGGCAAGGCCAAGGTCAAGAACGTGTCGCAGGCGATGCGCGGCCACTATGCCAAGGCGAAGATAGAGCCGAAGCAAAAGCTGGTGGAGTTCCGCGTCAGCCCGGATGCGATGCTCGAAACCGGCGCCGAGATCAAGGCGACGCATTTCACCGCCGGGCAATACGTCGATGTCACCGGCACGACAATCGGCCGCGGCTTCGCTGGCGTGATGAAACGATATAATTTCGGCGGCCTGCGCGCGACGCACGGCGTGTCGGTCTCGCACCGTAGCCACGGCTCGACCGGCCAACGGCAGGATCCCGGCAAGGTCTTCAAGAACAAAAAGATGGCCGGCCATATGGGCAACGTGCGTGCCACGACACAGAATCTCCAGGTCGTCGCCACTGACGAGACGCGCGGCTTGCTCATGGTGACCGGCGCGGTGCCCGGTGCGCCGGGCGGTTACGTGCTGGTGCGCGATGCCGCCAAGCGGGTGAAGCCCGGTCGGCCGCCGCTGAAGGCGCTCGACCGTCCGGTCGAGAAGACGGCGAAGGCGGCCAAGGAAAAGCCGCCGGCCAAGCCGGCCGCGGGGGGCGGAAAGAAATGAAGCTTCCGGTCAAGAGCCTGGACAACAAGGCGGCCGGCGACATCGAGGTGGCCGACGCGATCTTTGGCTTGCCGGTGCGCAAGGACATCCTTGCGCGCGTGGTGCAGTGGCAACTCGCCAAGCGCCGCGCCGGCACGCACAAGACCAAGGGCATCAGCGACATCCAGGGCACGACCAAGAAGCCGTGGAAGCAGAAGGGCACCGGCCGCGCCCGCCAGGGCTCGATGCGCTCGCCGCAGTTTCGCGGCGGCGCCGTGATTTTCGGTCCGGTGGTGCGCAGTCACGAATATGGCATCCAGAAGAAGGTCCGGCGGCTCGCGCTCAAGACCGCGCTGTCGGCCAAGCAGGCCGAGGGCAAGCTGGTCGTGCTCGACAGCGCCAAGGTCAAGGACGCAAAGACCGGTGCGCTCGCCAAGAGCTTCGCCAAGCTGGGCCTTGAATCGGCCTTGATCATCGACGGCGCGACGCTTGACGAGGGCTTCGCGCGCGCCGCGCGCAACCTGCCGGGGATCGACGTCCTGCCGCAGCAGGGCGCCAATGTCTACGACATCATGCGCTGCGATACGCTCGTGCTGACGCGCGACGCCGTGCAAGCGCTGGAGGCGCGCCTGAAATGAGCCGCTTTCGCTTCATCAAGCGTGAAACGCCCGCACTCACCCGCGACCGGATGTACGACATCGTGCGCTATCCGGTGATCACCGAGAAGGCGACCATGATCTCGGAGCATAATCAGGTCACCTTCCGCGTGCCCCTCGACGCCGACAAGCGTTCGGTCAAGGCCGCGGTCGAGGGCCTGTTCAAGGTTAAGGTCGAGGCGGTCAATACGGTGCGCGTCAAGGGCAAGCGCAAGATGATGCGCGGCCAGCGCGGTCAGCGCTCCGACTATAAGAAGGCGATCGTCACTTTGGCCGAAGGGTCGAAGATTGACGTGACGACGGGAGTCTAAACCATGGCGCTCAAGACATTCCGGCCGGTCACGCCGACGCTCCGTCACACGGTGCTGATCGATCGCAGCGAGCTGTGGAAGGGCGGCCCGGTCAAGGCGCTCACCATCGGCAAGCGCGAGCAGGGTGGCCGCAACAATCTCGGCCGTATCACTCAGCGCTGGCGCGGTGGCGGTCACAAGAAGCGCTACCGCCTGGTCGACTTCAAGCGCGCGAAGTACGATGTACCGGCGGAGGTCGTGCGGCTCGAATACGATCCGAACCGGTCGGGCTTCATCGCGCTTATCAAGTACGAGGACGGCGAGCAGAGCTACATCCTGGCGCCGCAGCGGCTGAAGGCGGGCGATAAGGTCGTCTCCGGCGATCATGTCGACGTCAAGCCGGGCAATGCCATGCCGATGCGCAACATCCCAGTCGGCACGATCATTCACAACGTCGAGATGAAGCCGGGCAAGGGCGGCCAGCTGGCACGCTCCGCCGGCACCTTCGTCCAGCTCGTCGGCCGCGACGCCGGCAACGCGCTGTTGCGCTTGGCCTCCGGCGAGGTGCGTATGGTGCGTGCCGACTGCATGGCGACAATCGGTGCGGTGTCTAATCCCGACGAGCAGAACGTGGTGATCGGCAAGGCCGGCCGTTCGCGTTGGCTCGGCCGGCGCGGCAACGTGCGCGGCGAGGCAATGAACCCGGTGGATCATCCGCTGGGCGGCCGCACCCGCGGCAACCGCCATCCGGTTTCGCCCTGGGGCAAGGGCGCCAAGGGCAACAAGACGCGTCACAACAAGGCGACCGACCGCTACATCTTGCGGCGGAAGCGCGACAAGTAGGAGACCCGAGCGTGGCACGTTCCGTGTGGAAAGGACCGTTCGTCGACGGCTATCTGATGAAGAAGGCCGAGAAAGCGCGCGCCTCTGGACGCAACGAGATCATCAAGACCTGGTCGCGGCGCTCGACGATTTTCCCGCAGTTCGTCGGCCTGACCTTCGGCGTCTACAACGGCCACAAGTTCGTGCCGGTGCTGGTGACCGAGCACATGATCGGCCACAAGTTTGGCGAGTTCGCACCCACCCGCGTGTTTCATGGCCATACCGCCGGGGACAAGAAGGTGAAGCGCGCCGAGGAAAGCCAGTAAGATGGGCAAGCCAGCCACGCCGCGCCAGTTGCACGAGACCGAGGCCTCGGCCTATGCGCGTGCGCTCAAGACCAGCCCGCGCAAGTTGAACCTCGTGGCGCAGGCGATCCGCGGCAAGGCGGCGGCGGCGGCGCTCAACGAGCTCGCCTTCAATCGCCGCCGCATCGCGCGCGACGTGCGCAAGGTATTGCAGGCGGCGATCGCGAACGCCGAGAACAATCACCAGTTGGACGTCGATCGGCTCTACGTGAAGGAGGCGACGGTGGGTCGCGCCTTCTCGCTCGGCCGCTTTCATGTGCGCGGCCGCGGACGCATCTCGCCGGTCGAGAAGTACTTTTCGAATCTGCTGGTCGTGGTGCGCGAGCGCGTGCCCGAGGAACGCGCCAAGGACGAGGACAAGGGCGAGGCGGAAGGCAAATCCGCCGGCGCCGGCAAGAAGCTCAGGGCCAAGGCCAAGGCCGGCGGCAAGGAGAAGGCGTAATGGGTCAAAAGGTCAACCCGGTTGGTCTCCGGCTCGGCATCAACCGCACCTGGGATTCGCGCTGGTTCGCGCGCAAGGACTATTCCAATTTGCTGCACGAGGATCTGAAGCTGCGCAATTTCCTGACCGAGCGGCTGCTGCAGGCAGGCGTGTCGCGCATCGTCATCGAGCGCGCCGCCAAGAAGACCCGCATCACCATCCATTCCGCGCGTCCCGGCGTGGTCATCGGCAAGAAAGGCGCTGACATCGAAAAGCTGCGCACCGATATCGCCAAGATGACTGATAGCGAAGTCAGCCTGAACATCGTCGAGATCCGCAAGCCGGAAATCGACGCCAAGCTGATCGCCGACGGCATCGCCCAGCAGCTCGAGCGCCGCGTCGCTTTCCGCCGCGCGATGAAGCGCGCCGTGCAATCGGCGATGCGCCTGGGTGCGCTCGGCATCCGCATCAATTGCTCGGGTCGTCTGGGCGGCGCCGAGATCGCCCGCATGGAGTGGTATCGCGAGGGCCGCGTGCCGCTGCACACGCTCCGCGCCGACGTCGATTTCGGCTACGGCACCGCCAAGACGACCTATGGCACCTGCGGCGTGAAGGTCTGGGTGTTCAAGGGCGAGGTGCTGCAGCACGACCCGATGGCGCAGGACAAGCGCGCCGCCGAAGCACAGCCCGCGCGCGCCTGAGGAGAGAACTGGGTTTCGATCATGTTGCAACCGGCATTCAGCAAATACCGCAAGGCGCACAAAGGCCGCATCCATGGCGTCGCCACCAGCGGCAACACGCTCGCCTTCGGCACCTACGGCCTCAAGGCGACCGAGCCGGGCCGTGTCACTGCGCGCCAGATCGAGGCGGCGCGCCGCGCCATCACGCGCCACATCCGCCGCGTCGGCCGCGTTTGGATCAATATCTTCCCCGATGTGCCGGTGTCGCGGAAACCGGCCGAGGTGCGCATGGGCAGCGGCAAAGGCAGCCCCGAATTCTACGTCTGCCGGGTCAAGCCAGGCCGCATCCTGTTCGAGCTCGACGGCGTGCCACACCAGCTCGCGGTCGAAGCGTTCGGTCTCGCCACCGCCAAGCTGCCGATCAGCACCCGCTTCGTCACCCGCCTGGGTCACGTCGAGGAGCGCACCGTATGAAGGCCGTCGACATCCGCCACAAGACCGACGACGAGCTCAAAGGCGAGCTCGATCAGCTGGCGAAGGAAGCGTTCAATCTGCGCTTCCAACGCGCCAGCGGCCAGCTCGAGAACAACGCACGCGTGCGGCAGGTGCGCCGCGACATCGCGCGCATCAAGACCATCATGGGCGAACGCGCTCGCAAGGCCTCCTGAGGACAAGAAACATGCCAAAACGAATTCTCCAGGGGGTCGTCACCAGTGATGTCATGGACAAGACCGTGACGGTGCGCGTCGACCGCCGCTTCCAGCACCCGGTCTACAAAAAGTTCATCACGCGCTCGAAAAAGTACGCGGCACACGACGAAGATAACGCGTACAAAGTAGGCGACGTGGTCCGCATCGAGGAGACGCGTCCGATCTCGAAGCGTAAGCGCTGGCGTGTGCTCGATGCCGTCGTTCGCGCTCCGACGCCGTCGGCGCCGCTGGTCGCCGATCCGGTCTCGGCCGAAGCCGAGCAGGGCGGCCGCAAGCGCGTCCGGCGTGGCAAGGCGGATACTGCCGAGGCGGCGCCGCAGAAGGCGGAAACGCCATGATCCAGATGCAGACCAATCTCGACGTGGCGGACAATTCCGGCGCCCGTCGCGTCCAATGCATCAAGGTCCTCGGCGGCTCGATGCGGCGCTGGGCGACGGTCGGTGACATCATCGTCGTCTCAGTGAAGGAAGCCATTCCGCGCGGTCGCGTGAAGAAGGGCGACGTGCACAAGGCAGTGATCGTGCGCACGGCGCAGCCGATCCGCCGCGCCGATGGCAGCGCGATCCGGTTCGACCGGAACGCCGCGGTGCTGATCGACAATCAGAACGAGCCGATCGGCACGCGCATCTTCGGGCCGGTGACGCGCGAGCTGCGCGCCAAGAAGTTCATGAAGATCATGTCGTTGGCGCCCGAGGTGCTGTGATGCTGAAGATTCGCAAGGGCGACAAGGTCGTGGTCCTGGCCGGCCGCGACAAGGGTAAGGAGGGCGAGGTGCTGCGCGTCCTCGCCGACGAGAACCGTGCCATCGTACAAGGCGTGAATATGGTGAAGCGCCATACGCGGCAACGTCCGGGAGAGCCCGGCGGCATCGTCGAGAAGGAGTCGGCGATCCACATGTCGAATGTCGCGCACAAGGACCCGAAGTCCAGCAAGCCGACGCGCGTCGGCTTCAAGGTCCTGGCCGACGGCAAGAAGGTGCGCGTCGCGCGCGCTTCTGGCGAGGTGATCGATGGCTGAGTCGCGCCAAGCCCCCCGCCTCAAGGAGCACTACGAGAAGGTCGTGCGGCCCGAGCTGATGAAGGAATTCGGCTACAAGAATTCCTTCGAAGTTCCGCGCCTTGAGAAGATCGTCGTCAACATGGGCGTCGGCAAGGAAGCCGTCGTCGATGGGAAGAAGACGGACGCCGCCGCCAAGGAGGTGGCCGCGATCACCGGCCAGAAGCCGGTGATCACGCTGTCCAAGAAATCCATCGCCACCTGGAAGCTGCGCAAGGATTTGCCGATCGGCTGCAAGGTGACGCTGCGGCGCGAACGCATGTACGAGTTCCTCGACCGGCTGGTGAACATCGCCCTGCCGCGCGTGCGCGATTTCCGCGGATTGTCGGGCAAGAGCTTCGACGGCCGCGGCAACTACGCGCTCGGCCTTAAGGAGCAGCTCGTGTTCCCCGAGATCAACTACGATCAGGTCGACGCCGTGCGCGGCATGGACATCATCATCGTTACGACCGCCAAAACCGACAAGGAAGCCAAGGCGCTGCTGCGCGGCTTCCAATTGCCTTTCGTCAACTGAGGACAGCGATATGGCGAAGACCAGTTCCATATGGCGCAATCGCAAGCGCGAGCGGATGGTGAAGCAATTCGCCGCAAGGCGCGCGAAGCTCAAGGCGATCGCGAACGACATGTCGCTGACGCCGGAGGAGCGGTTTGCGGCGCGGCTCAAGCTCGCCGAGCTGCCGCGCAACTCCTCGGCCGTGCGCATCCACAATCGCTGCGAGCTGACCGGCCGCCCGCGCGGGTATTACCGCAAATTCAAGCTGTCGCGCATCGCGCTGCGGCAGCTGGCCTCGGCCGGCCAGGTGCCCGGCATGGTCAAGTCGAGCTGGTAACGGAGAAGACGGCATGATGACCGATCCCCTCGGCGATTTGCTTGCGCGCATCCGCAATGCGCAGCAGGCGCGCAAGGCGACGGTGCAGTCGCCGGCGTCGAAGATTCGCGCCAATGTTCTCGAGGTGCTGCAACGTGAGGGCTACATCCGCGGCTTTTCGCGCGAAGAGGTTCGCCCGGGCGTTGCCGAGCTCACCATCGAGCTCAAGTACGTCGATGGCGAGCCGGTGATCCGCGAGATCACGCGCATCTCAAAGCCCGGCCGGCGCGTCTACTCGCGCATCGCCGACCTGCCGCGGGTCTATAACGGCCTCGGCATCTCAATCCTGTCGACGCCGAAAGGCGTCATGTCCGACAACGAGGCCCGCGCCGCCAATCTCGGCGGCGAGGTCCTCTGCCGCGTGTTCTAGGAGCACGTCGATGTCGCGCATTGGCCGCAATCCGGTGGCGATCCCGCAAGGGGTGACGTTCGAGGTGGCGGGCGGCAAGCTCACCGCCAAGGGCAAGCTCGGCAACCTCACCATGCCGCTGTCGCCCGAGATCAACGCCACGGTGAAGGACGGCAAGGTATGGTTCGAGCCGAAGACCGACACCAAGCGTGCCCGCATGCATTGGGGTACGACACGCGCACGGGCCAATAACATGGTGGCGGGTGTGTCGCGCGGCTTCACCAAGAATCTCGAGATCGAGGGCGTCGGCTATCGCGCCGCCGTTCAGGGCAAGAACCTCGTGCTGCAGTTGGGATTCAGCCACGAGGTGACGTTCCCGATCCCGCCCGACGTCAAGATCACTGCCGAAAAGCCGACCAGCATCACCGTCACCGGCGCCGATCGTCAGCGGGTCGGCCAGGTGGCTGCAGTGATCCGCGCGTTCCGCATGCCTGAGCCCTACAAGGGCAAGGGCATCCGTTACGCCACAGAGACGGTCCGGCGCAAAGAAGGCAAGAAGAAATAGGTGCGCGGATGAGCCTGAAAGCTGTCGATCTTTTCACCCGCCGCCAGGGTCGCGTCCGCTACCGCATCAACCGCGCGGTCCGGCGTCAGCCGCGGCTGACCGTGTTCCGGTCGTCGAAGCACATCTATGCCCAGGTGATCGACGACACGAACGGCCGCACGCTCGCCGCGGCGTCGAGCCTCGACAAGACGCTCAAGCCGGGCATGAAGCGCGGCGCCAACAAGGACGCCGCGGCGGCGGTCGGCAAGCTCCTCGCCGAACGCGCCAAGGCCGCCGGGGTCACCGCCGTCGTGTTCGACCGCGGCGGCTATCTGTTCCATGGCCGGGTCAAGGCCCTGGCCGACGCCGCCCGCGAGGGCGGATTGCAGTTCTAGGAAGAAGGCACCATGGCACGCACACCCGGATCACGCACGGCCGGCGGCCCGCCCCGACGCAGCGAAGGCGACGGCGATCGGCCGCCGCGCGAGCGTCGTCGCACCCGCGATCGTGATAACGACGGCGCGATGGAAGGCGAATTCGTCGAGAAGCTGGTCAGCATCAACCGCGTCGCCAAGGTGGTGAAAGGCGGCCGGCGTTTCGGCTTTGCCGCGCTGGTCGTCGTCGGCGACCGCAAGGGCCGCGTCGGCCACGGCTCGGGCAAGGCACGCGAGGTTCCGGAAGCGATCCGCAAGGCGACTGAGCAGGCGCGCCGCGCGCTGGTGCGCATTCCGCTGCGCGAGGGCCGCACGCTGCATCACGACATCATTGGCCATTTCGGCGCCGGCCGGGTCGTGCTGCGGGCGGCGCGGCCGGGCACCGGCATCATCGCCGGCGGTCCGATGCGGGCGATCTTCGAGGCGCTCGGTGTGCAGGACGTGGTCGCGAAGTCGGTCGGAACTTCCAATCCGCACAACATGATCAAGGCAACCTTCAGCGCGCTGACGCAATCGGTCAGCCCACGCGCCGTCGCCCAGCGTCGCGGTAAGAAGGTGAGCGAAATCCTGGGCAAGGGCGCCGCCGTGGCGGCCGAGGCGCGGGAATAGCACATGGCCACACCGGGCAAGACCAGGCGAACGACGAAGGCGGCAGCCGCCGGCTCGGGGAAGGGCATTCGTATCACCCAGATCGGCAGCCCGATCGGCCGGCCGGACTGGGCGCTGGCGACGCTCAAGGGCCTCGGACTCAACAAGCGCCATCGCTCGCGTGTGGTCGCGGACACACCCGCGACGCGCGGCATGATCGAGCGCGTGAAGCATCTCTTGCGGATCGAAGCGGCGCCGTGAGCCCGCGATTGCGGGACCGGCTCGCGTTTTGCGATAATCGGGTGAGCGGACAATGAAACTCAACGAAATCAGGGACAACCGCGGCGCCCACTACCGCGCCAAGCGGCGTGGCCGCGGCATCGGCTCCGGCAAAGGCAAGACGAGCGCGCGCGGCGGCAAGGGCCAGACGGCGCGCACCGGTGTCGCGCTCGCCGGATTCGAAGGTGGCCAGACGCCGCTGCATCGCCGGCTGCCGAAGCGCGGCTTTACGCGCGGAGATTTCCGCAAGCGTTACGCGGTGGTCAATCTGGGGGTGCTGCAGCGTGCGCTCGACCAAGGCGTGCTCAAGACCGGCGCGACGGTGAACGGCGAGGACCTGGTCAAGGCCGGCGTGCTGCGGCGGACCTGGGACGGCGTGAAACTGCTCGCCAAAGGCGAATTGAAGGCGCCGCTGACCCTCGAGGTCGCGGGCGCGTCGAAGGCCGCGGTCGTGGCGGTCGAAAAGTTGGGGGGCAAGGTCGTTCTACCCGCCGCCAAGGCCAAGGCGCCGGCGGCGACGCAACCCCAGCAAGGTTAAGGTCCAATGGCTTCTGCGGCCGAGCAGCTTGCCGCCAGTCTCAATCTCGGAGCCTTCGCGAAGGCGACCGATCTCAAGAATCGCATCTGGTTCACGCTCGGCGCGCTGATCATCTATCGCCTCGGCACGTATATCCCGCTGCCAGGGATCAATCCGCAGGTCTTCGCCGACGTCTTTCAGCGAAACTCGGGCGGCATTCTTGGCATGGTCGACGTGTTCTCGGGCGGCGCGCTCGGGCGCATGGCGATTTTCGCGCTCAACATCATGCCCTATATCTCGGCGTCGATTATCGTCCAGCTGATGCAGGCGGTCTCGCCGCAGCTCGAGGCCTTGAAAAAGGAGGGCGAGCTCGGCCGCAAGAAGATCAATCAATACACCCGCATGGGCACCGTGTTCCTGGCGGCGATCCAAGCCTACGGCATTTCCGTCGGCATCGAGAATCTGCACAGCAGCGCCGGCGCGGCGGTGATGAACCCCGGCCTGTTCTTCCGGCTGACGACGGTGGTCACCCTGACCGGCGGCACCATGTTTCTGATGTGGCTGGGCGAGCAGATCACGGCGCGCGGCGTCGGCAACGGCATCTCGCTTATCATCATGGCGGGCATCGTCGCGCGCATGCCGTCGGCGCTGGCAGCGCTGCTCGAGCTCGGCCGTACTGGCGCGCTGTCGACCTTCTTCATCCTCGTTTTCCTGGTGCTGGCGGTCGGGGTCATCGCGTTCATCGTCTTCATGGAGCGCGCCCACCGCCGAATCCTGGTGCAGTATCCCAAGCGTCAGGTCGGCAACAAGATGTTCGGCGGCGAGGCGTCGCACCTGCCGCTCAAGCTCAACACGTCAGGCGTGATTCCGCCGATCTTCGCGTCGTCGCTTCTGCTGCTGCCGGCGACCGTGGCGAGCTTCGGCGCCAATCAGACCGGTATCATCGGCGAGATGGCGGCATTCCTCGGCCACGGCCATCCGCTCTATATCGGTCTCTACGTCGTCCTGATCGTGTTCTTCACGTTCTTCTACACCGCGATCGTGTTCAACCCGACCGAGACGGCCGACAATCTGCGCAAATATGGCGGCTTCATTCCGGGCATCCGGCCGGGCACCAACACGGCCGAGTATCTCGACTATGTGCTGACTCGCCTCACCGTCGTCGGCGCGCTCTATTTGGCTGCTGTCTGCGTGCTGCCCGAAATCCTGGTCTCGGAGTACTCCGTACCGTTCTATTTCGGCGGCACCAGCCTGCTCATCGTCGTCAGCGTCACCATGGATACGGTGGCGCAGATCCATTCGCATCTGCTGGCGCACCAATACGAAGGCCTGATCAAGAAGGCGAAACTGCGCGGGGGAACTCGGTGAACCTGATCCTGCTGGGGCCGCCCGGCGCCGGCAAGGGGACCCAGGCCAAACGTCTCGAGGAACGCCGCGGCTTGGTCCAGCTTTCGACCGGCGACATGCTGCGCGCGGAGCGCGCTTCGGGCACCGCGCTCGGCAAGAAGGTCCAGGCGATCATGGATTCGGGCCAGCTGGTCTCGGACGAGATCATGGTTGACCTCATCGCGGCGCGAATCGATCGCCTGCCCAAGGGCCAGGGGTTCATCCTGGACGGCTTTCCCCGCACCCAGCGTCAGGCCGAGGCACTCGACGCCATGCTCGCCAAGAAGGGGCTCAGGCTCGATTACATCATTGAAATGAAGGTCGACGAGAGCGCGCTGGTCAACCGGCTTGCCGGCCGCTTCTCCTGCACCAACTGCGGCGCCTCCTACCATGACGTCCACCATCGGCCGAAACACGAGGATGTCTGCGATGTCTGCGGCAGCCGCGACTTCGTCCGCCGGCCTGACGACCGGCCGGAGACCGTCAAGGCCCGGCTCAAGACCTATCGCGAGCTGACCGCGCCGATCCTGCCCTATTACCGCGCCAAAGGCGTGCTGCGGACAGTGGACGGCATGGCCCCGATCGACCGGGTCGCCGCCGAGATTGAAAGCGTTTTAGAGAGGCCGGGAGCCGCCTCGAATGGTTGACTTTGAGGCTCGGATTTCTATAATCCGCGCCCTCGGCCTGGAGCGGGCCTGGGTCGTGTCCAACATAGCGAGCTGAACGGAGAGCGCAGTGGCGCGCATTGCCGGCGTCAACATTCCGAGTCAAAAACGCGTCCCCATTGGATTGATGTACATCCATGGCGTCGGACGCACGACAGCCGAGAAAATCTGCAAGGAACTGGCCATTCCGCCGGAGCGGCGCGTACACGAACTGACCGACGGCGAGGTGCTGCGCATCCGCGAGTTGATCGACAAGAACCACACCGTCGAAGGCGACCTGCGCCGCACCGTGGCGCAGAACATCAAACGGCTGATGGATCTCGGCTGCTATCGCGGCTTGCGTCATCGCAAGGGATTGCCGGTGCGCGGCCAGCGCACCCACACCAATGCCCGCACCCGCAAGGGTCCCGCGAAGGCGATCGCCGGCAAGAAGATAGCGCCGTCGAAGGGCTAAAGGACAGAAGGAACCGAATCGATCATGGCGAAGCCTGCTGCAGCTCCCGCGGCGCCGACTGCCGCCGCCGGAACCGGCACCGCCGCTCCGGCAGCGTCGCGCATTCGCCGGCGCGAGCGCAAGAACATCACCGCCGGCGTGGCGCATGTGAACGCCACCTTCAACAACACGATGATCACCATCACCGACGCGCAGGGCAACACCATCGCCTGGTCGTCGGCTGGCACGATGGGCTTCAAGGGCTCGCGCAAGTCGACACCCTATGCGGCACAGGTTGCCGCCGAGGATGCGGGCCGCAAGGCGATGGATCACGGCATGCGCACGCTCGAGATCGAGGTCAAGGGGCCGGGCTCGGGCCGCGAGTCCGCGCTCCGCGCGCTGCAGGCCGTGGGCTTCACCGTCACCTCGATTCGCGACGTCACCACGATTCCGCACAACGGTTGCCGTCCGCCCAAGCGGCGGCGGGTTTAACAGGGGGTTCAGAGGGAACGGCGCTGCCCCGATCCGTGGTGGATCGTCGGCGCGCTCGCAGGAAATGGCCAAAGGCGGTTCGTCCGCAACGGCAAAGGAAACACTCGTGATTCAGAAAAACTGGCAAGCGCTCATCAAACCGAAGCAGCTCGCGGTCGAAGCGGGCGACGATCCGGCCCGGATCGCAACCGTCGCCGCCGAGCCCCTCGAGCGGGGCTTCGGGCTCACACTCGGCAACGCGCTACGGCGCGTATTGCTGTCATCCCTCCAAGGGGCGGCGATCACCTCGATGCAGATCGAAGGCGTGCTGCACGAATTCTCGTCGCTGCCCGGCGTGCTCGAGGACGTGACCGACATCGTGCTCAACGTGAAGGGAATCGCCTTGCGCATGCATGGCGAAGGGCCGAAGCGCATGCGACTGCGTGCCGGCGGTCCCGGCGAAGTGCGAGCCAGCATGATCGAAGTCGGCCATGACATCGAGATCATGAATCCCGACCATCTCATTTGCACGCTCGACAGCGGTGCCAAGATTTCGATGGAGCTCACCGTCGAGACCGGCAAGGGCTACGTGCCGGCGAGCCAGAATCGGCCCGAGGACGCGCCCATCGGCCTCATCCCGGTCGACGCGCTGTTCAGCCCGGTGAGGAAGGTCAGCTACAAGGTCGAGAATACCCGCGTCGGCCAGGTGACCGACTACGACAAGCTGTCGATGCGGATCGAGACCAACGGTGCGGTGACACCGGATGATGCCGTGGCGCTCGCCGCGCGCATCCTGCAGGACCAGCTCCAGCTCTTCATCAACTTCGAGGAGCCGCGCGCCGCCAGCGAGGAGGAACGTCCGTCCGAGCTGCCGTTCAACACGAACCTGCGGCGCAAGGTCGACGAGCTCGAGCTCTCGGTGCGTTCGGCCAACTGCCTCAATAACGACAACATCGTCTATATCGGCGACCTGGTGCAGAAGACCGAAGCCGACATGCTGCGGACGCCGAATTTCGGCCGCAAGTCGCTCAATGAGATCAAAGAAGTGCTGGCGCAGATGGGGCTCCATCTCGGCATGGAGATCCCGAACTGGCCGCCCGAGAATATCGAGGAGCTCGCGAAGCGTCTCGAGGAGCCGTACTGACCATGCGTCATCGTCTTCGCGGCCGCAGCTTCAGCCGCAAATCCGCGCACCGCAAGGCCATGTTCGACAATATGGCCCATGCGCTGCTGAAGCACGAGCAGATCACCACGACGCTGCCCAAGGCGAAGGATCTTCGTCCCGTGGTCGAGAAGCTGATCACGCTGGGCAAGCGCGGCGGTCTCCATGCACGGCGCCAGGTTCTGGCGGCGCTGCAAGATGCCAAGATCGCCGACAAGGTGATGACGACGCTGGCCGAGCGCTACAAGTCGCGCGCGGGCGGCTATTGTCGCATCCTCAAGGCCGGCTTCCGCCACGGCGACGCCGCGGCGATGGCGGTGATCGAGCTCGTCGACCGCGACGTCGAGGCCAAGGGCCAGGATTCGGGCCCGGTGGTTACCGAGGCCGAGGACGCGGCCGAAGAAGCGCCCGCCGCCTGAGAATCAGCGCGGCCGCCAGCGCCGCGTTGGCCACGCCCAGCACCAGGAAGATCGCCGGGACGCCGCTCCCGAACCTCAGCATGACCGCCGAGCCGGCGCCGGCGATGACGATGAACACCGCGTTGAGGATATTGTTCGCGGCGACGACGCGGGCGCGCTCGGTTTCGTCGCTGCGCGCCTGCATGATGGCGTAGAGCGGCACGACGAAAACGCCGGCCGCCAGTGCCACGCCGACCAGATCGCCGATGATGCGCCAATGCCGTGCGATGCCGAGGAACGCGACGGCGCCGCTCATGACGACGCCGCTTTGCGCGGCAGGGCTGGCGAGCCACAGGTCGAAGGTGAAGGCAGCCATCGCCAGCGCGCTCCAGGGCACGAGGCGCGCGCTGATCTCGCCGCGCAGGATACGATTGGCCGCGAGCGAGCCGACTCCGACGCCGATCGAATTGAGCGCCAGGAATAGCGTCACGACCTGATTGTCGGCGGCGAGATACTCCTTGGCGTAGTTCGGAAACTGCGAGATGACTGCGGCGCCGACGAACCAGAACCACGAGATGCCGAGCACGGCGCGCCAGACCTCGGGACGCGCCCGTGCCTGCGCTGCGACCTCCCAGGTCGAGGCCGCGATGTTGGCGCGCAGGCGTACGGCCGGCTGGGCGTCGCGTGTCGCTGGAATGAACCCGCTCGCGCCGTAGCCGAACAGCGCCAGCGCGAGCAGCGCGGCGCCGGTCGTGATCCGGCCGGCCGGCGCCAGGATCAGCAAGCCGCCGGCGATCGTGCCGATCAGGATGGCGAGGAAAGTGCCGGCATCGACCAGCGCGTTCGCCGCCAACAGCTCGGTCTCCGGCATCAGCTCGGGCAACACCGCATACTTGACCGGCCCGAAGACGGTCGCCTGCACGCCCAGCAGGAACAGGACGCCGAGCTGAAACCAGATGTTGTCGCCGAGCAGCGACAATGCGCCGAGCGTGACAACGCCGATCTCGGCAAGCTTGGTTTGCCTGAGCAGCCACGATTTTTCGTATTTGTCGGCGACCTCGCCGGCAAGCGCGGAAAACAGGAAATACGGCAGGATGAAGACCGCTGTCGCGATGGTGACGATCGTTTCGGTCGCTCGACCGGATTGTGCTTCGCGATAAGCGACCAGGATGACGTAGGCGTTCTTCAGCAGGTTGTCGTTCACCGCGCCGGCGAACAGCGCCCAGAACAGCGGGCCGAGGCGCCGCGTCGGCAATAGGCGAAGCGCTGCACCCCCTGCCGCCACGCGTCAGTCCGTCGGCAGCTCGAAGAAGTCGGCGGAGCCGTCGTCTTCAGCCGGGCTCTGATGCACGTCGATCACTTGCGCCAGCGGCGGGCCCAGGCGACAGGCCGCCGCCATGCTGGTGACGGCCTCGGTCTCGCCGATGAACAGCGCCTCGACGCTGCCGTCGCGCCGGTTGCGCACCCAGCCGCGCAGGTTACGGTGCATGGCCTCGTGCACGGTCCAAGCGCGATAGCCTACGCCCTGGACCCGGCCAACGATCGAAAGCCGCAATGCGGTCACGGCATGGCTGGAAAAAGCATGGTGCGGTGCATGGCCGAAATCTAGGCAGGCGCGCCGCGACTGTCCACGCCGGAGGCGGTCACGTTTCATTCAAATTCCAGAATGACCTGATCGACAGCCAAGCTTTCGCCGGGCTTGGCGACGATGCGGTCGACACGGCCGTCGCGCTCGGCGCGCAGCACGTTCTCCATCTTCATCGCCTCGATCACCGCCAGGGCTTCGCCGGCCTTGACGTCCTGACCGGCGGCGACGGCGATCGAGACCAACAGACCGGGCATCGGCGAGACCAGGTGGCGGGAGTGTTCCGGCGGCGGCTTCGGTTTCATCCGGCGCAGCAAGGCCGCGGCGTGCCGCGGCACCACCAGCGCGTCGATGGCCGCGCCGCGCCGCGTCAGCCGCCAGCGCAAACCCCGCCGCTCGATGCGGAAAATCGCGTCGACCTTGCCGATCGTAGCGCGAAGAACCGGCTGCCCTGGCCGCCACGTGGTGCGCACGGTAACGGCGCGCTTGCCGCGTCGCACCACGATGCCGTCGGCTACTACGCGTCGTGCCGTCACCGGATAATCGCACCTGCCCAGCATGACGCAAGCTGCAATCTCTTGCGAATCAGGTTCGGCGATTGTCTGTGCCGCGGTGGCCGCGATGACGGCGAGCTCAACCTCGCCCATCGCGGGCGTGATGCCGTTAAAGCCGTTGGGAAATTCGCGGGCGATGAAGTCGGTCGACAGCTTGCCGGCGCAAAAGCGCGGATTGCGGAGGATCGCAGCCAGAAAATCGACGTTGTGCGAGATGCCGGCGATGGCGAAGCCGTCGAGCGCCTGTGCTAGGCGTGCGGTGGTCATCGTTCGGTTGCGGCCGTGGGCGGCGACCTTGGCGATCATCGGATCATAGAAGATCGGAATCTCGGCGCCTTCGTAGACGCCGCCATCGACCCGAACCCCTTCGCCGGCGGGTTCGACATAGCGGACCAGGCGGCCGGCGGACGGCAGGAAGCCGCGCCGCGGATCCTCGGCATAGACGCGGGCCTCGATGGCCGAACCCGACAACGTCAGGCCCTTCTGTGCGAAGGGTAGTTTCTCGCCGGCGGCGATTCGGATCATCAGCTCCACGAGATCGAGGCCAGTCACCATCTCGGTCACCGGATGCTCGACCTGGAGTCGCGTGTTCATCTCGAGGAAATAGAAGTTGCGCTTACGATCGACGACGAATTCGACCGTGCCGGCCGAGCGATAGCGGGCCGCCTGGGCGAGAGCCACGGCCGCCGCACCCATGCGCGCGCGGGTCTTGGCATCGAGGAACGGACTCGGCGCCTCCTCGACCACCTTCTGGTGGCGGCGCTGGATCGAACACTCGCGCTCGAACAGGTGCACGACGTTGCCGTGGTGGTCGGCGAGCACCTGGATTTCGATGTGCCGCGGCTGCTCGACGTATTTCTCGATGAAGAGGCGCGCGTCGCCGAACGCCGTTTTGGCCTCGCCGCTGGCGTGCTGGAACGCCTCCGCCAGCTCGGCGTCGCTCGCGGCGATACGCATGCCTTTGCCGCCGCCGCCAGCCGCGGCCTTGAGCATCACGGGATACTTGATCCGGTGGGCGACGGCGATGGCCGCTCCGGCATCCTTGATGACGCCGGGATGGCCGGGCACGATCGGCACGCCGGCCCTGGTCGCGATCTGCTTGGCGGCGATCTTGTCGCCCATCGCGGCGATGGCGTCCGGATCGGGTCCGATGAAGGCGATGCGGGCCTTGGCCAGCGCCCGCGGCAACGCCGGATTTTCCGACAGGAAGCCGTAGCCCGGATGCACGGCGGCGGCTTCGGTTGCGCGGCAGGCGGCGACGATCTTCTTCACGTCGAGATAGCTCTGCGCCGACGGTGCCGGGCCGATCGGCACCGCCTCATCGGCTTCACGCACGTGCCGCGCGTCGGCGTCGGCCTCGCTGTAGACCGCTACCGTGCCGATCCCCATGCGCTTCGCCGTGCGCATGATGCGGCAGGCGATCTCGCCGCGGTTGGCGATCAGGATTTTCTTGAACGGCGGCACGTCAGAGCGGGATGTTGTCGTGCTTCTTCCAGGGGTTTTCGAGGCGCTTGCCGCGCAGCATGGCGAGCGAGCGGCAGAGACGCCGCCGCGTCGAATGCGGCATGATCACGTCGTCGATGAAGCCGCGCGACCCGGCGACGAAGGGGTTGGCGAATTTCTCGCGATATTCCTCGGCGCGCCGCTCGATCTTCTTCGCGTCCTTGAGGTCGCCGCGGAAGATGATCTCGACCGCGCCCTTGGGGCCCATCACGGCGATCTCGGCCGACGGCCACGCATAATTGACGTCGCCACGCAGGTGCTTGGAGCTCATCACGTCGTAGGCGCCGCCATAGGCCTTGCGCGTGATCACCGTCACCTTCGGCACTGTCGCTTCGGCGAAGGCGAAGAGCAGCTTGGCGCCGTGCTTGATGATCCCGCCGTATTCCTGCGCCGTTCCGGGCAGGAATCCCGGCACGTCGACGAAGGTGACGATCGGAATGTTGAAGCAGTCGCAGAAGCGCACGAACCGCGCCGCCTTGCGCGAGGAATCGATATCGAGGCAACCGGCCAGCACCATCGGCTGATTGGCGACGATGCCGACGGCATGGCCCTCGAACCGCGCGAAGCCGACGACGATGTTCTTGGCGAAATCCGGCTGCAACTCGAAGAACTCACCCGCGTCGGCGACCTTCGCGATCAGCTCCTTCACGTCGTAGGGCTTGTTGGGATTGGCCGGCACCAGCGTATCGAGCGAGCTCTCGTTGCGGTCGGCCGGATCGTCGGTCGGCCGCACCGGCGGCGCCTCGCGGTTCGACGACGGCAGGAAGTCGAGAAACCGACGCAGCTGCAGGATCGCTTCGGCGTCGTTGGCGAAAGCGAAGTCGGCGATGCCGGATTTCGTCGTATGCGTCCGCGCGCCGCCGAGCTCCTCGTGGGTAACCGTTTCGTGCGTCACCGTCTTCACGACGTCAGGTCCGGTGACGAACATGTAGGAGCTGTCCTGCACCATGAAGATGAAATCGGTCATCGCCGGTGAATAGACGGCGCCGCCGGCGCACGGGCCCATGACCACCGAAACCTGTGGCACGACGCCGGAAGCCAGCACGTTGCGCTGGAACACTTCGGCGTAGCCGGCGAGGGACTCCACCCCTTCTTGAATTCGCGCGCCGCCGGAGTCGTTGAGGCCGACAACTGGTGCGCCGACGCGGAGCGCCTGGTCCATGATCTTGCAGATCTTCTCGGCGTGCGCCTCGGAGAGTGAGCCGCCAAAAACGGTGAAGTCCTGGCTGAACGCGAAGACGCGTCGACCGCCGACCAGGCCGTGGCCGGTGACGACGCCGTCACCGGGAACTTTCTGTTGCTCCATGCCGAAGTCGGTCGAGCGGTGCTCGACGAACATGTCCCATTCCTCGAACGTGCCGCGGTCGAACAACAGATCGAGGCGCTCGCGCGCGGTCAGCTTGCCTTTTTCGTGCTGCTGGGCGATGCGCTTCTCGCCGCCGCCTCGGCGCGCGGCTTCCCGCTTCTCTTCCAACCGCCGCAATATGTCGCGCATGCGCTCTCCCTCTGGCAGCGACTGGCAGCCAGTTTGGCCTGTTTAGGCGGCGCGGTGAAGGGCGGCGAAGCGGGCAGCGAGCGCGATGTCCGCGCGAATGGCGGCGCGGCGGGCCATCGCCTCGGCATCCTCGCCCCAGCGCTCGATCTGGAAAGTCTGGTCGAGCTCGCCGGCGGCGAACGCCTCGTCGGCATCGATCCGCCCTTCGACCAGCGCCAGCGCGAGCACCAGCGAGCCCAGCGCCGCCGTCGCGAGGTGCAACGTCGCCAGCATCATGTCGTCGTAAGCGGCGACGGCGCGGCGATACGCGGCCAAGGCTTCGGGCGCCTGCACCACCGGCGCGATGCCGGCGGTCACGGCCAGTGGCGCGTAGCGCTCGTTCGCCCAGTCGAGATGCCTTTGCCAGGCACACTGCTGGCGCAGCGCGAGCTCGGCTGGCTCCTCGACGCGGTAGCAGACGAGGTCGGTGGTAGCGTATTTCGTAATCTCGGCGACGACCTGCTCGCGCCGCTCGGCGATCAGGTCGATCGTGGTGCCGGCGATCCGCGTGAGCGGCAGGTCCGCCGGCTTGATCTCGGGATCTTGCGCGTTCCATTCGGTGGCGATGGCGTCGGCCATCGCCTTGCTGCGAACGATCAAGGGCGCCTTGGCCGGCGTCCGGATCGGCTTGCCATCGAGCAGGACGGCATAGCCGCCGGCGGCTTCCGCGACGACGGCCGACTTGAAGAACCGCTTCATCGCTCGCCGCGCGCTTTCTCCGGCGCGAGGTCGGCGAAGACATCGCGTTCCTGGCCGTCCTCGAAACCGAAAAAGTCCCAGGTCTCGCGCATATGCGGCGGCAGTGGCGCCATGACGACGAGCGTGCCACCGGCGGGATGCGGAATGGCAAGCGCGCGGGCGTGCAGGTGCAGGCGGCGGTTGCCCGGCACGCCGGCGACATGCGTCGCCGCGCCGCCGTACTTGCCGTCGCCGAGGATCGGCGTGCCGATCGCCGCGCAATGGGCACGCAACTGATGCGTCCGGCCGGTCACCGGTTCGAGCGCGAGCCACGCGACGCGGTCGCCGGCATGCGAGACGGTCCTGTAATAAGTGATGGCGCGCTTGCCCTCCTCGTCGGGCACGACGCGCTCGCCGAGGCGACCCGGCAGCTTCGCCAGGCGCCGGTCGACGCGGCCTTGACGCGGCTCCGGCACGCCGACGACCACGGCCCAATAGACCTTGCGTGCCGCCTTGCCGCGAAACGCTCTGGCCAGCGCGGCGGCGGCGCGGGCGTTGCGCGCCAGCACCAACACACCGCTGGTGTCCTTGTCGAGCCGATGCACCAGCCGCGGCCGCTCCTTGGTGCCGAATCTGAGTGCATCGAGCAAACCGTCGAGATGACGCTCGGTCTTGGTGCCGCCCTGGACGGCGAGGCCCTGCGGCTTGTCGATGACGATCACGTCGTCGTCGCGGTGCAGGACGCGTGACTGGATCATCTTGATGTCGTGCGCAGCGGGCGCAGCCGGCCGGGCCGCCGGCGGTCGCGGCGACGCGGGCGGCAGCGGCGGTACGCGCACGATCTGGCCGGCGGCGATCCGGTCGCGCGCGGCGGCACGCTTGCCGTCGAGCCGGATCTGGCCGGTGCGCAGCAGCTGCTCGAGCTTGCCATGCGACAGCTCGGGAAAATGCCGCTTGAACCAGCGATCGAGGCGGATTTCGGCGTCGGCGGCGGCAACCGCGATCGATTGCACCTGTCCCATGCGCCGCAATCTAGCGACGGCGTCGTCGCGATGCCACTCCGCCGGCTGCACGGCGGCGGCGATCACGTCGGACGATCAGCGCCGCCAGTGGCCGCCGATCCAGACCCAGCCGCCCGGCCGTGCCACCCAGTGACCTGGAATCCAGACGGCGCCGACGTAGGGGCCGCGAACATAGTGGCCGCGGATCCACACATAGCGCACGCCGTTCCAGCGCCAATAGCCGGGGCGCCAGGCCCAATAACCGGGGCCGACGGGCAGCGGCGGTGGCGCCGGCTCGACGATCGGCGCCGGCGGCGCGATCCCGATCACGACCTGAGCGGCGCTGGCCACGGGGCTCGCGGCCAGCAACAGCGCCAGGATGGCCACGTTGCGGAGGACCGGGCGTTTGAACATGTTGGGGGCTCCCTCTCGGTTGGTTTCGTCGCCCTCGTATATAGGCGGCTAGCCGGGGACGCGTTCCTGGCACCGGCGCCGATTACTTCTCGCGCCGCTCCGGCACCGGCGCGGCGGCCCGCTCGGCGCGCAGCTTTTGCCAATACTCGAGCCGCTTGCGGATCTCCCGCTCGAAGCCGGTTTCGAGCGGCTGATAGAAATTCTGCCGGCCCATGGTCTCCGGAAAATAATCGAGGCCGGAAAAGCCCTCGGGCGCGTCGGGATCGTAGACGTAGCCGCTGCTGTAGCCGAGCTCGCGCATCAGCCGCGTCGGCGCGTTGACCGCGTGCATCGGCGGCATGAGCGAGCCGGTCTCCTGCGCGGCGTGGGTCGCGCCGCCAAAGGCGACATAGGCGGCGTTGGATTTCGGCGCGGTGGCGAGAAAGATGACGGCCTGCGCCAGCGCCAGCTCGCCCTCCGGCGAGCCGAGCCGGTCATAGGCCTCCCAGGCCGCGATCGTCTGCGGCAGCGCGTTGGGTTCGGCCATGCCGATATCCTCGACCGCCATGCGCACCAGCCGGCGTGCGATGTAGATCGGGTGCTCGCCGCCGACCAACATGCGCGCCAACCAATAAAGCGCAGCGTCGACATCGGAGCCGCGCACCGACTTATGCAGCGCACTGATGAGATTGTAGTGACCTTCCTGCGCCTTGTCGTAGAGCGGCGCACGCCTCTGGACTGCTGCCATCAGGCCCTCGACGTCGAGCACCGCGCCGGCGGGCAGGGCGGACAGCTCCTCGGCGACGTTGAGGACGTAGCGTCCGTCGCCGTCGGCCATCGCCTTGAGCGCCTGACGCGCGGCCGCGTCGACCGGCAGCTTGCGGCCGAGCACTGTCTCGGCGCGGTCGAGCAGCGTCTCGAGCGCGGCGTCGTCGAGCCGCCGCAGGACGAATACCTGGCAGCGCGACAGCAGCGCGCCGTTGAGCTCGAACGACGGATTCTCCGTGGTCGCGCCGATCAGCGTTACGACGCCGGTCTCGACATAAGGCAAAAACCCGTCCTGCTGCGCGCGGTTGAAGCGGTGGATCTCGTCGACGAAAAGCAGCGTGCCCTGGCCGGCGACGCGGCGTTTCTTGGCGGCATCGAACACCTTGCGCAGATCGGCAACGCCCGAGAACACCGCCGACAGCGGCTCGAAATGCATGTCAGTGGCTTCGGCGAGAATGCGGGCGATCGTCGTCTTGCCGCAGCCCGGCGGGCCCCACAGGATCATCGAGGCGAGCCGGCGCGCCGCCACCATGCGGCCGATCGGCGCGTCCGCCGCGAGCAGGTGATCCTGCCCGACCACTTCGGCAAGCGTTCGAGGCCGCAGTCGATCCGCGAGGGGGCGGGGCGCCTGCTGCTCGAACAGGCTCATCGCACCGTGATGGCCAAGGTCTTGCCGCCGCGTTCAATAGCCAAGGTCCATGGCGGCCGCCGGGTGGCGAGTATGCCGCGCAACGCGGCGACGTTGCCGACAGCGCTGAAATTGAGGCTGGCCACGATATCGCCGCGGCGCAGGCCGAGCCGGGCGGCGATGCTGTCCGGCTCGACGGCGTCGATCACCACGCCGCGCCGGGTTTCGGGCAGGTCCAGTTCCTCGGCGAACGCGGGGTTGAGATTGCCGACCGAAGCGCCCGCAAGCGGCTGACGTCCGGTCAGCAGCGTGATGTTGCGGGGCGGCCGCTCGGGCGGCGCGACCAGCGTTACGACGACGGTGCGCGTTCGGCCGTCATGCCACACCGCAAGCTGCACCGCGCTGCCGACGCGCAGCGTCGCCAGCCGGAAACGCAGCCCCTCTGAGTCTTCGATCGCATGGCCGTCGATCGCGAGGATCACGTCGCCCTTGGTGATGCCGGCTCGCGTCGCCGGACTGTCCGCCGCGACGTCCTCGACCATGATGCCATCTGGCCGCGGCAGGCCGAGCGTGCGCGCCTCGTCGGCGTTGACGCCCTGGCCGATCAGACCGAGCCATGGCCGGTGCACGGCGTGTTCGCCGTGCTCCACCGCATAGAGGACGGTGCGGACCAGCCCGCTCGGAATGGCGAAGCCGATGCCGACCGAGCCGCCCGATTCCGAGAAAATGGCGGTGTTGATGCCCACCAGCTTGCCGTCCATGTCCACCAGTGCGCCGCCCGAATTGCCGGGATTGATGGCGGCGTCGGTCTGGATGAACGAGCCGAACTCGCTGATGCCGGTGCCGGTACGCGCCAGACCGGAGACGATGCCGCTGGTCACCGTCTGGCCGATGCCGAAGGGGTTGCCGATCGCCAGCACCAGATCTCCGACCTCGAGCTTGTCGCTGTCGCCGATTGGCAGGACCGGCAGCTTTTGGCCGGGCACGTTGATCTTCAGCACCGCCAGGTCGAGGTGTTCGTCGGCCAGCAGGAGCTTGGCGGGGAACTCGCGACGGTCGCTCAGCACGACGGAGATCTCCTCGGCATCCTTGATTACGTGGTCATTGGTCACGATCAATCCAGAGGGGTCGAGAATGACGCCCGAGCCGAGGGAGTTAAGCACTCGCTGGCGCGGCACGGCGAAGGGGAAGACATTGCCGAAGAACTGCCGCAGCAGCGCGTCGTTGAAGATCGGCGCACGCGTCGTGACCACCCGCCGCGAATAGACGTTGACGACGGCGGGTCCGGCCTCCTTGACGATCGGCGCGAAGGTCAGATGGATTTCGGCGCGTCCCGTCGGCACCCGCGTGACGACCGGCTGTTGCGCCGCTGCCGGTAGCGTCGCGATCAGGCCGATCGCCAGAATGGCAAACCACGGGCGGCTCATTTTGCTCTGGGCCGCACTTCGATGTAATCGACGACCCGCCGCACGCCGTTGATCGGGCGAAGATGAGCGAGCGTCAAGCTGCGCTCCTGGGCGGACAGCGCCCGGCCGAGAACATAGAGCGTGGCGAAGGTGTCGGTCGCCAGCCGGTAATTCAGATGGTGCACGTCCTTGGCCGCCGCGAGGGCCACCTCGGCCTTGGAGTTGATCTCGAGCGCGCGCGCCCACGAGATGAGGTTCTTGTCCGCTTTCTGGTCGGCGTCGCTCATATAAACAACGTGCCAATAGAGCCGCTTGACACCGGCAACGCCGCGCACGCCGCGCTCGAATTTGTCGTAGGCCGCCCGGTCGTCGAACAGGCCGGTGACCAGCAGACGCTGCTCGTAGATTTCGGTCGAAGCTTTGACGGTCCCGACGTCGGCCATCACCGCGTTGACCTTGACGACGATCTCGTTGTCCTTGGCGATGTCGACGGTACTGCGGTCCTCCAGGGCCCGGTCGACCAGGGTCACCGGCGCGCTGAGGATGGTGCCGATCTGCGCGCCCGCCGGCCGTGCCGACAATGCGGCGCCCATGCCGATACTCGCGATCACGGCGCGACGCGTACAGCGCATCGGCTCGATCCTCCCCCTCGCGGCGCGATCATAGCTCACGAAAAGACTTCGGCGAAACCGGCCTTGAGGGCTGCGTCGATCGCCGCCATCTTGGGATGAATGCCGAGCGCCGCGAGCGAGGTGACGCCGTGGTCGCGCACGCCGCAGGGCACGATCCCGCGGTAGTGGGCGAGATCGGGCGCGACGTTGAGCGAGACGCCGTGATAGCTCACGCCGCGACGGACCCGGACGCCGAGGGCGGCGATCTTGTTCTCGGCGCCGCTCGGCTCCGCGATCCAGATTCCGACACGGCCGGCCCGGCGTTCGCCGGCGACGCCGAACCGCGCCAGCGTCCGGATCAGCCATTCCTCGAGGTTACGCACGAAGGCGCGCAAATCGCCGCCGCGCCGGTTGAGATCGAGCATGACATAGGCGACACGTTGCCCAGGCCCATGATAGGTCCACTGGCCGCCACGGCCGGCGTAATGCACCGGCAACACGGGATCGACCAGGTCGCCGTCGCGGGCGCTGGTGCCCGCGGTGTAGAGCGCCGGATGTTCCAGCAGCCAGACCAACTCGGGCGCCGTGCCGGCGCGGATTTCGCGCACCCGCGCCTCCATGACGCTCACGGCCTCCTCATAGGGTACCGGCCTTGTATTCCTGCGCCATTCGACAGCTTCCGTCTGGGGGCGCGCGCTTGCTATGCTCATGGGGATTTGGTAATCAGCCGCGCCGTTGGCGGCAATTGCTGAATCCTATCGCGGTCGTGGCGGAATTGGTAGACGCGCTAGCTTGAGGTGCTAGTGGGGGAAACCCCTTGGAAGTTCGAGTCTTCTCGACCGCACCATTGCCTTCCTGCCCCGACGCCGAGGCGCGATCCGCGCGGCATCCTGAGGAGTAACGATGGTGGAAGACGTGCGCGACGGGGCGCTTGAGTACCACCGCCACCCGACGCCTGGCAAGATAGCCATCGTTGCGACCAAACCGCTGTCGACGCAGCACGACCTGTCGCTGGCGTATTCGCCGGGCGTCGCGGCCGCGTCGCTCGCGATTGCCGCCGATCCACAACAGGCGTCGCAGCTGACGGCGCGCGCCAACCTTGTCGCCGTCATCAGCAATGGCACGGCGGTTCTGGGCCTCGGTAATATCGGCCCGCTCGCCGCCAAGCCGGTGATGGAAGGCAAGGCGGTGCTGTTCAAGAAGTTCGCCGGTATCGATGTTTTCGACATCGAGATCAACGAGCGTGACCCCGACAAGCTGGTTGAGGTCATCGCCGCGCTTGAGCCGACGTTCGGCGGCATCAATCTCGAGGACATCAAGGCGCCGGAGTGCTTCGCCATCGAAGAGCGGCTCCGCAAGCGGCTCAAGATTCCGGTCTTCCATGACGATCAGCATGGCACCGCGATCATCGTCGGCGCCGCCGTGCGCAACGGCCTCAGGCTCGTCGGCAAGCGGATCGCGGACGTGAAGCTTGTGGCGTCGGGCGCCGGGGCCGCGGCGCTCGCTTGTCTCGACCTTCTGGTCGACATGGGTCTCAAGGTCGAGAACGTCTTCGTCACCGACATTAACGGCGTCGTCTACAAGGGCCGCAAGGAAGAGATGGATCCGCGCAAGGCGGGCTATGCCAAGGACACCAAGGCGCGCAAGCTTGCCGAGGTTGTAAGCGGTGCCGACATCTTCCTCGGCCTCTCGGCGCCGGATGTCCTCACCGCCGAGATGGTCAAGGCGATGGCGCCCAACCCGCTGATCCTGGCGCTCGCCAATCCGACGCCGGAGATCCTGCCGGAAGTCGCGCTCGCGGTCCGGCCCGACGCGGTGCTGGCCACCGGACGGACCGATTATCCGAACCAGGTCAACAACGTCCTCTGCTTTCCGTTCATCTTCCGCGGCGCGCTCGACGTCGGCGCGACCACGATCAACGAAGCGATGAAGCTCGCCGCGGTCAATGCGCTTGCCGATCTCGCCCTGGCGGAGCCGTCGGACGTCGTCACCGCCGCCTATGGCGAGACGATCCTGACCTTCGGTCGCGACTACCTCATTCCGAAGCCGTTCGATCCGCGCCTCATCGTCGAGATCGCGCCGGCGGTCGCCAAGGCGGCGATGGATTCCGGCGTCGCCACCCGGCCGATCACCGATTTTCCCGCCTATCGCGACCGGCTCAACGAGTTCGTGTTCCGCTCTGGCTTGCTGATGCGGCCCATCTTCGAGCATGCGCGCAAGGACCCGAAGCGTGTCGTCTACAGCGAAGGCGAGGATGAGCGCGTGCTGCGTGCCGTGCAACAGGTGGTCGATAACGGGCTTGCCCGGCCGATCATCATCGCCCGGCGTGACGTCGCGCTGAAGCGGATCGAGCGGCTCAACCTGCGAATCCGACCCGGCATCGACGTCGAGCTGGTCGATCCGACCAGCGATCCGCGCTACAACGAATACTGGTCGCTTTACCATCGGGTGATGGAGCGCAAGGGCGTCTCGCCCGATTTCGCGCGCGGTATCGTCCGCACGCGAACTTCGGTGATCGCCTCGTTGATGGTCCGGCGCGGCGAGGCCGACGCCATGATCTGCGGCGCCGTCGGCCAGTATCACCGGCACTTGAGGCACGTGCTGGATATCCTCGGGCTGGTGCCGGGCGCATCGGCGCCGGCGGCGTTGACCGGTCTGATCATGCCCAAGGGCACCTTCTTCATCTGCGACACCTATGTCGTCGACGAACCGTCGGCCGAGCAGATCGCCGAGATGACGACGCGCGCCGCCCATGCCGTGCGCTATTTCGGCGTCGAGCCCAAGGTGGCGCTGCTGTCGCATTCGAATTTCGGCGGCGCGGACACGCCGGGTGCGCGCAAGATGCGCCAGGCGATGGAGCTGCTGCGCCGGCGTGCGCCCGAGCTCGAGGTCGAGGGCGAGATGAACGGCGACGCCGCGGTGGTCGAGGAGATCCGGAACCGCATCTTTCCGAG
This sequence comes from Alphaproteobacteria bacterium, assembly GCA_028871455.1. GTDB lineage: Bacteria > Pseudomonadota > Alphaproteobacteria > ATCC43930 > CGMCC-115725 > REEB95. Next base: position 27,928 of record JAGWNF010000024.1, read on the forward strand.
TTCGCGGCTCAAGGGTGCGGCCAACCTCCTGATCATGCCGAACCTCGATGCCGCCAACATCGCCTACAACTTGCTGAAGGTTCTGGGCGACGGCCTTAATATCGGTCCGATCCTGCTCGGCGTCCGCAGGCCTGCGCATATCGTGACGCCGGCGGTCACGGTGCGGGGTCTGATGAACATGACCGCGATCGCAGTCTACGACGCGCAGGTCTCCGGCAGCGATCAGCGCGAGCTGGGATTTCTGTCTCCCTGACCCTGTTGCGTGAACGGCCGGCCATCCGGGGGAGGGAATGGCCGGCCGCCAGCGCGCACCCGGTCAGTCGAAATGGCGGTGGTGGCCGCCGAAATGCGCCGCCATGATCTCGTCCGCCATGTGCTTCTGGTCGGGCGAAAGGCTCTGATACAGCGGCCGGAACGCCACCAACAGCCGCTCGTTGTTCTTCGCCATGGCTTCGGAGAAGCGGCTGCGCGCCTCCAGCGCCTGTAGCGCGTCCTTCGGCTGGGCGTGAAGCTGAGCCCGCACTGCGTCGATGTCGCGCGCGTTGATGCGCATGGCCTCGGCGACCTTGGTCCACTGCGGTTCTTGCTGCGGCGTGATTTTCAACTCGGCCTTGAGGAAGGCGATCCGGCCGGGAACGAAGCGTTCGGCGCTCGGCCGGTGCTCATGCCAGGGGCCATGGGCACCGGGTGCGGGCACCGCGCCCGCTGCGGGTGGCGTGGCTGGCGCCGTCGGAGTCGTTTGGGCAAAGGCCGGCGCGGCGGCAACGAACCCGCCGAGGCCGACGAGCAGCGCACAGGCGGGCAGGGAGAGACGACGGTTACGCACGATGGGATACTCCTTGAGGGAAGTTCGAGGGTCACGAGGTTCTAGGGCCGGCGGCACCGGCGCATCCCTCAACGTCTGTTTCCTTGCAGCGATGTAACGCCCCGTTAAACTGCCGTTCAGGGGAGGGCCATGCCGCGGAACCGCTATCCGGCGCTCGATTTCGACCTGGGCTCGGAGATCGAGATACTGCGGGACAGCGTGCGCAACTTCGCCGATGCCGAGATCGCGCCGCTTGCCGCCGAGATCGACCGCACCGATGCGTTTCCGCGCCAGCTTTGGCCCAAGCTGGGCCGGCTCGGCCTACACGGCATCACGGTCGAGGAAGAATTCGGCGGCGCCGGCATGGGCTATGTCGCGCATGTCGTTGTCATGGAGGAAGTGAGCCGCGGCTCCGCCTCGGTCGGCCTCAGCTACGGCGCCCATTCCAACCTCTGCGTCAATCAGATCCGCCGCAACGGCACCATGGCGCAGAAGCGCAAATATCTGCCCAAGCTGCTCTCGGGCGTGAATGTCGGCGCCCTGGCGATGAGTGAGGCCGGCGCCGGCTCCGACGTCGTCGGCATGACGACGCGCGCCGATCGCAAGGGCGACCGCTACATCGTCAACGGCAGCAAGATGTGGATCACCAACGGCACCGAAGCCGAGACGCTGGTGGTCTATGCCAAGACCGATCCAGCGGCCGGTCCACGCGGCATAACCGCCTTCCTGATCGAGAAGGGCATGAAGGGCTTCCACGTCGCGCAGAAGCTCGACAAGCTCGGCATGCGGGGTTCGCCCACCGCCGAGCTGGTGTTCCAAGACTGTGAGGTGCCGGCGGAGAACGTGCTCGGCGAGGTCAACAGCGGCGTCCGCGTGTTGATGAGCGGCCTCGATTACGAACGTGCGGTGCTGGCTGGCGGTCCGCTCGGTATCATGCAGTCCTGTCTCGACGCGGTGATTCCTTATCTGCACGAGCGCAAGCAGTTTGGCCAGCCGATCGGTACCTTCCAACTGATGCAGGGCAAGCTCGCTGACATGTATACGGAACTCAACGCCGCGCGCGCCTATGTCTATGCCGTCGCCCGTGCCTGCGACCGCGGCCAGACCACCCGCAAGGACGCCGCCGGCGCTATTCTCTACGCTGCGGAGCGGGCGACACAGATGGCCCTCGAAGCAATCCAGGCGCTCGGCGGCAACGGCTACATCAATGAATTTTCGACCGGGCGTCTGCTGCGCGACGCCAAGCTCTATGAGATCGGCGCTGGCACGTCGGAAATCCGGCGCATGCTGATCGGCCGCGAACTCTTCGAGGAGACCACCTGATGGCCGTGCTCAAGACCGCACTCGATCCACGCGCCGCGGCGTACCGCGCCAATGCCAAGGCGGCGCGGGCGCTGGTCGCCGATCTCGACCGAAAGCTCAAGGCGATCGCCCAAGGTGGCGGTAAGGAGGCGCGCGACAAGCATGTGAAGCGCGGCAAGCTGCCGGTGCGCGAACGCATCCGGCGGCTGCTCGATCCCGGAGCGCCGTTCCTCGAATTTTCCGCGTTTGCCGGCTATGGCCTTTATGGCAAGGACGATGTGCCCGCCGGCGGCATCGTCACCGGCATCGGTCCGGTGATGGGACGAGAATGCGTCATCGTCGCCAACGACGCCACGGTCAAAGGCGGCACCTATTATCCCATCACGGTGAAGAAACACCTGCGGGCGCAGGACATCGCGCGCGAGAACAACCTGCCATGTCTCTATCTGGTCGATAGCGGTGGCGCCTTTCTGCCGGCGCAGGACGAGGTATTTCCCGACCGCGACCATTTCGGCCGCATCTTCTACAACCAGGCGACGCTGTCGGCGGCGGGCGTGCCGCAGATCGCGGCCGTCATGGGCTCGTGCACGGCGGGCGGCGCCTACGTGCCGGCGATGTCCGACGAGAGCATCATCGTCAAGGGCACCGGCACGATCTTCCTCGGTGGTCCGCCGCTGGTAAAAGCCGCGACCGGCGAGGCGGTCTCGGCCGAGGAACTCGGCGGTGCTGATGTGCATGCCCGCGTCTCGGGCGTCGCGGACCAGATGGCGGTCGACGATGTCGAAGCGTTGGCGTTGCTGCGCACTATCGTGGGTGATCTCAATCGGCCGAAGCGAACGCAGCTCGAAACCGTCGAACCGCGCGAGCCGCTTTATGCGCCCGACGAACTCTACGGCATCGTGCCGGGCGATCCGCGCAAACCTTATGACGTGCGCGAGGTGATCGCGCGTATCGTCGACGCGAGCGAGCTCGATGAATTCAAGCCGCGCTACGGCGAGACGCTGGTCACCGGCTTCGCGCGCCTCTGGGGGTATCCGGTCGGCATCGTCGCCAACAACGGCATCCTATTTTCCGAAAGCGCGTTCAAGGGCGCGCACTTCATCGAGCTCTGCGCGCAACGCGGCATTCCGCTCGTCTTTCTTCAGAACATCACCGGCTTCATGGTCGGCAAGAAATACGAGGCCGGCGGCATCGCCAAGGACGGCGCCAAGATGGTCACCGCCGTGGCTTGCGCCAACGTGCCGAAATTCACCGTGATCATCGGCGGCAGCTTCGGTGCCGGCAACTACGCCATGTGCGGCCGTGCCTATGCGCCGCGCTTCTTATGGACTTGGCCGAACGCGCGTATCTCGGTCATGGGTGGCGAGCAGGCAGCCAACGTGCTGGCGACGGTGCGGCGCGACGGAGCGCGCGGCAAGGCCTGGCCGGCGATGCAGGAGAACCGTTTCAAGGCCGCGATCCGCAAGCAATACGAGACCCAAGGCCATCCGTACTATGCGAGCGCGCGGTTATGGGATGACGGCATCATCGATCCCAAGGAGACGCGCCGGGTCCTCGCCATGTCGATCTCGGCCAGCCTCAACGCGCCGATCGCGCCGACGCGCTTCGGCGTCTTCCGGATGTGATATGGACGGCGTGCTGACCTCGCAGGATGCACACGGCGTCGCCACGGTCACGCTCAACCGGCCGGAACGGCGCGATGCCTTCGACGACGCGTTCATCGGCGAACTCGATCGCGCATTTGCCAAGCTGGCGCGCGCCTCGACGGAAGGCCGTGAGGGGTTCGCGGCGTTTCTCAAAAAGCGCAATCCGGTTTTCCGGTCCTAGAGTGTTCAAGAAAATCCTCATCGCCAACCGCGGCGAGATCACCTGTCGCGTGATCCGCACGGCGCGACGGATGGGGATCAAGACGGTTGCGGTCTATTCCGACGCCGATAGTCGCGCGCTCCACGTCGAACAAGCCGACGAGGCTTATCCGATTGGTCCTGCACCGGCGCGTGAAAGCTATCTCGATATAAAAGCCGTCCTAGCGGCGGCGCGGCGCGGCGGTGTCGATGCGATTCATCCGGGCTACGGGTTTCTGTCGGAGAACGCCGCCTTTGCCGCCGCCTGTACTAAGGCTGGGCGTGGGTTCATCGGCCCGTCGGCGGCGGCAATCCGCGCCATGGGTGACAAGGCGACGGCGAAGGCTCTTGCCGAAAAAGCCGGTGTGCCGGTCGTGCCGGGCTATCGCGGCGAGCGGCAGCACGCGACGGTCTTTGCAACCGAGGCGGCGCGCATCGGCTATCCGCTGCTGGTCAAGGCAGCGGCGGGTGGCGGCGGTCGCGGCAGTCGAATGGTCGAGCGGCCCAACGAACTCGGCGTGGCGCTCGAAAGCGCCCGTCGCGAAGCGACCGCGGCGTTCGGCGACGGTCGGCTGATCTTGGAGAAATACCTGCGCGCGCCGCGGCACATCGAGGTGCAAGTGTTCGGCGACCGCTTCGGCAACTTGGTGCATCTCTATGCGCGCGACTGCTCTTCCCAGCGCCGCTATCAGAAGGTCATCGAGGAGGCGCCGCCAACGGCGGTGGCGCCGGCACTTCTGCGCCGGCTTTATGCGGCGGCGCTCAGCATCGCGCGCGCGATCAAGTACCAGAATGCCGGCACGGTCGAATTTATTGTCGAGCGCGGCCGGTTCTACTTCATCGAGATGAACACGCGGCTCCAGGTCGAGCACGCCGTGACCGAAATGATCACCGGAATCGACCTGGTCGAGTGGCAGTTGCGCGTCGCGGCCGGCGAGAAGCTTCCGCTGCGGCAGCCGCAAATCCGCGCCCGCGGCCACGCCATCGAGACTCGGCTCTATGCCGAAGATCCGGCGCGCGGCTTTCTGCCATCGACCGGCCGGCTCGCGCGGCTGCGCTTTCCGGCAGCGAATGCGCATCTGCGCGTCGAAACCGGGCTGCGCCAGGGCGATATCGTGACCGAGTTCTACGATCCGATGATCGCCAAGCTGGTCGTGTCGGCGCCCGACCGCCGCATCGCGCGCGCGCGGCTGGACACCGCGCTGTCCGAAAGCCGCATTCTCGGCGTCGTCACCAATCGCGATTTCCTGCAGCGGCTGATCGCGCAGCCGGCCTTCCGCCGCGGAACGGTTGATACGGCGTTCATCGGTCGGCATCTCGAATCGCTCGCGCTGGCGGTGTCCGCACCGGATGCCGCCCTGGCGGCCGCGGTCCTCTCGCGCATCGTCAGTGCCGGCCCCAAACCTGGCCGCGACGGTTTCTCGCCTTGGCGGCTGCGTGACGGCTGGCGGCAGGGCGACGATCACGCGCTCGACTTCGTCTTCGGCGACCACGGTACGCGACGGCGCGTCCGCCTCCGGTTTGAGTCGAATAGCCTGCAGCTCGATTTCGGCAAGCGTCGCATTCCCGTGCTGGCCTGGACGCTGGGCGATCGCGACCTCGGGATTGAGCTCGGCGGTCGCCATATCGACGCCAGCGTCGCCTGGGACGAGCGCGGCGCGCAGGTCGCGCTGGCCGACGGTACCTGGCGGCTCGACGCGGCGGAGACGAACGCCCGCCGCGGCGATGCGGTGGCCGCGGCCGGTCGGATCGTGGCACCCATGCCGGGCAAAATCGCCGCCGTGCATGTCGCCAAGGGCGCGACGGTGACGTGCGGTCAAATCCTGCTGGTGCTGGAGGCGATGAAGATGGAGCATGCCATTGCTGCGCCGGGCGAAGGCGTCGTCGCTGAGATCCGGTGCGCGGCTGGCGATCCGGTCGCCGAGGGCACGGAGTTGCTGGTGCTGGTCGGCGGGAAGGAGCAGGCGTGATGCGAGTGCCCAAGACGGTGCGCGTCGTCGAAGTCGGACCGCGCGACGGCTTGCAGAACGAAGCGAAGACGGTGCCGACGGCGACCAAGGTGGCACTGATCGAGCAGCTTGCCGATGCCGGATTCAAGACCATCGAGGCCGGCAGCTTCGTATCGTCGAAATGGGTGCCGCAGATGGCCGACACCACGGCCGTTATGCAGGCGCTGAAGCGACGGCCGGGCATCGTCTATCAGGTGCTGGTGCCAAACCTGAAAGGCTTCGACGCGGCGCGCGCGGCCAACGCCGACGAAGTCGCGATCTTCGCGGCCGCGTCGGAAAGCTTTTCCCGGCGCAACATCAACTGTTCGATCGCCGAAAGCATCGAGCGCTTCGCGCCGGTCATGGTGGCGGCGAAGGCTGCCGGCATCCCGGTACGCGGCTACATTTCCTGCGTCGTCGACTGCCCCTACGAGGGCGCCGTCTCACCACAGGCGGTGGCCGACATCGCCGGGCGATTGCATGATCTCGGCTGCTATGAAATTTCACTCGGCGATACGATCGGCACCGGCACGCCCGCGCGTATCGTGGCGATGGTCGACGCCGTCGCCGAGCACGTGCCGCGCGAGCGCCTCGCCATCCATTGTCACGACACCTACGGCCAGGCGCTCGCGAACATCCTGGCTGCGCTTGAAAGCGGCATCGCGACAATCGACAGCTCGGTCGCCGGTCTCGGCGGCTGTCCCTACGCGCCGGGTGCGGCCGGTAATGTCGCGAGCGAGGACGTGGTCTATATGCTCGATGGCCTCGGCGTCGCACATGGTATCGATCTCGCCAAGCTCGCCGCCACCGGGCGGTTCATTTCCGCTGCGCTGGGTCGCGAGCCTGCATCCAAATGCGCCAAGGCACTGGCGTCGAAAGCCGCGTGATGACGTTGCATCTGATCAAGATGGCGGTTGGCATTTCCGACGTCGCCGAGCTCCGAAGCGTCCAGAAGCTGCGCCGTAAGCAACGCGGCAAGTCGGTGTTCTTTACGCGCAATATGCCGAAGCGGATCGATGAGCTGCTCGATGGCGGTTCGATCTATTGGGTGATCAAGCGCCAGATCGCCGTTCGCCAGTGCCTCAAATCCTTCACGCCGTTCGTCAACAAGGACGGCGAAAAGCGCGTCGCGATCGAATATGCAATGCGGCTGGTGCCGGTGATGCCGCGGCCGTGCCGGCCGTTCCAGGGCTGGCGGTACTTGACGCCGGAGACTGCGCCCAAAGACCGGCCGGCGGGGGTCGATTCGGGTGAACGCCTGCCGCCCAAGCTGGCCAAGGAGCTCCGCGAACTCGGTCTGCTTTAGCCGGTTATTCCACCGTGGCCAGCGTTCAGCGGCCACCAACCGCTCCGATCGCCCAGCTAAGTCTCTGAAACGCTATGCCTTTCAGCAATTTCGCAAAACCAAGCCAAAGCGTCGCGAACGCGAACCGCAGGGCGCCAAAACCCCGGGAAAAACAACACTTTCTTCGCCGGAAAAGCTTTACAAGCCACGGCGGCGGGCCTATATCAACCGCCCGGTCACCCGACGGGGTGGCCTCCGCGAACCAGGTTATGCCGCCACGCAGCGGTTTGGGCTGCGGGTGGTTTCGTCGGCTTCGATGCCGAGGTTTGGCATCGCTGGCCGACGGTTTGGGTTGTGGTGCGCTCGTTGGCGCAAACCCTTCATCGCGAAGGGTCGGGTCTTTGACATCGTTGAGAAGAGGAAGGGATGCGCAGGCGGCGGCGCCTTCGGCGCCGTACGTATGCGCATCAGTAAGGAAGTCAATTCCGAGCCGATGCAAGTCGTACGATGCCAGGACTTTGCCGGACGATCCGCAAGGAAAGACC
>JAGWNF010000008.1 GCA_028871455.1 Alphaproteobacteria bacterium
GAGGCTAAGGCCGATGTGTTCGATTACATCGAGCGCTTCTACAATCCGAAACGCCGGCATTCGACAATCGGATATATGAGCCCTATGGAGTTCGAGATGAAGGCGGGATTAGCTTAAGCGGCTGTCAACCGAACCGGCAGCAGGCCAGTGACGATGAAGTTTCTCTTAGATCGGGCGTGGAGCTTTCTCGCCCTTTGTTTGGCGCTTAATGCTTTCTTTAAGTGGTGGCTGACAGGCAGCTCGGCACTCGGGCCGCTTTATACGGTGATCGGGGCCGTTGCCGGTCTTGTATTCGAATTGCCGGTCGCCATTCCTGTGGGACTTGTTGTTTTTGCGATCACACGGTTTGGCTTCCGCCATCCAGTGACCACACGCCTCACCGTGGTTTCCCTCGGGGTGGGTTACGTTACCGACATTGTTTTAGATTATTACCTCTGGTTTCACTACAGATAGCCGTCCTGCCACGTCCCGCTTAATCCCGCCAAATCGCGGCCAGGTGCGTTTGCTACCTAATACCGGACCGGCTGAAGCTGTCGGCGCGCGGCTATCACCGCGTGCTGCGCGTCGCGCGCACCCTGGCCGATCTCGAGGCGACCGACGCCATCCGGCGCGTGCACCTCGCCGAGGCGCTGAGCTATCGCCGCATCGCCTTCGGCTGGGACGCGCTGGTGCGTTGATCAGGCCGGGCGTGACGCGCCGGCGAGCGCACGTGACCGAATCCGTACACCGCCGCGCTGAAATAGAATTCGCGGCGATGCTATCTATCTGACCTGACAGGAGGTTCTCGGACCGGCTTGCGGCCGGCCGGTGGAAGGTCTAAACACGGCGCCTTCCAAACACCCCTCACCGGCATTAGGCATCGTTTCGATGGCCCAAACGGCCGCGCTCAACGGGCATTCCCACCACACGCACCAGAACCTGTACCTGGGCGCGTTGGGTGTCGTGTACGGCGACATCGGCACGTCGCCGCTCTACACGGTGAAACTCTGCTTCGTCGAGCTCGGCGGCGTCATCACGCATGTCAACGTCTACGGCGTGCTGTCGCTGCTGACCTGGGCGCTGATCACCGTCGTCACCGTCAAATACGTCACGCTCATCATGCGCGTCGACAACCGCGGCGAGGGTGGCATTCTTGCGCTCACGGCGCTGGCGCTGCGCGCCGCCACCGGCCGGCCCAAGCTGCACTGGTGGATTCTCGCCGCCGGGCTATTGGGCGCATCGCTGTTCTACGGCGACGGCGTGATCACGCCGGCGATCTCGCTGCTGGGCTCCATCGAGGGCCTCAAGGTGGCGACGCCGCTCTTCGAGCCCTATGTGGTCCCGATCACGCTCGTGCTGCTGGTCGTGCTGTTCGCGCTGCAGCGCCACGGAACCGCGCGCATCGGCGGCGCATTCGGTCCGATCATCCTGATCTGGTTCGTCGTCATCGGCGCGCTCGGCGCGGTCGAGATCGTGCGCCAGCCGGAAATTCTGTGGGCGCTCGATCCGATTTACGGCGTCAGTCTGCTGGTCGAGCACCCGCTGCGCGGCTTCTTCCTGCTCGGCGCCGTCGTGCTGGTGTTCACCGGCTGCGAGACGCTCTACGCCGACATGGGTCATTTCGGTCGCCGGCCGATCCGCACCGACTGGCTGTTCTTCGTCTTTCCGGCACTGATGCTGAACTATCTCGGCCAGGGCGCCCTGCTGCTCGCAAATCCGGGGGCGCTGGCCAATCCCTTCTATCTGATGGCGCCGCACTGGGCGCTCTATCCGATGGTGGTGCTGGCAGCGGCGGCCACCGTGATCGCCTCGCAGGCGGTGATTTCCGGCGCCTTCTCGATGACGCAGCAGGCGGTGCAGCTGGGCTACCTGCCACGATTCCAGATCCGGCACACCTCGGAGGAAGAGATCGGCCAGATCTACGTGCCGCGCGTGAATCTCTTCCTCTTCATCGCGGTTGCGGCGCTGGTCGTCGGCTTCCGGAGCGCCGACCACCTCGGCACCGCCTACGGCATTGCGGTCACCGGCACCATGACGCTCACCACCGTCCTGGCGCTGGTCTATTCGGTCGGTGTCGCGCACTGGAATCCGCTACGGGCGACGCTGGTCTTCGGCTTCTTCCTGTTTGTCGACCTGCTGTTCTTTTCGGCCAATCTGCTCAAGTTCGTCGAGGGGGGCTGGTTCCCGCTGGCGGTTGGCGTCGCGATCTTCGTCATCATGTCGACCTGGATGGAGGGCCGCGACCGGTTGGCGCAGCAGCGCGCTCGCGGCGCGTTGCCGCTTTCAACGTTCCTCGAAACCATCAAGCCCGGCCATCCCGAGCGCGTCGACGGCACCGCCGTGTTCATGACCGCCAATCCCGAACTGGTTCCGGCCGCGCTGCTGCACAACCTGAAGCACAACAAGGTGCTACACGGGCGCGTCATATTGATGAAAATCGAGACGATCGACATTCCGCACGTGCCGGACGACCAGCGGCTCGAGGTCAAGGATCTCGATCACAACTTCCACACCGTGACGGTGCATTACGGCTTCATGGACGAGCCGAACATCCCGCGCGCGCTGGCGCAGCTGCGCCTGATGCAGCTCAAATGTAACCTGATGGAGACGTCGTTCTTCATCGGCCGCGAGAAAGTGGTGGTGAGCGCTTCGACGTCGCGCTTCTGGCGCTGGCGCAAGCGGCTGTTCGTCTTCCTGCAGGCGACGATGGTCAACGCCACTGAATTCTTCCGCATCCCGTCGAACCGGGTGGTCGAGCTCGGCGGCCAGATCGAGGTTTGACGCGGATCTAGGCGACGTTGCGGCCGCGCGCCGGCACTTCGTTACCCTCGACGATCGACCGATAGCGCTCCTCGAAGCGCGCGACGCCGTTGAGGTTGCGGATCTGCGGCGGAAAAACCTCGTCGGAGCGGAACGCAATGCCTGCGAGCGCGATCGCTGGATCGAGTCCGCCTTTGGCGAGCGGCAACACCAGGTGATGCGCCTCGAGCTCGCGATTGACGCCCCAGCGGAACGCGCTCACCGAGTAGATCGGCGCGCGGTCGGCAAAGCAGGCGTGATGCAGCTCGCCGAGCGTCGCGAAATACGGGCCCAGATTCTCGTCGAGGTATTTCGCCGTTGGCTCGAAGCCCCAGCGGCGCACGATATTGGTGCCAACGACGCGGAAGCGGATGCGATTGCCGCGGTCGAGGAGGTCGCAGAGCAGGAGATGCGGCAGCAACCGCGCGCCCATCTCCAGCGGGTCGATGTCCTTGCGTTCGGGCATGATGCGTTCGGCGCCGCGCTTGTCGTTCCAATAGCGCAGCAGCGGACCCAACACCGGATGGATCATGGCGTCGGCCAACATGCAGTCCTCGGTCTCACCTCGCCGCGAATTAGGCGCCGTTTATGGTTAATTTTTGGCTAAAGCGCGTAAAAGTTTAGCCGAGTCGGAGCCGGAAAGCCGCAGATTTCCTTGGTAAATGGCGCAAACTTTATGGTTAACGCCAGGCAAAGATTAATGTCGCACCGCGCCCAGCGGCCGGCAACGCGCTAATCGCGCGGCAGCATGCGGCCGAGATTCCGGCCGCCGAAGATGTGGACGTGAAAATGCGGCACTTCCTGGTTCGCGTTGACGCCGTGATTGGCCAGGATGCGATAACCGCTATCGGCGACGCCGAGCTGCCGCGCCACCGCGCCGACCGCCTTGATGAAGGCGATCTGCTCCGCTGGCGAAGCCTTGGCGGCGAAATCGTCGATCGAGACGTATTCGCCCTTCGGGATTACCAGAACGTGCACCGGCGCCTGCGGCCGGATGTCGTTGAACGCCAGGGCGTGCTCGTCTTCGTACACTTTCTGGCAGGGAATCTCGCCGCGCAGGATGCGGGCGAAGATATTGTTGCGGTCATAGGCCATGTCAGCCGCCCGTGCGTGATTGCTTTTCCGCAACGCCAGAGCGGCCCTGGCGCGCCTCGAGCGTCCGCCAGATTTCCGCCGGCACGATGCCGGCATCGGCCCAAGCCACCAGCAGGTGATAAAGCACGTCGGCGCTCTCGGCGATCAACCGGCTGCGATCGCCGCGGACCACCTCGATGCCGGCTTCGATCGCCTCCTCGCCGAGCTTCTTGGCGATGGCCGGTTTGCCGTCGCGCATGAGCTTCGCCGTATAGGAGATCGCCGGATCGGCGCCGCGCCGCGCCGCGATCACCGCAAACAGGCGGTCGAGTGTGCTGCCATCGATATCGCTCATCGCTTTGCCTCGCGTTCCGGCCGATTTCTGACAGGTTTCGGCGCCTTTGCAAGCTGCGGCGCCGGGCTTCGCGCTGATCGGATATTTGGCTTGACTATATGGATCGAAAAATATATCGTAAGATATGTTTTACATAACGAGGGGTGCTTTCATGTATGGTGTTTGTGGCGGTTTTGGGCCCGGTGGTCGACGCTTCATGCGTCACCGCCGCGGTCTTGGCCGGTTCGGCTGGTGGACGGAAGAGGGTGTCGGTTTCGGCCCGCGTGGTATGAGCGCCGGCCGCAAGCTCGGCAGCGGCGAGCTGCAGCTGCTCATCCTGGCGCTGCTCGAAGAACAGCCGCGCCACGGCTACGACCTCATCAAGGAGCTGACGGAACGTTCGGGCGGCTTCTATGCACCGAGCCCCGGCATGGTCTATCCGGCGCTGACCTATCTCGAGGAGCTGGGCCACACCGCGGTCGAGGCCGAGGGCGCGAAGAAGCTTTATCGCATCACCGAGTCTGGCAAGGCCGAGCTCGAGAAGAACCGTGAGACGGCGCGCGCCATTTTCGGCCAGTTCGAGCGCATCGCCCGCAAGATGGAGCGCATGCGGCGCTTCTTCGCCGGCGAGGCGGTCGAGGAGGACGTCGACGACCGCGCCGAGTTCCGCGCGGCGCGCCACGCCCTGCGCGAAGCGCTGCGTGCGGCGCGTGACGCCTCGCCGGAGGCACAGCAGCGCGTGCTCGACATCGTCAAGCGCCTGACCGACGAGATTCGCGCCGCGCTGAAGCGCTAGAGCCGGACCGGAATCCCGGCGGCCTTGAGCGCCGCCTTGGCCTGCGCCACGCGGAACGTGCCGAAGTGGAAGATCGAGGCGGCGAGCACGGCGCTGGCGTGGCCGTCGCGCACGCCTTCCACCAGGTGCTCGAGCGCGCCGACGCCGCCCGAGGCGATCACCGGAATTGGCACGCCGTCGGCGATGGCGCGCGTGAGCGGAATGTCGAAACCGCGCTGCGTGCCGTCGCGGTCCATCGACGTCAGCAGGATCTCGCCCGCGCCGGAGGCCGCCATCCGCTTCGCCCATTCGATGGCATCGAGGCCGGTGCCGCGGCGGCCGCCGTGGGTGAAGACCTCCCATTTTCCGGCGCCGGCCTGCTTGGCGTCGATGGCGACGACGATGCACTGGCTGCCGAACTTCTCGGCCGCCTCGCGCACCAGCTCGGGCCGCGCGACGGCGGCGGTATTGATCGAGGCCTTGTCGGCGCCGGCCAGCAGCAGCTTGCGAATGTCGTCGACCGAACGCACGCCGCCGCCGACGGTCAACGGCATGAAGCATTGTTCGGCCGTGCGGCGCACGACGTCATAGAGCGTGTCGCGATTCTCGGCCGACGCGGTGATGTCGAGGAAAGTCAGCTCGTCGGCGCCTTCGGCGTCGTAGACCTTGGCCTGCTCGACCGGATCGCCGGCGTCGACCAGGTCGACGAAATTGACGCCTTTGACGACCCGGCCGGCCTTGACGTCGAGACAGGGAATGACGCGGACTTTCAACATCTAGGCCGCCATCAGCGCCAGCGCCGATTTGAGATCGACGCGGCCGTCATAGAGCGCGCGGCCGACGATGGCGCCGGCGATGCCGTCTTGCTCGTGCGCGCGCAGCGCCGCCAGGTCGTCGAGCGACGCGATGCCGCCCGAGGCGATCACCGGCGTCTTGAGCGCACGCGCCAGCGCCGCGGTCGCCGCGACGTTGACGCCCTGCAGCGCCCCATCGCGATCGATATCAGTGTAGACGATGGCGGCGGCACCGGCGTCCTCGAAACGGTGCGCCAGATCGTGCGCCGTCACCGACGCGGTCTCGGCCCAGCCCTCGACCGCGACCGTGCCGCCGCGCGCGTCGATGCCGAGGGCGATTCGGCCGGGCCAGCGCCGGCAGGCCTCGCGCACCAGATTGGGATTCTTCACCGCCGCGGTGCCGAGCACGACCCGCGCCACGCCGAAATCGAGCCATGCCTCGATGGTCGCCGCGTCGCGGATGCCGCCGCCGAGCTGCATTTTGATCTTGGTCTTCGCGATGATATCGCGAACAGGCGCGGCATTCTTGGGCTTGCCGGCGAAGGCGCCGTCGAGATCGACGACGTGGATCCATTGCGCGCCGGCCGCGGCGAATTCCCGCGCCTGCGCGGCGGGATCGTCGTTGAAGACGGTCGCGCTGTCCATCGCGCCGCGCACCAGCCGCACGCAACGCCCGCCCTTGAGGTCGATCGCCGGATAGACGATCACGGCTTCCACCGCAGGAAATTGGCGATCAGCCGGAGGCCGGTCGCCTGGCTCTTCTCCGGATGGAACTGCACGCCGAAGAGATTGTCGCGGCCGACCGCGGCGGTGATCGGTCCGCCGTAATCGACCGTCGCCAGCACGTGGCGCTTCTCCTGCGCCTCGAGCTGATAGGAGTGCACGAAATAGGCGTGATCGCCGCTCTTGAGGCCGTCGAGCAGCGGATGCGCGGCGGCGAGCTTGAGCTCGTTCCAGCCCATATGCGGAATCTTGAGCTTGGGATCGGCCGGCGCGATCGCCACCACTTCGCCCGGAATCCAGCCGAGGCCGTCGACCGTCTCGAATTCGCGGCCGACCGTCGCCATCAGTTGCATGCCGACGCAGATGCCGAGGAACGGCCGGCGGCGGCCGATCACGGCCTCGTTCAGGGCCGCGATCATGCCGGGCACGGCTGCGAGGCCACGCTTGCAATCGGCGAAGGCGCCGACGCCCGGCAGTACGATGCGGTCGGCCACGGCGAGGGCACGCGCGTCGCCGGTCACCGTGACCGCCGTATCGAGATCGTGCTCGCGCGCCGCGCGCTCGAACGCCTTCGCGGCCGAGCGCAAATTGCCCGATCCGTAATCGATCAACACCGTCGACATCAGAGACTTCCGCCGAGCACGCCCTTGGTCGAAGGCACCGCTCCGGCGCGGCGAGGATCGATCGCGATGGCCTGGCGCAGCGCGCGCGCCAAGCCCTTGAAGCAGCTTTCGATGATGTGGTGGTTATTCTCGCCGTAGAGATTCTCGACATGCAGCGTCAGCCCGGCCGATTGGGCGAAGGCCTGGAACCACTCCTTGAACAGCTCCGAATCCATCTGACCGAGCTTCTGCTTGGAGAACTTCACCTTCCAGATCAGATAGGGCCGGTTCGAGGCGTCGAGCGCGACGCGCGTCAGCGTCTCGTCCATCGGCACCATCGCCTCGCCCCAGCGGCCGATGCCGGCGCGGTCGCCCAGCGCCTTGGCGACCGCCTCGCCGACGGCATAGCCCGAATCCTCGGTGGTGTGGTGCTGATCGATGTGCAGGTCGCCTTGCGCCTTGAGCTCGATGTCGATCAGGCTGTGGCGGGCGAGCTGGTCGAGCATGTGATCGAGAAAGCCGATGCCGGTGTGGATGTCGCCCCGGCCCGCGCCGTCGAGGTCGACACGGGCGCGGATGCGGGTCTCGCGCGTGTTGCGCTCGACCTCGGCGACGCGGCGCTTGGACGGCCCGCGGCGCGACTTGGCTTTCGCTCTGGCGCTGGTTTTCGCCATCGGGATCAACTCCTTGCCGCGGTCTTGTAGCAGGCGGGTCGCATCCGTGCCAGCGCGGCCGGCGGTCCGCCTTGATTAAACGCCCCTGCGGCCTACATTTAGGGCCGTTTCCTGCCGAAAGGACCTCATGCAAGATCAATCCGCGACGTCCTGGCACGGCACCACCATTCTCTCCGTGCGCAAGGGCGGCAAGGTCGTGATCGCCGGCGACGGCCAGGTCACGATGGGCAACACCATCATCAAATCGAACGCCAAGAAGCTGCGGCGTCTCGGCAACGGCAGCGTGATCGCCGGTTTCGCCGGCGCGACCGCCGATGCCTTCGCGCTGTTCGAGCGGCTCGAGGCCAAGCTCGAGCAGCACCCGGGCCAGCTCGCCCGCGCCTGCGTCGAGCTCGCCAAGGACTGGCGCACCGACCGCTATCTCCGCCGGCTCGAGGCGATGATGGCGGTCGCCGACAAGGAAGCCTCGCTGGTGCTTTCCGGCACCGGCGACGTGCTCGAGCCTGAAAGCGGCATCATCGGCATCGGCTCGGGCGGGCCCTACGCCCTCGCCGCGGCGCGCGCGCTGCTCGACCGGCCCGATCTCGACGCCGAGGCCATCGTGCGCAAGTCGATGACGATCGCCGCCGAGATCTGCATCTACACCAACAGCAGCGTCACGCTCGAATCGCTCGACACCGTAAAATGAACGCTTCTTTCAGTCCGCGCGAAATCGTCTCCGAGCTCGACCGGCACATCGTCGGCCAGGACGACGCCAAGCGCGCCGTGGCCATCGCGCTGCGCAATCGCTGGCGCCGCCAGCAACTATCGCCCGAGCTGCGCGACGAGGTGCTGCCCAAGAACATCCTGATGATCGGGCCGACCGGCATCGGCAAGACCGAGATCGCGCGCCGGCTCGCCAGGCTGGCGCAGGCGCCCTTCATCAAGGTCGAGGCCACCAAGTTCACCGAAGTCGGCTATGTCGGCCGTGATGTCGAGCAGATCGTACGCGACCTGCTCGAGGTCTCGATGGCGCTGACGCGCGAGCGGCTGCGCCAGGAAGTCGCCAGCAAGGCCGAGCTCGCCGCCGAGGACCGTATCCTCGACGTGCTGGTCGGTCCCGGCGCCGGCCCCGAGACGCGCAACAAGTTCCGCCGCATGCTGCGGGCGGGCGAACTCGATGACAAGGAAGTCGAGATCCAGGTCCAGGATACGGGCGGTGCCATGCCGACCGTCGACATTCCCGGCATGCCCGGCGCCCAGGTTGGTATGGTCAATCTTGGCGACATCTTCGGCAAGTTGGGCGCCGGCCGCACCAAGCCGCGGCGCATGACCGTCGCCGAGGCGCAGCCGGTGCTGTTGCGCGAGGAAAGCGACAAGCTGCTCGACCAGGAGAAGGTTTTGAAGGAGGCCGTCACCACCGCCGAACAGAACGGCATCGTCTTCATCGACGAGATCGACAAGATCGCCGGCCGCAGCGGCGAGCGCATCGTCGGCGACGTCAGCCGCGAAGGCGTGCAGCGCGATCTGCTGCCGCTGATCGAGGGCACGACGGTTGCCACTAAGCACGGCGCGGTAAAGACCGACCACATCCTGTTCATCGCATCGGGCGCGTTTCATCTGGCGAAACCGTCGGACCTGCTGCCCGAGCTGCAGGGCCGGTTGCCGATCCGCGTCGAGCTCAAGCCGCTGACGCGCGACGACTTCCGTCGCATCCTGACCGAGCCCGAGGCGAGCCTGATCAAGCAATACATCGCGCTGCTCGCGACCGAGAACGTCAAGCTCGACTTCGCGCCCGAGGCGATCGACGAGGTCGCGGCGCTGGCCGAGGAGATCAACACCAGCGTCGAGAACATCGGCGCGCGGCGGTTGCACACGGTGCTCGAGCGGCTGCTCGAGGAGGCAAGCTTCACCGCCTCGGATCAGCCGCCCGGCACCGTGCTGACCATCGATCGCGACTACGTGCGCACGCGCGTCGGCGCGCTCGCCAAGAACGCCGATCTGTCGAAGTTCATCCTCTAAGCCGCGTCGGCGGCGTCGCGTGGCGCGCCGCGGACGAGGCGGGCGCAAAAAGAAAGGGCGTCCGGGGGAGCGGAACGCCCTTTAGGGGTCCGGCCGAATATGGGGCGGCCGGTCCAGAGTCCTAGTCGGCCGTCGCGAGATTCGCCGCCGCGTCCTTGCCGCGATCGCGGGCGATCTCATAACGGATTTTCTGGCCCTCGTTCAGTGTGCCCATGCCGGCACGCTCGACCGCGGAGATGTGGACGAACACATCTTTGCCGCCGTCTTGCGGGCGGATGAAACCGTAACCCTTCTGCGAGTTGAACCATTTGACAGTGCCGATAGCCAAGCTGGGTCTCCAAAGCGTTTTGGTGCCGTGCAAGCCCACGGCGGCTGCGTCAATCGGAGGGTCGGGAGCGGGATCGGTGACGATCGGCGGCGCGCGAACCGGTGATTGGGCGCAATATCGTGCGGTCGCGAAGATGCGCGAAACAAAGGTTTTCCGCGGTTCTCCCGATTCTCCGGTAGCGTTTTAGGGGAAACCCGGAGCGGTTAGGTCAGCGTGCGTTCACCGTCCGCCGGCGCCGCGGCGGCGGCCCCAAGGGCGCGGTCTTGAGCAGCTCGAGCAGCCGGGCGACGCGATCGGGCGGCAGCTTGCGGATGCGCTCGGCGAGCAGGTTAGCGAGCTCGGTCGCCTCCGCCGAAAGTCCGGCGGTGTCGACGGTGACGCGCGGATGCGAGAGTCGCGCGAGCCGCATCAGCTCGTCGGCGTCGTCCCAAATGATGCCGAGCTGCGCACAGATCGCCACCACCATCGCGTGCGTCGGCCGGCCGCGACGTCCGTGCTCCAGCGCCGAGAGATACGCCGCCGAGACGCCGAGCGCCTCCGCCATGTCCTTGAGGCGGATGCGCCGCTCCGCGCGCAACTGACGCAGCTTGACGCCGAACGGCGTCATGGCCGCAGCCGGCGCAGCCGGACACAGAGCGCGCCGCTGCCGCCGAGATTGGGTGGTGCCGGCGTCGTCGCCAGCACATGCGAACGCAGCGCCGGCTCGGCCAGCCAGCGCGGCACCGCCGCGCGCAGGACACCTTCGCCGCTGCGGCCTTTGCCGGTGATCACCAGCACCAGTCGCGCGTCATCGGCGGCAGCTTCGGCAACGAACTGCGCCAGCGCACGATGCGCCGCCGCCTGCGTCAGGCCATGCAAATCGAGCCGTGCGTCGATCGCGAGATCGCCGCGCCGCAGCCGCGCGAGTGTGCGGCGATCGAGCGACGGCGCGGCAGCGCTCGTATTACTCGCGATCCGCCGCGTGACGACGGACGGACCGTCTGAGAGCGCCGGCGCCGGTTCCGGCGCCGCCGCAAGCGGCGGCTCGGCAGCTCCATGGGACAGCGGCTTGACGCCGCGCATCGCGTCGCGCCACAGCCGCCGGTCCTCGTCTTTAAGTCGTCGCGCCATCGTCGATCAACACGATGTGCAGGCGGCGCGGCCCGTGCGCTCCGAGCTCGATCTTCTGCTCGATATCGGCGGTGCGCGACGGTCCGGTGACGAAATTGACCGTGCGCGGCATGGCGAACCTGGCGTCGGCGTCACGCGGCGCGGCGCGCAGCCGGTCCCAGCCGTCCTCGTAGGCGGCGACGACCTGGCTCGCGCGCACCACCGCAATATGGGTGTCGGGTAGGAAGTTGTTGCGTGTCGGTCCCGCCGGTCCCGAATGCAGCATCAGCGTGCCAGTCTCGGCGATGGCAGCGAAGCACGTCGTCACGCCGACCGGGTCGCTGTCCGCGGCGATGCCGCGCCGGGTTTCGAGCAGCGTCTGCGCGCTCCATGGCAGCGCGTCGAGCGCCGGATCGGGCGCACGTACCAGACGCTGCGGCAGGTTGAGTCGCGCCAGGTAGGCGGCGATTGTCGCCGGCACCTCGCGCGGCTCTCTCACCCGCGCCACGGTGGCGTTCGCCGCTTCCGCCATCTTGACGAAGAGCTCGACCTGGCCGCGCGGCGGCAGCGTGCGCGCCCGCGCCGGAATCAGGTTGCGTGGATGCGTCACCAGCCGGGTCTCGCAGGCCGCGACCGCTTCGGGCGCCAGTGCGCCGCGTCGCAGCGCGCGGCGGATCGAGCCCAGGATCTGGTCGCGCGACGGACTCATGCGCGCTTCCGGGCGGCGACACGTTCGGCCCACAGACTCATGAAGCTGCGTCCTTCGGGCGCGGGCAGGTCGCGGGTCCGCGTCCATCCGGCCGCCAGGGGCAAAGCGCGGAAGCGACCTCGGGCGCGACCGACATATCCCAGTATGCGAGCGCCCCAATCGGCGGCGCGGCGGTAGAGCGCCGGTCGTTCGACGAAAAACGCCCAGGCGGCGAGGCCGAGACGATAGGTCCGCGGTGGCAGGTGGCGCTCGAATTCGCGCTCGCGCCAATGGCGCATCATCCGCGGCAGCGGAATCTTCATTGGACAGACCTGCTCGCAGCGGCCGCAGAAGGTGGAGGCATTGGGCAGGTTGCCCGCCGCCTCGACGCCGATCAGCGACGGCGTCAGCACCGCGCCCATCGGACCGGGATAGACCCAGCCGTAGCTCTGGCCGCCGATCGCCTGATAGACCGGACAGTGGTTGAGGCAGGCGGCGCAGCGGATGCAGCGCAGCATGTCCTCGAATTCGCCGCCGAGAAGCGCGCTGCGGCCGTTGTCGAGCAGCACGACGTGATATTCGCCGGGACCGTCGGCATCGTCGGGGCGGCGCGGCCCGGTCGAGACCGTGGTGTAGGCCGAGAACTCCTGGCCGGTGGCCGAGCGCGCCAGCACGCGCAGGATGGTCGACGCGTCTTCCAGGGTCGGGACGACTTTTTCGAGGGACGCGAGCACGATATGCGCCTTGGGCAGCGTCTGGGTCAGGTCGCCGTTGCCCTCGTTGGTGACGATGATCGACGAGCCGGTCTCGGCGACGAGAAAATTGGCGCCGGTGATGCCGACATCGGCGGCGAGGAAACGCGGCCGCAGGATCGCCCGCGCCTCGTCGCACATCTGCCGTGCGTCTTCCAGCCGGCGCGCCGGATCGAGCGCGCGATGCGTCGCGCGAAAGGATTCGCCGATCTGCTCCTTGGTCAGATGGACAGCGGGCGCAATGATATGGCTCGGCGGCTCGTGGCGGATCTGGATGATGTATTCGCCGAGATCGGTCTCGACCGGCGTGACGCCGTTGGCCTCGAGATGGTCGTTGAGCCCCATCTCCTCGCCGACCATCGACTTGCCCTTGGTGACGGTCTGGGCGTCGAGCCGCCGGCAGATCGCCAGCACCGCAGCGTTGGCCTCGGCCGCGTCGCGGCACCAATGCACCTGGCCGCCTTGGGCGGTCACTTTCTGCTCGAAAGCCTCGAGATAGAAATCGAGATTGGCCAGCGTGTGCCGTTTGATTGCGACCGCTTCGTCGCGCAGCTTTTCCCATTCCGGCAGTTGCGATACGGCATGGGCGCGGCGCTCGGCGAAGCCGGTGCGCAGATTGAGCAGCGCCTTCTGCAGCTGCGGATCGCCGAGCGCGCGGCGTGCGTTGTCCTTGAAGGCGCGGCTGGTCGCCTTCACGACTCGCCCCCCGGCTCGCCCAGCGCCGGTCCGGCGATGCCGGCCAGCACCTCGGCGACGTGCCGCACCCGGGTCGGATCGCCGGCGCGCTCGAGCTTGCCGGCTATGTTGAGGAGGCAGCCCATGTCGCCGGCGAGCAGCGTGTCGGCGCCCGATGTGCGGATGTTGTCGGTCTTCTCCTCGACGATCTTGTCGGAAATATCGGCGTATTTGACGGCAAACGTTCCGCCGAAACCGCAGCACACCTCGCCGTCGCGCATCTCCTTGAGCGTCAATCCTTCGACGCTGGCGAGCAGCCGGCGCGGCTGGGATTTGACGCCGAGCTCGCGCAGGCCGGAGCAGGAATCGTGATAGGTGGCGACGCCGTCGTAGCGCGCGCTGACACGCTCGACCTTCATCACATCGACCAGGAACGAGACCAGCTCATAGGTGCGGCCGGCGAGGTCGCGCGCCTGTTCTGCCGTCGCCGGATCGTCGGCGAAGAGCGCAGGGTAATGCGCCTTGATCATGCCGCCGCACGAGCCCGACGGCACCACGACGTAATCATAGCCGGCGAAGGCGGCGATCACCTGGCGCGCGATCGCCTGGGTCGAGCGGCGGTCGCCGGAGTTATAGGCTGGCTGACCGCAACAGCTCTGCGCGCCCGGCACCTCGACCGCGCAGCCGGCGTCCTCGAGCAGCTTCACCGCCGCGAAGCCGACCGACGGCCGGAACAGGTCGACGAGACAAGTGACGAACAGCGCGACGCGCGGCTTGGAGTCGGGCATTCCGGCGTGTCCTGGCGTTGACGCGCGCAGGATGGCGACGCGGCGCGCCGAAAGCAACCCGACAAAAGCGCGCCGGGCCGGTGGCGGCGGTCAGAATCCGATTTCGCCGCCGCCGATCAGCATGAAGCCCGGCCCGGGCAGGCCGGGCGAGTACTCGTAGCCGGCGTTGAAGAGATTGTCGGCCTCGACGTAAAGCCGCGCGTGCCGCTCGGGAAAAAGCCGCGAGACGCGCAGATTGACGACGGCGTAATCGGGCATGTGCATCTGGATGTCGGGCGTGGTCTTCGACGTCACCACCTGGTCGGCGAAATAGCTGACCCAGCCGTGGACCGCCCAATCCGTGAAGGGGCGGTACTCGGCCTCGAGGTGGATGATGTGGCGCGGACGATTGTCGACCGGCAGCCCGGTGCTCTGGTCGATCGTGTCCATGAAAGTATAGCCGCCGCGGACATAGAGATTGGCCGCGATCTGCGCCTCGGGCGCGATTTCAAAGCCGCGGACGAGCGTGTCCTTGTTGGTGTAGATCTGGGTAGTCTGGTCGTTCTCGATGAAATTCTTGACGTGGTTGTCGAACGCCGTGACGCGGATCAGCGCCTGCGGCAACGGCTGCGGCACCCATTTGAAGCCGACTTCGAAATCGTCCGACCGTTCCGGCCGGAGCGCGGGATTGCCTTTCTGGGCGTCGAACAGCTCCTGGAGCGTCGGATAGCGCATCTTGCGCGAGTAGGACGCGTTGAGCTGCAATCCGGCGAGCACGTCGTAGTCGACGCCGGCCATGCCTTGGCCGTCGTTCCGGGTCGATGTGCCGTCGTCGAACCAGTTCGCGCCGAGGCCGAGCGTGAGATGGACGTCGTGCAGCGGCGAAACGTTGTACTGCGTCGCCATCCAATAGGTGTTGAGCCCCGGGTTGCTGTCGAGCAGGCGGATGCCGAACTGCTTCTTGCCAAGCGAGACGTCGCGGATCGAGCCGCCGAGATGCTCGCCGTCGTGCTGGAGACCGAAGGCCGCCGACAGTGCGCCGAAATCGCCGAAATCATAGGTCAGGCGCGATCGGGCGCCGTCGACCACCGAATCGACGACCTGGTGGAAGGTCTTCACCGTTGGATCGGTCATCGAATTGAAATTGCTGTTGTCGAAGCGATCGTCGATCTCGTTGAGCGCATTGACGTAACCCGAGAACTTGGCGCTGAACGGTCCCTTGGGCTCGTAGGCGACGTCGAACTGTCCCGATCCGCCGGTGATGGCGTCGAGACGCTCGAACTGCTGCGACTGGGCGAAGGGGTCGTTGGCGCTGCTGCTGATGGTGCTCGGCGGAATGCCCTGGCTCGCGTCGAGCAGGCTGGCGACGAGACCGAAGGTCCAGGCGCCCGTATTCCGGCCGAGATTCAGGAACAGGTTGTTCCGCTCCTTGTCGCTGTTGAGCCGGGTGGTGCCATCGGTCAGCAGGTATCCCGTGGTGCTGGCGTGGCTGCCGCCGAGGAAGAAATTGCCGAGATCGTCGGCGCCGGAGGTGTCGCCGCTCAGCAGATAGGTGTTGCCGCTGCCGGCCTCGGATCGCAGGTCGCCATGCAGGCCGGCGCGCCCCGTCTTAGTGATGATGTCGATGACGCCGCCGGTCGTACCGGTGCCGTAGAGCACTGAGCTGTTGCCTTCGATGACGTCGATGCGGGCGATGTCCTCGGTCGGGATGAGCGACGGATCGAACTGTCCGTCGACCGCGGAATTGAGCGGCACGCCGTTGAGAAAGATCTGCGTGTGGCGCGGCGGCAGGCCGCGCAGGAAAATCCGCGGCACGCCGTCACCGCCGGTTCGAACGTTGATCCCGGGCATGGTGTCGAGCGCCTGATCGACCGTGCGCGCGCCCTTTTGGTCCATCTGCTGCGCGGTGACCGAAAGCGTCGTTTGTCCTGCCACCGCGTCGGCGGGCCGGCTGTTGACGACGATGGCGCCGAGTTCGTAAGCGCCGGTTCGATCACTGGCCGGCGTCGCATCCTGGGCCGACGCTGCTGTCGCCCAGGCAAATCCGCCGATCGCCGCGCAAAAGAATACCCTGCCAACTCTCACCTGCTTTCCCCCCGATATGTTCGATGCGCGGCGCCGGTCCGGCGCCGTCATGAAGCTGTCGACGCCGCCGATTAGTCGGGGCTTCGCAGCCGTTTTCGCGTCGCCGACCAGAGCCCGGCGGCGATCAGTCCGCCGATGCCGCCGAACGCCAGATGGCTCAGCAGCGAATAGGCGAAGCCGTTGAGCGTCAGGATGCCGTGGGCGGACACGACGTCACCCGCGAACCAAAGCGCCACCGCCTTGGCGCTATTGCCCAGCGCCGCGGCGGCGGCGAGCAACCAGACGGAATCGCGCCAGGTCCTCAGGCCGAGACGGCAGCCGTCGACCGCCAGTCCCGACAGCAGATAGAGCGCCGGCGTCAGCGGCGAGAAGCCGAGCCCCGCGAAGCCGGCGACCGCAGCGGCCGAGCTCGCTGCCGATAGCGTCGCCGCCCAGGGCCGGCGCGTGACGCACGCTGCCGCGACCAGCAGGGCCATCTGCGTCAGGCCATGATGGCCGGGCAGGCGCAACGGCAGGTGGAACGCCGCGTCGATGATGACGGCGATCAATCCCGTCGCGATGCAGAACAGCGCGCTCGCGCCCGCCGAAGCGGCAATCCGTTCAATACTGCTTGACGATGCTTTTAGGTGCGAGGCGCCAGTCATATGCCACATCGCTTTCCTCCGTTTTCTCGACGAGCAGGACGGCATGGCCGCCGATCAAAACCGGTCGCGGCCAAGGCTCGACGTTGATTGCGTCGCCGGCCTCGACAGTCGCGCCCGTGAGGCTGCGGACTTCGTCGATGCCGGTCGTTGCCAGCAATTCACCGGCGGTGATGACGCCGCTGAGTTCGCGGACGCCTGCGCGCCACACGAAACGGCCGTCGCGGTCGGTCTTGCGCAGGCCCACGGCGGCGAGCGCGCCGATAATGCCGCCGTGATCGCCGGTCAGGCCTTCGAGTAGGATGTTGCGGCCGCGCGCGAGGGTCTTCGTTTCGTCCTGGGTCAGAACGTCATGCTTGGCCCGCCGGCCGAATTCTTCGATCGCCGGATCGACGTCGTGCCACGCGACGATGCACAGCCCGGCGTCCGAGCCGCCGGCGCTACTGGCGACGAGATAGGCGCGACAGCACGGGTAGAGCGCGGCGAGCCGCTCTGGATTCACGGCGACGTCGAGACACAGCGCGCTGTTGTGCGAGGTGTAGGGAATTCGCGGATCGACCAGTAGTTGATGGCGCGAGATCCCGTGGCAACTGCCGATCGTCTGCTCGGCGATCAGCCGGCCGAGCTCGCGGGCGCGAAAGCCGGTGCCGCGACTGTCGAGGTCATCGGTGTCGTCGATGCCGATCAAAATGCGCGTCTTGATCATCTCCCATTTCGGTCGCCGATAACGACGCCTCTCGCGGCCAAACCAGCCTGGGTTTTCCCGCGCTAATATGTATACAAATCGAGATATTATAAAAGCCGTAATATCTGCGGTAATTTGCTGCTATATGCAGTAGCACGAATGCGTTGCAAAACGCGGCATGCGCATTTCCGCTGGCAACAAACCGCGGCGTGGGAGCGGCAAAAAACCCGCCGGAAATCTCGCGGCGGGTTTTCGGGAAGGCGCCGGCGCTCAGCGCGGCGGAGGTGGATAGTTGGGCGGCGGCGGCGGCGCGTAGCCCGGCGGCTGCGATGACGCCGATGGCGCCATCTGATAGCCCGGCACCTGGTTGCCCTTCGAGTACATGCACTGCTCGTAGGCGATGTTGTAGCGCTGCTGGATCGAGAGATTCGCGTTTTGCGACTGGCTCGTGCCATAGAGCGTACCGGCGCCGGCGCCGCCGGCGGCGCCGATCGCCGCGCCGCGGCCGCCGCCGATCGCCGCGCCGAGGCCGGCGCCAAGCACCGTGCCGACCGCGGCCGCGCCGAGCGCCTGGTTGTTCGCGGCCTGCGCCGAGCCCGCAACCTGCTGGTCAGCGTAGTTCTTGCAGATGATCTGGTCGTCCTGGAACTGCGAGAACGGCTTGTTGGGCGCGGGCATGACCGCGACGCTCGGTCCCATCGGATGCGAGGCACAGGCCGAAAGCGCGGTCAAGGCGATGACACTGAGGGCGGTGGATTTCATCAGGCGCACGGCAATTCTCCTCTGGAGCTCGGGATTTCTTGTCGTTGCTTACTGCGGCTTGGCCGGCACTTGACGCCAGCCGCGGCCGCAGTTGGTAACGTACGGATAGTAACCCTTGGGATTGTCGCAATAGTACCAGGTCTGTGCCTGCGGCTCGAGCGTGGACGGCGCCGGCGGCGTCGCATAGACCACGGGCGGTGGCGCATAATAATAGGGCGGCGGGTAATACACCACCGGCGGCGGCGGATAATAGTAGTACGGGCCCCACCACGGACCGACGCCGACATGCACGAAGACGCGCGCCGAAGCCGGCGACGGCGCCAGTGCCAATCCGGTGCCGAGCGCCAAGACGCCCAACGCCAGAGCGGATTTGAGCCCGAATCGCTTCAGCATCGCCCACTCCCTCGCTGCCACGTTGGCGGCGCGCTCCCGCAGGACCCGGAACGCTCCGCCATTATACGTCGGTATTCCAATACGTAATTCTACGGCTGAAAACGGTCGCTCATCCCTTGCTAGGCGCCAATTTAGGCAAAAGTAGGAAAAATCGGCCGGTGGCCCGCATCGGCCCGGCGCGCTCCGCGGCCGCCGCTCCGGCGCCCCAGAAGAGATCGGCGCGCAGCGGCCCGGTAATGGCGCCGCCGGTGTCCTGCGCCACCGCGAGCCGCCGCGTCACCGTGTCGCCCTGCGCCACGTCGAGCCAGAGCGGCACGCCGAAGGGAATGAATCGTGGATCGATCGCGAGACTGTGATCCGGCGTGAGGGCAACGCCCTCCGCGCCAACCGGCGCGTCGCCCGGCAGCACGCGGAAGAAGACATAGGACGGATTCTCGTCCATCAGCTTCTTGGCGTCGTCGGGATGGGCGCGCAACCAGGCCTTGATCGACTGCATCGACACCTGATCGAGCGGCATGGCGCCGTGCGCGACCAGCAGCCGGCCGATCGGCACATAAGGCCGGCCGTTCTGGCCGTCATAGCCAAGCTCGAGCCAGCGTCCGTCGGGCAGGTGCACGCGGCCCGAGCCCTGGATCTGGAGGAAGAACAGCTCGATCGGATCGGCGATATAGGCCAGCGCGAGGCGGTCGCGGTCGAGCGCACCGGCTTCGATCTGCGCCCGCGTCCAATACGGCACGAGACGGCCGTCGACCACGCGGCCGGCGATGCGCTGGCCGCGCCACGTCGGCCGGAAATCGCCGAGATCGACGCCCACCAGATCGGGCGGTCGCGCCAGGATCGGCACGATGAAGCTTCCATGCACGCGCCGCGCACCGTCGAGCTCGGGCTCGTAATAGCCGGTGACCAGCGCGGCGGCGCGGCCGTTGTCGGACACGGCGAAGGGCGCGAACTCGCTTTCGAAGAAGCGGCGCGCCGTGGCGGCATCCGGCTGATGGAGCGCCGCGGCAGCGGCGCAGGGCTGGCGCCAGTCGGCCGGCCGGCCGGCGATGCCGAGCTTCGCATCGGTCGGCAGCTGGGCGAGCGCGTTGCACGATTGCAGCAGCGCCGGCAGCGCGCCGCTCGGATCGCCGTCGTTCCAGCCCGGCAGCGCGGCGAAAGTCACCGGCGTCAGATCGAGATGCGGCGGCGGCGGCTTGGCGACGCAGCCGGCGAGTGCCGCCAGCGCGATCAGCGCGGCGACGGCGAACCCCGGCGCTCGCGGCCTGGGGAAATTATTCGGCCTTGTCTGCAAAGCCGCGCGTCGCGAATGCCTGTTCAGGCCGCGTCCGGCGCTTTGGTCGCGATCAGCGTCCAGTTGGGATCGCGCGACTTGATCGAGCGCGAGAAGGTCCAATGGTCGACGTGTTCCTCGACCGCGTTGTGCTCGTCGTGCTGGTCCGAGACGAACTTGACCGTGACCAGCGCCGTTGCGCCTTCGACGGCGCTCTCGTCGATCTCGGCGCTCTTGATGGCGACCAGAGGACTCGGCAGCGTCTTGCCGCCGCGCGACTTGATCGCGCCGACAAAACTCTCGAGCACGTCGGACGACAGGAGCGGCTTGAGCGCGGCGGCATTGCCGGCGGCGAAGGCATTGACGACGATCTCAAACGCGCCGCGCGCGCCCTTGAGGAATTGTGCCTCGTCGAACGCCGGGTCGGCCGCCCTGACCGCGCTCACGCCCGGCGTCTTGGCGACGGCTTGCGGCCGGTCAGGCACCGGCGTCGCCTGGCCGTCGATCACCGGGCCTTGCGCGCCGCCCGGCGCGGCGAACGGCGACGGTCGCGGCGGCGGCGCGGGCCGCGGTGCGAACGGATCAATGCGCTTCTCGGTGCCGGTGCGGCGGCCGAGCACGCTCCTGAGCCGCAGCAGCAGGTAGCCCGCGATCGCCGCGAAGATGATGATGCCGATGATCTGGGGACTGTCGCCGATCATGGCAGGTAGATAGGCCCGCCGCCGCAAAAGGGCAAGGTTGGCGGTTGTACGGTCCGGAGATCCATGCTAGCGAGCGCCATCAGGCGGATAACGCGAATTTCAGGCGGGGCAGACGATGGCCGACAAGGACAACGGCGCGGAAGGCGGCGCGGCTGCCGCGGACGCGGCTCCGTCGAATCGCGCGCTCATCATCAACGCGCAGTACATCAAGGATCTGTCGTTCGAGAACCCGCGCGCGCCGACGAGCCTGTTACAACCGCAGCAGCCCGACCTCCAGGTCAATGTGGACGTGCGCGCCGGCGCCCTCGGCGGCGAACGCTACGAGGTCGTGCTCGTCATCCACGCACGCGCCACGGCGCAGAACGAGACGCTGTTCGTCATCGAGCTCGCCTACGGCGCGGCGGTGACGCTGAGCAACGTGCCGCAGGAGCACATGCCCGAGGCGCTCCTGGTCGAGACGCCACGCATGCTGTTCCCCTTCGCGCGCGCCATCGTCGCCGACGCGACACGTGACGGCGGCTTTCCGCCGGTTTTCCTGCAGCCGATCAATTTCGCCGAACTTCTGAAGCGCCAAGCCGCCCAAGCGCAGGCGCCCGCCGCGAACGCTTAACCCAAGCCTAAGCCTGCCAGATCGGCGATTTGAGCCGGGCGAGCAGGGCGCCATGCGCTGCCAGCTCGTCGGCGCTCGCCACGTGCGGCCGCGCCGCGCGCGCCGGCCGCTCGACCGCCGCGCGGATCGCGCCGCCTGCCGCCAGCGCGCCGAGATCGAGCGCCGATTGCCGTCCACCGACCAGCTCGAGATAGACCTGGGCCAGCAGCTCGCAGTCGAGCTTGGCGCCATGCTTGTCGCGCGCCGAGAGATCGATGGCGAAGCGGCGGCAGAGCGCGTCGAGGCTGGCCGGCGCGCCGGGAAAGCGCTTGCGCGCCAGCTCGAGCGTGTCGACCACGGCGACGGCGAGCGGTGGCTGCTCGAGGCGCTTCAATTCGGCATTGACGAAGGCGAGGTCGAAGCCGGCGTTGTGCGCGACGATCTGCGCCTCGGCAACGAAGGCAAGGAACTCGGTCGCGATCGCGGCGAAGGGCGGGTGGCGCTTCAGGAATTCGTCGCCCAGGCCGTGCACCGCCTCGGCCGCAGCGCTCATCTCGCGCTCGGGGTTGATATAGCGGTGGAAAGCCTTGCCAGTCGGCAGATGATTGTTGAGCTCGATGCAGGCGATCTCGACGATGCGGTCGCCACCGGCCGGGTCGAGGCCGGTGGTCTCGGTGTCGAGGACGATCTCGCGCATCGCCGCTCAGTCTGACGCGTCGGATTCGTCGCCGCAAGCCGGATCGATCGTCGCCACGACGCGCGCCAGCGCGCGGCGCGTCGCGGCGCGGCCCAATCCCGACGGCACCGCGAAATCGGCGCGCGCACGCTTGACCCGGTCGGGCAGCTGCTGCGCCCGGATGGCGCGGAAGCGCTTCTCGTCCATGCCGGGCCGCCGGAGGACCCGCGCGCGCTGCACTGCCGCCGGCGCCCAGACCACGACCACGGCGTCGCAACGCCGCGCACCGCCGGTTTCGTAGAGGAGCGGAATGTCGAGTACGACGCGGCGCACGCGGCGACCGCGCATCCGACGCAGGAAGATCTTCTCCTCCCGCCGCACCAGCGGATGAAGGATGGCCTCGAGCCGCTTCAACTGCTTGGGCTTGCCGAAGACCAGCTTGCCGAGCTTCGGCCGCGAGATGCCCTTGCCGGATTTCGCGGTCGGAAAGGCACGCACCACCGCCTTGACCGCCGCGCCGCCCGGCGCCAGCAGCGCATGCACCGCGCGGTCGGCGTCGTAGACCGGCACGCCAAGCTCGCGGAAGATCGCCGCCGCCGTGCTCTTGCCCATGCCGATGCCGCCGGTGAGGCCGAGGATCTTCATGTTTGCGCCATCGCCGCCAGCACGGCCGCGCGCAGCGCCGGTGTTACGTCGGGCATGACGCCGAACCACAGCTTGAAGCCGGGCCGGCCCTGATGCAGCAGCATGCCGAGACCGTCGACGACGCGGTTGCCGCGCGCTTTGGCGGCTTTCAGCAGTGGCGTTTCGAGGGGCGCGTAGACGATGTCATTGACCAGAGCGGTCTTCGGCAGGCGCGCCAAATCGATCTCGAGCGGCGGATTTCCCTTCATGCCCAGGCTGGTGGCGTTGACCAGCAGCGCCGCACCGTCGAGCGCCGCGGCGTGCCGCTCCCACGACACCGGCTCGACCGCTCCGCCGAGGCTGCGCGCCAGGTTGCGGGCGCGGCCGAGCGAGCGGTTGGCGAGGCGGACCTCCGGCGCGCCGGCCTCGCTCAGCGCGTCGACGATGGCGCGCGCCGCGCCGCCGGCGCCGAGCACCACCGCCGGCCCCGCCTTGGCATCGAAGCCCGGCGCGCCAGCACGCAAATTCTCGAGAAAGCCGAAGCCGTCGGTGTTGTAGCCGGCGAGCCGCCCGCTCTCGACCACGACCGTGTTGACCGCGCCAATGCGGCGGGCGGCAGGATCGAGCCGATCGACTAGCTCGATCGCCGCCTCCTTGTGCGGCATCGTCAGGTTACAGCCGCGCCAATCCTCGGCGACGAGTGTCTTGAGCGCCTCGGCCAGCTTGTCCGGCGGCACCGCGCATTTGACGTAATCGGCGTCGATGCCGTGCTGCTTGAGCCAGTAACCGTGCAGCGCCGGCGACAGCGAATGCGCCACCGGCCAGCCCATGACGCCGACCTTCATCATGCGGTGAGCGCGCCGCTGTCGCGCAGGAAAGCGAGCAGCGGCAGCAGCGGCAGGCCGAGAATGGCAAAGTGGTCGCCCTCGATCTCGGCCATGAGCTGGATGCCGCGGCCTTCGATCTGGTAGGCGCCGACCGAGCCGAGCGCGGCGTCGCCGGCCGCCGCCAGGTAGTCGTCGAGGAAGGCGTCGCTGAACCGTCGCATGGTCAGCGCCGGCTCGGCGAGGGTATGCCAAATGGTCGCGCCGTTCTTGACCAGCGCGGCCGCCGTCGGCAGCACGTGGCGCTTGCCGCGCAAGGCCGCGAGCTGCGCCCGCGCCGCCGCGCGGTCCTTCGGCTTGTCGAACCACGCGCCGTCGCAGACCAGGAGCTGGTCGGCGCCGAGCACCAGGGCGCCCGGCATGCGCGACGCGATGCGCTGCGCCTTGGCCTCAGCCAGCGCCATGGCGCAGGCGCCGGGATCGCGGCCGCCGGCTTGGAACGTTGCCTTGACTGTGGTTTCGTCGATATCCGCCGGCTCGATGGTCGGTTTGAGGCCGGCGGCCTTGAGCAGCCGGGCGCGCGTCGGGCTTGCCGACGCCAGGACTAGGTCCAGTCGCGTCATGCGTCCTCGACGCCGCGTTTCCGCGCCAGCAGCTTGAGCACCGCCGCCGCCGTCTCCTCGATCGAGCGCCGCGTCACGTCGATCACCGGCCACTGATGCTCGGTGAAGAGCCGACGACCCGCCGCCACTTCCTCGCGCACCGCCTCGATATCGGTGTAGTCGGTGTGATCCTCCTGCTTGAGCTGCGTCAGGCGGTTGCGGCGGACCTGGATAAGGCGCTCGGGATCGTTGGTCAAGCCTACTACCAGCGGTCGCGTCAGCTTAAACAGCTCGGGCGGCGCCGCGGTGCCTGGCACCAGCGGCAGGTTCGCCGCCTTGATGCCGCGATTGGCGAGATAGATGCAGGTCGGCGTCTTCGACGTGCGCGAGACCCCGACCAGGATCACGTCAGCGTCGTTCCAGCCCCAGGCCGACTGGCCGTCATCGTGGTTGAGCGCGAAGGTCATGGCGTCGATGCGCTGGAAATATTCGCTGTCGAGCGTGTGCTGCTGGCCGGGTAGACCGCGTGCCCGACTGCCCAGATAGGCGCCGAGCGCTGCGATCACCGGATCGAGCACCGGAATTGCCGGTATCTGAAGCCGTCGGCAGCCATCGACCAGCGGCGCGCGCAGACTTTCGTCCACCAGGGTATAAAGCACGACGCCGGGATTGGCGCCGACGCCGTTGACCACCCGCTCGATTTGCGCCTTGGTGCGCACCATTGACCAGATGTGCTCGATCGCTTCGCTGTTCTCGAACTGCACCAGGCAGGCGCGCGCAACCGAATGAACGGTGTCACCGGTCGAGTCCGAGACGAGATGAAGATGGAAGCGCGTCATGTCCACACGACCTGGGGACAAGCATGTGCTGCACTTAGTGCGAAACTGCGCGTGACCGATTCACGCGCCCATTGTCGAATTCGGTCCACAAGCGCCACCGCTGCGGATAATTCACGCGACCGGTCTGCGATGCGGTGAAAATTTCGCAGCGCGTTTTCATTGTCCTTCATATCCCCGGCTTTCATCGTGCGGCCATCACTGTCATGGACGTGGTACAGCGTGCGACATTCCATGATTATGCGCTGGTTATACACGGTTCGCGCTCCGCGCCGACCCTGCCTGTCATGTCACTGGGGATAGACGACGAACGACTTTAATCCCCCGGTCACCACCTACCAACTTCCTTCACTACCTTTAGATTCTAAGACGGACAAGGTAAGAGCAAGGCATGAACGAGCCTAAGCCATTGCTTATGGCGCTTGGTGGTAAGACGGTCGATCCGCCACCGCTATGGTTGATGCGGCAGGCCGGGCGCTATTTGCCGGAATACCGGGTGCTGCGGCAGAAGGCCGGCGGCTTTCTGGACCTCTGTCTGACGCCGGAGCTGGCCGCCGAAGTAACGTTGCAGCCGGTACGCCGCTTCGGCTTCGACGGCGCCATCCTGTTCTCCGACATTCTGGTGATTGCTGCAGCGCTCGGTCGGGCGTTGAGCTTTCGCGACGGTGATGGCCCAAGCTTGTCGCCGCTGACGACAGCGTACGATCTGGCATTGACGCCTGATCCCGCAGTGCTTGCGCCGGTCTATGAAGCGCTACGGCTTATCAGGGCAACACTACCCGCGACGACCACGCTCCTGGGCTTTGCCGGCGGACCCTGGACCGTCGCTGCCTATTTGGTTGATGGCAGTGGCCGCACGCAATTCGCCGAGGCGCGGCGCTGGGCAACTGAACGGTCGGACGAGCTCGAGCAGGTCGTGACGCGTGTAGCCGATGCGACAGCGGCCCATCTCGCGGCGCAGCTCGACGCTGGCGCCGAGGCCGTGCAGATCTTCGACAGCTGGGCCGGATTACTCGCGCCCGCGGCCTTCCGGCGTTTCGTGCTGAGGCCGACCCGGCGCATGATGGCGGTGCTTAAGGCGCGCCATCCGCAGGCGCCGGTCATCGGTTTTCCGCGCAATGCCGGCACACTCTACGGCGAATATTTTACCGCGACCGGCGTTGATGCGCTGGGCCTCGATCAAACCGTCGGGTTGGCGCAGGCTCGCGAGCTCCAGCGGCAAGGGCCGGTGCAGGGCAATCTCGATCCGGTAACGCTGGTTGCCGGCGGCGCGGCGCTCGACCGCGCCGTGGCAGCGATCCTCGACGCCCTGCGCGGTCGCCCTTTCGTCTTCAACCTCGGCCATGGCATCCTACCCGAGACGCCGCTGGCGCATGTCGAGCGGCTGGTGCGGCTGGTGCGCGGGGGAGCATGACGCGAACGGCGGTGGTGCTGTTCAATCTGGGCGGTCCGGATTCGTCGGCCGCGGTCCAACCCTTCCTCTTCAATCTGTTTTACGATCGCGCAATCATCGCGCTGCCCAATCCGCTGCGCTGGATTATCGCGCGCAGCATCTCGCGCCGCCGCGCGCCGCTGACGCGGCAAATCTATGCCCAGATCGGCAACGCTTCGCCGCTGCGCGCCAATACCCGCGCCCAGGCCGACGCGCTGCGCCACGCGCTCGGCGCCGGCTATCGCGTCTTCGTTGCCATGCGTTACTGGCATCCACGCGCCAACGCGACCGCTGCCGAGGTCAAGGCATGGCAGCCGGACGAGATCGTGCTGCTGCCGCTCTATCCACAATTCTCGACCACGACCACCGCCTCGTCGCTCGCCGACTGGCGCGCCGCGGCAGCGCGGATCGGCCTTGAGGCGCGCGAGCGCGTGGTCTGCTGCTATCCGACCGAGCCCGGCTTCGTCGCGGCGCTGGCGCACGGGATCAAGGCGGAGCTCGCGCGCACGCCAAAGAACGCCGCGATGCGCGTGCTGCTCTCGGCACATGGCCTGCCGAAACGGATCATCGAGCGCGGCGATCCCTATCAGTGGCAGATCGAGGCGACGGCGGCGGCGGTGCGCGCCGCGGTCGGCCGGCCGACACTCGACATGCGCGTCTGCTACCAGAGCCGGGTCGGCCGGCTCAAATGGCTCGAGCCGGCGACCGAGCACGAGATCCGCCAGGCCGGCGCCGTCGGCGCCGGCGTCATCGTCGCGCCGGTCGCCTTCGTCTCCGAGCATTCGGAGACGCTGGTCGAGCTCGACCGCGACTATCGCAAGCTGGCGCGCGAGGCGGGCGTGCCTTTCTATCAGCGCGTGCCGACCGTCGGCACCGCTGCGGAGTTCATTGGCGGCCTCGCGCGGCTGGCGCGCGCTGCGCCGCGTCCCGATGCGGGCCGGCGCAACTGTCCGGAAGGTTTTGCGCCGTGCCCGGCACTGGCGGTGCCGTGAATCTGCTCGCGCCCTATTTACCGTGGCTCAAGGCGCTGCACATCCTCAGCGTCATCGCCTGGATGGCCGGCATGCTCTATCTGCCGCGGCTTTTCGTCTATCACGCCGGCGCCGAGCCGGGCTCGCCGATGTCGGAGACCTTCAAGACCATGGAGCGGCGGCTCTACCGCGCGATCATGACGCCGGCGATGGTCGCGACCTGGCTTTTCGGCATTGGCCTGACGCTGACGGGCGTCGTGGTCTGGAGCACGTTCTGGCTCTACGCCAAGCTGGTGCTGGTCGCCGGCATGACGTGGCTGCACGTAATCTTCGGTCGCTGGTGCCGCGACTTCGCCGCCGATCGGCGGCCGCACGGCGCCGGCTTCTATCGCGCAATCAACGAGCTGCCGACGCTGCTCCTGATCGGTATCGTTGTCCTCGCGGTGGTGAAGCCGTTCTAGCCGCGCGCCCGCGGTTCGTCACACAAAGCACGTTTGACTCAGGCGCCGGTTTTGGCTAAGGCTTTGAGCGGAAGACCGGCCTGTCACCGGCTCCCGTCTTTATCAACCGCACCGTTGAATTCTGCGCACGGCCCTCGACAGGTCGGCTCGCTCTTCCAGCAAAAGCAACCCTCCGGCCCGCAGGCCGCACCCCTCTTCCCGCCGTTATTCTTGCGAAAGCCGCAACGCCGATGAACCTCCAGGAACTCAAACGCAAAACTCCCGCCGACCTCCTCACCTTCGCCGAGGAGCTGCAGATCGAGAACGCCTCCAGCCTCCGCAAACAGGAGCTGATGTTCGCCATCCTCAAGACGATGGCCGACAAGGATCAGGCGATCTACGGCGACGGCGTGCTCGAAGTGCTGCAGGACGGCTTCGGCTTTCTCCGGAGCCCGGAGGCCAACTACCTGCCTGGACCGGATGATATCTATGTCAGCCCGTCGCAGGTTCGCCGTTTCGGCTTGCGCACCGGCGACACGGTCGAGGGCCAGATCCGCGCGCCCAAGGACGGCGAGCGCTATTTCGCGCTTCTCAAGGTCAACAAGATCAACTTCGATGATCCCGAGAAGCTGCGCCACCGCATCAATTTCGACAACCTGACGCCGCTCTATCCCGACGAGAAGCTCAAGCTCGAGATCGACGATCCGACCAAGAAGGATCTGACGACGCGGGTCATCGACCTGATCGCGCCGCTGGGCAAGGGCCAGCGCGCACTGATCGTCTCGCCGCCGCGCACCGGCAAGACGGTGATGATGCAGAACATCGCCCACGCCATCGCCGCCAACAACACGGAGGTTTATCTCATCGTGTTGCTCATCGACGAGCGGCCCGAGGAAGTCACCGACATGGCGCGCTCGGTCAAGGGCGAGGTCGTGTCCTCGACTTTCGATGAGCCGGCGGTGCGCCATGTCCAGGTCGCCGAGATGGTGATCGAGAAGGCGAAGCGCCTGGTCGAGCACAAGCGCGACGTCGTCATACTTCTCGATTCCATCACCCGCCTCGCGCGCGCCTACAACACCGTCGTGCCCAGCTCGGGCAAGGTGTTGACGGGCGGCGTCGATGCCAACGCGCTGCAGCGGCCGAAGCGCTTCTTCGGCGCCGCGCGCAACATCGAGGAGGGCGGCTCGCTCACCATCATCGCCACCGCGCTGATCGACACTGGTTCGCGCATGGACGAAGTGATCTTCGAGGAATTCAAGGGCACCGGTAACTCGGAAATCGTGCTCGACCGCAAGGTCGCCGACAAACGCACCTTCCCGGCGGTCGACATCACCAAGTCGGGCACCCGCAAGGAGGAGCTGCTGGTCGACAAGGCGGTGCTGGCCAAGATGTGGGTCCTGCGGCGCGTGCTGATGCCGATGGGACCGATGGACGGCCTCGAGTTCCTGATCGAAAAGCTCAAGCAGTCGAAGAACAACGCCGACTTCTTCGAGGCGATGAACACGTAGACCGGCCGGGAGGACGCCGTGCGCCGCATCGCGCTGCTGGTCCTGCCGCTGCTGTTTCTCGCCGCCGAGCTGGTGCTGCGGGCGCATGGCCTGCCGTACTGGCTGTGGTTCAACCTCGATCCCAGCTACCTCTATCTCATCGGCGGCCTCAACCTGCTGCAGCACGCGCCGCCGGCGGCGTTCCAGCATCCGGGCGTGCCGGTGCAGCTCGTGGTCGCGGCCGTCGCCTGGTTCACGCCGGCCGCGGACCGGCTCAAGGACGCCGAGCCCATCCTGGCGCGGGCCAGCGACGTCATGCTGGCGCTCGACGCGCTGGCGCTGTGGTTCATGGGCTGGCGCATCTGGCGCCGCAGCGACGAAGCGCTGACGCCGGCGCTCTTCGCCCAGCTCGCGCCGTTCATCACCATGCTGACGCTGAAGCACGGCATCGAGGTCGAGCCCGAGCCGCTGCTGCTCGGCGCGGTGGCGCTGCTGGTGACGGCGCTGGTGGAAGAGGGCATCCTGCCGCGCGCGACCAGCCTTTTCGGCGTCGCCTTCGCCGTCGCGCTCGGCGCCGCCTGCAAGATCACCTTCGCGCCGCTGGGCCTGGCGCCGCTCATCGTCATCCGCGGCGGCGGCCGACGCGTCGCCTATGTCGTGCTGACGGCGGTTCTCTTCGCGCTCTGGATGATTCCCGAGATTCCCAATCTGGCGCCGATGGCGGCGTGGTTCATCGCGCTCGCCAAGGGCAGCGGCGCCTACGGCCGGGGTCCCCAGACCGTTGTCGCCTGGGCGAGCTATCCGCACGAATTCGCCAAGCTGTTCTTCGCGCGGCCGCTGTTCCTCGGCGCCTTCGCGCTCGGCCTGCTCGCCCTCGTCGTCGGCCGCCGGGGCACGCCGGGCGCACGGCTGCTGCTGGCGCTGCTGGCGAGCCAGCTGGTGCAGATCGTCCTGGTCGCCAAGCACGCCAGCGGCCATTACATCCTGCCGGCGCTCGAGCTCGCCGGTCCGGTCCTCGGCCTGGTGTGGCTCCTGCTGGTGGCAGGCCGGGTATCGCCGCGGGCCGGCCGGCGGCTCGGCGCCGTGGCGGTGGTCGCGATCGTCGCGGCGCAGGCCGTGGCCTTCGCCAAGCTCGACGCCGAGACGCGCAGCCGCGCCGCCGGCGCGCGATCGATCGATCTCGCGCGCGACCTGCCGCGCTGCGCCCGTGTCTACGATTTCATGGCATCGGCGCCGTCGGCGGCGTGGTTCTACAATGACAGCTATTCCGGCCAGCGCTATGCCGCGCGGCTCAAGGCGCTGCTGCCGGCCGACGATTATTTCTTCGAGCCGTGGCGCCAGGGAATCGAGAGCTGGAGCGGACCGGTGACCGCAGCGGCGCTCACCGCCAAGTATCCCTGCATCGCGCTGCGCAGCGCCGAGCCCCACGCGGTCGACGATCTCGCGAAGCAGTTCGGCGCGCGCTTCGCGCACGCCGCGCGTTGCCGGGCCGGCATGGAGGACATCCTCGTCGCCGGCGCCGCGTGTCCGACGCCTAAACCGTGAAGACCGTCGACCCCGTGGTCTTGCGCGCGGCGAGCTCGGTCTGCGCCCGGGCCGCTTCTTTCAACGGATAGGTCTGGTTGACCTCGATCTTGACGACGCCCTTGCTCACCACCTCGAACAGTTCCTTGGCGCCGGCGACCAGATCGGCGCGCTTGGCGCCATAGGTGTTGAGCGTCGGCCGCGTGACGAAGAGCGATCCCTTCGCCGCCAGCAGGCCGAGATTGAGCAGTTCGGGCGCGCCCGAGCTGGCGCCGAACAGCGCACACAGTCCCAGCGGCGCCAGGCAGTCGAGCGACTTCATGAAGGTGTCCTTGCCGACCGAGTCGTAGACCACCGGCACCTTCTTGCCGCCGGTGATCTCGACGACGCGCTTCTGGAAGTCTTCCTTGGTGTAGTTGATGACGTGATCGTAGCCGTGCGCCTTGGCGAGCTTGGCCTTCTCCTCGCTCGACACCGTGCCGATCACAGTGGCGCCGAGATGCTTCGCCCACTGGCCGGCGATCAGGCCGACGCCGCCGGCAGCGGCGTGGAACAGGATGGTGTCGCCCGCCTTCACGCGATAGGTGCGGCGCAGGAGATACTGCGCGGTGAGGCCCTTGAGCATCATCGCCGCTGCGGTCTTGTCGCTGATCTCCTTCGGCAGGACCAGCAGCCGGTCGGCCGGCATGACGCGGGCCTCGGAGTAGGCGCCTAGCGGCGAACTGCCGTAGGCGACGCGGTCGCCGGCCTTGAGGTCGGTGACACCGGGCCCGACCTCCTCGACCACGCCG
This sequence comes from Alphaproteobacteria bacterium, assembly GCA_028871455.1. GTDB lineage: Bacteria > Pseudomonadota > Alphaproteobacteria > ATCC43930 > CGMCC-115725 > REEB95. The sequence continues at coordinate 31,388 of JAGWNF010000008.1, forward strand.
GCGCCTTCGCTGCCGAGACCGCTCGGCAGCGTCACCGGATAGACGCCTATGCGGTTGTAGATGTCGACGAAGTTCAGGCCGACGGCGGTGTGGCGCACGCGCGCCTCGCCCGCGCCGGGCTTGCCGACCTGGACCTCTTCCCACTTGAGAACTTCGGGCCCGCCGGTTTGGTGGAAGCGGATGGCGTGCGGCATCGCAGATCTCCTCGGATTATCGATGGGATCGAATGTCAGCCGCCGAGATGGTGGCGGAAGAATTCGAGGCTGCGCTTGCCAGCCTGGTCAGCGGCCGCTTGGTCCCAATGCGCGCCGCCGGGTCGCGCAAACGCGTGGCCGCAATTGGGATAGTCGTACATCGTCACCTGCGCATTGCCCTTGAGACCGGTCCTGATCTTGTCCTGTGCCGGCGGTGGCACGAACTCGTCCTGGCCGGCGATGTGCAGCAGCAACGGATGTTTGAGGTTCTTGGCCTCGTCGAGCGCATCTTGGATGCCGACGCCGTAATAGCCGACGCTGCAATCGACGTCGGTGCGCGTCGCCATCAAATAGGCGAGCTTGCCGCCCAGGCAGAAGCCGACCGACCCGACTTTGCCGCTGCACGCCGGATGCCGGCGCAGCGTCGCCAGCGCCGCTTTCAGATCCTCGACGCCCTTGTCGACGTCGAAGCGCTGGAAATAGCCGACGGCGAGCTTCCACTCGGCTTCGGTCTTGTCGGTGATCTGGATGCCCGGCTTGAAACGCCAAAAAAGATCGGGACAGAACGCGGTGAAGCCCTGGCCGGCGAGGCCGTCGGTGATCTGGCGCATCACCGCGTTGACGCCGAAAATCTCCTGGATGACGACGATGCCCGGACCCTTGCCGGATTTGGGCGTCGCCAGATAACCGGAAAAGCTGCCGCCATCCGCGGCGCGGACCGTCACGTCGGCCATGATGCCTCCTTTTGGCGCTTGTTGGCGCCAACCCTAGCCGGGGCCGGGTGGATTTGTCATCCCGGCCCGCGGGCGCGGGATGGATGCGAAAACGCCGGACGGCGTCAGCGCACGCCGGCGAGATATTCTGCCAGCGCCTTGCGGTCGGCCTCGCTCACACCGGCGGCGATCTGGTTCATCACGCCGTCCGGTCGCGCGCCGCTGGCGTATTTGTTCATCTGATCGACGAGATAAGCCGCGTGCTGGCCGTAGAGATCGGGAACGTCGGCTGGATTGACGCCCATCATGCCCATCATCGGCGAACTTGCGGCAGCAGGGCTGTGGCACATGGCGCAGGGCGGCGCGCCGCGACCGCTAGCGTTGATGAAGAGCCGCTTGCCGGTTTCGGCCAGAGCGGCGTCCTTGACCGGATCAGGCTTGACCGGCTGCGCGCTGTAGAAACGCGCCAGGTCGGCGATGTCCTGATCGGACAGCATCGCCGCCATCGGCTGCATCACCGGCGACGGCCGCGCCTTCACCTTGAAGCCGAGCAGCTGGGCGTAGAGATAACCCAGTTTCTGGCCGGCGAGCTTGGGATATTGCGGATCGGTGCTGTTGCCGTCGGCGCCGTGGCACGCGGCGCAAGTCGTTGCGAGCTGGCGGCCGTGTGCCGCGTTGCCGGGCAGCGCGACCGTGGTGGCGGCGCGGCCGCCGCCATAGGGTCCACCCATCATCTGGGCCGCGGCCGGTGCGAGGCTTGCGGCCGCGACCGCGGCGGCGACACAGAGCGGCACGACAAACGATCGGCGCATGACTTTTCCCCCATAGCGAACCTTCAGAATAGCACCGGCGCGTTCACGGCAGCCACGCCCGCCATGCTGCCCAACCGTTGACCAGTTCCGTCAGGGCCTGATAGCCGCCGCGGCCGGGATGCGCGCCGTCGCCTGCGGTAATTTCGCTCCGCCAGGCGCTCGACAATTGCAGGGGATCGAAGACGTCGAGGAATGGCACCGCCAGCTCGCGGCCGAGCACGTCGAAGGCGGCGCTCAGATCGCCCAGCCATGCGTTGACCGTTTTATCGTCGATCGGCGGCGGTCCGATCAGCAGCGTCGGCGCGAAGGCCTTGGCGGCGGCGAGAATTTCGCGCGCATTGGCAACTGTCGCCTCGCGCAGGAGCGCGGGGTGGCCCGCGACGCTCAGGCAGTCGTTGACGCCGAACGCGAAGACCAGGCCGCGCGGCTGCGCGGCCGGCAGGCGGCGCGCGGCTTCGTCGCGCCAGCGCGCCCGCACGTCGGTGCTGGTGTCGCCGCGGATGCCGGCGTTGTAGCTGGTCACCGTGTGGCCGCGCGTGATCGCGGCGACGCAAACACGGCCGACCCAGCCGAGGCCGTCGGGATCGCCGAAGCCGTTGACGAAGCTGTCGCCGAAAAAGCCGATGCGCAGATCCATAACCGCTCGCTCGATGTCGCGGGCGTTATAGCAGGAGCGCGCCCTCGAACTGCAACAGCCGGCGCTTCACCTCGATGCCGCCCGGCGCGCTGTAGCCGGTGAGCGCGCCATCCGCTCCCACCACGCGGTGGCAGGGAATGATGATCGGAATCGGATTGCGACCGCAGGCCTGGCCGACCTCGCGCGCGCCCTGGCCGAGCTCGCGCGCCAGCTCGCCGTAGGTCGCGGTACGGCCGTAGGGAATCTTGGTCATCCGCGCCCAGAGCCGTTTCTCGTCGGCGCTGCCTTCGGGTGCCAGCCTCAGGTCGAAGCTCGTGCGCTTCTTGGCGAAATACTGCTCGAGCTGGCGCTTGGCCTCGACCAGCAGCGCGTCAGGCTTACCGCTGGTGCGGCCGCCCCATTCGAGCGCGACGACCGCGCCGTCGCGCGCGACCACGGTCATGAATCCGAACGGCCCATCGAGCGGCAGGCGCTTCAGGCCGTCGTCAGGGCGCGGGTCAGCGCGTCTGGTGTCGTGATCGGCAGGGAACATGTCGGTCCCTCGCATATATAGGCCGCGGCGCGGCCTTCGACCGGACCCTTGCCGCGCGCCGGATGGCCCGCCGGCAGTTCACGCCTGGGCGGCACCACCGTCAACACGCGGTTGGGCAGGCTGGCGGCGAAGACGGCAGCGATCAGCGCGCCGGCGTCGGCCGTGCCGTGCGCGCCGGCGACGACGATCTGCAGGCCATGGTCGAGCCAATCGCGCGCCGCCAGCAGCGCCGCATGCGCGGCGGGGCTGCGCGCGACCTCGCCGGCAAAGGCGGCAAACAGCGTTTCGGCGCGCTCGCGGTAACGGGCCTCGCCAGTGAGATAGAAAAGCCGCGCCAGGTTTTGCGCCATGACGCCGTTGGCCGCCGGGATCGGTCCGTCATAAGCCGGCTTGGTGCGGACGATCAGGGTTTCGCCATCGTCGGCGGTATAGAAATAGCCCCCGCCGGCCACGTCCCAGAAATGCGCGTCGGTGACGTTGAGCCAGCGCCGCGCGCGGTCGAGATAGGCGTCCTCGCCGGTGATCTCGTGCAGCGTCAGCGCCGCACGGATCATCTGCGCGTAGTCGTCGAGCATGCCGGCATGCGCGGCGCGGCCGGCGCGGAAGGAGTGCTTGAGCCGGTCGCCGTCGCCGAGCGCGACGACGACGAAAGCGAAACCCTGGGTCGCCAGCGTCAGCCAGTCCGGCCGCGCGAACGCCGCTGCGGCTTCGGCGAGTGCCGCGATCATCAGGCCGTTCCAGTCGGCCAGCGCCTTGTCATCGAGACCAGGGCGGATGCGGTGCGCGCGCGCGGCAAGGAGAGCCGTGAGATCGTGCGCGAATGCGCGCTCTTCCTCGTCGCCGAGCCAGGCGATGCGGCTGAGCCGATTAAGGATGGCGCGGCCCTCCCAATTGCCGGCCGGCGTCACGTCGTAGGTCGCCTTGAACCGGGCCGCGCGCGCGCCGAGCGCGCCGTCGATCTCGGCTTCGGTCCAGACGTAGAACTTGCCCTCTTCGTGCTCGCTGTCGGCGTCGAGGCTCGAGGCAAAGCCGCCTTCCGGCAACCGCATCTCGCGCTCAAGCCAGGCGACGGTTTCAGCGACGCGAGCGGCATAGAGCGGATTGCGCGTCTCGCGCCATGCCTCGGTCAGGAGCCCAATGAGCAGCGCATTGTCGTAGAGCATCTTCTCGAAATGCGGCACCAGCCAGCGGGCGTCGGTCGAATAGCGCGCAAAGCCGCCGCCGACATGATCGTAGATGCCACCCTGGGTGATGTGGTCGAGCGTCAGCAGCACGGCATCGCGAAGCGCCGGAATCTTGCCGCGCTTCCAGCCGCGCCATATGAGATCGAGCAGCGGCGTCTGCGGAAATTTCGGCGCCATGCCGATGCCGCCGTTGGCGCCGTCGACTGCGCGCAGCACCGCTTCGGCGAGCTTGAGCGGTAGATCAGACGCGATGGCTTCGCCCGCCGCCGGCGTGCCGAGCTTGCCGAGCTCGGCGCGCAGAACGCCGGCGTGCTCCATGAGCTTCGGGCGCTGCTGCGCATAGGCGTCGGCAACCGCGCGCAACACCTCGGGAAAGCCCGGCCGGCCCCAGCGCGAAGTCGGCGGATAATAGGTGCCGCCGAAGAACGGCTCGCCCGTCGGCGTCAGGAACATGGTCAGCGGCCAGCCGCCCTGCTCGCCCATCAGCATCAGCGCATGCTGATAGATCGCGTCGAGATCGGGCCGCTCCTCGCGGTCGACTTTGACGCTGACGAAGCGCTCGTTCATCAGGGCGGCGATATCGGGATTCTCGAAGCTCTCTTGCGCCATGACATGGCACCAATGGCAGGCAGCGTAGCCGACCGAGAGCAGGATCGGCTTGTCCTCGCGCCGGGCGCGCTCGAGCGCGTCGGGTCCCCACGGCTGCCAATGCACCGGATTGTCGCGATGCTGCAGCAGATAGGGGCTGGTCTCGCGGGCCAGCGCGTTTGTCGTCGTCATAGGCGTATCAACCTGCGGCGAACCGGTTCCGTTGCCGGTATTCTCAGCCGGAAGAATGGTCGATGCGAGGCCTTTGAGGGGCGCCTCGCCGCCATCGTCGCCTCCGGCGCGGAATCCGGCTCCATCGTCGAGAGGCGCTGCGGTATCATGGCGGTCGCGCGCCGACGCAAATCTCTGGTGCAACGGAACGACCATGAGCAAGAGCGTTGAGATCGTCTACTGCAAGCCGTACGGTTATGAGTGGCGGGCGAGGGAAGTGGCGTCCGCCCTGCGCAAGGTGTTCGCCATCAATGCGAGATTGGTGCCGGGCACCGGCGGTATCTTCGAAGTCCGCGTCGATGAAGCGGTTGTCGCCAAGCGCTCGATAGCGGGCTTTCCGGACACCAAGGAGATCATCGATGCCGTCACCGCGGCTGTGAAGACCGCGTGACGCCGGCGCGGTGGCGTCAGGCCTCTTCGAAATTGGCGCCGAAATCCTCCGGCACCGCCGGTCCCCAGAGATAAAGCGAATCCTCCGGTCCGTGATCCTCGGCTTTCCACGAGCCGTCGGCCGGGATCTGGTCGATGTCGCAGAAATACTCGGCGAGGCTGCCCCACGGATCGCGCAGATAGTGGAAGAAATTCGAGCCGAGCACGTGGCGGCCGAAGCCCCAGCCGTTGCGATAGCCTGAGCCGAGCACCTTCTGCGCCCCGAGGCCGATCTCGTCGGGCGAGGCGACTTCGAAGCTGGCGTGATGGAAGCCCGGCCGCGTGTCGGCCAGGAGCGCGACGACGTGATGGTCGCCGCCGGTCGGCAGGTGCATGAAGACGATGATGCCGGGCACGCGATCGGAGAGCCGCATGCCGAGCACCTCGGTATAGAATGCAACCATCCTGTCGAGATTGGGCGTGTGCAGCAGCACGTGGCCGAGGCGATGCGGCCGCGCCGTATGGCGATGGGGCGCGCCGCGCTCGCCCGTCCGTTGGTAATGGCCCGGCGAGTTGATGGTGAAGGCCGGCGCGGGCCGCCACGGCCTCGGCCCTTCCGGCCGCACGTTGATCGGATGCCCATCGGGATCTTGCAGCCACAGCCCGCCGCCGAAGACGTTGTGCTGTGCGTCGATCTCCGCGAGGCCGCGCTGCTGCATCCGGCCGCGGATCGCCGCGATGCCCTTGTCGTCGCTGCCGAAATTCAGATGATTGAGCCGCTTCTTCTTGCCCTCGACCAGGAACACCTGGTCCTGGTCACGGCCGTCGCAGCGGAAGGTGAGCACGCCGTCGCGCTCGGCCGGGTCGAGGCCGAAGGTCGAATAGAAGCACTGGCCAGCCTTGAGGTCGGGCACGGTCAAGGCGTAGCTCAGCAGTGACTGCACCGACATGAATGTTCTCCTAGGCTTTTGCCGCGGCGCGGTTAACCCACGACTGGGGTGCAGCTGATGTCCAACTTATATATCCCCGCATTTGGGCTTTTGCATCACACTCGCCCGGCCAATGGACGACACTATCTACGCTTTCGCCACCGCGCCCGGCCGCGCCGGCGTCGCCATCCTCCGCCTGTCGGGGCCGGGGGCCGCTGATGCCGTGCGCGCGCTGGCTGGGCGATTGCCCACGCCACGCCACGCTTTGGTGGCCGAATTCAAGGATCCGCAGAGCGGTGAGCTCATCGATCGTGGCCTCGCGCTTTATTTTCCGGCGCCGGCGAGCCTCACCGGCGAAGACGTCGCCGAGCTGCACGTCCATGGTGGCCGCGCCGTCGCCGGCGCGCTCGTCGGCGTGCTCGCGGCGCGGCCCGGCTTGCGGCTCGCCGAGCCCGGCGAGTTTTCGCGCCGCGCCTTTCTCAACGGCAAGCTCGATCTCACCGCCGCCGAAGGCATCGCCGATCTGGTTGCGGCCGAGACCGCGGCGCAGCGGCGGCAGGCCTTGCGCCAGATGGCGGGCGAGGCGGGCCGCATCTACGAAGACTGGCGCGTGCGGCTTCTCAAGGCGCAGGCGCGCGTCGAGGCCGAGATCGATTTTCCCGATGAAGGCCTGCTGGCTGATCTCGCCGCCGAAGTCGCCGCGGAACTGGCGCAGATCCAGGGCGAAATCGGCGCCTTTCTGGCCGACGATCGGCGCGGTGAGCGGCTGCGCGACGGCCTCGCGGTCGCAATTCTGGGCCCGCCCAATGCCGGCAAGTCGAGCCTGCTGAACGCGCTGGCGCGGCGTGACGTGGCGATCACCGCTGCGACCGCCGGCACGACCCGCGACGTGATCGAGGTTGCGCTCGATCTCGGTGGTTTTCCGGTGACTCTCGCCGATACCGCCGGGCTGCGGGAATCGCGCGACGCTATCGAGGAAGAGGGCGTGCGCCGCGCCCGGGCGCGCGCCGCGTCGGCCGATCTGAAGCTCGTCGTCGTCGACGCGACGCGACCGGGCGAAGCGCCGGCGGTCGCGGCGGTGGTCGATCGCGATTGCGTGGTCGTCGCCAACAAGATGGATCTGGCGCCGGCGGACGCGGCGCGCTGGACCGACGCGCTCGGCGTCGGCGCGACCGTGAAAATTTCCGTGACAACGGGAAGCGGCTTGGCCGATCTCGAGACACGGCTCGCGGCCGAGATCGCGCGCCGCTTTGGCGGCGAATCGGCGCCACTCATCACCCGCGCCCGGCATCGCCACGCGCTCACCGCCGCCGCCGCCGCGCTCGAGCGCTATCCTCAGGCCGGCGCGCCGGAACTGGCGGCCGAAGAACTCCGCCAGGCGGTCAACGCCGTGGGCCGCATCACTGGCCGGGTGGGCGTCGAGGATTTGCTCGATGTCGTGTTCCGCGAATTCTGCATTGGCAAGTGAAAGCGGGCCGAAAACACGAACATTTCGTGATTCCACAGCGTTAATACCACATCATATAGTATAGGTTCGCGAGACGTTCCGGGGTCGAATCGATTTCGCCTCACCAGATATCGCCGTTGCTGCGGCTATGCATGTTAACGACGTTTTACAACTGTATGACGACTCGATTCAGGCACTCTATATTGTAATTACTTGTAGAAATACTTTCTATTACTTGATGGCCGATTCGCGACGGCGCGTGGTGTTTCACGTGAAACCATACGGCTTGCAGCTTTACTCGCCGTTGGTCGCTCCTTAGATTGCCGCCATGCGCCGATACGACGTGATGGTGATCGGCGGCGGCCACGCCGGTTGCGAGGCCGCCGATGTCGCCGCACGGCTCGGCGCCAAGACTCTGTTACTGACTCACCGGTGCGCCACCATCGGCGAGATGTCCTGCAATCCGGCAATCGGCGGGTTGGCCAAGGGACATCTGGTGCGCGAGATCGATGCACTTGACGGCGTCATGGGCCGCGCTATCGATCAAGCCGGAATCCAATTCCGCGTCCTCAATCGAAGCAAGGGTCCGGCCGTGCGCGGGCCACGTGCTCAGGCGGACCGCAAGCTTTACCGCCAGACAATACAGGCGCTGCTGGCCGCGCGGGCCGGACTTGAGATCGACGAGGGCGAGGCGGCGGCACTGGTCTTCGATCGGTCAGGTCGCTGCGCCGGTATTGCCACCGCGACCGGCGAGACCATCGGTGCCGGCGCCGTCGTGATCACGACCGGCACGTTTCTGCGCGGCGTCATCCATGTCGGCGAGACTCAGACCGCCGCCGGCCGGGTCGGCGAGCCGCCCGCCGTCGGTTTGGCCGAAAGCCTGGCGCGCGCCGACTTTGCCCTCGGCCGGCTCAAGACCGGTACACCGCCGCGGCTCGACGGCCGCACCATCGACTGGTCGGGGCTCGAGGTGCAGGCCGGCGACGAGCCGCCGGAACCGTTTTCCTTCCTGACCGAGCGCATCAGCACGCCCCAAGTGGTCTGCCACATCACGACGACCACGCCGGCGAGCCACGATCTGATCCGCGCCAACCTGCATCGGGCGCCAATGTATTCCGGCCAGATCGACAGCGTCGGGCCGCGTTATTGTCCGTCGATCGAGGACAAGGTGGTGCGGTTTGCCGCGCGCGACCGGCATCAGATTTTCCTCGAGCCCGAGGGCCTCGATGACGATACGGTCTATCCCAACGGCATCTCGACTTCGCTGCCGGCGGAGGTTCAGGCGGCGCTGCTGACCACGATTCCGGGCCTCGCACGCGCCCGCATGGTTCGGCCGGGCTATGCCATCGAGTATGATTTTGTCGATCCGCGCGAGCTCCGACCGACCCTCGAAACCCGCAGGATTCCTGGGCTTTTCCTCGCTGGCCAAGTCAATGGCACCACTGGCTACGAAGAAGCGGCGGCGCAAGGCTTGGTCGCCGGCCTTAACGCGGCGCTGCTCGCCGCTGGTGCCGGCCGCGAGTTCATCCTCGACCGCGCCAGCAGCTATATCGGCGTTCTGGTCGACGACCTTGTTTCACGTGGAACATCGGAGCCCTATCGGATGTTCACATCGCGCGCCGAGTATCGCCTGACCCTGCGCGCCGACAATGCCGACCAGCGTTTGACGCCGCTTGGCGTCGAGCTCGGCTGTGTCGGTGCCGAACGCCGTGCCACCTTTGCCGCCAAGGCTGACGGCCTTGATCGCGCCCGCGCCATGGTCCGGCGGCTCGCCATGACACCGAGCGAATTGCGTCGGCATGGCCTGAGCGTGAATGCCGACGGCATCCGCCGTTCGGCCGCCGATCTCTTGTCCTATCCCGGCACCGACCTCCGACGGCTGGCAGCAATCTGGCCCGAACTCGGTGCGATTCCGCCCGCGATGGCCGAGCAGTTGGAGATCGATGGCCGCTATGCCGGCTATCTCGAACGCCAGGCCGAGGAAATCGAGGCCTTCCGACGCGACGAGGCGCTCAAGCTGCCACGCGATCTGGACTATGCCGCCATCGGCTCGCTTTCGGCCGAAATCCGGCTCAAGCTCAGCGCCTGCCGGCCGGAGACCTTGGGCGCCGCTGCCCGCGTCTCGGGCGTGACGCCCGCGGCACTGGTGGCGCTGCTGCGTCACGTCCGGCGAGCCGCCGCATGATGCTCCAGGTGAACGAGCGGCCGGTTTCGACCCGGTTGACGCCGGAAGGTTTTGCCAGGCTCGCCGGCGTTTCACGTGAAACCCTGGAGCGCCTTCAGGCCTATGTCGCCTTGCTCAGCGCCTGGAACCGGCGGATCAATCTGGTCAGCGCCAATACCCTTGGCGACGTCTGGCGGCGCCACATTCTCGATTCGGCGCAGCTGATGCCGCTGCTGCCGGAGGAGGCAAGGGTGATGGTCGACATCGGCAGTGGCGCCGGCCTGCCCGGTCTGATCCTCGCCATCCTCGGCGTGCCCGAAGTCCATCTGGTCGAAAGCGATCAGCGCAAGGCCGCTTTCCTGCGCGAGGCCCAGCGCGTCACCGACGTGCCGGTCGTCATCCATGCCCAACGCGCCGAGCGATTGCCGCCAATTCCAGCCGACGTAATCGTGGCACGGGCGGTGGCGCCTGTGGATAACCTACTACTAATGGTGGACAAATTCCGCAAACCCCACACTATATGCCTATTCCTCAAGGGTAGGGGGGTTGACGAGGAACTGACCCACTTGCCGCCGGCGCTGCAGATAAAGGCGCGGATTCTGCCGAGTCGTAGCGATCCGACCGGCCGCATCCTGCGTCTCGAGGGGCCCTGATGGAACCGATGACGCAAACCGCCGAGCTGCACCCGTCGAGCGGACCGGCCGCGCCCGCGCGCGTCATCGCCATCGCCAACCAGAAAGGCGGCGTCGGCAAGACCACCACGGCGATCAATCTCGCCACTGCGCTCGCCGCTGCCGGCGAGCCGGTGCTGCTGATCGACTTCGATCCGCAGGGCAATGCTTCGACCGGCCTCGGCATCTCGCGCCAGGCGCGCACGGTCACCAGCTACGACGTGGCCCTGGGCGCGCGCGATCTCGGCGCGGCGGTGGTGCAGACGGCGGTGCCGCGGCTCGCGATCGTGCCGGCCTCGGTCGATCTCTCGGGCGCCGAGCTTGAGCTGGTCGACGCCGATCGCCGCGAGTACCGGTTGCGCGATGCGCTCGCCGGCAAGCTCGGTTCGTTCCGCTACGTGCTGATCGATTGTCCGCCGTCGCTCGGGTTGCTGACGCTCAACGCGCTGGTCGCGGCGCATGCGGTGCTGGTGCCGCTGCAATGCGAGTTCTACGCGCTCGAGGGCCTGTCGCATCTGGTGAAGACGATCGAGCGCGTGAAGGCGAAGCTTAATCCCGCGCTCGAGATCCAGGGCGTGGTGCTCACCATGTTCGATCGGCGCAACAACCTCTCCGATCTGGTCGCCGCCGACGTACGCGGACATTTCGGCGCGAAGGTCTATGAAACCGTGATTCCGCGCAACGTGCGCATCTCCGAGGCGCCGTCGCACGGCAAGCCGGTGCTGCTCTACGATTTCCGCTGTCCCGGCGCGCAGGCCTACGTCCATCTCGCGGGCGAGCTGCTGCGGCGAGAGCGCTCGCTGCTCGAGCGCATCGCGTCATGAGCGAGAAACGGGGTCTCGGCCGCGGCCTGTCCGCGCTATTGGGCGAGGAGGCGAGCGCGCCCGAACGCGATACTGCGGCATCGAGCAAGGGCTCGCGCACGGTGCCGATCGATCAGATCTATCCTGGCTGGTTCCAGCCGCGGCGCAATTTCGACGAGACCGAGATGAACGCGCTGGTCGAGAGCATCACGGCGCAAGGCATCCTCCAGCCGCTGCTGGTGCGGCCGCATCCGAAATTCGCCGGCGCTTTCGAGATACTTGCGGGCGAACGCCGCTGGCGCGCGGCGCAGCGCGCGCATCTGCACGATGTGCCGGTCGTCGTCAAGGAGATCGGCGACCGCGAGGCGCTCGAGATCGCGTTGGTCGAGAACATCCAGCGCAGCGATCTCAACGCCATCGAGGAGGCGCAAGGCTACAAGCGGCTGATCGACGAGTTCGGCCACACGCAGGAGGCGCTGGCGACGGCGCTCGGCAAGAGCCGCAGCCACATCGCCAATCTGCTGCGGCTGCTGACATTGTCCGACGAGATCAAGGCGATGGTCGCCGACGGCCGGCTCAGCATGGGCCATGCGCGCGCCCTGGTCGGCCTCGCGCCCGAGCCGGCGCTGGCGCTGGCGCTGGCGATCGTGCGCGACGATCTGAGCGTGCGCGCGACTGAGCGCGCCGCCAAGCCGCCGGAAGAGGCGCAGTTCGTCACGCGCAAGCCGCGCGGCGGCCGCAAACGCGACGCCAACATCGTCGCGCTCGAGCGCGAGCTGTCGGAGGCGCTCGGCCTCAAGGTCGAGATCGTGTTCGATGGCACGCGCGGCGCGCTCACCATCCGCTACGGTTCGCTCGACCAGCTCGACGACGTGCTGAAGAAGCTGCGCGCGCGACCCTAGCACCATGGCCGCGAAGCCGCCCGTCGCCGTCGTCGCGGCCGAGGCCGCGCCCAACCCGAAGTCGTCGCCCTATCCCGAGCCGTTCTATTCGCGCGTGCTCGGCCGCCAGAAGCGGCCGCTCGGCGACCTCTTCGGCCTCAGGAATTTCGGCGTCAACCTGACGCGGCTGGCGCCGGGCGCGATCTCGGCGCTGCGCCATGCCCATGCGGCGCAGGACGAGTTCATCTATATCCTCGAGGGCGAGCCGGTGCTGGTGACGGATGCCGGCGAGACGCCCTTGAAGCCCGGCATGTGCGCCGGCTTCAGGGCCGGATCGGGCGACGCGCATCACCTGGTCAATCGCACTACGCGCAACGTGGTCTATCTCGAGGTCGGCGACCGCAGCGTGCCGGATGAGGTGACCTATCCCGACGACGACATCCACGCCACGCACGACACCGCTGGCAAGCGGGTCTTCCGCCGCAAGGACGGCCGGCCGTTCGACTGACGCCACCGCGCTCAGGCGGCCCCGTCGGCGCCAGAAAATTTCGCGGCCGCGTTCTATGCCCGCCGCGCCGTCGCCTGCATGGCGCCGCGCGCGATCCGCAGCAGCGCGGCACGGCACAACGTTTCGCCCGGCATGCCCGCAGACTTGGCCTGGCGCTCGGCCTCGACCAGCGCGGCCACCGCCGCCGCGGCGCGGCGTGCCGGCCACAGCCGTAACTGGCGCTTGAAGCTGTCCTTGAGCTTGAAGAATAGCGGCGGGCGGATGGCGGCGATCGCCGCTTCGGCGTCGGCGCCTTCGTCGAGCCGAGCGGCGGTCCGGTGCAGCAGCACGAAATGCCGCTGCGCCGCGCGCAGGATGCGGATGGGTGATTCGCCCTCGGCCAGCGCGCGGCCGAGCGCGCGCTCGCAGCCGGTAGGATTGCCTTCGGCGGCGGCGAAGATGGCGTCACCGAGCGACAGGTCGGCGCTGTCGCCGACCAGCGCCGCGGCCTCGGCGAGCGTCACCGCGCCGCCGTCGCCGGCGTAGAGCGCGAGCTTTTCGAGCTCCTGCCGGCTCAAGGCGCGGTCGCTGCCGAGCGACGAGACCAGATACGGCACCGTGTCGGGCGCGAGGCTGAGACGGTGGGCGCGCGCGACCTCACGCACCAGCGATTCGATCTCGCGCGGGCCGTCGAGATAGCAGGCGATGGCAGCCGCGTTCTTGGCGTTCTCGAAAGCGCGCCGCAGGCTCGAGCGCGGCTTGAGGTCGCCGCCCTCGACGACGACGAAGCCGTCACCGGCCGGCGGATCGGCGAGATAACGGGCGAACAGCGCGCCGACGGCGTCGCCCGCCTCGCCGACATAGACCAGCCGGCGGCCGCCCATCAGCGACAGCTGCGCCGCCTCGTCATGGAGCCGCGGCGGCTCGGCGAGGAGTGTCTCCGCCGATAAGACGGCAACGCGGAAGGCATCGGCCGGATCGCCGACGATCGTGCGCACCAGCCGTACCGCGCGCTCCGCGACCAGGCCGCGATCGGGGCCATAGATCAGACAGGCGCGGAACGTCGGTTCGGGCGCGGTGAGGAACGACTCGATGCGGCGCGGCTCGAGCTTCACCGGCTCAGCGCACGGCTTCTTGCCGCCGCACCCACAGCGTCAGCTGCATCACGATGGCGTCGGCGAGTTGGTCGATGGCGCGCTCGCGTGCATCGTTTTCGGCCACGGTCGCGGCCCAGGCGTCGTTCTGGAGGTTGAAGGCGCTGACGGTGTGGCTCCGTCCGGTGACCCGTAACCCCTGGCCGTTGAGCGTGTAATTGGCATCGGCGAGGATTTCGGCGCGCGTCGATGTCGCGTTGCGCTGGATGCCGAGATCCGCCCGCGTCAGGGTCAACGTTACGCCGAGCCGGTAGTGCTGTGACAATGCCACGCCGCGCGGATTGAGCCGCTCGCGCAGCGCCAGCTCGAGCAGCTGGCCGTCGCGATCCGGGATCGGCGCGACCTTGATCGCCGCCAACAGCGGATTGTATTCGCCGGCGGTCTCCCCGCCGTAGAGCGGATGGAAGCCGCAGCCGGCGAGCGGCGTCGCCGCGAGCGCAAGGAGGAAAGCGCGCCTAGACCACGACATTGACGATCCGATTGGGCACGACGATGGTCTTGCGCGGCGTCTTGCCACCGAGCGCGTTGATGACGTTGGGCAGCGCCAACGCCGCCTGACGCGCGTCAGCCTCGCCGACGTCGCGCGGCACCTCGACCGTGCCGCGGAGTTTGCCGTTGACCTGGACGGCGAGCGTCACCGTCTCGGCGATGGCAAGCGCCGGGTCGGCCTTGGGCCAAGGCTCGTCGGCCAGCAGCCGCTGATGGCCGAGCGCGTGCCACAGCGCCTCGGCGAGATGTGGCATCATCGGACCGATCAACTGCACCGCCGCTTCGAGCGCCTCGCGCGCGATCGCGCCGGCGGCGCCCGGCGCCGCCTCGATGGCGTTGGTCAGCTCGCGGATGCGCGCGACGGCGCGGTTGAAGCGGAACCTGTCGAGGTCATCGGTGACGAGGGCGATGGTCTGGTGCGTCGCGCGACGCAGCGCCTGGTCGGCGCCGCCAGGCGCCGCCGGCATCTTCGCGCCCGGCGGCGGCAGCGGCGTCTCGCGCTCGGTCGCCAACCGCCACAGCCGGTTGGCATAGCGCCAGGCGCCCTCGATGCCGGCGTCGGTCCATTCGAGATCGCGCTCCGGCGGGCTGTCGGACAAGAGATAGAGACGCGCCGTGTCGGCGCCATAGGCGTCGACGATGCTCTCGAGGCCGACGACGTTCTTCTTCGACTTCGACATCTTCTCCATGCGGCCGATGGTCACCGCCGCACCCTTGGAATCGCGCCATGCGCCGCTCGCGTCGCGGTGCACCTCTTCGGGGAAGAGCCAGCCGCCGGCTGCGTCCAGAAAGGTCTCATGGCAGACCATGCCCTGGGTGAACAGGCCGGCGAAAGGCTCGTCGAGCTCAAGATAGCCGCAGCGCTTCAGGGCACGGACGAAGAAACGCGAATAAAGCAGGTGTAGCACCGCATGCTCGATACCGCCGATATACTGATCAACCGGCAGCCAGTAATCGACGTCGCGGCGCTCGAAGGCGGCCTTGGCCCGGGGCGAACAGAACCGCGCGAAGTACCACGAGCTCTCGAAAAAGGTGTCGAAGGTGTCGGTCTCGCGCCGCGCCTTGGCGCCGCATCGGGGACAGGCGACGCGCTTCCAGGTCGGATGATGGTCCAAGGGATTGCCCGGCTGCTCGAAGCTCACGTCGTCCGGCAGCTTGACCGGCAGGTCTTTCTCCGGCACCGGCACGATGCCGCATTGGTCGCAATGGATGACCGGGATCGGACAGCCCCAGTAGCGCTGGCGCGACACGCCCCAGTCCCTGAGCCGCCACACCGTCGCGCCGGCGCCGGCCTGGCGTTGCTCGATTTCGGCGATTGCGCGCCGCTTCGCCGCCGCCACGTCGAGGCCGTCAAGGAACGCCGAGTTGATGTGCGCGCCGTCGCCGATATAGGCCTCGTCACCAATTGAAAATGACGCTTCGTCGGCTTGCGGCGGCAGCACCACCGGGGTCACCGGCAGCCGGTATTTGCGGGCGAATTCGAGGTCGCGCTGGTCGTGCGCCGGACAGCCGAAGATCGCGCCGGTGCCATATTCCATCAGCACGAAATTGGCGACATAGACCGGCAGCTTCCAATCCGGCTTGAACGGATGCGCCGCCGTGATGCCGGTGTCGTAGCCCCGCTTCTCCTGGGTCTCGAGTACCGCCTCGCTGGTGCCCATGCGATTGCACTCGGCGACGAAGTCGCGAAGCTTGCCGTCGCGCTGCGCTAGGCTCTCGGCCAGCGGATGGTTGGGCGCTATAGCAAGAAATGACGCACCAAAGAGCGTGTCGGGCCGCGTGGTGAAGACCTCGAGCCGTTCAGATTTCGGCGTCGACAGATCGAAAAACACGCGCGCGCCTTCCGAGCGGCCGATCCAGTTCTCCTGCATCAGCTTGACGCGCTCGGGCCAGCGGTCGAGCGTTGCGAGCGCTGCGAGCAGCTCGTCGGCGAAGGCAGTGATCTTGAGGAACCACTGCGACAAGAGGCGCTTCTCGACCGGCGCCCCGGAGCGCCAGCCGCGGCCGTCGATCACCTGCTCGTTGGCCAGCACGGTGTGCTCGACTGGGTCCCAGTTGACCCACGATTCCTTGCGGTAGGCGAGTCCCGCCTCGAGGAAGTCGAGGAACATCTTCTGTTCGTGCTTGTAGTAATCGGGATGGCAGGTGGCGATCTCGCGCCGCCAGTCATAGGCGATGCCCATGCGTTTCAGCTGCTCGCGCATTACCGCGACGTTGGCGAGCGTCCAGTCGCGCGGATGCTTGCCCGAGGCCATCGCCGCGTTCTCTGCCGGCAGGCCGAAGGCGTCCCAGCCCATCGGATGCAACACGTTGAAGCCCTGCGCGCGCTTGTAGCGAGCCACTACGTCGCCCATGGTGTAGTTGCGCACGTGGCCGACATGGAGTTTCCCCGACGGATAGGGAAACATCTCAAGGACGTAGTACTTGGGCCGCGCCGGATCCGTCTCGACTTCGAAGCTCTTACGCTCGCGCCAGACCCGTTGCCATTTTTCCTCGTTTTCTTTCGCGTTGTACCGCGCCATCGCGCGTGCGCCGTAGTTCTGCTCTCGATGCTACTGCTGGAGCGAGGCCGTGCTTAGGCGGATCTGGCGAGCGCGCGCGAGGATCGCGTTCTCGAGATCAACCGGCGTGTTCTTGTCCACCGGCGCGTCAACCCAGATGCCCTTGTCGTCGCGCTTCTGGCGGAAGACGCTGGCGCGCACACCGTCCGCCCTGAGGTCGCGGTTGAGGATGAAGATATTGACCTTGAAACGTTCGTCCGGCGTCTGCGGCGGGCTGTACCAGTCGGTGATGATGACGCCGCCGAATGGATCGGCCGAGGCCAGCGGCATGAACGACACGGTGTCGAGGCTCGCATGCCACAAATAGGAGTTGACGCCGATGCCTGGCACGCCGGTGCTCGCGCTCGTGGCGTTGTTCGGATTGTTGAACATCAGCGATAGCACCGAGCGGTCGGCGTCGCTCCGCACCCGCGGGTTGTAGTCCATCGGCCCGTTCATGTACTTGGGATCCGTGTGATACGGGTCCTCGGCGCGCTGCTGCGCGTCGGGATCGTTGCCCTGCCAGCGCTTGTTGTTGAAAAGGCCGCAGCCGCTCAGCAGCAAAGCCGCGCCAAAGCACAGGAATCCGACCTTTACGGATCGTTGCAACGACATACCAAAACTCCTCGGAGCTCCCCCCGGGGACGCTCCGCCCCGGGTGCGCCGATCTTAGCGCAGGGGCTGCCGGCCGGGCTATACCTTTGAAAGGCAAGGCAGCTCCGGCCTTGACGGCGGGGCCGGCGCTGGCGAGCCTGCGGCGCCAATGACCGTCACCGCCCTCGCCGCCCGTCTCGCCGCCGTGCGTGCGCGGATCGCCGCCGCCGCGGATCGCGCCGGCCGCGCCGCCGCCGGCGTGACGCTGGTGGCGATCGCCAAGACGCATCCCGCCGCCGCGGTCGAGGCCGCCCTCGCCGCCGGCCAGCGCGTCTTCGGCGAGAACCGCGTGCAGGAGGCGCAGTCGAAATATCCGGCGCTGAAATCGCGCTATCCCGATCTGCGGCTGCACCTCGTCGGACCGCTGCAGACCAATAAGGCGCGCGATGCGGTGCGGCTCTTCGACGTCATCCATACCCTCGACCGGCCGCGTCTGGCCGAGGCGCTGGCGCGCGCCATGGCGCAGGAAGGCCGCCGCCCCGCGCTGCTGATCGAGGTCAATATCGGCGCCGAGCCGCAGAAAGCCGGCGTCACGCCTGACCAGGCCGACGCCTTCGTCGCCGATTGCCGCGCGCGCTGGAACTTGGCGCCCGCCGGCCTGATGTGCATTCCGCCTGTCGGCACCGATCCGGCGCCGCATTTCGCGCTCCTGGCCGCCATCGCCAGGCGCGACGGTCTGGCCGAGCTCAGCATGGGCATGAGCGACGATTTCGAGATCGCCATCGCCCAGGGCGCGACGCTGGTGCGCGTCGGCACGGCGATTTTCGGCCCGCGCGCGGCGCGCTAACGCGCTTCGATCACCACGCGCGAGGTCGCATCGGCCTCGGCCAGCACGCGGCGCAGATCGTCGGCCGCCAGCGCGACGCAACCTTCGGTCGGCGCGTAATCCGGCGCCGCGACATGCAGGAAGATCGCGCTGCCGGCGCCGGCGATCGGCGGATCGTCGTTGTGGCCGAGCACGGCGACGAGATCGTAAAGCCGGTCGGCGCGCCACAGGCGCTCGGCGCGCGCCTTGTAAGGCAGCTTCACCGGCCGGTTATAGGCGGCATCCGCCGGATCGTCGCACCAGCCGTCGTCTTGGGATATCGCCGCAACCGGCAGCCGCGTCGCCGGCGCGGCGGCGCGGTCGGCGCGATAGAGCACGCGGCGCAGGACGAAGGCGCCGGCGGGCGTGGCGCCGTCGCCCTCGCGCTTGTCGCGGCGGACGCCGCCGCGGCCGAGCGCGCAGCGCCACCGCACCGCGCCCCAACGCGCCCAGCCGCCGGCTTCGACGATCAGATCCATCGGCGTCTCTATAGCCGATCGCCGCCGCCGCCGCGCGCCGGTCCCGCGAATCATGGTTAAATTAACCATAAATGCTCGTTTTAACTATACTTTTCGCAGTATTAACCAATACTTTGATTTGCTTTTGCCTCGATCTGAAAATACTTTCACGCTCGAAGAAAAAGACCGAACAGGTCTGTCGTTCAGGAAGGAAGTTCGAAGCCCGCGGAGCCCGTGTCTCCGCTGGTCCCCTCCCGGCAGCTACGCCTCGCGGCGCTCCGGCTTCCTTCTCCGATAGCCCTCTCGGTCAACGCGGCGGCTGCGGATCGGCCCTTTCCCCTCCCAGGGGCCATCCGCGGACCGCTCGCCAACAGGGATACGGAGAGGTTGACATGAAGGGTTCGATCCGGACTTTGGCCAGGCATTCGGCGGCTGCGGTCGCCTTGCTCGCGATGACGAGCGCGGGCGCGCTGGCGCAAACGCTGCCGAATTCGCCGTCCAACACCGGCACGGCGCAGGAAGGTCCGGGCACGACCTGGGATCAAAACACCAACTACTCCAACACCGGCACGCTCGGCATCGGCGGCGACCAGTCGAACCCGACGACTGGCACGATCGACAGCGGCGTGACCGTCACCAACGACGGCACCGGCGCCCCCGGCAATCCCGGCGTAATAAACAACGAAGCCGGCTCGACCATTACCAACAATGGCACGATCAGCGGCGTCAACAATTCGGTCCTGACCAACAATGGCAGCCTGACCACCCTCGGCGGCGCCGCTGGCACGGCGACCATCACCAACAACGGCACCGTCACCAACGACCACAGCATAATCGACAATGCCACCGGCCCGGCAGCGGCGGGTGTTTCGAGCGTCATCACCAACAACGGTTCGCTCACCAATCAGGACGGCGGTTCTCTTATCAATAACGCCAATAGCAACGCCGGTTTCGGCACGTCGACTTCGGGTCAGGGCGCGGTGCTGACCAATTCCGCCTCCGGCTCACTGACCAACACCGGCGCCAGCAACTTCCTTAACGAAGCCGCCGCGTTCTTCTCGAATCTCGGCACCTTCATCAACGAAGCGGCATCAGTCTTCACCAACACCGGCACTAGCACGGTTTGGGACAATGCCAGCGGCGCCACGGCGCTCAACATGGGCACCGGCACGCAGATCCAGAACCAGAATGGCGCGGCGATCACCAACGAGGGCCAAATCCTCAACTTGCTCGGCGGGCTGTTCCATAACGATTCGACGTCGAGCGTCACCAACAACGGCTCGAACGCGGCCATCTTCAACATGACCTCGGGCTCGACCTTGACCAACGACGGTCAGCTCACCAATGAAAACGGCGCCCAGATCTACAACCAGGCGCACGGCACGCTAAGCAACACCGGCACGCTCACCAACGAGACCAACGGTCAGGTCTATAACCAGGGCGGCGGCACGCTGAATAACTCGGGCACAATCGACAACAAGTCGACTGGCCAAATCTACAACCAGGGCGCTTCGGCGCTGAACAACAACAGCGGCACCATCACCAACGAGGCCGGCGCCCAGTTCACCAACCAGGGTGCCTCGATCCTCGACAACAACGGCACCGGCAGCATCAGCAACGCCGGCACGTTCACCAACGAGGGTTCGGGCACCAACCTCAACAACAACGGCACCGCGACCCTCACCAATAGCGGCACCTACTCCAACAATACCGGCGCCACGATCACCAACAGCTCGACCGCGGCCATCGGTATCCAGAACACCGGCGCCGGCGCCACCTTCATGAACCAGAGCGGCGGTCAGATCTCCAACAGCGGCACGCTCCAGAATGACAGCGGCGCCCAGTTCACCAACGAGGATTCCGGCACCAAGATCACCAACACTGGTACGATCATTAATGCCTATACCGGCACGAACGCGACCTTCAGCAATCGCAATGGCGCAGAAATCGATAATAACGGCAGCGGCGCGATCCAGAACAACGCGACTTTTGTGAACGACGCCTCGACTGTCGTGAACAACAGCATTTCTTCACTTGGTATAACAAATGCTGGCGCCACTGCGTCGTTCTCGAATCAGAACGGCGCCACTCTCACCAATGCATCCGGCTCGAACATCCACAATGCTAACGGCGCGACCTTCACCAACAAGCTCGGCGCCCTGCTCGACAATTTCGGTAGCTTCCTCAACCAGACCGGCGCCACGTTGTCGAACCTGGTCACGGCGACCCTGACCAACGAGTCGGGCGCGACGCTGACCAACACAGGCAGTGGCACGAACCTCAACAACGCCGGCACGTTGAACAACCAGAACGGCGGCGCGATCAACAACCAGAACAGCGCGACCATGACGGTCCAGTCCGGCGGCACCGTCACCAACGACGGCACCGGCCTCGCCTCGACCACAATCACCAACGACAACGCGACCTTCACGGCGGACTCGGGCTCGACGGTCAACAACACCGGCTCGCACGCCTCGTTCACCAACCAGAACGGCGCCGTCGCCAATCTCGGCGGCACGTTCAACAACACCGCCGGCGCGACCTATACGAACGATCCGTCCTCGACCACCGTCAGCGGCGCGTTCGACAACAACGCCTCGACCGTGACCAACACGGGCGCGGGCTCGACCTTTGACGTCACGAACACCGGCTCGTTCACCAACGAGGCCGCCGCGACACTCACCAACCAGAACCAGGCGAGCTTCACCAACGAAGGCACGATCACGAACGAGACCGGCTCGACGGTCCAGAACCTCGCCGACAACACCGGCGCGACCACGGTGACGACCACGTTCAATAACGACGGCGGCACGATCAACAACACCGCGTCGATCCTGAACAGCGGCAACGTGACCGGCGCGAGCGCCTCGGCTAAGGCGCTGTTCGAGAATACCGCCGGCACGATCAACAACAATTCGGGCGGCACCATCACCAACGATGGCACCGGCAGCCTCGGCCTCGCCGAGCTCGACAATTCGGCCGCGCTCAACAACGCGTCGGGCGCTTCGATCGACAACAAGGGCGCCAACGCGACCTTCCAGAACCTGTCGGGCGGCGTCGTCACCAACAACGGCTCCGTCACCAACGAGCAGGGCGCGGCGCTCAAAAACGTCGGCGGCGCGGCGGGCGCGGAATTCACCACGACCGGCACGGGCACCCTTCTCAACGAGACGGGCGGCACCATCACCAATGACGGCACCGGCGCCGGTAACGCCCACTTCAACGCGATCAGCGGCGGCACCATCACCAACGCGTCGGGCGCTTCGATCGTCAACGAGGGCGCCAACGCGAACTTCCACGTCCACAACGGCGGCACGCTGACCAATAACGGGTCGTTCCTCAACAAGCTGGCCGGCATCTTCACCACCTTCACCGGCGGCCTGACGACCAATAACGGCACCATGAACAACCAGACCGGCGGCAACGTGACGGTGCAGTCGGGCGCCGTGTTGAACGGCGCGGGCACCTATACCCAGACCGGCTCGACCAGCAACACCACGGTCGACGGCACCTGGACCCAGGGCCTGACCGACATCGAGGACGGCAACCTCAACGGCTCCGGCACGGTCAACGGCCCGCTCTACAACAACACGCCGCACGGCACCGGCCCCGGCGTCACCGGCACCGGCGGCGGCATCACCCTCACCGGCCCGGTCACCGGCACCGGCAACTACGCGGGCACGGTTACCTTCACCGGCAGCTTGTCGCCCGGCAACTCCGGCTCGTTCCTGGTCAACCCGAACAATCCGGACGTGACCTCGGGCACCTTCCTGCCCAATCCGCTGCCGAACTTCCCGCTCGGCACCGGCTCGGCGGCACTGATCACCAGCACCGGCACGATGAACTTCGCGTCCTCCAACACGCTCTATCTCGACGTGGCGGGCGCGAACCGCGGCACGCTCTATGACGCGATCGACACCGTGAACGCCAATCTCGGCGGCACGCTCACCCTCGTTCCGACCATTCCGGGCGCGGTCGCCGGCAGCTACGACTTCATCCACTCGGGCTCGAACGGCATCGCCGGCGACTTCTCGATCGCCCAGATGCTGAACCTCGGCAACGGCAGCGACCTCTATCTCTCAGGCCACACCGTCACGTCGTCCGACTACGCCGCGACCCTCGCCAATTTCGGCAATGGCGTACAGAACACCTTCAGCCAGCTCGGCGGCAACGGCGCCGATGCCAGCTCCGGTACCGCCGGCACCGGCACCTCGGTCGTGCCGTCGCTCACCACCGCGAGCTCCGGCCTGACCTATGCCATCGGCGGCAACGGCGGCAACGGCACCGGCACGGCCAACGGCGGCATCGGCGGCGACGCCAGCGCCACCAACGTCGCGACGGCAGGCAATTCCTACGCTATCGCCACCGGCGGCAACGGCGGCACCTCGGCCACCGGCACGCCCGGCACCGGCGGCAACGCCACGGCCTCGGCCACCGCGACCAACAGCGACGCGGTCAATCCGACGCTCGCCACCGCGACCGCCACCGGCGGCCAGGGCGGCAGCTCGACCGCGGCCGGCGGCACCGCCTCGGCCACGGCTTCGGCCACCAACCCGACCGGTCCGGCCGGCGGCACCGCCAACGCCACGGCCTATCGCAACACTGCTGCCGCGACGGCGACTGGCAACGGCGTCAGCGGCGGCCTGACCAACACGCTGGTCGACGGCCAGGGCAATACCCTGTTCAGCATCACCGGCGTCGGCTCGAGCGCCAATGCCACGACCTACGCCTCCAACACCTCGTCCACCACGCCGATCGTCACGGCGGGCGGCACGGCGACTATCGGCAGCACCGCGACCTCGTTCAGCCAGACCACCTATGGCCTGGACGTCTCAAGCACGGCGCCGATCTCGCCGTTCAGCCAGGCGAACCCGATCCCGGACAACAGCTATACGCTCGGCAACCTGAACCCGACCGGGCTGACCTCGAGCTTCTATGCGGCCAATCCGGCGGCGAGCACGGCCTTCAATAACGCGGGCAGCTCGGTCATCGCTTCCGGCCTGCTGGGTGTCGGCGCGACAAGCTCGATCTCGACCCCGCACACCTACACGTCGTCGCTCACCTTCACCGACACGGGCGCGAACGCGGCGGGCCGGGACGTGATCGTCAGCCTCCTGAACAACGGCAGCACGGGCTATTCGGGCGGCACCTTCGGCACGCTCGAGTTCTACCTGACCGAGTCCGGCGTGGCGGGCAAGCTGCACGACCAGGTCTTCACGGATCTGGCCTCGGCTCTTGTCGCGCTCGACAACGTCAACTACGACCTCGGCACGGTCTCCGGCAGCGGCCTGTTCGACGTGACGGCGAACCTGGTGTTCGACACCTCGTCGTTCAGCGGCTTCCAGACCAGCCTGCTGTTCGGTTACGCCGGCACCAGCTCGGTCCCCGAGCCGGCGAGCTGGCTGCTCTTCGGCAGCGGCCTCCTCGGCCTCGGCTTCATGGAGATGCAGCGCCGGCGCAAGCAGGCCAAGACGGCGAACGACGCCGCGGGCCGCACCGGCGCGGCAGCGTAATCACCCGAAGGACGGTTGAACTCCGGGGCCGCCGCAAGGCGGCCTCTTTTTTTACCGGCTGGCGGTGGTGATCGCCTTGACCAGCTCGATGCGGCCGGCAGCGAGGAACTTCGCGGGATTGAGCGGCCGGCCATCGATCCGCACTTCGTAATGCAGGTGCGGGCCGGTGCTGCGGCCGGTGTTGCCGACCAGGCCGATGCGCTCATGCCGCACCACACGGTCGCCGGCGCGGACCAGGATCCGCGACAGATGCCCGTAGCGCGTGTGGATGCCGTTGCCGTGATCGATCTCGACCATGCGGCCGTAGCCGCCGTCCCAGCCGGCGAAGTCAACGACGCCGGGCGCGGTAGCGTGGACCGGCGTGCCGATATTGGCCTCGAGGTCGATGCCGGTGTGGAATTCGCGCTCGCCGTCGAACGGATCGCGGCGGACGCCGAAGTGGCTCGAGACTTCGTAATGAACCAGCGGCGCGGCGAACGGCATGTGCGCGATCAGCTGCTCCAGCCGCGCCAGCCGCGCGGGATCGAGCGCGGCCTCGCGCATCGCCGCCACCGGCACGAACGGGCCGCCTTCGTCGGCCACCCGGCGGTGGTGCGGTTCGGCGTGATGCAGCAGGGTCTCGAGATTGATGCCGGCGGCGCGCAGCTGCGCCAGGCCGACGCTCTCGCGTGCCAGCAACAGCGGGCCGAAGAGCGTGGCGTGACTCGCCGGCTTGGCAACAGCGGGCGATGATGCGTCAGCCGTCGCGTCGGCGGTGACCGGCACCGGCGGTGGCGCCTTGGCGAGGGCCGCGGGCGTGGTTTCAGCCGCCTTGACAGGCGTCGCGGCCTTTGCCGACAGCTCGGTCTTGGCGGCGGTGACCATTGTCGCGGTCGCCGCCGGATGCACGATCGCGCGCAGCGCCAATACGCCGATGCTCAGATGCAGGCCGGCGACCAGCACGACAGTCAGCGTAATCGGACGGAAAATCGTCCGGACCGATGCGAAGAACGAGCTCACGCGTATCTGATTTCCCCGGGCCCCATGTCGGCCCGAGACTCAGGATACGCAGCCGGCGTTAAAGCCGGCTTAACCCTCCGGCTTCGCGTGCGCCGTCAGGCCGCGCTTCTGCAGGATGGCCCAGGAATCCTCGACGGTGTCGGCGAACTCGAACAGCGCGAGCTCTTCCCGGCCGATGGTTTCGGCCTCGACCAGCGCGTCGAAATTAACCACACGCCGCCAGTAGGCGCGGTCGAACAGCACGATCGGCACCGCCGGCGTCTTCTTGGTCTGCACCAGGGTCAGGATCTCGAACAACTCGTCGAAGGTGCCGAAACCGCCGGGAAACACCACCAGCGCGTTGGCGCGCATCGCCAGGTGCATCTTGCGCATGCCGAAATAGTGGAACTGGAAGGTAAGCTCGGGCGTGGTATAGGGGTTGGGTTCCTGCTCGTGCGGCAGCGCGATGTTGAAGCCGATCGACGGCGCGCCGATCTCGTGGGCGCCGCGGTTGGCGGCCTCCATGATGCCGGGTCCGCCGCCGGTCGCGATGACGTTGTCGCGCCAGCGGTGATGCGGCGCGAAGGCGCCGCCCTGCTCGGAGACGATACGGCCGAATTCGCGCGCCGCCTGATAGAGCGCGACGCGCTCGTCGATGCGCCGGCGCTCGGCCTCGCCCTTCGCGGCGCGGCGTAGCGCCTCGGCCTGCTCCGGCGACGGCGTGCGCGCGCTGCCGAAGACCACCACGGTCGAACGAATGCCCCAGTCGCGCAGCAGCAGCTCGGCCTTGGCGTATTCGATGGCGACCCGCAGGTCGCGCATCTCATCGCGGTTCGTCAGGAAGGCGCTGTCGAGCGCCGGCAGGATATAGCTCGACGAGCTCTTCTGTGCGGCGTCGTCAGGTGGTGAATCGACCATGGGCGGTCTCCCGGCGCGCACGGAACCAGATCGTCGCCGGAGTGTAAAGGCCGGCACCGTCGGTGCCGGCCCACGATCGGTGATGGGATGAAACTGGAGCGGGCGAAGGGATTCGAACCCTCGACCCCAACCTTGGCAAGGTTGTGCTCTACCCCTGAGCTACGCCCGCGCTCCGAAGGCGGCGATCATGCAAAACCCGGACGGGCAATGCAAGCCGCGGCCGCCGGCGATCCTGCCATCGGATGGCTAACGCCGGCCTAAGAGCCAAGGTCCTTGCCATTCGGGTGGCGGGCGGCCATCTATCTGGGCGGAAAGGAACCCCATGGACGCGATCATCGGCAAGCCCGGCAAAGGCGCGGCGCCCGGCGCCGCCGCTGCCGACGCCGTCGTCAAGAACGGCTCGACCGCCACTTTCATGGCGGACGTGATCGACGCGTCGGCCGAGGCGGCGATCGTCGTCGATTTCTGGGCGCCGTGGTGCGGCCCGTGCAAGCAGCTCGGCCCCGCGCTCGAGAAGGCGGTCAAGGACGCCAAGGGTGCCGTGCGCCTGGTCAAGATCAACGTCGACGAGAATCCCGAGCTGGCGCAGCAGATGCGCATTCAGTCGATCCCCGCGGTCTACGCCTTCAAGGACGGCCGTCCGGTCGACGGCTTCGTCGGCGCGCTGCCCGACACCCAGGTGAAGCAGTTCGTCCAGCGCCTGGCTGCGCTCGCGGGTGGCGGCGCGCCGTCGCCGATCGCCGATGCGCTGACGCTGGCGAAGGAGGCGAATGCCGCCGGCGACGCCGCGCGCGCGGTCAATATCTGGACGCAGGTGCTGCAGCACGAGCCGACGAATCTCGAGGCGATCGTCGGCCTGGCGCGCGCCGCGGTGGCGAAGAAGGATCTCGTGCGCGCCAAGGCGCTGATCGAAGGCGTGCCGGCCGATCAGGCGGGCCACGCCGACGTCGCGGCGGTCAAGACCGCGCTCGAGCTCGCCGAGGCCGGCCAGAAGGCCGCCGGCGAGATCGGCAAATATGAGGCGCGCCTCGCCGCCGATCCCAAGGACCATCAGGCGCGGCTCGATCTCGCGGTGGCGCTGTTCGCTGCCGGTGATCGCGAGAAGGCGATCGACCATCTATTCGAGATCATCCGGCGCGATCGCGCCTGGAACGAGGACGCGGCGCGCAAGCAGCTCCTGAAGTTCTTCGAGGCGATCGGCCTCGCCGACCCCCTCACCGTCGCCACGCGCCGGCGACTGTCGTCGATCCTGTTCTCATGACCGGCGTGGCGCGCCCGCTGCCCGACCGCTTGCCGCTCTTTCCGCTGACCGGCGCGCTGCTGCTGCCCGGCGGCGTGCTGCCGCTCAACATCTTCGAGCCACGCTATCTGGCGATGACCGACGTTGCGCTCGGCGAGGGTCGCCTGATCGGCATGATCCAGCCGCTCGAAAGCCGTGACGACCCCGGCGATCCGCCGCTCTACAAGACTGGTTGCGCCGGCCGTATCGTCGAGTTCCGCGAGAGCGGCGACGGCCGGTATCTCGTCAACCTCGAGGGCGTGTCGCGCTTCGACGTGATCGAGGAGCTGCCCAAGACCGAAATGTTCCGGCGCGCGCGGCTCGACTGGTCGCGCTATGCGCACGACAACGAGGAAGTCGAGCTGCCGAGCTTCGATGCGCCGCAATTCGTCACCAAGCTGACGCCGTTCTTGAAGCGCCACCGCATCAAGGCCGATCTCTCGGCGGCCGACGCGGTGCCGGCGATCCGGCTGGTCGATGCCGTGGCGATGATGGGTCCGTTCGCGCCGGCCGAGAAGCAGGCGCTGCTCGAGGCCGATCCCGCCGAGCGGGCGCACCTCTTGACCAAGCTCGTCGACATGGCGCTTCTATCGTCGGCGTCCGAGACGGCGCCGGCGCGCCACTGAGACCGCCCATGCCCGACATCGATCCGCAGCTGCTCGAAATTCTGGTTTGTCCGCTGACCAAGGGGCCGCTGGTCTATGACCGCGCGGCCCAGGAGCTGTTGAGCGCCGAGGCCGGTCTTGCCTATCCGATCCGCGACGGCATTCCGATCATGCTCGCCGACGAGGCGCGGCCGTTGCGCGACGACGAGAAAGCCCGCCTCAAACCCAAGCCGCAACCGTGAGCGCCGCGCCCTGGCCGGTCGAGATCCGCCTCAAGCCGGCGGAGAAGGCGCTCGAGATCGATTTCGACGGCGGCGAGACCTTCCGCCTGCCGGCCGAGTACCTGCGCGTCGAAAGCCCGTCGGCCGAGGTTCAGGGCCATAACCCCAGCCAGAAGCAGATCGTCGCCGGCCGGCGCCACGTCGGCATCCTGGGTGTCGAGCCGGTCGGCAATTACGCCATCCGCATCAAGTTCGACGATTTGCACGACACCGGCATCTATTCCTGGACCTATTTGTATGAACTCGGCCGCGAGCAAGAGGGCCGCTGGCGCGCCTATCTGGCCGAGCTCGAAAAGCGCGGTCTGTCGCGCGAACCAGCCCGCCACTGAGCCATTTGGCCGCACCCGGGCCATAGGCGGCGGGTTCCGCTCCTAATATAGAGGCGACCCCCGAAAGCTCCCATGCACTCCACGACCTACTCGCCGACCGCCAAGGTCCTGCACTGGCTCGTCTTTGCGCTGATCGTCGCGCAGCTCACCCTCGGCTGGCTGATGCCGGGCGCGCGCCGCACGACGCCGCCGGACGTGGTCAACAACTGGCACATGTCGATCGGTGTCATCACCCTGGCGGTGATCGTGATCCGTGCAGCGTGGCGTATTGTCAGCGGGCCGCCGGCGCCCGAACCCGGACCGCGCTGGCAGGTCGCCGCCGCTCACTGGACCCACGTGCTCCTCTACGCTCTCATCTTCGCCATCGCGTTCAGCGGCTGGGCGAACGCGGTCGCACACAACTGGACCGTTACGCTGTTCTGGTCGGTGACGTTGCCGTCGGTGCTGCCGGTCGGCGCCGCCTGGGTGCGCGCCTTCGGCGAGCTGCATTCGGCGCTCGTGTGGGTGATGCTCGGCCTCGTTGGCCTGCACGTTGCCGCCGCGCTCGGCCACCACTTCGTCCTGGGCGACAACGTCTTGCGCCGGATGCTGCCCGGCCGCGTGGCGGATCGGATTTAGAGCCGCTCGCCGCGCACCAGCCGCGGCAGGTCGCCGGCCGCGCCCATGGCGTGGCGCATCAGCGCCTGCTTGAGCCGCGGCATGCGATTGACCGCGGCGAGGCCGAGGTCGCGCGCCAGCCCCACGCTCCTGAGATCGTTCGAGAACAGCCGCGTCAATCCGTCGGTGACGGCGGCGAGCGTCACCGCGTCCAAGCGCCGCCAGCCTTCGTAGCGCCGGAGCATGTCCGCCGCGCCGATGTCGAGGCCAATGCGCCGCGCGTCGACCGCGAGCTCGGCGAGGCTGGCGACGTCGCGCAGGCTCAGGTTGAGTCCCTGGCCGGCGATCGGATGGATGGCGTGCGCCGCCTCGCCGACCAGCGCTAGGCGCGGCGCGGTGTAGCGTTCGGCGTGGAGGAACGACAGCGGATAGGTCCACACCGGACCGGCGAGGCTGACCTTGCCGAGATGGTCGCCGAAGCGGCGCTGCAACTCGACGGCGAAGCGTGCTTTCGGCAGCGCCAGCAGCGCTGGCACCAGCGCGCGCCGCTCCGACCACACGATCGATGAGCGGTTGCCGGTCATCGGCAGGATCGCGAACGGACCCGACGGACGGAAATGCTCGATTGCGACGCTGTTATGCGGCTTCTCGTGCGCGACGCAGGCGACAATCGCGGTCTGGTGGTAGTCCCAGGTCATGCACTTGATGCCGGCGTCCTGCCGCAGCTTGGAATTGCGGCCGTCGCAGGCGGCGACCAAGCCGACCCGAAGCCGCGTGCCGTCCTCGAACTCGACCAGCGAAGCGGCGCCGAGATCGGCAACGCGCGCCACCGTCGCCGGCGCGAGATAGCGCAGATTGCGGAACGACCGTGCGCGCTCGTAAAGCACGCGGCGCAGCAACGCGTTCTCCACAATGAAGCCGAGCGGCCGGTCGCCGACATCGGCGTGGTCGTAGTGAAGGAAGAAGGGCGAGGCGCCGTCGGCGACGCGGATCTCAAGAATGGCGCCGGCATGCAGCGCGAGATCGTCCCACACGCCGAGCGCGGCCATCACCTGCTTCGAGCCATGCGCCAGCGCCGTGGTACGGCCGTCGAATTTCGGCGCCAGCATGGCCTTGAGCGGCAGGCGGTCGATCAGCGCGACGTCGAGGCCGCCGGCGGCGCAGGCGAGCGCCAGGGTGACGCCGGCGAGGCCGCCGCCCACTACCGCGATCTCGGCGCTGATCTCGCGCTGCCGCCGCATGGCGCGACAATGGCTGGGAACCGCCGGCCTGTCCAGGCGCCGCCGCGGCGCGGTTGGCCGCGGGGTGGTCGTCGGTGCCGGGCAAAAAAATCCGGGGTGGGCGGCGGTTCCCCGCCATCCCACCCCGGTATCGCTAGCCGAAGCGATGCTTCGGTTTGTCGGCTATTCGCCTTCCTTGCCGATGGCGTAGGCGGTTTCGCCGTGAACTGCGTCGTCGCCCACCTTCAGCGTCGCCTCGTCCATCCGCAACGGCGTGATGAAGGAGATGACCTTGAGGATGATGAACGTCGCGACGACGTTGTAGCCGATGATGAACAACGCTCCGTAGAGCTGCAGCAGCAGCTGGTGTCCATCGCCGCTGTAGAGCAGGCCGGTGATGCTCACGCCCGGCGCATCCTTATCGGTCCCGATATAGACCAGCATGTTCGGGTCGGCGAGGATGCCGGTGAGCAGGCCGCCGGTGAGTCCGGCGACGCCGTGCGTCGAGAAGACGCTCAGCACGTCGTCCACCTTCCTGAACAGCCTGGTCTTCTGCAGCTTGTTCATGGCGAGCCACGGGATGATACCGGCGCAGATGCCGACGGTGATGGCGCCCCAGCCGTTGACATAACCGGCGCAAGGCGTAATCGCCACCAGACCGGCGATCATGCCGTTGACAGCGCCGATGACCGATGGCTTGCCGTAGGCCATCTTGTCCATCAGCGTCCATACCAGGAGACCCACCGCCGTCGCGGTGTTGGTGTTGAGCACGGCCGCGCCGGCGTCAGCGTTGGCGAAATACGGGTCGCCGCCATTGAAGCCGTTCCAGCCGATCCACAGGATGCCGGCGCCCACCAGGGTCACCAGCAGGCTGTTGGGCGGGAAGCTGTCGCGGTCGGCTTGCAAACGCGGACCGACCATCGCCGCCGCCACGAAGCCCGACGAGGCCGCGGCGAGATGGATGACGTAGCCGCCCGAGAAGTCGGCGACGCCCATGCTGCCGAGCCAGCCGCCGCCCCATAGACTGAAGGCACCGACCGTGTAGACGAAGGTCATCCACAACGGACAGAACAGCACCCAGGCGCGGAAGCTCATGCGGCCCAAGACCGAGCCGGCGAGGATGATCACCGTGATCGCGGCGAACACGAACTGGAAGTACATCAGTGTCGCCATCGGGAAGCCCATCGGCGGCATGCCGCCGGCGGCCGCGGGCACCACGCCCTGGCTGAGCGTGAATGCGGCAGAGGTCGCGAGCATCGGCTTGCCGAGGAACGGGAACCACTGCGGTCCGAACCCCATGTTGTAGGCATAGAGAACCCAGACCACGAGCACCGAGGCGAAGGCGTACATCGACATGAAGGCGGAGTTGATCGCCCACTTTTTCTTGACGACGCCGCCATAGAGCACGACGAGCCCGGGAATGCTTTGCAGGCCGACGAAGGTTGCCGCTGCTAATTGCCAGGCGTTGTCGCCGGTATCCAACCATTTAGGTGACGGTAAGAGCATGAAGTCCCCCCGTATTGAGTTGCGAGGAAGGCGCAATAAGGTTGCAGGCCGAAGCAAGCCGGGCCCGGGTGACCCCCATGGGTCACCACCGCCACCGCAGAGGCAACTGCCATGCCATTCGCGGTAGCGGGCCGATTCGCGGCGGCTTGGTCGATGCGCCGGCCTCGTGGCAAACGCCCGGTTAATTTTTCTGGTCAGAAAACGGGCAGATTGCTCACGGATCACTCAGCGGCGAATCGCCATCGCCGGCCGACGCGCCACCGCCGCCGATGGCCCCCGAACGGCGGTCCGTTCTTTGCAGAACTGCCGGGAATTGGCTATGGATCGACTCAGGAGGGGGCGACGATGTTCAACAGCCTACGTATGGCGGTGATGGGCGGCTTGCTTGCCGGCGGTCTGGCGTTCGCGGCGTCGGCCGGCGCGCAGCCGGCGCCGGCGGCGATGACCTGCACCAATCCGGCGAGCGGCACGACGTGGCAGATCAAGATCGATTACGGCCGCCGGACGGTCGATGGCTATCCAGCCGACATCGGCGACGCCGAGATCTCCTGGTTCGACGCCAAGGATAACGGCACCTACACGCTCGAACGCAAGACCGGCAAATTGAGTTTCGTCGCGGCGTCGAGCACCGGCGGCTATTTCCTCTTCGACCAGTGCCGGCCGACGGCGCATTGACGCCATGACGCCGCGCCGGCGCCCGCGGGCGCACGCCGATGGCTGAAGGCGCCGCCAAGGTCAACGCTACGGTCGGATTTTGCTCCGAGACCGGGCCGCGTTCGCGCAACGAGGATTTTGCCGGCGTCGTCTTCGGCGCCGAGCTGCCCGAGCCGCGGCGCGACGTCGTGGCGGCGATCGCCGACGGCATCGGCGGCGCCAAGGGCGGCCGCGTCGCCGCCGAGATCGCCGTGCGCGGATTCCTCGACGGCTTCTGCGATCTGCCCGAGACTATGGAGGTGCGTCGCGCTGCCGCGCGCATTGTCGACTCGCTCAACGGCTGGCTTTATTCGCAGGCGCGCCACGATCCCGAACTGACGCGGATGGGTAGTACCTTCACGGCGCTGGTGCTGCGCGGCCGCGTCGTCCACCTACTGCATGTCGGCGACACGCGCGCCTATCGCCTGCGCGGCGATCGTCTCGTGCGGCTCACCGTCGACCACGTGCGCGAGGATGGCAGCGGCAAGTCGCACGTCATCACCCGCGCGCTTGGCGTCGAGGCCGAGATGCGGCTCGATTACGCCAGTCAGCCGGTGGCGCTGCACGACCGGTTTCTCCTGTGCAGCGACGGCGTGCACGGCGTGCTCGGTGACGCGGCGATCGCCGACATCCTGCGCGAGCGCTCGGCGCCGGGCGACACCGCGCGGGCGCTGGTCAAGGCGGCGCTTGAGGCTGACAGCGGCGACAACTGCACTGCGCTGGTGCTCGATGTCGTGCGCCTGCCGACGGCGGATTCCGCCGACATCGGCGCCACCATCCAGCAGCTACCGGTGGGTCCGGTGCCGGTTACCGGCGAGACGATCGACGGTTTCGTGCTCAAGGTCCTGTTGTCCGAGGGCCGGTACAGCCGGCTCTTCGGCGCCATCGATGAGATCGAAGGCGGCGACGCGGCGCTCAAATTCCCCAAGCCCCAGGTCGCCGCCGTCGCTACCTATCGCGCCGCCTTCCTGCGCGAGGCCTGGGTCGGCGCGCGCGTCAACAGCCCATGGGTCGGCCGCGTCATCGAGCTGCCGCCCGGCCGCCAGACCCGCCTCTACACCGTCATGCCGCTCTACCAGGGCGAGCTCCTGGAGACGCGGCTCGGCCGCAGCCCGGCGCTCGGCCTCGAGGAAGGCCGCGGTATCGCGATCAAGCTGGCACAGGCCGCGGCGGCGCTGCACCGCGCCGGCATCATCCATCGCGACATCAAGCCGGACAATGTCATCCTCGAAGGCGGCGACGCGCTCAAGCTCGTCGATCTCGGCGTCGTCCGCATTCCGGGCATGGAGGATTTTCCGCCCGAAGACATTCCCGGCACCGCCGCCTACATGGCGCCGGAGATGTTTGCCGGCGAGCCCGGCACCGTCGCGACCGACATCTACGCGCTCGGCGTGACTATGTTCCGCGCCTTCACCGGCGAGTTTCCTTACGACAACGCCGACGCGGTCAGTTCGCCGCGGCGCGAACGGCCGAAGGAGCTCTCCGCGCTCCGGCCGGATCTGCCGGCCTGGTTGCAGGCGGTGCTCGGTCGCGCCATCGCCAAGGATCCGGCTGACCGCTTCCGCGACATGAGCGAGTTCGCCGGCGAGCTCGAAGCGGGACCGGCGCCGATCGCCGCGCCGCCGCGCCGGCCGCAGACCTTGCTCGAGCGGGCGCCGGTGCGGTTCTGGCAGGGCGTCGCCGTTCTGCTCGGCCTGGCGCTGCTGGCGTCGTTGATCTGGCGCTAGAAATCGGCCCCAAACCTGTCTGATTAAATTTTGGCGACGTTACACTTGCCGTTCCCAAGCGCTAGGGGTTGAGATATGATTTTCCCAACCCAAAGCGCCGGTCGGGACTCGGAATTATCCCCTTGGGATACCCACCGGCTATGGAGCCTGTGGGACATGCTGCACAAATACGCCGGGATGTTTTTGGTGCTAGGACATGCGCTTACCGATTCCTATCGCCAATTATTTGAGTGGGGACTTTTTCACCCAAAAGAGAGCACGTCTATTGCCCTTCCAGATGATACCTATGAGACGGCGGTGGCCGCGTTGGGAAACGCACTGGCGTGCTGCAAGTGGTTGCCGCTTGGGACGCTAGAAAAAGAAATTGAGCGTGCAATTCAAGAGTACGGACAGGGAGGAGCTATACGAGATCGCTTCCAAGTAGAGCTTCAACGCCTGTACAAGCGTTTCGAGGACGAACTTGCAAACAAGAACTTCTATTACATACCGTCAGAGCGTTTCGAGTTTTACGGCAAGACGGACCTATTCGGTTCGTTAGTGGCGGAAAAATTCCGTAGCACTGCGGAGGACATTGAGAATGCGGGGAACTGCTACGCACTGGGGCAATCTACCGCGACCGTACTTCACCTTATGCGCGCAATGGAGTCTGCCGTATCGCATCTGAGTCGTCAGCTGAGCGTCTCGATCACCCCTCAAGACACATGGGGACAGATGCTGAGCAAGATGGACGACAAGATTAAGATTCTGCCGGAAACCGATGAACCACAAAAGCGCCGGAAAGAACAATGGTCGGAAGCGCGCGCCAATTTATGGCACGTCAAACAGGCTTGGCGTAATCCGGGGATGCACCCGAAGCAGACCTATACGATGCCGCAGGCGCGCGACGTTCTAGACGCCGTTCGCGTGTTTATGGGAACGCTCGCACAACTGTGAGCTACCGCGACGAAGGCTTCTCGTCACGCTTCGAAAGGGCAACCTTCTTGAGCGCGCGCCTCAACGCCTCGTCATCGCCATCCTCGGCTTGCGCTTCGCGCGCCGCTTCGATGAAGCGTTTCGATTCCGCCGGATCGTCGTGTTTGGCGGGTGACTTACGGGGCATACGCGCATATTACCATAACACCAATTCCTTGACTCATCTTTGGTTACACCCCCTGTTATTGAAAAACTCTCTAACGTCAGGGGGCGCTAATGGACGAATTATTAGAGCCGATCATCATTCGTTACGACGGCATAGACGCCGAGCATCACGAAATCGATCTCGCGCTCCTCGGCGAATCCTTAAAAGGCGGTGCTCGGCTTCTCGCGGTGGCCGCCAACATTGCGTTCACCGGAGAATATCTAAACCGGACACCATCAATGAAAATCCGCGTGCTTGCCGAAAGCACGCATGCGAGATGCTTCACAATAACGGTAGGATTCGCCGGAACGGTCCCCCTTCTTCCGCTCCTTACGGCTAGGGGGCGGAAACTTGCGACGGATGCAACGAAAGCTATCGTGAATTACATGCTGGCAAAACTCAGTGCCAAACCAAGTGAGGCCGCGAAAGCAATGGACTTAGTCCGCGATGCCATACAGGCAAACAAAGAAGTCACCATGAAAAGCCTTGAAGTGGCAGAAAGGGCTGTTGAGAAAGCCGGCGCGGAACAACGACCAGCGGCAAAATCATTTGTTGCGCCAGTGGGATCAACTGTCTCTACCGCCTTTATCGGAGAGAGAGAAAAGGCGGTAATCATTGATGTAGAAGCCCGACGGGAAATTGATCGCGAGGAGCCCGTTGAAATTGAACCGAGCAGAACCGTCACTGTCCTAATCACCGAACTGGACGTAAAGACAGGAGCCTGCAAGGTCCAAATCCACGGTGACGACTCTGATGAGCGTTATGCAGGGATAATTACCGATCCCGTCGTGCAAAATCCTAAGAGTCCCTATTCAGCGGCGCTTGATTCGCAGGGCTGGCTGAAAGTCGTCGCAAAAGCGCACGTGGCAAACGGTGAGATACAAAGATTGACCATCTCTGATACCGCCGCCTGAGGAGCACAATTCATCGCTTTGGCTTAACAACAAATGGCAATGACAACTGGCGTGGATCATCCGGCAATTCCGGTCCGTGCCAGTGCCGCTTGCGATGTCGCTCAGGTCTCCCGTGCTTCCGTTCGCCGTCCGCGACCAACTGTTTCATAAGTGAGCCGACGGCCCTTCGCACCACGCAGCGCAATGGTGGCGCGCTCAACGTCATTGACGCCGAGCTTCTCGCGGTTGCTGTACCGGAAATCGTATTCGGCCAGATACCGATGCAGATGCGCTTCGGAAATGTTTTGGTACACGCCATAAACGCCGCGCTTCAGGATCGAGAAAAATCCCTCGACCGTGTTCGTATAGGCGTTGCCCTTCACGTATTCATTCTGCAAGTGATTGACCGTGCGGTGAGTGGCGAACTCTTTGCCAACCGTTTCGTATCCGCGCCATTCGTCAGTCCGAAGGTGCGACTGGCGCGACACTTGGCTTGCAAGAACGGCGCGCAGCGTTTCGGCGCGAACGTTCGGAACATGGAATGAACGGGCTTGGCCGTCGCGCTCGACAAGCGCAACCACGGCATTCTTGTGGCCGTGGCCACGAGCGAACTTGGTGCCGACTTTCCTTCCCGTGAAAGTTTCGTCCGCCTCGACGAATTTCCCGTCGCCACCAAGCGGCGGAAGACCATCGCCGCGCTTCATGATCTCGCGGATACGGTGCGTCAGGAACCACGCGGTTTTCATGCTGCACTGAAACGTCCGTTGCAGCTGGCGCGTGCTGAAACCTTTCTTGCTGGCGGTCAGCAAGTGGATCGCCTGCAACCACAGGCGCAGCGGCAGGTGGCTATCCTCGAAGATGGTGCCGATCCGCACGGTGAAGGGCTTACGGCAGGCGTAGCACTTGCGAAGGCCAGGACGACTCGATTTACCCGTCAGACGCCCGATCTTGTCGCCCATAGTGCCGCAGTGAGGGCATACTGGGCCAGACGGCCACAGCTGCGCCTCGACGTAGGCGAAGGCGGCTTCCTCGTTATGGAAATGGGCGGCGGACAGAACGGGCGATGCCATAGCTTTTCTCCTTATGGGAGAAAGCTAATCCTTGGGGCTGGGGTTGTCAAGTGTAACGTCGCCTAAATTTTAATCAGACACGCCGGAGCTGGCTAAAAACCCCGCAGATCGTGCTTATCCACAGGGCAAACCGACCGAAAACCGCCGGTGGCCGAGACCTCGGCGATGGCATGAATCTTGAGTTCGCAGAGGCGGCCGCTCGCGTGGGGAGTGAGCCTCGCTATTGGCCCGACGGGAGGGGTTCTGTTCGATGCGTTCGAATCGCGTGATCGCTTCATGGATAAGAGTCGCGCTCCGGCTGCTGCCGGTGGTCGCGTTCGCGGTGATGCTGCCGCTGCTCTCGGCCCAGGCGCAGCAGACGACGCCGCCGGCTCCGCCGCCACCGGCCGCCTGCGGCGGCAACGTGACGGAGAAGTGCACGCCCAATTCGGGCGACACCGCATGGATGCTGGCGTCCGTCGCGCTCGTGCTGATGATGACGGTGCCGGGCCTCGGCCTCTTCT
The DNA here is from genome assembly GCA_028871455.1 of Alphaproteobacteria bacterium. Taxonomy (GTDB): domain Bacteria; phylum Pseudomonadota; class Alphaproteobacteria; order ATCC43930; family CGMCC-115725; genus REEB95. Next base: position 69,359 of record JAGWNF010000008.1, read on the forward strand.
ACGGCGGCATGGTGCGCAAGAAGAACGTCGGCGACACCGTGATGACGAGCTTCCTCATCACCTGTCTCGTCACCGTGCTGTGGGCGGTGTGCAATTACAGCTTCGCCTTCCGCGCCGGCACGCCGTTCATCGGCGGCCTCGATCGCGCTTTCCTGCAAGGCATCTTGAGCGACATCTCGAACAACACCGGCAATCCCAATCCGCTGGCGCCGACGATTCCCGAAACCGTCTACATGTGCTTCCAGATGACGTTCGCGATCATCACGCCGGCGCTGATCGCCGGCTCGTTCGCCGAACGCATGAAGTTCTCGTCGATGTGCGTGTTCATCGCACTGTGGGCGACGCTGGTCTACGCGCCGATCGCGCATTGGGTCTGGGGACCGGATGGCTTCCTCAACAGCACCAATCCCAACGCCTACGTGAAAGTGCTCGACTTCGCCGGCGGCACGGTGGTGCACATCAATGCCGGCGTCGCCGGTCTGATGACGGCGCTGGTGCTCGGCAAGCGCAAGAGCACCGGCCCGGCGCATAACATGGTGCTTACTTTCATCGGCGCATCGCTGCTGTGGGTCGGCTGGTTCGGCTTCAACGCCGGCTCGGCGGTTTCCGCCGGCATGCAGGCCGGCATGGCGATGACCGTGACACAGATCGCCACCGCGGCGGCGGGTTTGGCGTGGATGATCGTCGAGTGGGCATTGCGCGGCAAGCCGACGGTCGTCGGCATCTGCTCCGGCGCCGTCGCAGGGCTCGTCGCGATCACGCCCGCTTCGGGCTTCGTCGGCCCGGTCGGCTCGCTGGTGATTGGCGCCGCCGCCGGCATCATTTGCTACTGGGGCGCGACTGGCCTCAAGCACGCTTTCGGTTACGACGACGCGCTCGATGCCTTCGGCGTCCATGCCGTCGGCGGCATCGTCGGAGCGCTGCTCACCGGCGTCTTCGCGATCCAGCAATACGGCGGCACGCCCGGTCTGATCGAAGGCAATGCCGGCCAGGTGCTGAACCAGGCCGAAGGCATCCTCATCGTCCTGGTCTACGACGCCGTCGTCACGTTGATCATTCTCAAGGTGATCGACCTGGTGATGGGTCTGCGCGTCGACGAGGAGGTCGAGCGCGACGGCCTCGACCTCGCGCTCCACGGCGAGATCATCCAGTAAACCGCGTTCCTCCTGTGGTGCCTCGGGGCGGCGCAAGCCGCCCCTTTTTTTTGCGTGGTCAGGGAAACCGCCAGAATACATACGCGATACTGGCCAGGAGCGCGGCAAGGTAGAGCCATTTCAGCCATCGCGGGAAGTCGGCTTTTGTCGGGCGCCAGCTGGTGCGTTGGGTGACTGCGGCGACGAGAAAGAATGCGCCGACGCACGCGAAGGGTCCGGCATTGAGGAGCCATCCCTGCCAGGGATGGACATAGAAGTAATAGCCGTGGTCGTTCATCCTGACGACCAAGCCGGTCGCGGTGTCCGGCCGTGTTGGGCCGGTGCGCGCCAGATATTCGAAGTAGCCGAGGCAGGCGAAGAAGCCGATGCCCGTCAGCGCCATAAGGTGAGGAGCCGCGCGCTTCACGGCCGGTCGACCTCCCGTCCGCGGCCAGTCCGGGTGCAGATTTTCCAGATCTGAGGGGTAGTAGCGATGGCGGTCGAGGCTTCCAACCGCAGTCCTGTTGTTAGCGCCCGCGTATTCGGCACTTCCTTGGCGATCCTCGAGTCTTAGAGTATGATTAACGCGTTATCCCCGGGAATCACAGAGTTTTCCCCCGGAAAAAGGACTCGCCATGGTGAGTATCGACGCCGGCCGGAGCCGGAGCCGCCCGCGTGAAGGCGTTCACTGGTCGCGCCTCGGCCAGCGCCTTCTCGGCGGCCTGCTGCTGCTCGCCGCGCTGTTCGCCGGCTTGGCGTTGGCGAGCTTCGATCCGCACGACCCGTCGTGGAACCATGCCGTCACCGGTCCGGTGCGCAACGTCATGGCCCTGCCCGGCGCCCGGTTCGCCGATGTGCTGCTCCAGGCCTTTGGCGCGGCCGCCGTGCTGGTGCCGTTGGTCCTCGCCGACTGGGCGGCGCGCCTGCTGTCGCAGCACGGCCTGAAACGGCTCTGGCTCAAGCTGCTGGTGGCGCCGTGGACCGTGCCGCTGGCGGCGCTGGCGATGTCGATCCTGCCGGCGCCACAGTGGTGGCCGATCCGCTCCGGCATCGGCGGCTTCGCCGGCGAGCTGGCGCGTCGCGGCGCCGGTCACCTCAACATCGCGCCGCCGGTCTCGGCGATGGCCGCCGCGGCGCTGGTCGGCGTGCTGCTGCTTTATGTGCTGGGCCCGGGCGGTCGCGCCGCGCGCGCGCCGCGCGAACGGCGGCCGACGCCAAAAGCGTGGCTCTTCTTCCGGCTGCCGGCGTTGCGCCTGCCGCGCATGCGGCGTGCCGCGATCGATCGCGGGCCGGCGCTCGAAACCGGTCCGCGCCGCGAGCCGCTTCTGCTCGACGCCACCGGTGCCGAGAGCTTCGACAACGACGACGAGCCCGTCGCGTCGCCGCGCCGTTCGGCCGCAGTCGATCTGCCGCCGCGCGAACGCAAAATCCGGCGGCTGCGCCAGGCGTCGCTCGCGCTCGAAGCGGCGGATCAGATGCTGCCGTCGCTCGATCTCTTGGCCGAGGTGCCGCCGTCGCGCACCGCGGCGGTCAACGAAGAGGCACTCCAGCAGAATGCGCGCCTGCTCGAATCCGTGCTTGAGGATTTCGGCATTCGCGGCCAAATCGTCAAAGTCCGGCCCGGACCGGTGGTCGCGCTCTATGAGCTCGAGCCTGCCGCCGGCATCAAGGCGTCGCGCGTCATCGGTCTGGCCGACGACATCGCTCGCTCGATGAGTGCGCTGTCGGCGCGCGTCGCCGTGATTCCCGGCCGCTCGGTGCTCGGCATCGAGCTGCCCAATGCGCGCGCCGAGATGGTCTTCTTGCGCGAGCTGCTGGCCTCCGAGGCCTACGAGCGCAGCAACGCCAAGCTGCCGCTGGTGCTGGGCAAGGACATCGGCGGCGCGCCGATGATCGCCGATCTCCAGCGCATGCCGCATCTGCTCATCGCCGGCACCACCGGCTCGGGCAAGTCGGTCGGCATCAACACCATGATCCTGTCGATCCTTTATCGGCTGTCGTCGGATCAGTGCAAGTTCATCATGATCGACCCCAAGATGCTCGAGCTGTCGATGTACGACGACATTCCGCATCTCCTGGCGCCGGTCGTCACCGAGCCGCGCAAGGCGGTGGTCGCGCTCAAGTGGACGGTGCGCGAGATGGAGAACCGCTATCGCGCGATGTCGAAGCTCGGCGTGCGTAACATCGAGGGCTACAACCAACGCATCGCCGAAGCCAAGGCCAAGGGCGAGGTACTGATGCGCCGCGTCCAGACCGGCTTCGACGAGGAGACCGGCAAGCCGATTTTCGAGGAGCAGCCGCTGTCGAACGAGCCGCTACCGCTGATCGTCGTCGTCGTGGACGAGATGGCGGACCTCATGCTGGTTGCCGGCAAGGACATTGAACATGCGGTGCAGCGCCTGGCGCAGATGGCGCGCGCCGCCGGCATCCATATCATCATGGCGACACAGCGGCCGTCGGTCGACGTCATCACCGGCACGATCAAGGCCAATTTCCCGACGCGCATCAGCTTCCAGGTGACGAGCAAGATCGACAGCCGCACCATCCTGGGCGAGGCCGGCGCCGAGCAGCTCCTGGGCCGCGGCGACATGCTGCACATGGCGGGCGGCGGCCGCATCACGCGCGTTCACGGCCCCTTCGTCTCCGACCAGGAGGTCGAAGCTGTCGTCCGCTTCCTCAAGGACAACGGTCCGCCGCCCACATATCTCGAGGATGTCACCGCCGACGAGGAGGACGAGATGGCCTTCGCCGAGGACGACGAGGGCTCAGGCGACCAGCTCTACGACCAGGCGGTCAATCTCGTGCTGCGCGAGCGCAAGGCCTCGACCAGCTTCGTGCAGCGCCATCTCCAGATCGGCTACAACCGCGCCGCGCGCATCGTCGAGCGCATGGAATCCGAGGGCGTCATCACCGCTGCCAATCACGTCGGCAAGCGCGAGGTCCTAGGCCGCGGCCGCGATTGATCGCGGCCGTCGATCGCCTGCGTCCATAAAACCGCCACAAAGCGCGGCGTTATGATCGTGCGAGAAGTCTCGACAACCTGCCGCCGGACCCCGATATATGAGCCGCATGTCGTCCCGCCCGCCCGCGCGCGGCCCGTCGCGCCGCCTCGTTCTCGCCGGCCTCGCTGCTGCGCTGGCGCTGCCGCGTGCCGCGCGTGCCGCGCTCAAGCCCGCCGACCAGTTCGCGCTCCAGCGCGTCCAGACCTATCTCAACGGCATCCATACCATGGTGTCGAAGTTCGATCAGGTCGCGGGCAACGGCGCCACCGCCACCGGCATGATCTATCTCCAGCGGCCGGGCCACATGCGCATCGTCTACAATCCACCGCATCCGATCCTGATCGTCGCCACCAACGGCGAGGTCTACTACTACGATGCCGCGCTCGGCCAGTCGACTTGGGTCAATCTCGACGAAACGCCCGCCTGGTTCCTGCTGCAGAACTTCGTCGAGCTCGGCGGCGACATTCAGCCTGAGGACGTGCAGCATACGCCCGGCGCGCTGCGCGTCACGGTGAGCGAGGCCAAGCATCCCGATCGCGGCCGCGTCACCATGGTCTTCTCGGAGCAGCCGATGGAGCTGCGCCAGTGGACGGTGGTCGACGCCCAGAACAAGACGGTGACCGTGACGCTCGACAGCCCGCAATTCGGCGTGCCGGTCAATCCGCAGCTTTTCATCTGGCAGCCGCCGGGCGCCGCGCCGTCCGGCGGCTGAGCGCGCAGACCTCCCCCGCGATATCCGCGCTGGTGGCCCGGCACGCCTCCATCAATATGTTCCTCCGTGCCGACTGCCGATCCCCGACAAGTCAATGATTCCGCGCCGCTGGTCGGCGTGCAGTGTTACACGCGGCTGGTGCGCGGCCAGCCCACTCATGCGGTGTTCGAGAAATACCTCGATGCCGTGCGGCAGGGCGCCGGCGCGCTGCCGCTGCTGATTTTGGCGCTCGACGAGATTCCGCCCGAAACGCTGGTGGCGGCTGCACCTAAATCGGACATGGGCGCGCCGCGCGAATTGCATGGCTCGCCCCTAAAATCGCCCCAGTCGTTTCCTATTTAAGACGCCAGAAGCCATCCGCGGCTTCGCCGTGGATGGGCCGGGGGGCCGCATTAGACCCTTCGACTCCTCAAAGGGACTTCGGGCGCCCGGCCACTCCCCCCTGGTCGGGCGCCTTTTATTTTGGCACCAATATACTTGGCTCAGAGGACTTGGTTTTCCGCCGTTTTTGGCGTATCGCTATTTCGCGGCATGGCTCGGCAAGACACGTCATGCCAAGGCATGGTCCGGCGCGGCCGGTGACGGAAAGAGCCCCTTGGTGGGGCTCTTTCTCATTTAGCTTCGGACAGGCTCTGGACCGATTGGGCGGCGACCGATGTTCTCGCTTACTGGCTGCGCACCCTCGGCTGACTTCGCACTTACATGGATTGTGCCATCGCCCTTGTACATGAGGTCGAAGCAGTTGGCGGCCGTCTGTAGCCACTTCGCTCGACCTTCGACTGTCCAATTGGTGCCGGGCTCAGGCAGTGAGCCGAGCAGCCCTTGGATAAACGGCGGGAAGTTGCTCACACGGCCAAGCTGTTCGCTTTGAGTCACGGACTCGTCAATTTGAGGCACACTCACTGCTTGCGCCGGACCAGGAGTTGAGCCGCCAATGATGGGCTCAATGAGCCGATCATTGCCGTTGGCGAAGAAGCCACCCTGCTTAGCGGACTTGTCAAACACGACGCGCGCGGTCGCTTTTTGCTTCGGCGCCACCCCGAAACGCAAAAACGCCGCTTCAAGTCCCTCAGGGCGCGGCGGTAATGGCTTGCCGCGAAACTCATCAAACACACGCCGGTAAAGAGGAATCGTAAGGAACGCATCTGAGCGCGCTTGTTTCTGGGCGCGATCATCCCGGTCCAAAATGCGAAAGCCAAGGTCTGTCAGTTCGTACTTGCCTTGCACGTTCGCGATTAGACCGAACATTCTCGCCGTTGCGACCTTCGTGACAAAGTTGCCGCTGCCGGCTGATAGATTCATGGTGCCGGCGAGTTGGTCGCGACTCAGCGCCACGCCGCCAGCGTTGAGCATCGCCGACGCCACCGAAATGGCGGCGTCGAGGTCCATGTACGGGAAGCTGATGCTTGAAACCGCGCGAGTAGTCGAAGCCTTCGCCTTGCGAGGTGCCTTCGGCTTTTCCTGCGCGGTGCCGGTCGGTCCAATAACTGGCGCACCATCTGCCATGGTAAGTCTCCGTCTCGATCATCGGCGAGGGGCCGAAGCCCCTCAGCCGGGCTAAAGGTTGACGTGATATGGGGCCCCCGGCGACTCGCTAACGCCAAGCCGCCAAGTGGGAGGCAGCGTCATGCGGCGTTACAGCCGGGGATGATAGCTGCACTTCTCGGGCTTCGCGCCGTGACCGTGACGACGACCGTGGTCGTCATCGTTAGGCCTCGGTTTGCGCCGCGTCCGTTTCATGCGGGACTCCGTTCAAGGCGTTGTCACCCTTGAAAGAAACCCGCGCAGTGGCTATACTTTCTCGCGTTGAGGGGCGAGTTTGGCATTACCACTGCCGGGCTCCCTCACGCCGCATGGGGTGATCAGACCCTTGGCGGCGAACCCATCGAAACCAGGCCCCCATGGATGTTTCCCCATCCATTGGGGGTCTTGGCGTTTCTGGGCCATGCCCATCTTGGGCGACCGCCGCGCGTCCGTCAAGGGGGCAATGGGCCCCGATCATAGGCAGATCAGATAAAATCTCGCCGGTGGCGATTCTGGCACGGCATCGGCGACTCGCCGAGATCAGAACACCAGAGGCCGTATCCCCGTCTATCCCCGTTTTGTACGGTGTCGCCGTACTGGCTTAATCTCTTGATGTTCCTCGATCTTTTCGCGTGGCACGTTTACCAGACGGCGCGTGAGTTCCTTGAACCGCCGCATCGCTTCTGCGGATTCTGGCTTGGTGAGCTTTTCGGCGCTTTCCTCGCCCTTCGCGTTTTTTTCAGGCGCTGGCCGTCTTTTCAAGGTCGGTTAGCTCCTTGTAGGTAAGCCTCTTGCCGAAGATCGAGCCTAATACCTTCCGAAAGCGGCCGAAATCATCGTCTGTGCGCTCATTAAAGCGGAAACTCTGCTCAGCAAGATATGCCTGTAAATGTGCTGGTTCTACGCTGATATAGGTGCCTTTGACGGTCCGCTTAAACAGCGACCAAAAATTCTCGATGCCGTTCGTATGGACGGCACCACGCACAAATTCGAGCGCATGATTAATAACGTCATGCTGGTACTCAGAAGCGAGTCCATCATAGGCCGCGTTGTTATCGGTATAGAGGGTTGATCCCGGGGCCGCCGTCTCTCTTACGGCCCTTTGAAGGGTCGCCTTTTTGGTATCAGGAACGTGGGTTGCCTTCACTTTGCTAGGGCGTTTTCCGGTTTTGCGCCGAAGGATTCCAACCACCATTTGCTTGCCGGCAGTTGGGCCAAAGGTCTCTTTGCGGCGCTTTGACCGCTGATGCATGTTTTTCGCTGCGCCGCCCAGGTACGTCTCATCTGCTTCGATGGTCCCGTCTAGTTCAATAGAGCCGGCCTCCATCGCTCGCCTGACCCTATGCAGCACAAACCATGCGCTTTTCTGTGTAATGCCAGCTGCGCGCGCAAACTCGTAGGAGCTAATTCCGTTCTTGCAGTTAGCGATCTGCCAGATGGCGGCGAACCAGATACCTAATCCGAGCGGGCTATCCTCAAAAAGCGTCCCCACGCGGGCGCTGAATTGCTTTTTTGGGTGCTTTTCCTTGCATTCCCATAGCCTACGACTAGCGATAAAACGCACGTCAATACGGCCACATGTGGGGCAACACACGCCATTGGGCCACCGCAATTCCACTAGCGTTTGGTGGGAAACGTCAGGATCGGCGAAATATTTGATCGCCTCTAGCAGCGTGCAGGGGTTCTCAGCCATAGCTCATATCCTTTTGCTATGGATAAGATAGCAAGTCGCTATTCCTGAGTCAAGTATATTAGTGCCTTTATTTTGCCCACCTTTTCAAGCATTTGGTCGGCTTGACCGGTCGGCGACCTGGTCGCCTATCTGGTGAGCGACGGCGGCGCCAAGATCACCGGCCAGCTCTTCGGCGTGCGCGGCGGGTCGCGCCTTCGCCGCCAAATACGCGCTCTATGCCGCCGGCCGCTGGCCGCTCGGCATTGTCGGCGGAACCAGCTTCGTGTTCTAGTTCGCGCCCCATGCCGTTCACCATCGTCACCTGGAACATCAACTCGGTGCGGCTTCGCCTCCGCAACCTGAAGCGTCTCGCGGCACAGCTCGCGCCCGATGTCATCTGCCTGCAGGAGACCAAGACGCCGGACGAGTTCTTTCCGCGCGAGGCGGTCGCCAAGCTCGGCTACACGCACATTCTGGCGCACGGCATGAAGGGCTATAACGGCGTCGCCATCCTGTCGCGCCTGCCTTTCGAGAGCCCGCGCATCCAGAACTGGTGCGCGCGCGAGGACTGCCGCCATTCGCTGGTGAGACTCCCCGGCGGCGTCGAACTGCACAATCTCTATGTTCCGGCCGGCGGCGACGTTCCCGATCCCGAGGCCAATCCGAAATTCGCCCACAAGCTCCAGTTCATCGACGAGCTCTCCGGCTATTTCGCCGGCGAGAAGGCGCGGGGCAAGACCATGATACTGGTCGGCGATCTCAACGTCGCGCCGCTGGAGACCGACGTCTGGTCGCACAAGCAGCTCTTGAAGGTGGTGAGCCACACGCCCATCGAGGTGGAGAAGCTGACGCGGCTCCAGGCGCGCGGCGGTTTCGTCGACGCGATCCGTCATTTCGTGCCGCCCGAGCAGCGGCTTTACACCTGGTGGAGCTACCGCAACCAGGACTGGGCGAAATCCGATCGCGGGCGCCGCCTCGACCATATCTGGGTTTCGCCGGCGTTGCAGCCGGCGCTCAAGGCGGCGCGTGTCCACAAGGCGGCGCGTGACTGGAAGCTTGCTTCGGACCACGTGCCGGTCCTGCTGCAGGTCGGCTGATGGCGCGCGACCTCAGACCGTTCTTCGCGCCGCGGAGCATCGCCGTCGTCGGCGTGCGTACTAGCTCGCGCGGTAGAGGTGATGGCGGCCTTCGCGCACGCCTTCGGGCGGCGGCAGCGCCTCCCAGCCCGGCAGCTCGAGCGCAATCTCGCTCAAGACGACGGCGCCGGGCCGCAGTATCGGCGCCACCAGCGGCGCGACCTCGGCGGCGAGCCGCGTCTCGTCGGTGATCGGCAGGTTGATCAGCGCCAGCGCGACGCTGCGCTTCAAGCGCTCCCAGTTGCGCGGCAAGGTCTCGCGCGGATCGCCTTCGACGCACTCGCTGGCGCGTTGCGCCGCGCCGTCGGCGATCGGCCCTTTGTCGAAGACGATGATGCCGCGCTTGCGTGCGACCTCGCAGAGATGATCAAGCGCCGCGCCGTCGCCGAGACCGAGCAGGATCGCCGGACCCTCGAGCATTGTCACTAGATCGGCCGCGCGCTCGATCGACGCGCGCTGCGCCATCAGTCGCCGGATGAGCATGTCGAGCGCGCTCACCGGATTCCCCCTCCTCGGTCGCGAATCGCCCGCTATCCTCGCCCGGCCGGCGGCCGCTTGTCGAGCCCGGCCGCGCCCCTACGGGACCAGGCGATAGCCCCCGGCTTCGGTGATCAGGATCTCGGCATGCGCCGGATCGCGCTCGATCTTCTGGCGCAGCCGGTAGACATGGGTCTCGAGCGTGTGGGTGGTGACGCCCGAGTTGTAGCCCCAGACCTCGTCGAGCAGCACGCCGCGGCCAATGGTGCGCGATCCGGCGCGATAGAGATATTTGAGGATCGCAGTCTCCTTCTCGGTTAGCCGCACCTTCTTGCGCTTGGCATCGTCGACCAGCAGCTTGCTGCCCGGTCGGAAGGTATACGGGCCGATGGTGAAGATCGCGTCGTCGCTCTGCTCGTGCTGCCGCAGCTGCGCGCGGAGCCGCGCCAGCAGCACGTGCAGCCGGAATGGCTTGGTGACGTAGTCGTTGGCGCCTGAATCGAGGCCGAGCACGGTGTCGGCCTCGGTGTCGGCGCCGGTCAGCATCAGGATCGGCGCGCGCACGCCCTCGCGCCGCATCAGCCGGCAGAGCTCGCGGCCGTCCATGTCGGGCAAGCCGACGTCGAGAATCACCGCGTCGTGGTACTGCTGCTTCGCGAGTGCGAGCGCCTCGGCGGCAGTGCCGGCTTCGACGGGCATGAACTCCTCGTGCAGCTGGAGTTGCTCGGCGAGCGAATGGCGCAGCGCCAGATCGTCGTCGACGATCAGGATGCGGCGATTGGGCGGCATCGTCGGTCCGGCGTGTTTCCAAGCATTGCCGCCAGACTATAGGCGGCCGTCCGGCCGCCTGTCCCCTGTCTCGACGGTGCGCCATGCGCCGGAACCGCCCGCTCCGTGCCGGGTTCCGGCGGCGATGAGGCTGACGCCGCGACGGCATGGCGAAACGTTTCTAGCCGTCGACTCTCGAGGCCGTCATCGAGGCGCTAATGTAACAACCAAAGATTGAACTCCCGTGCCGGCGAGGAACCAGCCGGGCAACCGTCATGGGCGCATTCGGTCGTGGCGTCTCGGGCGGCGAAATCGCGGCGACACCGCGGCAGTTTCGGGGCAAAGCGCGAATCGGCGCGTGATCATTGCAAATGCCGCACGTCGCCGCCATCGCACTGTGGTAGAAGCAGGACCGCAACGGCGGATTTTTGATGGCGCGTCTCGGCAAAGATGATCAGCGCGGCGACCGGCGGCCGCGCGGATCGCGGCGCAATGTCGGGCGCTGGCTCGGCTTCGTGGCGCTGTGGGGGTTTGTCGCCATCGCCGGCCTGTTCGCCTATTACGCGCTCACCCTCCCGAGCACCGATCAACTCACCACGGCCGAGCGCCGGCCGTCGGTCACCATCCTCGCGGACGACGGCTCGCTGATCGCGACTTTCGGCGATCTGTTCGGCGAGCCGCTGCGGCTCCGCGAGATGCCGCGCTACCTGCCCGAGGCGGTGATCGCAACCGAGGACCGGCGGTTTTACCACCACTTCGGCATCGACCCGATCGGAATGGCGCGTGCGCTCCTCGCGGATATCCGCGCTGGCCACATCGTCGAGGGCGGCAGCACGATTACGCAGCAGCTCGCCAAGAATCTGTTCCTCTCGTCCGACCGGACGATCGGACGCAAGATTCGCGAAATCATGCTCGCGCTCTGGCTCGAGCACAAATTCACCAAGAACCAGATCCTCGAGCTCTATCTCAACCGCGTCTATCTCGGCGCCGGCACCTACGGCGTCGACGCCGCCGCGCACCGCTACTTCAACACGTCGGCGCGTAGCCTCACGCTCTACCAGGCGGCGGTGATCGCCGGCCTCTTGAAGGCGCCGTCGCGTTTCAGCCCGATCAATGATCGCGCACGCGCCGCCGAGCGCGCCGACCAGGTGCTGCAGAACATGGTCGAGGCCGGCTACATCACCGAGCCGCAGGCACGCGCCGCCGAGCGTCAGAAGAGCCAGCTTGCCGAGGCCAGCCACGCGCCGCCCGGCAGCCGCTATTTCGCCGATTGGGTCGCCAGCCGGATCGGCGGTTTCACCGATATCAACGGCCACGACGTCGTCGTCACCACCACGCTCGATCCTCGGATGCAGGCCGAAGCCGAGCGCGCGGTGACGCGGACCCTCGCATCCTCCGGCGCCACCAATCATGTGTCGCAAGGCGCGCTGGTGGCGATGTCGCCGGACGGCGCAATCCGCGCCATGGTCGGCGGCAGCGACTACAACGACAGTCAGTTCAACCGCGCCACCCAGGCGCTGCGCCAGCCGGGGTCGAGCTTCAAGCCGTTCGTCTATCTGGCGGCGCTGGAGCACGGCATCAAGCCGAGCGACCAATTCAACGACGCGCCGCTCCGCATCGGCGACTGGGAGCCGCACAACTTCGAGAACAAGTACCGCGGCGACGTCACCGTCGCCGACGCGCTGGCCTATTCGATCAACACCGTCGCCGCCCAGGTGATCGAACGCGTCGGCCCCGCTAATGTCATCGCCGTCGCGCGCCGCCTCGGCATCACCACGCCGCTGCCGGACGACGATAGCTTGGCGCTCGGCACCGGCAGCGTCTCGCTGCTCGAGCTGACCTCGGCCTATGCCGCCTTCGCCAGCGGCGGCATTGCCGCCTGGCCGCACGCCATCCTCGAGATCCGCGACGCGCACGGCGGCGTGCTCTATCAGCGCGCGGGTTCGGGCGCGCCACGCGTCATCGATCCCACCGTCGCCGGCGAGATGAACCAGCTGCTCGAAGGCGTGATCGCGCGCGGCACCGGCCGCGCCGCCGCCCTCGATCGGCCGGATGCCGGCAAGACCGGCACGACGCAGGATTTCCGCGACGCACTCTTCGTCGGCTACACCGCCAACCTGGTCTGCGGCGTCTGGTTCGGCAACGACGACAATTCGCCGATGAAGCACGTCGTTGGCGGCACGCTGCCGGCGCGCACCTGGCACGCCTTCATGGTTCAGGCGACGCGCAACCTGCCGGTGCGCGACCTGCCCGGCCCCGGCGCCGCCGTCGCCTTCGACAATCCTTTCGGCAGCCGCGCGCCTCCGCCGTCCGGTGCGCCGCCATCCGAGCACCCGGGACTGCTCCGGAGCCTGATCGACGCGATCTTCGGCTCGCGCTAGGCCGTTTCTGGCGGCTCAGCTTTCGAGCGCCTGGACGAGCCGGCGATAGATGTCGCTGAGCACGGCGGCACCGAGCGCCGCGATGAGGAAATCGGCGACCGTGCCGACCAGACCGCGCAGCAAATAGAGCCCCATCGGCGCGTGCGCGCCGATTCGAAAGCCGGTGAAGACCGCACCCATGATCATCTGCACGCCAAGCAGCAACGGCGCAGTCGAGAAGAGCCAGCACAACACGATGCGCCAACCGTTGCCGCGCGTCGCATGCCACGTGCCGGCGAGGCCGATCGGCCGGCCCACGGCCGCCGCCGGAAACAGCATCGCCAGCCGCGCCATCGCCAGCAGCAGGCCGACGGCGCCGGCGAGGTCGAGCGCGCCCATCACGATCTCGGCCGCGACGCCGCGACCGTTGGCGGCCATGGCCAGGAACAAGGCCCCCGTCAGCATCAGGCCGAGCGCGAGGTAGAGCACGAAGGTGTAGGCCAGGAAGCGCGCCCACGGCGCGAGCCAGGGGCGGCGGGCGCTGCCACCGCCGAGCAGCTGTGCCTGATACCAGCGCACGCCGAAGGCGTTGAGGCAGAGCGCGCCGGCGACCAGGTCGAGGAAATCGGGTAGCGCCCGCAGCACCGGATTCTTGGCGCCGAAATCGGGCGGCAGCGCCGCCGGCAGGATCGACACCGCCAGCAGCAGCAGGAGCGGCAGCCAGCCGAGTTCAAGAACCGCGCCGAGCCGGCCGAACACGGCGCGATAGGCGCCGACCGTCACCTCCGGCACGGGAAGCTTCAAACTCGGCAATTCGTTCATCGGCAGGCCCCCCGCGGCGGGGCCGTATGCTATCGGTTAGCCGACGGCCTCGTCGAGGGCATAACCGGCGGCGCGCACGGTGCGGATGACGTCGCTGCGGCCGCCGCCGTTGAGCGCTTTGCGAAGCCGGCGGATGTGGACGTCGACGGTGCGGAGCTCGACCTCGGCGTCGCGGCCCCAGACCGCGTCCAACAGCTGTTCGCGCGAGAAGACGCGGCCCGGCCGCTCCATCAGGAAGCGCAAGAGGCGGAACTCGGTCGGGCCGAGATGGATTGGCTTGCCACCGCGCGACACTTTGTGCGCCGAGAGGTCGACGGCGAGATCGGAAAACCGCAGCGTCTCCGCCGTCGTCGCCGGCCGGGCGCGGCGGATGACCGCGCGCAACCGCGCGATCAGCTCGTTCGGACTGAACGGCTTGACGACGTAGTCGTCGGCGCCCGAATCGAGGCCGCGCACCCGATCGCCTTCCTCGCCGCGCGCCGTCAGCATGATCACCGGCAAATCGCGCCAGGCCGGCGTGCGCCGGATCTGGCGACAGACCTCGATGCCCGAGACGCGCGGCAGCATCCAATCGAGCAGCACCGCGTCCGGCTTCGACTCTTTGAGCTGAAGCAGCGCCTCCTCACCGTCATGCGCGGCGCTGACCGTGAAGCCTTCCTTCTCGAGGTTGTAGCGCAGCAGCGTCAGCAGCGCCGTCTCGTCCTCGACCACCAGCACCGCGGGCCGCATCAGTCCTGATCCTCGTCAATTTCGCTGACGTCGGCGTTGGGCGCCAGCGCCAGACTGGTGCGGTCGCGCTTCGGCCGCACCTGCGCCAGCGGCGTGCCGTGCACCAGGAAGTAGAGCGTCTCGGCGATGTTGGTCGCGTGATCACCGATGCGTTCGAGATTCTTCGCCATGAAGAGGAGGTGCGTGCAGGCGGTGATGTTGCGCGGATCCTCGATCATGTAGGTCAGGAGCTCGCGGAAGAGGCTGGTGTAGAGATCGTCCATCTCTTCGTCGCGTAGCCACACCGCCAGCGCCTTCTCGGCGTCGCGCTCGACGAAGGCATCGAGCACGTCCTTGATCATGCCGCTGCCGAGTCGGCCCATGCGCGGAATACCGGAGACCGGCTTCACCGGCGGCGTCTGGTTCAAGGCGATCGCGCGCTTCGCCACATTGGCGGCGTAGTCGGCGATGCGCTCGAGATCGGAGGCGATCTTGAGGCCGGCGACGATCTGGCGCAGGTCGCGCGCCAGCGGCTGCCGAAGCGCAAGCAGCCGCACCACCAGACCCTCGACTTCGCGCTCGAGCTCGTCGACCCGCGCGTCGGACTTGACCACCCGCGCCGCGAGCTCGCTGTCGCGCCGCGCCACTGCCTCGATCGCGGCGGCGAGCTGGCTCTCGGCCATGCCGCCCATCTCGGCGATGATGTTGTCGAGCCGCTGGAGCTCCTGGTCGTAGCTCTTGATGATGTGTTCGGACACCATGGTCTCGCTCCTCAGCCGAAGCGGCCCGTGATGTAGTCTTCGGTCTGGCGTTCGTGTGGATGGGTGAAGATGGTTTCGGTCGTGTTGAACTCGATCAGCTGCCCCAGATACATGAACGCCGTGTAGTCCGAGCTGCGCGCCGCCTGCTGCATATTGTGCGTCACGATCACGATGCAATAGTCCGACTTGAGATCGGCGATCAGCTCCTCAATGCGCTGAGTCGAGATCGGATCGAGCGCCGAGGCCGGCTCGTCCAGCAGCAGGATCTCGGGCTTGACCGCGATGGCGCGGGCGATGCAGAGCCGCTGCTGCTGGCCGCCCGACAGCGACAGCCCACTCTCGCGCAGCTTGTCCTTGACTTCGTCCCACAGCGCCGCGCGCCGTAGCGCCTCCTCGACGCGCTCGTCGAGCCGGCGCGGGCTCAGCCGTTCGTAGAGCCGCACGCCGAAGGCGACGTTGTCGTAGATGGACATTGGGAACGGCGTTGGTTTCTGGAACACCATGCCGATGCGCGCCCGCAGGAGGTTCAGATCATGGCGCGGATCGAGGATATCCTGGCCGTCGACCAGCACCTCGCCCGTGGCGCGCTGGTCGGGGTAAAGCTCGTAGATGCGGTTCAAGACGCGCAGCAGCGTCGACTTGCCGCAGCCCGACGGGCCGATGAAGGCGGTGACTCGCTTGTCGTGCAGCGTCAGGTTGATGCCCTTCAGTGCCTCGTAATTCTTGTAGTAGAAACGCAGATCCTTGATCTGGACCTTTGGCTGCACCTGCTCTTGGGCTTCGGCGATGGGTTTGGGCGTTTCCACGGCGGGCATTTGTATCAGATGCGGACGTTGCCGGTTGGGGATTTCGACGGGCTGGATCTCGTAGGTCATTTGCTGAAACTGCTCCGGTTGGCGATCAGCCGCGCCGCGACGTTGAGCGCGAGGATCGCAAGAGTGATGATCAAAGCGCCGCCCCAGGCCAGCAGATGCCAGTCCGCGTAGGGGCTAAGCGCAAACTGGAAGATCACCAGCGGCAGATTGGCCATCGGCCCATTCATGTCAGTGCTCCAGAACTGGTTGCCGAAGGCGGTGAACAGCAAGGGCGCCGATTCGCCGGCAACGCGCGCGACCGCCAGCATCACGCCGGTCAGCATGCCTTGGAGGGCCGCGCGATAGACCACCATGACGATGACCTTCCACTGCGGCGCGCCCATCGCCACCGCCGCCTCGCGCAGGCTCGCCGGCACCAGGGTCAGCATGTTCTCGGTCGTGCGCACTACTACCGGCACGAAGATGATGGCGAGCGCCGCTGCGCCGGACCAGGCCGAGAAGTGACCCATGCGCGCCACCATCACGCCGTACACGAACACACCAATCACGATCGACGGCGCCGACAGCAGGATATCGTTGATGAAACGGACGACCAGCGCCAGCCGCGCGCCGCGCGCGAACTCGGCGAGATAGGTGCCGGTCAGGACGCCGATCGGCGTGCCGACCAGCGTCGCTACCGCGGTCATCACCAGGCTGCCGTAAATCGCGTTGATCATGCCGCCGGCGTTGCCCGGCGCCGGGGTGCTCTCGGTGAAGAACGCGACTGACAGGGCAGGCAGGCCGTGGCGCAGCAGCGTCCACAAGATCAGGAACAGCACCAGCAGTCCGACCGCGGTCGCCAGTAACGAGAGCGACAGGATGGCGAAATTGGCGGCGCGGCGGCGCACGTAAATAGTTATCATGTGCTTTCCCTCGCCGACAACCGCCAGAGCAGCACGTTGGCGCCGGCCAGGACGACGAACGTGATGACGAACAGGATGAGGCCGAGCGCGATCAGCGACGACGTGTAGATGTTGCTCACTGCCTCGGTGAACTCGTTGGCCAAGGTTGCCGCAATCGAGGTTCCTGTCGCCAAGAGCGAGGCGTGGATATGATGGTCGTTGCCGATGACGAAGGTGACCGCCATGGTTTCGCCGAGCGCCCGGCCGAGGCCGAGCATCACGCCGCCGACAATGCCGACGCGCGAATGCGGGATGACGATCGCACGCACGACCTCGGCGGTGGTTGCGCCCATGCCGTAGGCGCTTTCACGCAGCATCGCCGGCACGGTCAGGAATACGTCGCGGATCACCGCCGCGATGAAGGGCAGCACCATGACCGCCAGGATCATGCCTGCGGTCAGCACGCCGAGGCCGTAGGGCGCGCCGCTGAACAGATCGCCGATCAGCGGCACGTTGCCGAGCGTGTCGATCAGGAAGGGCTGGAGGGTCGTCTGCAGTACCGGCGCCACAACGAGCAGGCCCCAGACGCCGTAGATGATGCTGGGAATGGCCGCCAGCAGCTCGATCATCATGCCGATCGGCCGGCGCAGCACCGGCGGGCACAGCTCGGTGAGGAAGACGGCGATGCCGAAGGCCACCGGCACCGCCAGCACCATGGCGATCACCGAGGTGACGACGGTGCCATACATCGCCGGCACCGCGCCGAAATTGTCCTTGACCGGGTTCCAGGCGTCGCTAATCAGAAAACCGAGGCCGAATTTGCGGAACGCCGGCAGCGCGCCGTTGACCAGCGCCACCATGACGCCGCCGAGCAGCAGCAGAACGCCGATGGCGAAGGCCTTGGTCAGGCCGCGGAACAGGGCATCGCCCAGGCGCTGGCGACGCATCACGCGAGGCGCCAGCCCCATCGCGGTCACCGCCGCCGGGTCATCCAGGCGAGCCTCCACGTCATTCCTCGTCGTTCCAGACCTTCGCTCAGACAGGGTTACGCGCCTTCCATTGCGCTTTTATGACACTCGCCGTCATTTCCCGCGTCGGCGCTAAGCCGTTGGTGCTGTTTGGATTTTCTGGTTGATGGCGGCGGGAAGGTGGACCGTGAAGACCGAGCCCTGGCCGAGTTCGCTGTCGATCTCGAAGGCGCCACGGTGGTGGCTGACGATGTGCTTGACGATGGCGAGGCCGAGGCCGGTGCCGCCCAGGGCGCGCGACCGCGCGGCGTCGACCCGATAGAAGCGCTCGGTCAGCCGCGGAATGTGCTCGTGGGCGATGCCCGACCCGTGGTCGCGCACGGCGATGGCGACGCCGGCGACGCGTTCGCCGGGCCGCGCACCGCTCAATGGCTTGGCTGACGGCCGCGCCACCACCTCGATCGCGGTGTCGGAATCGCCGTATTTGAGCGCATTGTCGAACAGGTTCTGGAAAACCTGCACCAGCTCGTCGAGGTCGCCGGCCACCGGCGGTAGCTCGGGTGCGACGTCGAAGACGAAGCGCATGTTGCGCGCTTTAGCGCGCGGTTCGAGCGGATCGGCCGCCTGGCGAAGCACCATCTCGACGTTGACGGCTTCAGTCGGCGCGCGATGCTCGTTCATCTCGATGCGCGACAGCGACAGTAGGTCCTCGACCAGCCGGGTCATGCGTGCGCCTTGCTCGGCCATGATGGCGAGGAACCGCTCGCGCGCCTCGGTATCGTCGTGCGCCGGTCCGCGCAGTGTCTCGATGAAGCCGACCAGCGTGGCGAGCGGCGTCCTGAGCTCATGGCTCGCATTGGCGACGAAATCGGCCCGCAGCCGCTCAGCGCGCTTCAGCTCGGTCAGGTCGTGCAGCACCAGGACGGCGGCGGCGCCTTCCGCCTCGGGCACGAGCCGCGCCACGACCGCGCGCAGATGCCGCTCGACCGGGCTGGTCAGCTCGAATTCGGTGGTCCGCATCGTCTCGCCCTTGAGCACCAGATCGGTCGCCGCCAATACCAGCGGATGGCGCAGCGCACCGGCGAGGTCGCGGCCCTCGATGCGCTCGCCGAAGAGCGCCGCGGCGGCGGCATTGGCGCGCACCACTCGCCGGTCGGCGTCGAGCAGCAGCAACGGTTCGGGCAGGGCCGCCAGCACCGAGCGAGCCGAGTCGAGGGCGGCGTCGCGGGCGCGCATCTCGGACTGCATGTTGCGCGCCCAGCGGCCGAGTGTCAGCCACAGCTCGCGCACCGACGGACTCAGACTCCCAAGCTCGGGCACCGGCTCGTTCGCCGCCATGCGGTCGACGGCGCCGCGCACGCCGGCGACGCCGCCGATCAGCGGCGCCAGCATCACCGTGACGCCGACATAGATCGCCGCCGCCGCCGCCAGCGCCGGGCTGCCGGCGAGCCAGCCGCCGGCCACCAGCACCGCCAGGACCAGGAACGCCGGCGCCACCGTCGCCAGCCCGCCCAACAACACGCGCACCAGCGTGTTCATCGTCGAAGGTTTCCGGTCGCCATGACCGATAGTGTAACCGGTCCGGCTCGCCAGCGGCAGTTGCATGGCGACGGTCGGCCCGGGTTTGCCGCGCCGCGCACTGGTGCTAGCTTGCGCGCATGACGCAGGGGGTGCGCGCCAATCCCGCCGCCGCCGCGCCGCCGGCCGGCCGGCCGGCGGCCGCGCTCAGCCTCGCCGCCGACGCCACGCCGCTGATGGCGCAGTATCTCGAGATCAAGCGTACCCATCCCGATTGCCTGCTGTTCTACCGGATGGGCGATTTCTACGAGCTGTTCTTCGACGACGCGGCCCAGGCTGCGCGCGCCCTCGACATCACGCTCACCAAGCGCGGCAAGCACGACGGCGAGGACATACCGATGTGCGGCGTGCCAGTCCACGCCGCCGAGGCCTATCTCGCCCGCCTCATCCGCCAGGGCTTTCGGGTCGCGGTCTGCGAGCAGATGGAGGATCCGGCCGAGGCCAAGAAGCGCGGCAGCAAGGCGCCGGTGAAGCGCGCCGTCATCCGCATCGTCACGCCCGGCACGCTGACCGAGGACAATCTGCTCGATGCGCGGCGCAACAATTATCTCGCCGCGCTGGCCGAGGCGCAGGGCGCGCTGGCACTCGCCTGGCTCGATCTCTCGACCGGCGACTTCGCGCTGCAGACGGTGGCTGAGCGCGATCTCGGCGCGGCACTGGCGCGTTTGGCGCCGGGCGAGATCCTGCTGCCGGAGCGGCTCGTCCAGCGGCCGGCGCTGTTCGAGCTGCTGAGCGAATGGAAAGCGGCGCTGACGCCGCTGCCCAATCCGCGCTTCGATTCCGAGAACGGCCGCAAGCGGCTCGAGGCGCTCTATGGCGTTGCCGCGCTCGACGCCTTCGGTGCCTTCGCCCGCGCCGAGATCGCTGCCGCCGGCGCGCTGGTCGATTACGTCGAGCTGACGCAGCAGGGCAAGCTGCCGGCGCTGGCGCCGCCGCGGCAGATTGCCGGCGGCGCCTTCATGGCGATCGATCCGGCGACGCGGCGCAATCTCGAACTGACCGAGACGCTCGCCGGCGAGCGCAAGGGCAGTCTGCTGGCGGTGCTCGACCGCACCGCGACCGGCGGCGGCGCGCGGCTGTTGGCCGAGCACTTGGCGGCGCCTCTGACCGACCGCGAAGCGATCGAGGCGCGGCTCGATGGTGTCGCCTTTTTCCACGCCGACGAGCGGCGGCGCGATGACGCGCGCGCCATCCTGCGCCGTTGCGGCGATATGGCCCGCGCCATGGCGCGGCTCGCGCTCGGTCGCGGCGGACCGCGCGATCTCGCGACCTTGCGCGATACCTTGGCCGAATGCGCCGGCCTCAGGGCGCTGCTCGAAGGCGCGACGCCACCTTCGCTCGTCGCCGCCGCTGCGCGCGACCTCGGCGAGCACGCGACCTTCGTCGATCGCCTGGCGCGTGCGCTGGCGCCCGAGCTGCCGTTGGTCACCCGCGACGGTGGCTTCATCGCCGCCCAGTACAACACCGGACTCGACGCCCTGCGCGCCCTGCGCGACGACGGCAAGCGCCTCATCGTCGAGCTTCAGACGCGCTACGCCGGCGAGACCGGCATCACGGCGCTCAAGATCCGCTTCAACAACGTGCTGGGCTATCACATCGACGTGACGCCGGCGCAGGCCGGCAAGCTCGGTCCCGGCTTCATCCACCGCCAGACGCTCGCTTCGTCGATGCGCTACACGACGACCGAGCTTGCCGAGCTCGAAAGCAAGATCGCCTCGGCCGCCGACAAGGCACTGGCGCTCGAATTGAAGCTCTTCGACGATCTCGTCGGCGAGACGCGCGCTCGCGCCGAGATGATCCAGCGCGCCGCCGCGGCCCTCGCCGCGCTCGACGTCGCGGCATCGCACGCCCAGCTCGCCGCCGAGCGCGATTACTGCCGGCCGGCGATCGCCGACGGCGCAGATTTCGCCGTTTCGGGCGGCCGCCATCCGGTGGTCGAACTCGCCCTCAAGACCGCGGGCCAGCCCTTTGTCGCCAACGATTGCAACCTTAAATCCGATCAGCGCCTGTGGCTGCTCACCGGCCCCAATATGGCGGGCAAGAGCACGTTTTTGCGCCAGAACGCGCTCATCGCGGTGCTGGCGCAGATGGGCGCCTATGTGCCGGCGGTGAGCGCGACGCTCGGCGTCGTCGACCGTCTGTTCTCGCGCGTCGGCGCCGCCGACGATCTGGCGCGCGGGCGCTCGACTTTCATGGTCGAGATGGTCGAGACCGCGGCGATCCTGAACCAGGCGACGGCGCAGTCGCTCGTCATCCTCGATGAGATCGGTCGCGGCACCGCCACCTTTGACGGCCTGTCGATCGCCTGGGCGACGCTCGAGCATCTGCACGACGTCAACCGCTGCCGCGCGCTGTTCGCGACACATTACCACGAGCTGACGGCGCTGGCGGCGAAGCTCGCCGAGCTGTCCTGCCGCACCATGCGGGTCAAGGAATGGCAGGGCGACGTGGTTTTCCTGCACGAGGTCGCGCCAGGTGCCGCCGACCGCTCCTACGGCATCCACGTCGCGAAACTCGCCGGATTGCCGCCGGCGGTGATCGCCCGCGCCGAAGCCGTGCTGGCGACGCTCGAGACCGGCGAACAGCGCGGCCAACTGGCGAAGCTCGCCGACGACCTGCCGCTGTTCACCGCCGCCGCACCGGCCAAACCGGCGCCGGCGCCGTCAGCCGTCGAAAGCGTGTTCGGGGCCTTGCGGCCCGACGAGCTCTCGCCCAAGGACGCGCTCGAATTCCTCTACAAGCTCAAGGGCTTGCTCGACGAGAAAGGCTGATTTCCGCCGCCGTCGCTGGCGACAGGAAACGGCGGTCCGTGTAGACTGAAGACATGCCCAGCATCATTCGGCCGCGTGCGGTGGTCGACCGCCGCACGTTGCTGGCGGCGCTCGAGAAGCTCGCCGCCGAGCAGACGCCGCCGCCGCAACAGCTCGTCGCCTTCCTCAAGGAGGCGCTCGCCGCTGGCCGCGCCGAGATCCGCCAGCGCTTTGACGAGGACGGCTCCGGCGTGGATGCCGCGCACGCGCTTTCCTTCCTGATGGATCAGCTGATCCGCGTGCTCTACGATTTCACCGTCGGCCACGTCTATCCCGCCGCCAATCCGACCGCAGGCGAGCGCATGGCGCTGGTTGCGGTCGGCGGTTACGGCCGCGGCGAGCTCGCGCCCTTTTCCGACATCGATCTCCTGTTCCTGCTGCCCTACAAGGCGACGCCGCATACCGAGCAGGTCGTCGAATACATGCTCTATGCGCTGTGGGATCTGGGCCTCAAGGTCGGCCAGTCGACGCGCTCGATCGCCGAGACCATCGCCCAGGCGAAGGCTGATCTCACCATCCGCACGGCGATCCTTGAGGCGCGCTACGTCTGGGGCGACCAGCAGATCTTCGACGAGATGAAGGCGGCGTTCGACACCGAGATCGTCAAAGGCAACGCCGCCGCCTATGTGCGCGACAAGCTCGCCGAGCGCAACGACCGCCACCATCGCCTCGGCGATTCGCGCTACGTCGTCGAGCCCAACGTCAAGGAAGGCAAGGGCGGGCTGCGCGACCTGCACACGCTGTTCTGGATCGCCAAGTTCGCCTATCGCGTCGACGACGTCTCGAAGCTGGTCGCGCTCCAGGTCTTCTCCGAGGAGGAGGCGGCGCGCTTCGCCCGGGCGCAGAGCTTCCTGTGGACGGTGCGCTGCCATTTGCACTTTCTCGCCGGCCGCGCCGAGGATCGCCTGACCTTCGACTACCAGGCCGAAATCGGCCGCCGCATGGGCTACACCGACCACGCCGGTTCACGCGGCGTCGAACGCTTCATGAAGCACTATTTCCTGGTGGCGAAGGACGTCGGCGACCTGACGCGGATCATCTGCGCCGTGCTCGAATCCGAGCACAAGGCGCGGCCGCTGCTGGCGTGGCGGCCGTGGGGCGTCGGCCGCAAGAAGCTCGAGGGCTTCGTCGTCGAAGGCGGCCGCATCGACGTCGAGGGCGAGGACGCTTTCCGCCGCCACCGCCTCGACCTGCTGCGGCTCTTCCACGTCGCCGAGGAGCACGATCTCGACATCCATCCGCACGCGCTGCGCCTGATCACGCACAATTTGCGGCTGATCGACAACCACCTGCGCGTCGATCCCGAAGCCAACCGTCTGTTCATGGAAATCCTGACCTCGCGCAAGGATCCCGAGGTCGCGCTCCGGCGTCTCAACGAGGCCGGCGTCTTCGGCCGCTTCGTGCCGGATTTCGGCCGCGTCGTGGCGCAGATGCAATACGACATGTATCACATCCACACCGTTGACGAGCACACCATCTTCGCCATCGGCATCCTGGCGAAGATCGAAAAGGGCCTGCTCAAGGATGAGCTGCCGCTGGCAACGTCGCTGGTGCCGACGATCGATGCCGCCTCGCGCAGTGCGCTCTATCTCGCCGTGCTCTGCCACGACATCGCCAAGGGCCGCGGCGGCGACCATTCGATCCTGGGCGAGGAGGTGGCGCAGAAGCTCGGGCCGCGGCTCGGCCTTTCGGCCGAAGAAACCGAGACCGTTGCTTGGCTGGTGCGCTGGCACCTCCTGATGAGCGCCACCGCCTTTAAGCGTGACATCGACGATCCCAAGACGATCTCGGACTTCGTCGACCGCGTGCAGTCGCCCGAGCGCCTCAAGCTGCTGCTGATGCTGACCGTGGTCGACATCCGCGCCGTCGGCCCCAAGGTGTGGAACGGCTGGAAGGCGGCGCTGCTGCGCGAGCTCTATCACCGCGCCGCCGATCTGATGGCCGGCGGCCTGGTCGAGGGGCATCTGGAGCGCATCTCCCGCGCCCAGGAAGACGTGGTCAAGCTGCTGCCTGACTTCTCGCGCGACGAGATCGAAAGCTTCGTCGCCAAGGGCTATCCGTTCTACTGGCTGTCGTTCGAGCCCGAAGCGATGGCGCGACACGCGCGCCTCATCCGCGAGGCCGAGCGCAGCGGCAAGCCGCTCACCGTCGAGGCGCGCGTCGATCCGCAGCGCGCCGTGACCGAGGTGACGGTCTACACCGCCGACCACGCCGGCCTGTTCTCGCGCATCGCCGGCGCGCTGGCGCTCGCCGGCGCCAACATCGTCGATGCCAAGATTCTCACCATGCAGAACGGCATGGCGCTCGACACCTTCACCGTGCAGGACCAGATCGGCGGCGCCTTCGACAAGCCGGAGCGGCTCAACCGGCTCGAGGCGACGCTCGAAGGCGTGCTGTCGGGCGCGATCAAGGCGCATGTCGAGCTGGCGCGGCCGCCGGCCATTCCGCCGCGCACGCGCACCCTCGCCCTGCCGCCGCGCGTCATCATCAACAACACCGCGAGCGCCACGCACACGGTGATCGAGGTCAACGGCCGCGACCGGGCGGGCCTCTTGTTCCAGGTGACGCGCGCCCTGACGGCGCTCAACCTGCAGATCTCGAGCGCCAAGATCTCGACCTACGGCGAGAAGGTGGTCGACGTCTTCTACGTGAAGGATCTCTTCGGCCACAAGATCGAGGACGAGGCGCGGCTCAAGATCATCCGCGAAGGCGTGCTCGCGGCGCTTACCGATCCGACCGCGGCGCAGAACCCGACCGTCGCCGCGCAGTAGCGCGCTCAAGCCGCGTGGCGGCGAAAGTCGATGGTCGGCGCCAGCGCCATGATCGCGACGGCCGACAGCGCCGCCGGCGCGAAGGCGAAAACCGGCAGACCGCTCGCATCCCAGGCGAATCCCGCCAGGATCGGAAAGATCACCGCCGTCGGATAGGAGATGGTGAACATCGCCGCGGTGACGCGGTGGACGTCGTCGTGGGCCGCGAGGAGCGGCGGCAACGCCAGCATCAGCACCAGCATCGCCGAATTGGCGAAACCCAGCACGCCGGACCAGACGACGATCCAGAGTCCCGACGTGACGGCGAGGCCAATGGCGCTCGCCAGCACCAGCGCGGCGAGGCCGATATAGGCGGCGTGGCGCCGCACCAGCGTCTCGGCCAGCGCCAGCATCGCGAACGACGCCGGCAGCTGGCAGAAATTGAGCGAGGTCAGCGCCGCGCTGATCCAGGTGCCGTCGCCGGTGGCGTGGAGGTAGTCGGGCAGGAAGGTGTTGGTGGCGAAATAGGCGGTGTTCACGCCGCCCATCATGAAGGCGAGCCGCCAGACCAGCGGGTTCTTCCAATCGGGCCACCAGCGCCGCGGCGGTCCCAGCCGCGGATGGACGTCGCGCGGCGCCAGCGCCAGCACCAGGAACGCCGTCACCAGCACCGGCACGGCCCAGACGACGAAGCTCCAGCGCCAGCCGCCGCCAGTCAAGGGAAGCACGACGGGTAACGTCAACGCCACCGGCAGCGTCTCGCCGACCAGCAGGCCGTTGGTGAAGACCGCGGTGCCGAAGCCGATGCGGTTCGGACACCAGGCGCGCACCAACGGCGGCAGCGCCGGCTGCATGATGGCGACGCCGGCGCCCATCGCCACGGTCGCGAGATAGAGCGTCGCGACGCCGGGTGCCGCGCCGCGCGCCGCCGAGGCGAGCGCGGTCAGCACCAGGCCTGCAATCAGCGTCGGCACCGCACCGGTGCGCGCGATCAGCAGCGAGCCCGGCACCGCGGCGAAGGCGAAAAGCAGCGACGGCAGCGAGCCGAGCGTGCCGATCTCGGTCTCGCTCATGTTGAGATCGGCGTGGATCAGCGGAATCACCGGCGGCACCGCCAACACGGTGAGGCGCAGGCCCATGCCGGCAAGCCACAGGATCGCCAGCGGAAGAAGGAGCTTTCGGGACACGGGAGCCTGACGGCGCGGCTGAACCTGGTGGCGGGCCGACCGGTTTAGCCGAACCGGTCGCTTCCGTCGAGCCGCGTCAGGTGTCGAGCTGCGTTGCGGCGAGCGCAGCCGGCGGGTTCCAGTTCGGTGCCAGCTGTTTGTACGCCAGGGCGTAGAACGCGATGCTCAAGGCGCCGACCACGAGCTGCACGATCGTCTGCAAGAGTCCGATCACGACGCGGCTTGCGAAGCCGAGCTGCATCATCCATTCGTCGAGCGGCACGCCGCCGCCGATGGCGACGAACAGCAGCAGGCCGGCACCGCCGCCGACCACCGCAAGCACGATGGCCGCGGGCAGGATCATCAGCACCCCGCCGAAGAAAAGCCTGAACGTGTTGCCGTGGCTGCGCCGCCAGGCGGCGCGGATCGCCTTGGCGGGATCGTCGGTCGCGATCGCCGGGCCCAGCAGATAGAACCGGCTGGCGACGATGACCACCGCCGTCACGGCGACCACAATGATCAAGACGCCGCCGATCGCCGCCGGTCCGCCGATATGCACCAGGACAACGCCGACCCCCGCCACGACGGCTGGCGCCGGCACCAGGATCAGAAACAGCAGGAGGCCGACGCCCACCATCCGCCAGTGCCGGCGCCGGAACTGCACCGCCGCGCTCCACGTCTGCTCGTTCAGGAGGATCGCGCGGAACAGGGCGATGTGCCAGGCGATGCTCGCGGCGATGAGCAGGATGGTGACGACGCTGGCGGCCAGCACCGGCCCCGGCTCGAACGGCTCGTTCTTGCGAAAGGAGAAGTGGATCGCGCCGATCAGGAGATAGAGCCAGCCGGCGCGCAGCACTGTCAGTGGACGCGCGAACACATAGCGGTAGGCGGCGTTGACCGTGTCCCAGAACGCGAGCTTGACCACCCGGTTTCTCCCCCGAAAAGCCACCCCGCGCGGACTATAGCGGCCCGAGCGCTACTCGGTCAGGTCGCCGAAGAACTCCTTGACCTTGGCGAAGAAGCCTTCGGCCTCGGGCTGGGTCTTGCGCGCGTCGCCGGCCGCCGCGAACTCCTTCAGGAGCTCCTGCTGGCGCTTCGACAGATGCACCGGCGTCTCGACCCGCACCTCGACATACATGTCGCCGCGTGCGGTCGAGCGCAGGGTCGACATGCCCTTGCCCTTGAGCCGCAGCTGATGGCCGTTCTGCGTGCCGGCCGGGATCGTCACGCGCGCGCGGCTGCCGTCGATCGCCGGCACTTCGATCGCGCCGCCGAGCGTCGCCGCCGTCATCGACACCGGCACGTGGACGTGGATGTTGCTGCCGTCGCGATGGAAGAGGCGGTGCGGCTTGATGGTGAGGAAGATATAGAGATCGCCTGAGCCGCCGCCGCGTACGCCGGCCTCGCCTTCGCCCGCGAGGCGGATGCGCGTGCCGTCCTCGACGCCCGCCGGAATCGACACCGCCAGCGAGCGCTCCTTGTGGACGCGGCCCTGGCCGCCGCATTGGCGGCACGGATTCTCGATCACGCGGCCGGCGCCGTGGCACGCCGGACAGGTGCGCTCGACGGTGAAGAAGCCCTGCTGCGCCCGCACGCGGCCCTGGCCGTGGCAGGTCGGACAGCTGATCGGCCGCGAGCCCGCTTCGGCGCCGCTGCCCTTGCAGGCCTCGCACGGCGCCAGCGTCGGCACGCGCACCGTCGTCTGCTTGCCGTGGAAGGCTTCCTCGAGAGTGATGTCGAGGTTGTAGCGCAGGTCGCTACCGCGCAGATTGGCGCCCTGCTGGCGGCGACCGCCCATGAACTCGCCGAACATCTCGTCGAAGATGTCGGCGAAGCCCGCGCCGAATCCGGCGCCGAAATTGAAATCGCCGCTGCCGCGCGGCCCGCCGGTCTCGAACGCGGCGTGGCCGAAGCGGTCATAGGCCGCGCGCCTTTGATCGTCCTTGAGAACGTCGTAGGCCTCGTTGATTTCCTTGAAGCGCTGCTCGGCCTTGGCGTCGCCCGGATTGCGATCCGGGTGATATTGCATGGCGAGCTTGCGATAGGCCTTCTTGAGCTCCTCGGCCGAGGCGCCGCGCGTCACGCCGAGGGTCTCATAGAAATCCCGCTTCGCCATCGCCGTTTTATTACAGTTTCGATATCACGGTGGCGACGAAAAACCGCGACTCCGCCTCAGGCGGAGCCGCGCTTTTTCTGCTCGTCGACCTCCTGGAACTCGGCGTCGACCACCTTCTCGTCGCCGGCGCCGCCGGCCTGGCCGCCCGCACCGGCGCCTTGGCCGGGCTGCGGACCACCGCCCGGCGGCGGCGTCTGCTGGGTTTTGTAGAGCGCCTCGCCCATGCGCATCGACGCCTGGGCCAGCGCCTCGGACTTGGCGCGGATCTGGCCGACGTCGTCGCCCGCGAGCGCACCCTTCAAGTCGGCGAGCGCGGTCTCGACCGGCGATTTGGCGTCGGCCGGCACCTTGTCGCCGTTCTCCTTGAGAGTCTTCTCGGTGGCGTGGACCAGCGCCTCGCCCTGGTTCTTTGCCTCGACCAGCTCGCGCCGCTTCTTGTCATCGGCGGCGTGCGCCTCGGCGTCCTTCACCATCTTCTCGATGTCGTCCTTGTTGAGGCCGCCCGAGGCCTGGATGCGGATCTGCTGCTCCTTGCCGGTGGCCTTGTCCTTGGCCTGCACCGAGACGATGCCGTTGGCGTCGATGTCGAAGGTGACCTCGATCTGCGGCACGCCCCTGGGCGCCGGCGGGATGCCAACCAGGTCGAACTGGCCCAAGAGCTTGTTGTCCGCGGCCATCTCGCGCTCGCCCTGGAAGACCCGGATAGTGACGGCGGTCTGGTTGTCCTCCGCCGTCGAGAACACCTGGCCCTTCTTGGTCGGGATCGTGGTGTTGCGGTCGATGAGCCGCGTGAACACACCGCCCAGCGTCTCGATGCCGAGCGACAGCGGCGTCACGTCGAGCAGCAGAACGTCCTTGACCTCGCCCTTCAGCACGCCGGCCTGGATCGCGGCGCCGACGGCGACGACCTCGTCCGGATTGACCGAGCGGTTCGGCTCGCGGCCGAAGAAGTTCTTTACCGTCTCGATCACCTTGGGCATGCGGGTCTGGCCGCCCACGAGGATGACCTCGTCGATCTCGTTGGCCTTGAGCCCGGCGTCCTTGAGCGCGTTGCGGCAGGGATCGATGGTCTTCTGGATCAGGTCGTCGACCAGCGCCTCGAGCTTGGCGCGCGTCAGCTTGATGTTGAGATGCTTCGGTCCGGCCTGGTCCGCCGTGATGAACGGCAGGTTGACCTCGGTCTGCATCGACGAGGAGAGCTCGATCTTCGCCTTCTCCGCCGCCTCCTTCAGGCGTTGGAGCGCGAGCCGGTCGTTCCGCAGGTCGATACCCTGCTCTTTCTTGAACTCGTCGGCGAGATAGTCGATGACGCGCTTGTCGAAATCCTCGCCGCCGAGGAACGTATCGCCGTTGGTCGACTTCACCTCGAAGACGCCGTCGCCGATCTCGAGCACCGAGATGTCGAAGGTGCCGCCGCCCAAATCATAGACCGCGATGGTGCCGGTCTTGCGCTGCTCGAGACCGTAGGCGAGCGCGGCCGCGGTCGGCTCGTTGATGATGCGGAGGACCTCGAGACCGGCGATCTTGCCGGCGTCCTTGGTCGCCTGGCGCTGGCTGTCGTTGAAATAGGCGGGAACGGTGATGACCGCCTCGGTCACCTTCTCGCCGAGATAGGCCTCGGCGGTTTCCTTCATCTTCTGCAGGACGAAGGCGCTGATCTGAGACGGCGCGTATTTCTTGCCGCGGCTCTCGACCCAGGCGTCGCCGTTGTCGCCCGGAATGATCTTGAAGGGGACGAGATCCATCTCCTTCTTGACCATCGGATCGGCCATGCGGCGGCCAATCAGCCGCTTGATGCCGTAGAACGTGTTTTCGGGATTGGTGACGGCCTGGCGCTTCGCCGCCTGGCCGACGAGGCGCTCGCCGCTCTCCGTGAAGGCCACCTGCGAGGGGGTGGTGCGCGCGCCCTCAGTGTTCTCGACGACCTTCGCCTGCTTGCCGTCCATCACGGCGACGCAGGAATTGGTCGTGCCGAGATCAATACCGATAACCTTCGCCATATGCTCTCTCCTTCGGCGGGCTCCCGCGGCCCGAAGCGCCGCCCGAGCCCCCGTCTAAATGGGGCCATCCCGAAAACCGAGGGGATATATATGGATCGCCGGCCGAAGCTGCAATGTCCGCTCGGCCTTTCCCCCGTTCGTTTTCCGGCCTAATAGATGGGCCGGAAGGGGCCCGGGCTCAAGGGGCGGAGGCCCCGAAAACCGCCCGGCCCGGCCGTTTTTCGATGATCGTTTCGGCCAGCTATCGGACCGATATTCCCGCCTTCTATGCCGGCTGGCTGATGGCCCGCCTGGCCGCCGGCGAAGCCCGTGTGCGCAGTCCCTATGGCGGCCAACCGACCGTCGTCGGGCTGCGGCCGGAAGCGGTCGACGGCTTCGTCTTCTGGACCCGGAACGCGGCACCGATGATGCGTCACTGGGACCGCGTCCGCCGCGTCGCGCCGTTCTACGTCCAGTTCACCCTCACCGACTATCCGCGCGCGCTCGAGGTCGGCACGCTCGCGTCGGCCGCGGCGCTGCGCCAGATGCGCGCGCTCGCCCGCCGCTTTGGTCCGCGCGTCGTGGTCTGGCGCTACGATCCGATCGTGCTGTCGAGCCTGACGCCGGCCGATTGGCACGCGGCGAATTTCGCGCGCCTCGCGCGGGTGCTCGCCGGCGTCGTCGACGAGGTCGTCGTCTCCTTCGTTCAGCCCTATCGCAAGACGGTACGCAATCTCGACGCCGCGGCGCGACGCCACGGCTTCGCCTGGCGGGATCCCGACGACGACGACAAGCGCGCGCTGCTCGCACGTCTCGTTCCCGCGGCGCGGATGTACGGCATACGGCTGACGCTCTGCACCCAGCCGGATCTCCAGGTGCCGGGCGCCGGTGAAGCGCGCTGCATCGATGCCGCGCGGCTTTCCGATCTGGCGGGCCGGCCGATCGCGGTGCGCGAGAAAGGCAACCGCCCGGGCTGCCGCTGCGCCGAGAGCCGCGACATCGGCGCTTATGACAGCTGCGCTCAAGGCTGCGCCTATTGCTACGCGGTCGCCGATCGCGCGCGCGCAATCGTACGATTAAAACGCCAGGACGCGGCCGCGCCGATGCTCGGCTGACGCAAAGCTGCGGCTTTTGTCGTCAAGAATGCCGACACTTCAATCGTATTCGACTCAACGTTTAGCCGAAATAAAGAAGGATTTAATTCGAGCCACCTAGAGTTTTGGCGCATGAAACGCGCTTTGCTTTTCGTTGCGGTGGTCTCGGGATACGGCGCCATTCTGGCCGCGCCGACGCAAGCCGCGCCGATCGGCGGCGCCCTCCCGCCCGACAGCTTCACAACGCTCAACGCGCACGACAGCGACGTCACGCTCGATCCGCTTGGCGACCTCGGCATCGACGCCGCGACGATCGCCCGCGTCTGGCCGGGCGACGGGCGCGGTACGCCCTCGTCCGGCGACAGCCGCTTCGCGCCGCCCGCCGATTTCGAGGCGCTGCTGCGCGACGGCGACGGCCACGGGCCTAATGTGTCGGGCCTTGATCGTAATCCCTATTTCGCGCTCGGCACCTGGGGTGGCGACGGTCGCGCCATCGTCCACCAGGTGATCGCCGCCGGCTCCGGGCGGCATTCGTCGCCGGCCGGCGACGACTATGCCGTCGAGCTTGCGTTCCACGGCTTCAGCGTCGTCGTCGGCCGCCGCAACGACGGCAGCGACGCGACCGAGCCGTTCGACGGCGATCCGATGTTCATTCCCAACTCCGGCTTTGGGTTCAGCAGCCCGGGACCGTCGGGCACTGGCGGCGGCGGTTCGGGCGGCGGCAGTGGCGATCCAGGCGGCGGTTCTGGGGGTGGCGGCGGCGATCCAGGTGGTGGCGGATCCGGTGGTGGCGGCCCTGGCGGTGGCGATCCCGGTCCCACGGCCGGCGGCGGTCCCGGCGGTGGCACGCCCTGTCCTGTCCCCGAGCCGAGCGGCTTGCTGTTGCTCTTGGCGGCGATACCGATGGTGCTGCTGTTGCGGCGTCGTCGGACGCTGGCACGCGTCGCACTGCCTGCGGTCGTCGCGGCCGCTGCGCTCGCGATCGCGCCCGGCTCCGCCAAGGCGCAGCTCCACGATTGGGAGACGCTGTGCAACGGCACCGGCGGCGCCACGCCCGAAGTCGTCATTGAAGGTTGCTCAGCGGTGATCGGCTCGAGCAGCGAGAGCCTCGACGACGTCGCCATTGCCTACAACAACCGCGGCAACGCCGAGCGCGAGCTCAGTCACTTCGATGCGGCCGAGGCCGACTATGACAACGCTATCATCCTGGCGCCGAGCGACCCGTTTCCGTACCGCAACCGCGGCGTGACCTTCGGTCTGCTCGGCGATTACGGCCGCGCCCTCGCCGATTTCAATCACGCCATCGCGCTGTCGCCGAAATACGCCTCGGCCTATCTCGGCCGCGCCTTCGCCTTCCAGGCGCTCGGTAATCCGCGCGCCGCCGCCGCGGATTTCGCGCGCGCGGCCAAGCTCGATCCCAACCTCGTCGCGCAGTTGCACGCACCGCAGATCCAGTCGGCGGCTCTACCGGCCGCGCGTTAGCCCGTCTGAGGGCGGGCCAGCCCATCGCCGGCTCGGCCGCAGCAGTGCTCAGAGGTCGCCCGGTTCCGCCGTCGCCTCGGCGGGCGCCGCCTTGGCGATGCCGACGAGCGCCGGCCGCAGCAGCCGATCATGCATGACATAGCCCGGCTGCAGCACCTGGGCGATGGTGCCGGGTGGCTGGGGCGCGCCGGGCACCTCGAACATCGCCTCGTGCAGATTATGGTCGAAGCGGTCGCCCAGCTTGGGATCGACGCGCTTGACGCCGTGCCGCTCGAAGATCGCGAGGAGCTCACGCTCGGTCGCCGCGACGCCCTCAATCACGCCGTGCGCGGTCGAATCGGCCTCGGGTACTGCGTCGATCGCGCGGCGCAGATTGTCGGCGACATTGAGGAGCTCGCGCGCGAACTCGAAGGCCGCATAACGCTGCGCGTCGGTGCGCTCGCGCTGGTGCCGCTGGCGCTGGTTCTCGGTTTCGGCGAGCGCGCGCAGCATCCGGTCCTTGGTTTCGGCCAGCTCGGCCTCGAGCCGTGCGATCGTCGCGACGGCGGCCGGCGGGCCCGACACGGCCTCCGGCTCCGACGTAGCGGCCGGTTCAGCCGGCGGGTCGAGCGGGTCGGGAATTTCATTTTCGCCGTTCATGTCCTAAATCAACCCATCAATCGGCCGATCACCTTGGCGGTGTAGTCGACCATCGGAATAATGCGCGCATAGTTGAGCCGCGTCGGCCCGATGACGCCGATGGCGCCGACCACCTGCTCGCGCGAGTTGCTGTAAGGTGCGACGATCATCGAGCAGCCGGTGACGCCGAAGAGCGGCGTCGCGGCGCCGATGTAGATTTGCACGCCTTCGCCCACGCGCGTCGCGTCGAGGAGGCGCACCATCGCCTCTTTGGTCTCGAGCATCTCGAACAGGGCGCGCAGCCGCTCGAGATCGGCGAGCGCGGTCACATCCTCGAGCAGCTTCGACTGGCCCTTGACGATGAGCGCGCTGTCGGCCGGATTGCCCGACCATGAGGCGAGGCCCGCCGAAATCAGCTTCGCCGTCAGCTCGTCGATCTCGCCCTTGCGCTGCGCGATCTCAACGAGAATCGCGGCGCGCGATTCCTCGAGCGTGCGCCCGACCAGCCGGGCGTTGAGGTAATTGCTCGCCGCCGTCATCGCCGCGGGCAGCGTGTCCGCCGGCACGTCGATGATGCGGTTCTCGACCAGGCCGTCCTCGGTCACCAGCACGACCAGGGCGCGGCCCGGCGCCAGCGGCACGAACTCGACATGCTTCAAGGCGCGCTCGGTCTTGGGCGCGATGACCAGGCCGGCGCAGCGCGACAGTCCGGCGAGCGCCGACGTCGCCTGCTCGAGCGCCTGCGGCAGGCTTTTGCCGGCGGCGGCACATTGCGCCTCGATGTTGCGCCGCTCGTCCTCCGAGATGCCGCCGACTTCGAGCAGGCCGTTGACGAATAGACGCAGCCCGGCCTCGGTCGGCAGCCTTCCGGCCGAGGTGTGCGGCGCGAACAGCAAACCCTGCTCCTCGAGATCGGCCATGACGTTGCGGATGGTCGCCGGCGACAGGTCGAGCACGCCGCGCCGCGCCAGCGTGCGCGAGCCGACGGGCTCGCCGGTCTCGACATAGGCCTCGACGATCATGCGGAAGATGTCGCGCGAGCGCTCGTTGAGCTCGCCGATCGCGAAACTGTCCGCGGCGGCGAGCTTAACGGCGGAAGCCGAGGGCTTGGTGTTTCCGGTGTCAGGCACGGCGCGCATTATCTAGGAAGATCGGGCAGTTGGGTCAACCCAGGCGCTTTACCCGCCGCCCGCTTGGGACTAGCTTGCGCCCCAACCGCTTCCGCGAAAGGAATCCCGTATGCCGCGTCCGTCCGGCCGCGCCCCGACCGAGTTGCGCCCGGTGCGCCTCGAACCGAACGTCGCCAAATACGCCGAAGGCTCCTGTCTCGCCTCGTTCGGCGACACGCGCGTGCTGTGCTGTGCCACGGTCGAGGACAAGGTGCCGCCGTTCCTCCGCAACAGCGGTCGCGGCTGGATCACCGCCGAATATGGCATGCTGCCGCGCTCGACCCACACGCGCACCGAGCGCGAAGCGGCGCGCGGTCGCCAGACCGGCCGCACCCACGAGATCCAGCGCCTGATCGGTCGCTCTCTGCGCGCCGTCGTCGATCTCAACGCGCTCGGCGAGCACCAGATCCGCGTCGACTGCGACGTGCTCCAGGCCGACGGCGGCACGCGCACCGCGGCGATCACCGGCAGCTACGTTGCGCTCTATCTCGCGCTCAAGAGCCCGGTGGCGCAGGCGACGCTCACCGCTTTTCCGCTCACCGATTCGGTCGCCGCGGTGAGCTGCGGCATCGTCGGCGGCGAGGCGGTGCTCGATCTCGACTACGCCGAGGATTCGACCGCCGAAGCCGACGCCAATTTCGTCGTCACCGGCGCCGGCGGCATCGTCGAGATCCAGGCGACGGCCGAGAAGGGGACCTTCGCCGAGGACCGCTTCAACGCCATGCTGGCGCTGGCGCGTCAGGGCATCGCGCAGCTCGCCAAGCTCCAGCGCGAGGCGGTCGGCATTGGCTGAGACGCGGCGCATCACCGGCGGATGCCTGGCGATCGCAACGCACAATCCCGGTAAGCTCCGCGAGATCGCCGAGCTGCTGCGGCCTTACGGCGTCGAGACGGTCGGCGCGGCTGCGCTCGGCCTGCCCGAACCCGAGGAGACTGGCGCCACGTTCGAGGCGAATGCGCAATTGAAGGCGCTGACGGCGGCGCGCGCCAGCGGCTTGCCGGCACTCGCCGACGATTCCGGCCTCGCCGTCGCGGCGCTCGGCGGCGCGCCTGGCATCCATTCGGCGCGCTGGGGCGGACCGGAGAAGGACTTCGCCGCGGCCATGCGCCGCGTCGAGCGCGAGCTCGCCGGCACGACCGACCGCCGCGCCAGCTTCGTCGCCGCGCTGGCGCTCGCCTGGCCCGATGGTCGGGTCGAAACCTTTCGCGGCGAGGTGCACGGCACGCTCGTCTTTCCGCCGCGCGGCACGCGCGGCTTCGGCTACGATCCGATCTTCGTGCCGGAAGGCGGGCGCGAAACCTTCGGCGAGATGGAGCCGACGGCGAAGCATGCCATCAGCCATCGCGCGCGCGCTTTTGCCAAGCTGATCGCCGCGTGTTTCGGTGCCGCCGCATGATGCCGCTCGCGGTCTACATCCACTGGCCGTTCTGCAAGTCGAAGTGCCCGTACTGCGACTTCAACAGCCATGTGCGCGAGCGCATCGACGAAGCGCGCTGGCGCGCGGCGCTTCTGGCCGAGCTCGCCTGGTGGGCGGAGCAGACCGAAGGCGCGACCGTCACCAGCGTCTTCTTCGGCGGCGGCACGCCGTCGCTGATGGAGCCGGCGACGGTGGCGGCGCTGCTGCAGGCGATCGCCGGACACTGGCATCTCGCCGCCGATTGCGAAGTGAC
This sequence comes from Alphaproteobacteria bacterium, assembly GCA_028871455.1. Classification (GTDB taxonomy): domain Bacteria; phylum Pseudomonadota; class Alphaproteobacteria; order ATCC43930; family CGMCC-115725; genus REEB95. Next base: position 105,531 of record JAGWNF010000008.1, read on the forward strand.
GCTCGAAGCCAATCCGACCTCGGTCGAGGCGGCGCGCTTCGCGGCGCTGCGCGAGGCCGGCGTCGGCCGCGTCTCGCTCGGCGTCCAGGCGCTCGACGATGCGGCGCTCAAGTTCCTCGGCCGCGGCCATAACGCGGCCGAAGCCCGCGCCGCGGTCGATCTGGCGCGCGCGGCCTTCCCGCGCTTCTCCTTCGATCTCATCTACGCCAGGCCCGGCCAAACGGTCGCGGCGTGGCGACAGGAACTGGCGGAGGCGCTGGCGCTGGCCGGCGATCATCTGTCGCTTTATCAGCTCACCATCGAGTCCGGCACCGCCTTCGCGACCGCGGCGGCGCGCGGCGATTTCGATCTTCCGGACGAGGATGCCGCCGGTGCGCTCTACGAAGCGACACAGGAGACGCTGGGCACCGCCGGCCTGCCGGCCTACGAGATCTCGAACCATGCGCGGCGCGGCGCCGAATGCCGCCACAACCTCGCCTATTGGCGCGGCCAGGATTATCTCGGCGTCGGTCCGGGCGCGCATGGCCGGCTCACCAGCGGCCCGGCGCGGTTCGCGACGCGGCAATTGAAAGCGCCCGAGACCTGGCTGGCGGCGGTCGAGGGACGCGGTCACGGCACCGAGGAGATGGTGCGACTGTCGCCGGCGGAGCGCCGCGGCGAACTCGTCATGATGGGCCTCAGGCTCGCGGAAGGGATCGCGCGCGACCGGTTCATTGCCGCGACCGGCTCGGGCTTCGAGGACGCGTTCGGCGATCGTCTCGCGCCGCTGGTCGAGGGCGGCTTTCTCGAATTGACCGCCGCGAGCCTGCGCGCGACGCCCGCCGGCCGCCAGCGCCTCAACGCCGTGCTCGGCCGGGTACTCGCTTGAGCCGTCGTTCAGTACCACATTTCCATGCGCAGACCCCGCGAGTCGCGTTCTTCGGGGCAGACGAGTCGGCATTTGCGCCCATCGGCAGCGTCACGGGCCGCGATGGCGCATGCACAGGCATCAAGCAAGTCATCTGCACCGGCCTTTCGACGCGGCAACTGCGCGAGCCATTCGGCGAGTTTTCGAAATCCGTGGCGCTCGAGAAGAGCGATGCGTTCGGCACGTCCGGCGGCGGTCTTCTTGCTGGGCAGCGGGACATCCAAATTGAGGCGGTGGAAGATGAGTTCGGGATGCGTTTCGCGGAGAAGCGAATTCTGACGCTCGGGCGTGACGAAGCGATCGACTTCGGCGATTTTTGGCAAGATGCAGAAGCATTGGCGGGATAGGCCTTTGCCGTCAGCTTTTGCCCAGGCATTCGCCTTAGAGTAATCGCTGCAAAAATCCAGCAACGGCCGACGAACGCCGAGGAAGATACGTGAGCGCGCCGAGCCGAGCTTTTCGCGCGCCGCGAGGTCGCATGCCCGATAGCTAGACCGCGCGCTTTCGGGCAGGCCAATTGGAATGTCGATCATCGCAACCGCATTGTGGATGGTTAGCAGCTCGTCGATCGATTCGAAAATTTGAAAGCGACTTTGGCCCCTACGATCGATCGATACAGCAACCCAACCGCTGCGGCAGCCGTCGATCCCAACTGCTTCCATCGGAGTCCACCGGCCTGCCGGTTACTCGCCTAGTGTCCGGAAGTCGGTCGGCGCCGGATCGATCACCGTCGGCTCGCCGCGGCCGACCTCGAGCACGGCCAGACCGCGCTGCGTCACGCCGCTCGGCAGCAGCCGGAAGATGCCGTCGACGCCGGCGAAGCCGTTGGGATTGGTGAGCGCGGTGGCCGACAGGCCGCCGCCGTCATGCGCGAGCGTCACCACCAGCGACACCGCGTCGTAAGGCAACGTCGCCAGCCGCGGCGGCGCCTGGCCGTAGAGCGCCTGGTAGCGCCCGACGAACTGGGCACGGGCGGCCGGCGCCGGCGCGGCGTACCAGCCGCCGGCGAGCGCGGGTTCAGTGCCGAGGCCCGGCTCGTCCCACAAGCCGGTGCCGAGATATTTCACCGTGTCGGGGTCGATGTTGTCGTAGGGCAGCAGCGGCGCCAGCAGCCGCAGCCGCGTGCCGCCTTCCGGCAGCAGCAGCGCGTCGCAATCGAGATTCTGGGCGAAATCGCTCACGATCGGCGTCAGGTCGGTCGTGCCGGGATCGTAGGTGGCGACGCGCACCACGCTGGCGCTGGCGTTGGTGCCGACCGCGGCCTTGAGCGCGTCGATCGCGAGGTTGCCGTAAGGCGAATCGGGCGCCAGAACGGCGAAGTGGGTGTGGCCCTTGCTCATCGCGTATTGCACCACGCGCGCGATTTCCTGCGCCGGCTGAAAGCCGAGCAGGAAGACGCCACCGCCCGCGACCGTCATCGAGTTCGAGAAGGCGAGCACGGGAACGTTGGCGGCGGCGGCAATCGGCTTCACCGCCTCGGCCTCGGCGGCGAGCAGCGGTCCGATGATCACCTGCGCGCCCTGCTGGATGACGTCGCGCGCGGCCGCCGCGGCATCGTCGGGCGAGCCCTGGGTGTCGCGCGGCAAGAGGGTGATGCCGCTGTCGGGCTGCTCGAAGAGCGCCATCTGCGCCGCGTTGAGCATCGCTTGGCCGAGCGCGGCGCTCGGCCCCGAAAGCGGCAGCAACAGGCCGACGCGCGGCGGACCCGACGGCGCCGGTACCGCCGGCGTCACCGGCGCGGGCGGCGGGGTCGGTTGCACCGCCGGACCCGGGGGCGGCGCAGCCGCTGGGGGCGCGGCTTGCGGCGACTTCGCGCCTCCCGTTATGTTCAAGGCGGAGCACGAGACGAGCGCGAGCGCGGAAAGGGCGAGCCATGCCGCGATCCAAAGGCGCGGCCGGCGCGGAACGCGGAACCAAACCCCGAACGGCAAGCGCGAACTCCCTTGGCAACGCGGCGCGGGGCGCCGAGGGTAAAGGGGCGGGCGAATCAAGTAAACTCGCTCCCGGCCTCTATCTCGTCGCGACGCCGATCGGCAATCTCGCCGACGTGACCCTGCGAGCGCTCGACGTCCTGCGCGGCGTCGACGCGGTGCTGTGCGAGGATACGCGGGTCACGGCCAAGCTCTTGACGCGCTACGGCATCGCCGCCGTGACCCAACCTTATCACGATCACAACGCCGAGCGCGTGCGGCCGGCGATCCTGGCGCGGCTCACGGCCGGCGCCGCGCTGGCGCTGGTATCGGATGCCGGCACGCCGTTGGTTTCCGATCCCGGTTACAAATTGGTGCAGGCGGCGCTCGCCGCCGGCGTCGCGGTGACCGCGGTGCCCGGACCGTCGGCGGCGCTGGCGGCGCTGTCGAGCTCGGGCCTGCCGCCCGATCGTTTCCTGTTTGCGGGTTTCCTGCCGGCCAAGGCGGCCGCACGCCGCCGCGTGCTCGACGACCTCAAGGACGTCGCGGCGACGCTGCTTTTCTTTGAAAGCGCGCCACGGCTCGCCGAGAGCCTCGCCGACATGACGGAAATTTTAGGTGTGCGGCCGGCGGCGATCGCGCGCGAGTTGACCAAGCTGCACGAGGAGATACGCCGCGGTGCGCTTACCGAGCTGGCGGCGCATTACCGCGCGGCGGGTCCGCCCAAGGGCGAGCTGGTGATCGTCGTCGGACCGCCCGCGCCGGCCGCGGCGAGCGACGCCGAGCTCGATCGCGCGCTCGACGCGGCGCTCGCGCATAAGAGCCTGCGCGAAGCGGTCGACGCCGTCGCGGCGGCAACCGGCGCCCGGCGCCGCCACGTCTATGGCCGGGCGCTCGCGCTCAAGGGCGGGCGATGAGCCGCCGGACGGCGCGCGGCGCGGCGGCCCACCGGCGCGGCGAATGGGCCGAGCGCCTCTGTCTCTGGCACCTGCGCTTGAAGGGCTATCGCGTCCTGGCGCGGCGCTACCGCACGCCGGTCGGCGAGATCGACCTGATCGCGCGCCGCGGCCGCACTCTCGCGGCGATCGAGGTCAAGGCGCGCGCCGACGAGGGCCGCGCCGCCGAGTCGGTGCTGTGGCGGCAGCGCGGCCGTATCGCCCGCGCCTTGGAGCATTTCCTCAAGAGCCGACCCGATCTCGGCGATGCCGAACTGCGCTTCGACGTCATGCTGGTAGCGCCGCGCAGCTGGCCGCGGCACCTGCGGGACGCCTGGCGCGCCGGCGAATAGGTGTCACGGCGAAGGCTCTTGCCCGCCGCGCCGTCGGCCGCGATAGTTTCGACACCGTTCCGTTCCGGGAGTTCCGCTTGCCCCGCCCACGCTGCCGCCTTCGTACGCTGATTCCGCTGGCGCTGCCCGTCGCGCTTTCGGGCTGCCTCGTCGTCGCCGCCGCCGGCACCGGCAGCAGCATCGGTTACGTCGCCACCGAGGATCGCTCGCTGAAGCAGAACGCCGACGATATCGTCGCCTGCACCCAGGCGATCCAGCTCTGGGCGCAGTTCAACACCCAGCTCAACGACGATCTCAACTGCCACACCTACGCCGGCCGCATGCTGGTGACCGGCAACGTGCCGAACCAGGCGTGGCGCGACGAAGCGATCCAGCGCGCCTGGCGGGCGGCGAACGTGAAGCAGGTCTACGACGAGATCACGGTCGGCTCCGGCGAAGGCTTCATGAGCGACGCCCACGACACGGTGACGACGCAGAAGCTCAAGGCCGAGCTGCTCGCCGATACCGACGTCCACTCGAACAACTACATCATCACCACCGAGAATCGCATCGTCTACATACTGGGCTCGGCGCACAGCACGGCGGAGAAGCGGCGCGTCATCGACCGGGCGCGCGCCATGAGCGGCGTGCGGCGCGTCGTGGCGTTCATCGACGTCAACGCGCCGACGCAGCCGGCGGCCGCCGGCAGCACCGGCTCGGCCAACGCCACGCCGAGCAGCGCCGCGCCGACGGGCACCGAAAGCGCGCCGGTGCCGTCGCCGCCGCCGGCCGCCGAAAGCACCGCACCCGGTGCGCCGACGTCGGGCGGCCCGATCACCGTAACGCCGCTGCACTAGGACGCACGCGATGGCTCTCCAGGTCGCGATTCAGATGGACCCGATGGAGACCATCAACGTCGCGGCCGATTCGACCTTCGTCTTGGCGCTCGAAGCCCAGGCGCGCGGCCACGGCCTGCTTCATTATCTGCCGCGCGACCTGACGTTGGGTGACGGCGGCCAGCTGACGGCGCGTGCGCGGCCGCTGCGGGTGCGTCGCGACGCGCCGCATTACGAGCTCGGTCCGGCGCGCCTTCTCGATCTCGCCACGGTCGATCTGGTGCTGATGCGCCAGGATCCGCCGTTCGACATGGCCTACATCACGGCGACCCATCTGCTCGAGCATGTGAGTCGGCGGGTACTGGTGGTGAACGATCCCGCCGGCGTGCGTAACGCGCCGGAGAAGCTGTTCGCGACCCATTTCATGGGATTGATGCCGCCGACGCTGATCACCAGCGATCCCGCGGCGATCGCGGAGTTCCGCCATCGCCATGGCGACGTGATCCTGAAGCCGATCTTCGGCAATGGCGGCGCCGGCGTCTTCCATCTGAAGTCCGACGACGACAATCTGAATGCGCTGCTCGAGATGTTCACTCGGCTCTATCGCGAGCCGATCATTGTCCAGCGCTACCTGCCCGAGATCCGCCAAGGCGACAAGCGGATCATCCTGGTCGAGGGCGAGCCCGTCGGCGCCGTGCTGCGCGTGCCGCAGGCGGGCGAGGCGCGCGCCAACCTCCATGTCGGCGGCACGGCGAAGAAGGCGACGCTCACGGCGCGCGATCGCGCGATCTGTGCCGCGATCGGGCCGACGCTGCGCGAGCAGGGCCTGGTCTTCGTCGGCATCGATGTCATCGGCGATTATCTCACCGAGATCAACGTCACCTCGCCGACCGGCATCCAGGAGATCAACCGACTCGACGGCGGGCGGCTCGAGACCGCGGTCTGGGACGCGATCGATGCGCGGCTCGCCGCCGGCAAGCGCCGCTATTCGGCTTCCTGAACGTGGGCCTCGAGGAACCACAGCGCCTTGTCGAGGGCGCGTGAGTAGGCCGTAAAGATGTCGGCGGTATCGGCGTCGCCGGCCTCGTCGGTCTGATCGATCGCGGTGCGCACCAGGTTCGCGGCCTTGCCGTAGCGCTCGATCAGCGCCGCCAGGTGATCCTTCGAGCTGTAGATTTCGGTCGGATAGGCGGCGAGCGCCGTCGCCTTGGCGACGGTCTGCGTGGTGCCCAGCGCCGTGCCGCCAAGCTGGACGACGCGCTCCGCCAGCGTGTCGACATGGCCGTCGATCTCGGTGCGGAACGTGTCGATCATTTCGTGCAGCGCGATGAAGCGGGGCCCCTTGATGTTCCAGTGCGCCTGCTTGGTGAGCAGCGCGAGGTCGATGGCGTCGGCGAGGCGCGCGTTCAGGATCTCGATCGATACCTTCTTGGAATTCGATGGCAGATCGTTCTTGGTTGCGTACACGGCAAGCCTCCTGAGGATTGAACTCTTTAGAATTGTTCTAGATTATTCCGAAACGGCGCCCGGCGCCAGCCGCATTTCGCGGCAGCAGCTATGAGTTATAGCTTGGTCTGGCGGGTTGCCGGGGTCAGCGGGCCGAGATTCTGGCTGCACGCCACGATGTCGCCGGGCCGGTGCTGCGGCGTGCGGCTATGGGTTTCGGCATAGATCATCCGGCGGCTCGCACCGCTGTCGTAGAAATAGAGTTCAAGCACGCAGTCGGCGCTGCGGTACTGCCAGATTTCCGCCGGCGGATCCGTACGGCGCAGATCGGGATCGCCGATCAGCGCCGTCACCTGCTCGGGCGCCAGGCCCTTAAGGTTGGCGATGGCCGGCGGCTGGCCGAGTGCGGCCAGGGTGGGTGCGACGGTTGGACGGGAGGCCGACTGCGGCGCGCCGGCCCAGGGTCCGTTGCTGCAGGCGGCGAGCAACAGACCGGCGACCAGCATGGCGGGCGTCCGCCGCGCGTGATCGAATACCTGCTCAATCCTGGCCTTGCCCATGCGTCACGTCCGTCGCGGAGATACGCGGCCGGGCCGGCAGAACGAGAGAACTTCAAGAGAATGCGGACCCGCGCCCGGCTTCGGCGCGTTCATCCAAGGCCGCAGAACCCCGACAACCTCCCCCGCTCCCGCCGCCGACCGGCGGGACGAAAAGCGTCAAGCCTTTCAAGGCTCAAGATAACGCGACTCGATGCGCAAAATAAAGCGCAATTTCGGTATTAGGTAGCAAACTCCGGTTAGATCAAATCCAAGATATTTGACTCTCGCCTCTGGAGGGAGTCATGAGTCGCCCAATAACCTAAGAGGGGTGACCTGCTCCCCGGAAATGCCCTCGGTTTGAGGTAGGGTCCGTTCTTCGGTGAACTGCTCCCCAACTTTGGACCACGCTACTGGCCTTTTTCCAGGCATGTCGGTCATGGCGGGCCGTGTGCCGCTGACCGATTGATCAGCTCAATC